>CAZUPD010000030.1:36166-67595 GCA_964621785.1 uncultured Nannocystaceae bacterium
CACAACCCGCCTTCGGCGACTCTGGAATGTCGTCGATGACCGACTACGACGACGGCTTCAACAAACCCAAAAAATCTGGGGCCATGTGGGGAGCCATCATCGTCGGCGTCTTGGCACTCGGCGCAACCGGCTATTACTTCATGCAGGGAAGTGCCGACGAGCCTGAGCAACCCCAGCAACAGGGCCCTGTCAAAGTCATCGGCGGTGGCGATGTTCCACCCGACACCCAGGGACCCAAGGCAGCCAAGGGTGCAGACGTCGACTCGAACGCGGGCACCGTGTTCAAGGAAGGTACGCGTCCGAGTGGCGGCGGCGGCGGTGGCCATTCCGGTGGCGGCTCGGGTAAAAAGAAAAAGAAAGTCGATCAGGTCAAGATCACCAAGACCGACGATCCTCTGGCCGGCGTCGACTGAGACAATCTTGTTGGTGCTACAAAGGGTAGCCGACGTGTACGGCTACCCTTTTTGCATGTGCAAGTTTGCTGACTCGCCCGACTGCTAGCGAAACACGTGCTCGCGATAAAACTGCAACTCGGCCAGCGACTCGCGGATATCGTCGAGCGCGCGATGGGTCTCGCGTTTGGGCAGAGTCTCCAGGTCGGGGTACCAGCGGCGTGCCAGTTCTTTGACGGACGACACATCGATGCTTCGGTAGTGCAAGAAGTTGCTGAGGTCGGGCAGATAGCGAACCAAAAATCGGCGATCCTGGCCGATCGTGTTACCGCACAGCGGCGAGCGCCCGGGCTCGCAGTGTTCGCGCAGGAAACTCAGGGTTTGCGCCTCCGCCTGCGCCAAGGAGATCGTCGAAGCCCGCACCTGGGCCGTCAGACCGCTTTGTGCGTGGTGGTTGGTACACCACTCCCCCATCGCCTCGAGTACGGCATCCGGTTGATGGATCACGATATCCGGACCCTCGGCGACCACACGCAAATCGGCATCCGTGACGATCGTCGCGATCTCTAACACGTGACAACTATCGGGATCGAGGCCCGACATTTCGAGGTCGAGCCAGACGAGATGTGGATGTGCCTGCATGTCGGCGCATCGTGACACAGGTTGGGACAAACTGCACGGCCGCTCGGTCCCGCCGCAACGTGCTGCACCCTCAAGATTCGAGTGTATTTGCAACCCCGAATCAACTCCACCGCGATCTTATAAGTTACTTGACCAGTGCGTGGAGCACATCCATTGCATTGGACAGCTCTGGATCCTCGGGCAACACCTCGAGTGCTGCGCCCACCTGGTCGAGTGCTTGGTGGCGTGCGTACTCGCGTTGCTCGATGGTCCACTGCCACGGATCGGACCACAGTTGCAGGGTCTGGGCATAGGCCAGCACTGCGGTCGCCTTTGCTGTCTGGTCGGAGGCTTGCTCGATCAACGCCGCCACCTCGGCCGTCACCTCGGTCGACTTCTCCACCTGACTGATGGGGTCGCGGTAATCGACGCGCACCCGAATTTCAGCACTCACCGGAAGTTGTCCTGAAGAACATGTCGTCAACTCGCGGCGCACGACCAGCGTATCGTTGGGCGCCAGTGACTGCCCTGCTTCGCTGGATTCGTCGATCTCGGCTGCGTCCGAGCTCCCGTTCAGGCGCAGGCTCGGGGGAAGTTCGACCGTGATGCGGACGTCCTCCGCCGCGGTGTCGAACGTATTCACGAAGTTGGCGTCAAACACCCTCCACGCCTCGTCGGCATCGCCGACAAACATCGACGCACCTGCGCCTGTATCGCAGACATCTCGCAGGGCACGGTCGTCAAACGAGCTCGCCTCGCCCACCCCGACACCCATCAGTTGCACACTCCCCGCCTGTTGTTCGACGAGCACGGCAGCGGTCTCATCCGGCGCCGTCTGGCCGTCGGAGAACAGCACCAGGTGATTTGCTTCGACTCCATTGCTCTGCCCGAGCAGCTCGTAGGCCTGGCTCAACCCCCCCACTAGATCGGAGCTCCCATCGGCGACGAGTCCATCGATCACATCGAGAACAACCGGGTCATTGGCCTGGTCGACGAGATGTCCGGCGAGTAGCGGCAGTCCCGTACTCCATTGCACGATCGACACCGTATCGCCTGCCCGCAGATTTTTGGCGATCGCGCGGCAAGACTCTTGCATCAGCAATAAAGGTGTGCCGGCCATCGACTCCGAAGTATCGAGGACCAACGCGACATGAAGCGGCGGGCGCTCGGCATTGCTCCGCTGCTCACTCGACACATTAATTTGCAGATGCAACTTATTGGCATTCGCCGGGTCGACCACAAGCTCGGGCACAAGGGCGAGTTCACCGGGAACGGCTTCGGGATAGTCAAACGAGTAATAGTTGAGAAACTCCCACGGCCGGACGCTGACATCCATCAACGTACCGCCCTCGTTGAGGACCACAGCGCGGGCATGGGCCGGCGACGACTGACCTTCGCTATCCGGTACCGGAATCTCGACCTCAACGGACTCGTCGCCACAGGCAGATTCACCGATTCCCACGTCGAGCGCAGGCGGCAGATCGGGCTCGCCGCCTGTCCCTCCGTCGTCGGTATCGCTATCGGTGTCGGTCCCTTCCGGATCGTAGCCCGTCTCGGTTCCATCGTCAGTCCCCTCACCGCCCCCCGTCGCCGGGCCAGAATCACCTGTGCCCGTGCCCGTGCCCGTACCGAAGTCCATTGTGTGTTCGGCGTCGAGCTGGGACGAACAACCCGTTCCCCCGCTGAGCATCGCCATGGCGAGAAGGCCAGGTAGAAACAGGCTGCTTCGGAGTCGGTTTGGTCGGGACATAACGTTCACAAACGCAATCCACAGGACGCGTCGTCCCAAATACTTGCGAATGCCGTGCCATCTATCTGGGACCCCGTCTTTCACAGGTTGATATGGGTCAAAAACCCGATTCTGAACGGAATTCACCCGTATGTTCCGGCGCAAGTGCGATCGAAACGGCGATGGCACACGAGCCATCACGACATTCGTGTCGTGCAGTAACCTGTTTGCTCTGTGATCGGTGTGGCTCGCCGATTGTGGAGGGCCCCTTCTCTTGTAGGGGACCGCCTCCACTGTCGCCCGTTCATCCATGACTGCAGGCATGACGTTCGGGCAAAAACCTTCTAAGATGTAACTACATATTTACTGTCGAGCTCCGCGGTCGCTCCCGGCGGGGACACGATCGTCGATCCATCCATCGATCCTCTCGATCGACTCTCGATCTTTGGGCACCACCTGGGCGTAGGCATCGCGGGCGCGCTTGGCCAAGGCGATCGCGTTTTGCTGGCGTTGCTCCGCATCGGGAGCCCCGCGTCGGGTCGCCATCTCCCACGTGATCTGGGCCAGCTCAAACCTCGCCTCGGCCTGCAGTGCCGGGTCGATTTGTTTGGTCTCGCGGATCTCGAGGGCGCGCTTACAACTGTCGAACGCCGCCTGGTACTGCCCGCGGCGGGCCAGCACCCGACACAGTCCGAGCAGGGGGTACGTCAACTGGGGGTGGTGCTCGCCCTGGGCCTTTTCCCAAATCGTCAGCGCGCGGCGAAACAGCTGCGACGCCTTGCGCCAGCGTCCGCGGTGTTCATAGGCCACCCCGAGTCCGTACAGCGGCCGGGCCATATCCGGGTGTTCCTCCTCGACTGTCCCTTTGAGCAGCTTGAGCACGCGTTCGAAGTAGGTCATTGCCGTCTTGTAGTCCTCGCGACGGATAGCGATGCTTCCGAGGCTCGTCAACGGAGTCGCGAGATCGGGATGGAAGTTGCCGAGGTTGTCTTCGATGATCTTGAGAGCGCGTTCGAAATGGAGGTTGGCCTCGTCGTGGTTGCCGAGATTTTCGAGGGCGCTACCGCGGTCGAGCAGGAAGTTGGCCACCAGTGGATGGTTGCCATCGGGAAACAGCTCTTCCCCCAATTGGACTGCCTGTTGATGGCGATCGGCAGCCGCCTGGTAGTCCCCCTTGCTCGCGTAGACCCGTCCGAGACTATTGAGGGCTTCGGCCTTGCGCAGGCTGTTATCTCCCAAACGAATCAGGGCAGCAGCCAGCCGACCTTCGAGGGAAATCGCTTCGCCATGGCGGGCCAGTCGATCGCCGACAACTCCGACCTGGAGCGTCAATGCGCGGACGGCCTCCTCGTCGTGGCGACTGGCCTCCGCGGCAAAGATCGCCCGGCGCAGGCTCTGCTCTGCTTCATTGTACATACCAGATTCTTCTTCGAGCGCGCCGCGGACCCGCCAGGCCTCTGCCCGCAGCGGCATGTAATCGAGTTGTTCTGCCTCCTCAGACAGCTCGACGGCTTTGTTGAGCCCGGTTCGGTACTGACCTGCCCACAACGACACCTCGACCTCGCTCAGTTGCTTGCGCAACTCTTCGACCAACCGCCTTTGCGCCGGATCGGACGGCGGGGCAGCGCCGGCCACGTAGTAGTCGGGATCGGAGCACATCGACACCACGGGCAGGGTCCGGGCGGCAGACACCGCCTTGTCGATCAGCTGGGGACGGTCGCCCTCGCTGGCGAACAACTCCGACAGCGCGCGCAGGCCGTTGAGCTGTTTGTCGAAGCACAAGCTGCGTTGGTCGAACACCTGTTCACTCTGTGTATGTTCAATGTGTGTCGCGGCACAGGATTCATTGCGCAGAGAGGCCCACTGTTCGGTGTAGCGATCGAGGGTTTTCTCGACCCGACGCCACGTGTCCTGGGCGTAGGGAACCCCCGAGGCTAAAAACCGGGCGCGGATCGTCTGCTTGCGATCGGGGTCCCAGATCCCGACCAACAGGCGATTGGCCGAGGTACAAAGTTCCAGCTTTTCGGCTTGGGCCCGCTCGTAGCCAGCTGTGAGCGCCCGGTTGTAGCCCAGGCCTGCGACCGCCAACACGGCCACAACTCCCACCGCCAACAATACCTTGCGGCGCGAGCGTTGGCGCGTTGCATCGGTATCATTGGACAGGTCAGCGAGTAGGGCATCCATCGACGGATAGCGCTCGCCCGGGTGCAGACTCAATCCACGCAACACCACCCGGCGCAACCACTGCGGGACATCGGTCCCCGGCGGTTCCTCGTCGACCAACCCCCCGACCACCTGCTTGCGCACCTCCGACACGGTCTCCCCCTTGAACGGACGTTCCCCGTAGAGACCCTCGTACAGGGCGACACAAAAGCTGAACTGGTCGGTCCGGGTATCGATCTTGCGTTTGGTGTATTGCTCGGGGGCCATGTAAGCTGGCGTTCCGGTCATGCCCCCTGTGCGGGTGATCCGGAGCCCCAGGATACTGCGCGACGCCATTTTAATTGCATCTGCAAATGTATCGGGACGATTGATCATCCGCGCCCCCGATGTCTCTGACGTCTCTGCCCGCGCGAGACCAAAGTCGACCACCCGCACCCGACCGTCCCGCCCGATCAACACATTGTCGGGCTTGAAGTCGCGGTGAATGATGCCCGCGCGATGGGCCGCCGCCAGCCCGCGACCGGCCTGCGTGAAGATGTCGAGCACCTCCCGCCACGACCGCGGATTGTCGACCGACTCCTCCACCGACGCCACCGGATGCACCGCCATCCACTTGGTCAGGGTCAGCCCCTTGACGAATTCCATGGCGATAAACACCTGGTCGTCGAGTGTCCCGACCTCGTAGATGGCGACGACATTCGGGTGCGACAACTTCGCCATCGCCTGGGCCTCTCGCCGGAGACGCGTCTGGGCGGCATCGCGTTTGCGGGCATCTTTATGGCGGGCGCGAAGCAGTTTGAGGGCCACTCGGCGATCGAGGTTGGGATCGTAGGCAGCGTAGACAACGCCCATTCCGCCGGAACCGAGGCGCTTGAGCACGGTAAAGCGCCCGATCTGGCGCGGGTCGACGATCGGAGCCGAGGCCTCGCGTCCCCGCAGCGACACCGGGACATCGCCGAGGCCCGTGCTGAGCATCGGCGTATTGATCAACTCGGAATCGTCGATCGCCGGCGTTGGGAATTGCGAGCGGTCGGCGGTGATCGCCGGCGGACGCCCTTGGGACCGCGGCCGCGAAGGCGGTGCGGGCGTGTGCGGCGTCTGGGGCCCATGACCCGAGTCGGACACAGACGCGAGGATAGCACGACCGAACCGCGCAGTGCCCATCGCTCACCAGTAAACAGCCTACCGTCGAGGCTGCCAAAGCGACGGACCCGCGCCGGTTCGCCGTCCGCCACGGGTCGAGACGTCCCGACGCACGCCACGCATCGCGAACCGGACCGGCCACCACCCCGGACCTGTCACTCGAACCAGATTTTCAAAAAAAGTGTATCGTCACTGATTCTAGCCTCGCATGGGTAACGTACCACATCACCCGAAGAGCACGGGGTTCGGGGGTGCACAACATTTTTATATGTATTCACATCAAAATCCCGAACTCGAAACCGCTGTCGCCTCAGTTCACCGGCACGAGCTTGACCCAAATCACGCTATCGCTCTCGCCTTCCATCGAACTGTCGAGCACGACCTCGACATCGCCCGCCAGTGCTTTGGTCCCCCAGACATCGGTTGTGTAGCCCTGGTCATCGCGTTGGTTGATACGCTTGGACTGGCCATCGACGACAAATAGGGCACCGAGGGGATTGCGATTTTCGGTGTGCCGCGAACGTAACTGGACCTCGTAGGTCGCCGGTGCGAGCTCGGGAAACGCAAATATCGCCTTGCCGCGACGGGTCCCATCGGGGTCGTACAGGTCGTCGCAATCGCTGTCGAGGTGCTCATCGCCATAGGCGGTAAATGCATAGTCATTGCACCGGAGCACCCAGTTGTGGCGCATTTGGTAGCTCGCATCCTGGTACCACACCGTGCGTTCGAGCGGAGCGGGCGGCGGTGGCTCGGGGCAGTCGTCGACCGCTGCCAAGACCTCGATCTGCACGTTGCCGATGAAGTAATAGGTCCCCGAATCGAGTGAGCCCGCACCGAAGCGGACGATATTTTGCCCCGCGACGGTGTCCCCGGTGATCTCGACCGTCCCGCTGCCGTCCTGGTTGTCCCAACCAGCATCGGCAGGCAGGTCGTAGGCCGCGTTGCCATTGACGGTGATCACCCCCTCCTCGCCCGGGTGATCGGCATCGTGGCTATCAAACTTCAGGGTCGCCGAGACGACAACTTCGGGGGCGGGCAAACCCGTGATGGTGAAGGCGAGGGTCTCCGGCGAACCTTTTGGTACATCGAGCGGTTGCAGCCCCTGACCGAAGGTCAAGGATGTATATCCACATACCTGCGGATCAAGGGCGGTGGTTTGCGCACCCGAATCCTCGGTGGTCGCCTGTGTATCCGTGGTGGTCGTCTGCGAGTCGGTCGGATCGGTCGACCCCGTCGGATCGGTTGGGTCGGTTGGGTCCCCCTCCCCCGAGCTCATCACCTCGCTGTCCCCCGCAGTTGACTCGCTCTCCGATTCGCTCGCTCCTGTAGCGAATGTTTCACCCGTCATCGACGTGGGCGAGAAGCTGGTGATGCCCGCGGTCGACCGCGACTCGCCGCCACAACCCACGGCGATGACAACGAGACTCAACCACCATTTGCCACCGCGACAGTGCACTTCCTTGGCCGTCATTGGCGATGTATAGACATATTTTGGTCATACAAACAACTCGCCACTTGTGGTGATTCTCGCGCCGAGAAATCCGGCGTGCTCCGGACATTGCGTGCACCTGCCACATACGAGGGCGTGGAGCATGGAATCTGTAGCGCTAGCGCACTTGGCACCGGCTGTGATACACCCTTTCCGTGGCCCGCATTTGCTGTTTTCTCGCCTGTCTCGCTGTTTCCTGTGCCGGCAATGCCCCCACTGCGGACGAGCCGCAAAAGCATGCACCTGCAAGCGTAGACCAATCCAAACACGTTGTTTTGGACGACCAACAACAAAAACCACAGACGCAAACGCCAACTCCGCCTGCCGCACCACCGGCGGGAGACCATGCGGACGAGCGTGCGGACTTTGAGATGCTGTGCAAAGCACTCAACCACGACTACATCGACGGCACACTCACCGACTACTACGGTCGCGTGTCGCCAACGACGGAGCGTGGTCGATTGGCCCGCGAGGTGGGCAATGCATCGGTCACCCCGGGGCGAGATTTGATCCGGGCATTCACCGACCTCCTCGGTCCGGACCACGTTCCGGGCCCCCACTGCCGCGAGTTGGTCGAGCAAATCGACGAGCTCGAAGAGCCCTAGCACAACGGGCTAGCGCGCACCACGAAGCATCAAGATCCCGAGCGGCCCCCACGGCCGTTCGCGTGCCGCGAACCCAATCGTTTTGAGGGTTTCAACACGGAACGAACGCCAGAGCAGTCATAATACGCACCTTATTAGTGTATAAACATGTTTTATTCCCCATCGCGGCCACGACAGCGCCAGACCGCTCCGCCTGCCCAGGCTCCAGATTCTTTTCGCGCTTTTTGGTCCTACCGGGGCACGGGCCTCGCACCAACCTTTGGCGACGACGTCCAAAACACCGGATCCGCAGACGAGACTTCGACTCGAAGGGGTCTCAATGGTTCCGCACGTTTACAAATCGAGAGCCGTGACCATGAGCGGGTTTGGGAGGCCGCCGCCACGAAGCTTGCTGGCAATCTGGGGTCCGTTCGGGATAGAACGAATTGAGCTCCTATGCGCGTACCCGTTGCCCTCGCTTCGCTCGCCCTCCTTGCCGGCCTTACGTGCGGCTGCAGCAAGTCGAACTTGATCGAACTGCGCCTGTCGCCGTGCGAGTTTTCGGATCCAGAGATTGCCAGCGTGACCCTGGTCATCGCGGCCTACAACCAGGACGGCGAGTCTATCGGCGGGGTGATCACCAAGGACTTTGCGATCACCGACCAATCCGTGTTCGAGGATGGCTATGCAACGGTTGGCTACCGCCGCCCGCCCGGAGCGGATTCGGCGGATATTGAGGTGGTGTGGGTCGCCGCCTCGGGAGCTCAAAAACAACAGGTCTACTCGGATCTCACCCTTCCCGACCCCGGTGACTCGCTGCCGCTGGCGAATCCTACGTGTAGCGATCTCGAGGGTACCGAGACAGACACCGATACCGATTCCGAGACCACCGACGGGACCGCGACCGACTCGGAGACAACCGACGCCGATACCGATTCCGAGACGACGGACTCGGAGACCGACACCGACTCCGAAACGACTGAGACCGAAACAACCGATACCGAAACCACCGATTCCGAGACGACCGAAACGCAGACCGATACCGACACGGACACGGACACCGACACAGACACCGACACAGACACCGACACAGACACCGGCGACCCCGAAGACGTGGCCCCGGTCGTGGGTGCTCCTTGCGATCCCATGGGAACCTACGGCACCGACAAGTTCTGCTACACCGCAGCGCCCGGCGAAATCGGCCAGATTCTTCGCTGCGAGGCATCCAACGACGAACATGTCTACGTCGACTACAATCAGGACTGCGAGGACCCATGCGACCTTGCGACGTTTGAGTATCTCAGTTTTCCGGTATTCGCCGGGTGCAGCGGCAACGGCACGGGCGAAAATTATGATTGCCTATGCAAGGAAGGCAGCCAAAACCAGCCGGACTGTGTCGAGAGCCAAACGGGATGCCCCGGCGGTACCCTACTCCTGTGTGTCGAAGGTGTGCTCCACGAGTCGAACTGTACGTTTGATGCTTGCCTCGACGAGGCCGAAGGTCCGATCTGTGGACCCAACGCCGATCCGCCGTTCCCCTGAAACCCCGTGTACTTACATTTATAGTCGGAACGTGTGCTTGATCGTGCGCTGCTCGTGCGAGCGGGGAAAACGGATCTTGGCGACCGCCCCCTCCATGCACCGACGTAACTTCGGTAGGAGGCTCTCCTTGACGACCTTCACATCCGACACATGCCCGCTGGGGTGGATTGTGAGGGTCATGATCACGGACTCGTCGGGGAAGGTGCCCTTGCAGCTGCGGCGAACCTTGGGCTCGGCGCGACGCAGGACCCGATCGATGTCGCCATCGGAGAGACGGGCGACGACTTTGTTGGGTTTCGAGGCAGGTCGAAGCCTGTGCTCCGATGTGGTGTCTGGCACGTCGGTGTTGATGGTTGTGTCGGTCTCGGCGGCGAGTGTTGTGACCGCGGGTCTAGGCTCGGACGATTCCGTTGTTGCAGGTACATCTGTGGACAGTTCATCTGCGGTCGCGGACCCGGGAAAAATGGTTGAAGTCCCCCCTTCTGGGACGGATTCCATCCCCGCGCCACCAGCCTGCGAAAAGCTCGTGCGGGACTCGAGTTGTGCACCCCCATCCGACGCACGCCCTGGGGATGCGGCGGCAACCTGTGCCGCAGTTTTTGGTGTAGATGCACTGTATTGAGTCACCACAACGGTCACCGCCGCCGCCGCCACTCCCGCGGCCACCAGCGACAATACCCACCCCACACGGTTGCGCGGAGGTGCGGGTAAAATGTCGTCGAGTGGAGAATCCGAGGTTTCGCGCAGGGCCGCGGCAAATACCTCGGCCGACTGAAACCGATGCTCACGGCGCTTGGCCAGCGCCCGAAACACAAGCTCCTCGACCGCGCGCGACAACTCCGGGACCTGCTCGCGCAGGGACGGCACCGGTTCGTTGATGTGTTGATGCAACACACCCAAAAACCCGCCGTCGTGGAACGGCGGCCGCCCGACGAGCATTTCGTAGAGCATGACCCCGACGGAGTAGAGGTCGGCCCGGCCGTCGATGTCGAGACCCATCGCCTGCTCGGGTGCCATGTACATCGCCGTCCCCATCACCACCCCACTGCGGGTCATGTCGATGGCGTCAAGGTGTTTGGAAACGACCTTGGCGAGTCCGAAATCGACGACCTTGATAAAGTCAGGGTTTTGCTTGCGGGTCAGGCGAAAACAATTTTGTGGCTTCATATCGCGGTGGACGATGCCCTTTTCATGGGCCTCACTCAGGGCGTCGAGGATCTGCAGGGCGATCGCCCGCGACCGCTCCCACGAAAACGGACCTTCGCGCTTGATTGTAGCTGCAAGATCCTCCCCCTCGAGATACTCCATGGTGAAAAAGGGAACCCCCTCGGGGGTGTGGCCAAAGTCGGTGATGTCGACGATGTGCTCGTGATGGATCACCGAGGCGGCGCGAGCCTCCTGTAAAAACCGCTGGCGCAACTCGGTTTCATTTGCAAATGCAACACCAGCGACCTTGATCGCAACCTGCTTTTGAATCGTGATGTGCTCGCCGAGATAGACCTCGGCCATGCCTCCGCGCCCGAGCAGTCGCGTGATTCGGTAGCGTTCGGCGAGGACCTTGCCCTCGGGGAAGGCGTGGGTCGTCTGCACTTGCTCGCCATCGGCCAGGGGGATCGTCGCCTCGAGCGAGCGTTCGTCGTCGCGTTGGACCCGTGTGGGCGCGAGGCCGAGTTTGGTCTTGCTGTCCCCCATCTCGATGTTCCGGGACCTCCGCAGCCGCGGTGACATCCACCGACACCGCATCTGCGGGTTCCGATGGTACCTCATCGCTGCGAAATCCATACGAAAGCGGGACAAAGGGCCGAACGGTGTGACCTGCTACGCAAGGGGGCCGAGTCCGCTACCATGACCCGGGTGACGGTCCACGAACCGCCGAGTTTTCACCCGCGACCGACAGTCCACTGTAGATCTCGTATCCGTCGGTCCCTCGGAATCGTTGTGTGCTGTTCGTCCGTGGCGACCTACCCGTGCCTGTTTCGCCTTCCCCACGCGTCGGCTCAAGCACCGCAGACCCGGCAACCGAGCCGGGATGCGGCAACCTTGTACAACGAGGGCAACGCTCGGTTTCAGGTCGCGGACTACAACGCGGCGATCGATCTGTGGACGGAGGCGTTTTTCGCTCTTCCGGACACACCGGAGCATCGGGAACAACGCGGCCGTCTGTTGTACGAGATGGCCCACGCGCACACAAAGGCCTATGAACTCGACAGCGATTTGGTCCACGTTCGCAAGGCAAAAAGCTTGTATGAACAATTTCTCCAGCTCGCCGATCCGGACGATCAAGAGACCCACAAACTCGTAGCCGAACGCCAGCGACAACTTGACGATATCCTGGCCAAACAGACAGCAGAGGATGTAACGCCGCCCCGCGACCAACCGCCACCGTCCGAGCCCGAGGTCCAAAAGCCTGAGCCAATACCCGAACCCGCATCCGCCACCCCACCACCCAAGACAACGGAATTTGCCGTCAAGATGGCCCCAAAAACCAGGCAAGCGCTGGTGATCGCAGGTGGCATCAGTACCGGTGTCGGGGCGGGATTGCTGGCGTTGATGGTGTTGGGAATCTTCCGGGGCAATCGCGAGATGACGGCCGACGGGGTGCTCGATGGGGCAGCTGCGGATCGCCTCGCCGTCGGGGCGGGGATCTCCGGCGGGATTTTGCTCGCCACGGGGATCTCGATGCTGGCGATTGGTCGCGCGCGACCTGTCCGTCTCGCATTCGCACCCAAGGTCGGTCCAAGTGTGACAGGCTTGCAAATTCGCGGTCGGTTCTAGTGCTCGCCTCCTGAACTTTGGCGCACCCGCAATCTTTTCCTGCTTGCAAATGCACCTGTACCGGAAAGTGGCTCATGGCCGCTCGACCAGGCGTGACAATGTCCGGCGTCCATCCTCTCTAAACGGCGCGTCCGGGTCATCACGCGCGGTCTAAGGTGCGGCCCTGCAACTTTGTTTTCGCCCGTGGCGAGCGACACATTTGGATCGCCGCGCGCCCGCGAAGGCAGATTCCAGGATAGACTTGCCACCGACCCAGTGGGCCGAACGATGACCGAGCAACACACACCGGAACAGTCGGAACAGACGAGGGCTGCATCCTCTCTCGCAGCCGCACCCGCGGCGGTCCTGGATGCGATCAACGATGTCGTGGTGGTTTGCGACGGCGACGGCCGGATGTTGCAGTTCAGCGAAAGTTTGTGCCAGCTGACCGGCGTCTCCCGCCAACAGCTGCAGGGCCAGGAACTCGCGCTACACGATGTTCGCCTCGCCGAACCCGAGACCTGGCGCAGCGTGGTCGCCGAACTCGACAACCACGGCATCCTGCGTCGCGTCGGTGGCTTGCGCCAACCTGACGGCAAAACACTGCGGGTGGAGTGGCAGGTGCGTCGGGTCTCGGCAAACAGTCGCTCCTTCGATATTTGGACCGCGAGAACGACGGCTCCGGACGCCCCCGAAGAAGTCCGGCACCTCGAACAGGAGCGTGGTCAACTCGCCCGCGTGGCCGACGAGCGTGCCCGTGAACTCCAGCGGATCAACGTCGAGCTAGAGCAGGCACTGCGGGCAAAAGACGACTTCTTTGCCGGCATCAGCCACGAGTTTCGGACCCCGCTCAACGCCATTTTGGGCCTCAGCGAGGCGCTGTTAGAAGAGTTGCACGGCCCGCTCAACCCCGGCCAATCCGAATACATCAGCGGCATCGTCGAAAGTGGCCGCCATCTGCTTTCGCTGATCAACGACATCCTCGATATCTCCCGCTACCGCGCCGGGGGGATGGAACTCGACACCGCACCGGTCTCGTTGCGCGAGATCTACGAGGCCAGCATCCGCATGGTGCGGCCGGCGATCAAAGCCAAGAAGCTGTCGTTTACGATCAAAGACGACGAACGGGTCACGACCCTGGTGGCCGACGAGCGTCGGCTGCGTCAGATGCTCGTCAACTTACTTGCAAATGCATGCAAATTCACCCCCGAAGGCGGCTCCCTCGGTCTCGAAATCTCGGGTGTGCAGTCGCACCAAGAAGTGCACCTCACCGTGTGGGACACCGGTGTCGGGATTCCAGGCGACCAGATCGATCGCCTGTTTAAACCATTTGTCCAACTCGAAAGTGGTCTCTCCAACGCGCAGCCGGGCACCGGACTCGGTCTCTCCCTGGTGCTGGCGATGGCTGAACTGCACGGAGGGTCGGTCCAGGTCGACAGCGAGTTGGGCCGGGGAAGTCGGTTCACGATCACGTTGCCGTGGAGCGGGAAAAACCTCGGCAGCCAGGCGACCAAACCCGAACTCACGCCCAACTGGGATGCACAGTCGTTCACCGGCCAGACCCTGACCGAGGACAACCCGATGATCAACGCCGCCGAGATCGTCGCGCTCGCACGCCAGGCGGCCAGTGGCAACCTCGCCAAACGCAAGCCCAGCGTGCTGGTGGTCGACGACAACGAGGCCAACCTGCGGATGCTCGGGGATTACTTGCCGCTACATGGATTTCAGGTCTTCACCGCCCGCAACGGCGAGGAGGGCTACAACAAGGCGCTGTTACGACGTCCCGGTGTGATCCTCCTCGACATCAAAATGCCGGGGATGAACGGACTCGATGTCATTGCCCACCTGCGCAGGCGGTCGGAAACCGCAGCGATTCCGGTCGTCGTCGTCACCGCGCTCGCACTTCCGAGTGATCGGCGACGCTGCATCGCCGCCGGGGCGACCCACTTCTTCAGTAAGCCGGTCCGCTTGGGCAAGCTGTTGGCGACGATCAAAAAGCTTTCACCTCCGATTCTCGATTGAGAGTTTTGGTTGGAGGCTCAAAGCCGCCGACGAGTGCACCGGCAACGCCCCCGTCTGTCACCGACCGAGGGTGTATCTGCAACTAACAATGGATGCGCTACTCGGTCGTTTCATCGCCCTTCTTTGGAATCTCCCGGGGCAAGTAGGGCAACCGTTGTGCCAGAGATACCCCCTCGGGTGCGTAGATCCAACGGTAGATCATCCACCGCTCGAGCACCGACTGGGTGTACTTGCGGGTCTCGTCAAAGGGAATGCTCTCGATGAACAGGTCGAAATCCCAGTCTCCCCGCTCACCGAGCCACTTGTCGACATTGCCAGCGCCGGCGTTGTAACTCGGAACGGCGAGGGCGACCGCCGCATCGCCTCCGCCGAAGCGGTCGACCAACTTGCCGAGGTAGCGCATCCCGAGGTCGAGGTTGAAGGTCGGATTGTAGAGGCGACTTGGCGCGTACTGTTCGACCCCTGCTCGGCGGGCGACATCCTTGGCTGTCCCGGGCATCAGCTGCAACAGACCACGGGCACCTGCCCACGAGGTCACCCCCGGATCGAACCGGCTCTCGGTCTGCATCACAGCGAACGTCAACAGCGGGGGCACTTGATGGGACTGCTCGCCGCTTTTGACCAACTCGGAAAATGCCCGCGGATGGGCGAGGGTCCATGGTTCGCGGCTTTTCTCGACCGGTGGGGTCGCCCGCCAGCTGGTTCCCAACTTGGCGACGGCCCGCTGTGAATCGGCCCACATCCCGGCCTGGGCGAGGATCGCCGCCTCGGGCCATCCGGTGATCCCAGCTGCTTGCAACTCTTCGCGGGCCTCGGTGCCAAGTCCGAGCCTGGCTAAGATCGATGCACGTACACCGGCTTCCGAGGTCGGAGCTTCGAGCGAGGGGGGCTCGCCCTTGGCGGTTTCGAGAACGGCGAGACCGCGGGCAAACGGTTGCTCACCGAGGTCACGCAGGCGGGAAAACGCCTGGAGCGCCGGGTAGCTCAGGGGTGCCATCTCGATGGTCGCCAGCCACTGTTCGACGGCCAGGTCCTCGTGTCCGAGGGCGAGCTGGGCACGGCCGGCGAAGTAGTGCATCTTGCCCTGCTCGCGCTGGCTGAGCCCCGGGGCTGTTTGTCCCGCCGTCGTGAGGGCGAGTACGTCCTCGTATCGCTTTTGCGAAAATGCTTGTAGGATCAACCTTCTTCGCGCCTCGCCGGCCTTGTCACCGGTCGGGTGGTTTGCCAGCGATTGCTCATAGGCACGGCGCTCGCGTTCGAGATCGCCTTTGGCGGCCCACGACTCACCGGCCAACACCCAGGCATCATCGGCGTAGGAGTGCTGGCGATGGTCGCGGGCGAGGGATTCAAACCCCTTGGCAGCTTTTGTATAGGCACCTTCTGCATAGCGCCCACGTGCGGCTTGGTAGCGCGACTTGACCTCAAAATCGACCGACTTCGATGTCTTGCAGGTCCGCGCCGCGAGGTCGAACACGGGACGGGCTTGGGCCCGTTTGCGCTGCTTAAAGATGGCACTGCCCTTGAGGTAAATCGCCTCACACTTCTGCGCCGCGGTCGGTCGTTTGGGCTGCTTGAGGTAGGTATCGACACGCTTGATCACACTCGCATAGCGGCCGCGTTTGAGATCTTGGTGGATATCGGCGAGCAGTGCTGCGCCCTGTTGCTCACGCACCTGCTTCGGCACAGATTTACCCAGGGCCTTGGCGAGGTCGGGCAAAAGTGAGGCGGCTTCTTGGCCATAGTCGCTGCGGGGAACATCGGCGACCAACTGGGTGAGCAACGCAAATGCCCGGTTGCGGGCTTCATCTTCGGTGCGGTCGATCAGGATCCGGGCGAGTTTGATGCGGGCCTCATGGCGGCGGTCGTGGTCGCTGTGGTTTTTTAAAAATTGTTCATACAACTGACTTGCCCGCTCGCGTTCGTTGGTCCGCTGGTAGCCGCCGGCGCGGATCATTGTGAGCTCAGGCTCCTGGGCCCCCGGATCTTCGATGGGCTCGACCACGGCGAGGGCTGCCGCTGGATCCCCCGCATTGAGCAGTGCCTGGGCCTGGAGCAGGCGTAGACGGTCGCGCACAGGTTGTAGCCCCGGCGCTTTTTGTGCTTCTGCAAATAGTTGGGCGGCCGCTGCGTCGTCACCGGCATCCCGGGCCTCCAACCCCCGCAACAGCTGGGCGGCCCCGCGGTCGTCGGGCGAAAGGTCGCCACGGGTCAACAATGCATCGAGCGCCTGCGTGGCCCCGTCGTGGTCATCGCGCTCGCGGGCGAGGATGGCATCGCGTCCGGGACCTCTCGCAAACCACAGGTTGCGGGCATCTTCGGGAGTTGCCGGCGGCTCGACAGCTTCGGCTTCGCCCCCCGTCGGCGCCTGGGGGTCGGCCGCCTCGATGTTCAGCGGTGGCGTCGGATCGGCGCGGCACCCAAGGCCGAGACATCCGACCACCACAAGCGGAGCGAGTCGCATCCACAACCGTCGCGTACGTCCACGGGCTGCAAGAAATTGGGCGGTGAAGGGTGTTTGGGTCACGGCAGCTTTCCGGGGTACGCGGTGAAGGACGGCCGCGCGGACATGGGTTTTAAAAGTGACGGTGACCCGCCTACGTGTTTGCCCTCCCGATGTATTTCACACGTGGCGCGTCGGTTCATTTTCCGGGTCGTAGATCTCGACGCAACTCGGCCCGCGCCGGGTCGCGACATAGAGCGCGGTGCCAGCCGTTTCGATCAACGCCTCGGCGCCGGGATCGTGCAGCATAGCGAGTTCCGAAATTCCGAGTGAGACGGCCACGCGGCGATCTCCGGGCAAAAGATGTTCGGCGACCGCGGCCCGGATCCGCTGGGCCGCTTTCGAGGCCGCGATGGCGTCGGCGTTGCGACACACCAGACAAAATCCGTCCTCGCCACGGCGCGCGAGGATGTCGTCGCCGCGGGTGATCCCCCGGACCAAGGTGGCCAGTGCGTGTAACGCCTCGGCGGTTTGTTGGGGTCCGATGTCGGTCTTGAGTCGGGTGAACTGATCGATCGCGATGGCGACCAGCGACAGCGGTTTTCCGCCCCGCCGCGCCAATGCGATTTCCCCTTCGAGCCGGTACCGGAAATGCTCCTCGCTAAACAGGCCGGTGACCGCATCACGCAGGGTTGCCTCGGGCCGCGGCCGGGCTCGCTGCTCGTCGCGACCATCATCGTATGTGAACAAAAGGACAGATGACGCACCGAGCTGAATGCGGTCTCCCTCGCGCAGTGCGTAGCGCTCGATCTGTTCGCCGTTGGCGAACGTCCCGTTGGTCGAGCTGTTGTCGACGAGGAAGTAGTTCGAGTCTTCGACCAACACCGCGGCGTGGGTGCGAGAGATGCCCTCGTCGTTGATGCGAATGTCGGCCGTGACCCCGCGGCCGATACTCGTGCGACGACCGGACAGCGGCAACACTTCGCCCATGCGCTCGCCCGCCAACACGACGACAAATGCTCGTCGCTCGGACGGTGACGTCCGCTGCGGGGCGGGAATTCTACGGGTCACCGACGGCATCAACCGCACTATCGTAGGTCGCGCACGCGCCCCGATGCAATCGCACACACACCGCGGTCCGACACACCGCTGTTCGCGTTGAAATTTGGGGACATGTGGCGGTGTCGTTCGACTGTGCGAACCATGCGTGATCCGCAACGTGCGGGGACAGAGCGAAGGCGCGCGAGGTTGGCGATTTTGGAAACACAAAAACTGTGGCGAGCTCACACACGAAACCGAAATTGACGCGATGAAAGCGCATCTCATGCGTACATGCCACTCGTGATAGGTCGCTCCAAAAATGACCCCCGAGTGTGGGTGGTTCGATGTTTCACGACCCTTGCGGCGCGACATGCAAGTCCGTACAACCCCGTCCCCCCGGCATGGATCTTGGCACGCTCAACCCCGACCAGCGACGAGCCGTTTTGCAGATCGACGGGCCGGTCTTGGTGCTCGCCGGTGCGGGCTCCGGCAAGACCCGGGTGATCACCCACCGCATCGCCTACATGTTGAAGCAGGGGATCCCGCCCGACACCATCGTCGCCCTCAGCTTCACCAACAAGGCGGCCGACGAGATGCGCGAGCGGCTGTGCAAAATGGTTGGCAAACAGGCTGCCAGCGAGCTCGCGCTCGGGACATTCCACAGCCTCGGCGCCCGAATGATTCGCGAGCGCCACGCCGACTTCGATCTCCCGCAACGGTTTTCGATCCTCGACCAAGGCGATGTCTACGGTCTGGTGCGTTCGTCCCTGCGCGACGCCGGGATTCACGGTGGAGAGCGGCGCTACGACTTGGGCGCGATCACCCAGCGGATCTCGCTGTGGAAAAACGACTTCATCACCCCGCAACAGGCCCTCGAACCGGCGCGCCACGACAGCGAGTACGACGAGGTCGCGGCCATGGTCTACGAACCCTATCAAGATCGGCTCGCCGCCCTGGGTGCGGTCGACTTTGATGACCTCGTATGTCGCGTCGCCGAAGTCTTGCGCGACGATCCGGACGCCCTCGCCTACTGGCAAAACCGGTTTCACTACCTGATGGTGGACGAGTACCAGGACACCAACCAGGCCCAGTTCGAGGTCCTCTCACAGCTCGCGGGCACCCGCGAAAACCTGTTTGTGGTCGGCGACGACGACCAAGCGATCTACGGGTGGCGCGGGGCCAAGGTCACCAACATCCTCGGGTTTGACCTCTACTTCCCCGACACTCAAGTCATCAAACTCGAGCAGAACTATCGCTCCTGTCCGCCGGTGACGACCTGTGCCAACCACCTGATCGTCCGCAACTACAAGCGCCACGACAAGGTGCTCAGGCCCCAGCGCACGGGCGGGGAGCCGGTCCGCGAGGTGGTCGCCGCCGACGGTGCTGGCGAGGCGCGCTGGGTCGGCCGCAAGATCCGCAACCTGATCCACGAAGAGCGGTTCTCGCCGCGGGACATCGCGGTGCTGTACCGCTCGAGTAAACAGGCGCAGGCGATCGAAGAATCGTTGCAGGAGCATGGAATCGAATACCAGGTCCTCGGCGGGCAGACGTTCTACGACCAAAAGCAGCTCAAGGATGTGTTGGCATACTTCAAGGTCCTGGTCACGCCGCGCGACGACCAGGCGGTGCGCCGCGCCCTCGATGTGCCCTCGCGCGGGGTCGGAGCCAAAACAGTCGCCAAACTTGTTGCTTATGCACAGGAACATCAGTTGTCCCTGCTCGACGCAGTGCATCGCAGCGACGATCTGCCCGGACTGCAGGCGCGAACCCGCCGTGGGTTGCACGAATTCTCCAACGTCTTGCGCCGTGGACAGGGCCGCCGCCGGGTGAGCCACAGCGCGGTTGCCGGTTTGCGGGAGATCCTTGACGCGGTCGGCTTTCGCAGCCACATGGCTAAAGAGACAGGGTCAAACAAGGCCGCCGCCTCGCGCTGGGCCAACATCGAGTTTCTGTTCCGCAGCCTCGAGCGGTTCGAGAATCGGGCCGAGTCCGCCTCGCCGAAGTGGTCGGACTTTCTAAACCGCTACGACCTGCGACGCGACAAGGAACAGGAAGCCGAGCCAACGCCAAAGGTCACCCTGGCCACCCTCCACAGCTCCAAGGGTCTGGAGTGGCCTGTCGTGTTCATCATCGGCTGCGAAGAGGGCATCATGCCCCACAAACGCGTCGACAGCCCGCGCATCAGCGACGCGATCGCCGGCGATGAGGAAGAAGAACGGCGACTGTTTTACGTCGGTATCACCCGCGCACGCGACCGCCTGTATTTGACCCGCGCCGAGGCCCGGATCGAACGCGGCCGCCAAGTCGAGCGTCGGTCGTCCCGGTTTTTGCGCGAGCTTCCCGAGGGAGTATGCGAAGTTTACGACGTCGGTCGCGAGGAAGCGATTTCCGGCGAGCGCATGCAGTCACTGGCCGACGCATTTTTGGCCAAGCTCGCCGCCCAAGCGACCTAGCCCGGACATCAAAAGAGGCAACAACCCGATCCCTTTCGGGCTTGTTGCGTGCATTTGCAACCTGGGTGCGAGCGTCCCCCCGCGATCCCGGCTCCGGTGACGCACACGCGCACATGGACCTGTGGGTTCCCGGGCCCGCCGCAACTGCGTGCATTTGCAAGACCACTTCGTGGCCTAGAGCCCCCAATCGGGGGGAGACCGATGGGCGACAATGTGGGGCATATACGTCTGCGGATCACTCCTCGAACGCGTGCACCAATTTCCCTGTCGATCCCCTATAATCGCGCAAGCCTATGGACCTTCGAGGCCTCCCATGCGGCTCCCGCTTCGCTTTGCGCATTTTTCGCGTCTCCGAGCTCCGATCCGTCCGAGCACCACGTCGTTGTGAACGCGATTCTTCTCTGCCATTCATTGGCTACAATACTCCGAACTGACTCCCCTCGATGCCGCCGGCGGCGGCACGAGTATTCGACACCCGGGATTTCCGCTGATGTCTACCGACAAGCCTGACAACCGAGACAGCTCGCAGACCGAGCTAGAGTCGGCTGATGGAAAGTCGGGGGACGAAAGTCGCAATGCCAACGAGCGCCTCGCCGACCAAGTCCTCGCCGACGACGACGAAGGCCTGTTGTCGACGAACCTGGTCAACCAACCCGACGACGACGACGACATCCTCGCCGGCAGTTTGATCGACGACGCCGACATCCCCGGCGCCACGCCGTCGACCCGGGCGATCAATCCCGCGGACTCAAACACCGGCATGGTCATCCGCGAGGTCATCGAACCCGCACACGTGCAGGCCAACCCGAACACCGGTGAGCAGGCGGCCGAAGAACCCAAACAAGATCCGACCAAACGCTCCGACGCCGCCCAGTACCGCCACGATCTGCGCACCCCGTTCAACCTGATGATCGGCTACAGCGAAATGCTGATCGAAGATGCCGAAGATGACGGAGACGAGTACTTCGGCGGGCACCTGCAAAGCATCCTGCGCGACGCCAAACAACTGCTCAACCTCATCGACGAGATCCTCAACCCGGCCAATCCCACGCCTTCGCAGGAGCGTCTCAATCACGACCTTTTGTTCCCCTTGAGCCATCTGCGCCAAAACGTGATGCGGCTGCGGCAACAGGCGGCCGACGGCGGGCGCGATGTGATGGTCCCCGACCTCGACCGGATCCAAATCGCGGTCGAAAAATTCGGCGAGTTGGTCGGTCGCGGCTACCTCGAAAAGGCAACCGCGGGCAAGCGCGACAAGCAAAATAAACCCCATCGGCCCAAGCCCGATCGACGTCCTCGTACATACAAGGATACCGATCGCCTGCGGGTCGAGTCGGGCACGCTGTTGGTCGTCGACGACAACGAGTCCAACCGCAACATGTTGTCGCGCCGACTCATCCGCCAAAACCACAACGTCCAGGTCGCAGAAAACGGCCGCCGCGCCCTCGAGATGTTGCGCTCGCAGGACTTCGACCTCGTGTTGCTCGACGTCATGATGCCCGAGATGGACGGCTATGAAGTCCTCGAACGCATGCACCGCGACGACAAACTCCGCGGCATTCCGGTGATCATGATCTCGGCCTTAGACCAGCTCGACACTGCCGTGCGCTGCATCGAGTTGGGCGCCGAGGACTATCTGACCAAGCCTTTCAACCCGACGATCTTGCGGGCACGGATCGGCGCGTGCTTGGAGAAAAAACGCCTCCGCGACCGTGAACGGGCCTATATACGCAAGCTTCGCACCGAGCAGGAACGCAGCGAACAACTGCTGCTCAACATCCTGCCCAAGGCGATCGCCGGGCGCCTCAAAGAAGGTCATCGCACCATCGCCGACAGCTTCCCCGACGTCTCGGTGTTGTTCGCCGACCTCGTCGGTTTCACCAGGCTTTCCGAACAGGTCGCCCCCGCCGACTTGGTCGCGATGCTCAACAAAATCTTTTCGATGTTCGACCTACTCGCCGAGAAACACGGACTCGAGAAGATCAAAACCATCGGCGACGAATACATGGTCGCGGCCGGGTTGCCGACGCCGAACCCCGAACACGCCGAGGCCTGTGCCAACATGGCCCTCGACATGCTCGCCGTCATGGAACGCTTCAACGCCAAGCGCAACCAGGGCGTGCGCATCCGCGTGGGCATGAACTGCGGACCGGTCACCGCCGGGGTGATCGGTACCAAAAAATTCGCCTACGACCTGTGGGGCGACACGGTCAACATCGCCAGCCGGATGGAATCCCACGGGATTGCCAACTCGGTTCAAGTCACCGAAGCCACCTACAAACGCCTGCGCTCAAAGTTTTCATTCCAGCGGCGCGGCATTATTCACGTCAAGGGCAAAGGAGCCCTTTGCACGTACTTCTTGGTCGGTCGGCGGACGCAAAAGTAACCCCGTGAACGGGGCCCCATGCGTCGACCAAACCACGCACATCGTTCATCGCAGCCGTGGTTTTTCTCGCGCCTCGCCTCGCGCCGATGATTTTCACGGATGGGTGCTACGCGAAGATTCGCTGAACTGGCGGCGCGTCGAGAAAATCCACTGCCTGATAGCTGCCCGCGGACGAGTGTGGAATCATCGACCCCGTCGCTGCGTATCGCGGACGCAGCAGATTCACTAGCCTGCCTATCTCGTTGCACCCGCGCGACTCGACTTACCGTCGGGATGAACAGGACCTTTTCGATGCTCCACCCCCGTTTGTACCGTCCACTGTGCCCTGTGTTTGTGGCCCTTGTCTGTGCCTGTCAGCCGGTTAAAAAGCCCGACCAAACCACTGCGGGTGTGATCGAAACCGAGGAGCCCGAACGCAGTGTCTTGGTTCATACCTTGCCCGAAGGACATGAAACTTTGGTGTTTCCGCCTCCGGTCGACGGTCGGGCCAAACGCCCGATCCTGTCGATGCCCGACGGCTCCGAACACAAAACCAAAGACGACGTGAAAAAACCCGAAGGCCCGCTCGAGGTCCGCTGGCCATCGTCCAACTCGTTTCGCTTCTCCGGCCAGTCGTTTCACATCACCTTCAACAAGCCGATCTTCGAACAGGTCAAACGCCCCAAACGTGTCGCAAAGGGCACCTTTAAAATCACGCCCAAGGTCAAGGGCAAGGCCCGCTGGACCTCCCGCAGCGTACTCGAGTTCGAGGCCGACGAGCCGTTTGATCCCGACACCCAATACACGGTCGAAGTCAGCGGGTTGACGGCCCACGAAGGTCCCGCGATGGAGGAGCCGTGGACCGCGACATTCACCGCCAGCCCGCGCATCCCGATGGCCGGTAAGGTCCTCACCTATATCCCGCGTCCCGGCTATCCCCGTGTCATCTCGATGTTCCCCCCGACCGGGGCCAAGGTCGGCGAGCGCCAATCGATCGGGGTGATCTACGACCAACCGATCGATTTGGAGCGGGCCGCCAAACTCGTCACCCTCAAGTCGGGCAACAAAAAGCGCCCCGTCAAACTCACCCACCCGCTGGGCTCCAAGTTTCAAGGCATCGAGATCGACTCCAAACACGTCGTGGTCGTGATTCCCGAAACGCCGCTGAAACCCCTCGAAGAGCTCGCACTGATCGCCGCCGACCGGATCCACAAAGACGACCTCGACGGCGACGAAAAACCCGACCCGAGTGTCCACGACTTTACGATCGCCGGCCCCTTGGAGCTCACCGAGGTCGCCTGTGGCTACGGCTACAACTCGACCTGCGAGTGGAAGGAAAACCAGCGCGAGCTCAAAACCGGCGGCCGCGACATCGAGATCAAGTTCTCCAATCCACTGCGCGGCACCACCAAAGAGCTGAAAAACGGGGTCCACATCTACCCCGCGGTCAAAAACCTCAGTGTCTGGTCCTCGGGTGGCTGGGATGGGGTCGGTCGCCTCCGGATCTCCGGCGCGTTTGAGTCGTCGACCCGCTACAACGTCTCGATCTCCGGCGTCGAAGATGTCCACGGCCATCGGGTCAACACGCCGATCGAGTTTGCCATTCAAACCAACCCAGAAGGTGCATCTGCAACCATGGCGGAGGGCGTCTTGTTGCTCGACCAGTCCGCCAGCCAAAAGTTTGTCGCCACCACCCGCAACGTCTCGCGGGCCAAGATCCTCGCCTGGCCGATCGCCGACGATGACCCTTCGGCCATGGAGAAGGCGCGGGAGAACGTCCGCCGCCACCGCTTGCCGACCGAGTCGGCACCGATCGAAATCCCGTTTTCTCCCCAGAGCATTCAAGACGAGTACGTCAAAACCGAGGTCAACCTGCTGAGCAAGTTGAAGCCCGGGAGCAACTACATCACCTCGGTCGCGATCGACAAAACAGCCCACGGCGCCCTGGTGGTCAACTATCCCTCGTGGATGAGTGCCGGACGGACCCCGGTCGCGCTGTTGACACCCGGCGACAGCCAAGCACTCGCTGTACATACACACATGATGGGCGATTCCACTGTCGTCCACGTGTCCCGTCTGGAATCCGGCGAGCCTGTCTCGGGGGCCTCGTTCAAACTCAACGGCGAATCACTGCTCGGCAACCCGGAGACCGACCAAAACGGCGTCGCCGTACTACCGGCTGGAATCGACCGATTCGAGGATGCCCTGCTCCACGTCGACGGCGGAGGTGCTTCGACCACGATTTCGATGGAGGGCTCGCGCACGCGGGCGCGCTCGATGTACCCCGGCATGACCACCGGCGAAGTGTTGCCCGGGGGCGATGCCCGGGGCCTGGTGATGACCGACCGTGGGATCTACCGCCCCGGCGCGACGGTCCACGTCAAAGCTTCGCTGCGGCGTAAGGTCGGTGAACGTCTCGCGCCCATGGCCTCCACACCCGTGCAAGTGCGGATCATCGGCCCGACCGGAGACGAAGTCGCCAGCTATCCCGGGGTCACCGACGAGTTCGGTAGCGTCGCCATCGATCATCCAACCGAGAAAGAAGCTCGGGTCGGTCGCCACCAGATCGAGGTCAACACCCTCACTGACACCGATACCGTGCTCGCGCGCGAGTCGGTGATGGTCGCCGAGTTTGAACCTCCTCGGTTTACCGTCGACGTCGAGGCCAAGGCCTCGGGCAACAAGTCGCTCGCCGCCACCGTGCTCGGCCGCTACCTGTTTGGCGCCCCGATGGAGGGGGCCAGTGTCGAATGGTCGATCTCTCGCCGCGAAGCCAAACTCGCCCGCAGCACCCTGACCGACGCCGGCCTGCAGTTCACCGACGGTCGCTACACCTACTACTACGACGATGATGACGAAAGTAGCAGTCGCTGGTCGCGTTCGGGGCGTGGCACGCTCGACGCCGACGGCACGTTGGAGCTCGCGCCCACGGTCCAACTCGACAAAAAAGGTGGACCCCAAGAGTTCACCGTAGAGGCCGATGTGACCGACGCTTCGTACCGCCACATCGCCGGCCGTGGGTCGGCTGTGTTGCACCCCGCGGACAAATACGCCGGCCTGCGCCTCAAGACAGCTTGGACCGATGTCGAAAAACCCATGGCCGTCGACCTCGGGGTTGTCGGCACCGATGGCCAGCCGATCTCCGGGGTCAAAGTCACCGCCAAACTCGTCCATATCGATTGGAAATACACCCGCAAACGTACCTCGTACGGCATCGAGTACGACTGGCACCGGGTGCGCAAAGATGTCGATAGTTGTAGTGTCACAAGTGCCGTCACCCCGGTCAGTTGCGAAGTCACGCCGCCCGATTCGGGCCGCTACGAACTCATCAGTACGGTCGGCGGGCGCGAGGGCGGTGCAGTCACCACGTGGGCCTGGCGCCGCGGCGGCTCGAGCAGTCGCTTCCCGACCCAGGGTCATCGCATCGACTTGGTCAGCGACAAGCCACGCTACGCACCCGGCGACCGTGCGCAGATCCTCGTGCGCAACCCCTACCCGGCCGCGACCGCGATCCTCACCTTGGAACAGGGCGGCTTGGTCACCCACCGCTCCATCAAGATCGACGGCGGAGCCGAGGTTCTCGAGGTTCCCATCACCAAGAGCCACGCCCCGCGGATCCATGCAACCGTCACTCTGATCCCCCGCAATGTCACCGGTGCCGACCGTGCCGATTGGAAAGTCGGAGTGTTGCGCCTCCCCGTGTCCCTCGAAGATGCCGAGCTCAACGTGGCGGTCAAAACAGATCGCGACCAGTACCAACCTGGTCAACAGGTCACCCTCGATGTCGACGTCAAAAACGGCAGCACGTCGGTCTCGGGAGCCGAAGTCGCGGTCGCGGTCGTCGACGAAGGGATCTTGCGGATGACCAACCACCACGCGCCCGATCCGGTCAAGGGTCTGCGCCCCGGTCAGCCACTCAACTTTGAGATCCTCGACTCGCGCGAGGGTTTGGCCGCACTCATGCGGCTGAGTAAGGACAGTGGCGACGGCGATGCCGGCGAGGAAAACCAAGACTCGTCGCGCAAGAACTTTGTCCAGACCGCATTTTGGAAACCCGACCTGCGCACCGACGCAAACGGTCGTGCCCGCGTCACCTTCACCCTGCCCGACAACCTGACCAAGTTCCGGGTGATGGCAGTGGTACTCGACAAGGACGGCCGCGGCGGTTCGCAAGAACATGCGTTTACCGTGCGTAAGCCGGTGATGATGATCCCGATCATCCCGCGGTTTGCCCACGTCGGCGACCAGTTTGAAGCCGCGGCCATGTTGCACAACAACACCGACGAGCCGCTCGACGCCAAGGTGACCTTAGGGCCACGTGAGCAGGCGATCGAAGTCAAACCGAACAAGCGGGCCCGGGTTAACTTCCCCCTGACCGCCGACAAACCCGGCGACCTCGCCCTCGCATTTGCGGTCAAGCAGGGCGGCAAGACCCACGACGCCGTCGAGGTCTCGCTCCCGGTCGACCGCGCCGGGATCGCTGAACACCCACGGCTCGACGGTGCGTTTGTCCAAGGTCAAGACATCCTCATGAAAGTCCCCGACGGTGTGTTTGCCGGCCGCGGACAACAAGAGGTGGTCAAGGTGCTGGTCGGCCAACACCTGTGGCCCGAGTTGGGTGCCCGCCTCGAGTTCCTGCTCGGGTACCCCCACGGCTGTGTCGAGCAGACAACCTCATCGACCCTACCGCTACTGGCTGCCCGCGACATTCTTCCGCGGATCGGCCTCACCTCGATGCCCCAGGAAGAGCTCGACAAGCGGATCAAAGCAGGCATCGACCGTCTCGCCAGCATGCGCACCTCGAGCGGTGGCCTTGCCTATTGGCCAGGTGGTTCGTCGCCCAATGTCTATGGCACCGCCTACGCCATCCGAGCCGTGATTGCCGCCAAAAAAGCCGACATCGATCTACCGCCCAACCTCCTGTCGGGCATGACCGACTACCTCGGCGAGCAAATGCTCCGCAGTCGAACAGCGCCCGAGGTCAAGGCCGCCATTGCCCAGAGTCTCGCCGAAGTCGATGAGCTGCCCCAAAGCTCAGCAGATGCCCTTTACGACACCTTCGAGAGCCAGGGCGTCTTCGGCCTGGCAAGCCTGGCGATCGCGTTGAGTCACCTCGACGGTCAAGAAGATCGGGTCAAAACCATCGTCGATGCCCTGGAGTCCAAGTTCGACAACGAAGGCTCGTTGCTCGACACCTCGAAAAGCGATGACTTCTACTACTACGGCTCACCCACACGGACCAAGGCCCAGGCGCTGGTCGCCATCGGTCGCCTGCGCAAGGCTTCGACCCTGCGTCCGGTCCTCACCAAGGTGCTGGCCGAATCGACAGGTTCGTACACCACTCAATCCACGGCCTATTCACTGATGGCAGTCGCCGAACAGTTGGTCGACAGCCCGACCGACGGAGCGAAGATCGAAGTCTACTTGGGCAGTGAGCAACTGACCCCGAGCAAAGAGCTCGGCCACGGCAGCTTTGAGTTCACGATTCCACTCGAACGACTGCGCGGCAAAGAAGAGACGCTCAAGCTGCGCAGCGAGGCCAAGGCTGCGATCGCCTTCATGGTCGATTCGACGTGGAGCCGCGATCTCCAAGACGCCCGTGGCCAAGCCGCAACCTCGGCCGAGAAGGGCGTGAACCTCTACCGCGTCATCACCGACGGGGCCGGCAATGAGATCAAACTCGAAGAAGTCGAGCCCGGCCAAGTCCTGCGGGTGGCCCTGCTCGCCGAGTTGCCCGTCGACAAGATCGACCGCGACCGGATGGGTTATCTCGCCATCACCGATCGCCTTCCCGCCGGGTTTGAGCCCATGCAAACCGATCTTTGGACCGTCGCCCGGGCCCCCGACCTCACTGATGCCCACCCGTTTTCGCAGTGGCTGCGCTGGGGCGGGACCGAGGCGAGCTACATCGAAATGCGAGATGATCGCGTATACATCTATTTCGACCGGCTGTGGGGTCGCCGGGCCCTCGCAACCTACCTCGTCCGCGCAACGACTCCGGGGACCTACGCGCTCCCACCCGCTGTCGGCGAGTTTATGTACGTGCCCAATAGCTACAGTTACAGTGCTGCGGGTACCGTCAAAGTCGTCAAGTAACGTCGTTTGCGAACCATGAGTTGCTGACCTCTGCACATATGTCAGCAACTGATGGCGTCGACTTTTGTGCATGCAAACGTGCATACCTCTGCGCTTGTGTCTGCAAACAAAACGACGCAACTGTTCGGACTACCAGTCCTGTGAAACCGACAGAAAAGTTATGCTCGCCCGATGCGGCTTTCCTTGTATGTCCCTTCGTTGTCCTTGGTGCTCATCTCGGTCGGCTTGACCGCCTGCTCTCCGGAGCCTGCGGAGACAACCGCCAACTCTGACTCCGAATTTGATAGCGATAACGTCCCGACGACGACCACCGACGCATTCACCACGGAAGGTCCGACGACGACACCGACCGGTGATGGCGACGGCGACGGCGACGGTGATGGCGACGGCGATGGCGACGGTGACGGCGACGGTGATGGCGACGGCGACGGTGATGGCGACGGCGACGATGTCTGTGGCGACGGTATCATCGGGGACACGGAAGAGTGCGACGATGCCAACGACGACAACACCGATGACTGCCTCGATACGTGTGTCCTTGCAACCTGCGGCGATGGTTTCGTTTGGGCCGGCGAAGAAGGCTGCGACGACGGCAATGACGACGACACCGATGAATGCCCGACGACCTGCGAGCTCGCCGTCTGCGGGGACGGGTATGTCTACGAGGGGGAGGAAGATTGCGACGATGGCGACGACGACGAAACCAATGAATGTACAAGTTTATGTGCGGCGCCGGCCTGCGACGATGAACTCCTGAGTGGCGACGAGTCCGACGTCGACTGCGGTGGAAGTTGCGGTGGTTGTGGCCTCGGCTTGATCTGCGGCGACGCAGACGACTGTGTCACCGGCTATTGCGAAGACTCCGCCTGTGCCGTGGAGCGTCAAATCGATACCGGTCAAAGTCATACCTGTGCACTGTTGGTCAACGGAACCGTCCGCTGTTGGGGCGGCAACCAGCTCGGCCAACTCGGCTATGGCAACACGGACACCATCGGCGACGACGAAACGCCTGCCAGTGCCGGAGACGTCGACGTCGGCGGCACGGTTCTCCAATTGGCCCTCGGGAGTCGCCACTCCTGCGCACGGTTGGTCGATGGAACCGTCCGCTGCTGGGGTTGGAACAACGTCGGCCAACTCGGCTATGGCCACACGGAAAACATCGGCGACGACGAGACCCCCGCAAGCGCGGGTGAAGTCGATGTGGGCGGGATCGTGACCCAAGTGGTCGCCGGAGAAAGTCACTCCTGTGCGCTGCTAGACGGTGGAAACGTCCGCTGTTGGGGCTACTCCAACAACGGCGCCCTCGGTTATGGCAACACAGAAACCATCGGAGACGACGAAACTCCCGCAAGCGCGGGCGATGTCGCGGTCGGTGGCACCGTGGTTCAATTGGCCGCCAAAGGCTACCACACCTGTGCCCTGCTAGAGGCGGGGAATGTTCGCTGTTGGGGCCAGGCAAACTATGGCCAATTGGGCTATGCAAACACCGACGATATCGGTGACGACGAGACCCCCGAAGACGCGGGCGACGTCGTTGTCGGTGATACCGTCATCGCGCTTTCAGCCGGAGCGTTCCACACCTGTGCCCTGCTAGAGGATGGCGCGGTCCGCTGCTGGGGTCGCGGCGCCAACGGTCGACTCGGCTATGTCGACACCCAAGACATCGGCAATGATGAGACTCCCGAAAATGCGGGCACCGTCGTTGTCGGTGAATCAGCAACTCAACTAGCTGTCGGCGGAAGCCATACCTGTGCCCTGTTAGAATCTGGAAATGTTCGCTGTTGGGGCCAGGGAAGCTTTGGCCGATTGGGCTACGGGAATACCAACAGCATTGGCGACGACGAAACGCCCGAGTCGGCTGGCGACGTCACGGTCGGTGGAACCGTCGTACAAGTATCGGCAAATAGTCACACATGCGCCTTGTTGGATGGTGGCGCGGTCCGGTGTTGGGGGACGAACTCCCTCGGTGCCCTGGGCTACCCAGGAGTCGACGCGATCGGCGACGACGAGACCCCCGAAGACGCGGGTGATGTCATGTATCAATGACCGAAAAATTGTCTCTTCGAGCTCTTCGGCTTCGTGAACTCGAACAACGCGGAGCCGATGGTGGCCGGCCCACGACTCGCCGCGGTGACGACGAGCGCACGCCCGCGCGATCCCACCGCGTCCGAATTGCGACTTTAAACATGACCCAAGAGACATGTTTAAAGTCATACTCCCTCCATGCGCTCAACCCTCGTAGCGTCCCTCTCACTCACGCTCCTCGCACCCAACCTCACCGCCTGCAGCGACGACGATGCAACTTCGACCGACGCGTCCGAGACATCGACGAGCACAGAAGGTGAACCAACCACCCCGACAACGAGCACAACCGATCCGACGACAGCCGGTCCCGGGACGCTGAGCGAAGGGGACGGCGATGGCGATGGCGACGGCGATGGCGACGGCGACGGTGATGGCGACGGTGATGGGGATGGTGATGGCGACGGTGATGGGGATGGTGACGGTGATGGGGATGGCGACGGTGATGGGGATGGCGACGGTGATGGGGATGGCGACGGTGATGGCGACGGCGATGGCGATGGCGATGGCGAT
>CAZUPD010000031.1:0-31418 GCA_964621785.1 uncultured Nannocystaceae bacterium
GACGGTGATGGCGACGGTGACGGCGACGGCGACGGCGACGGCGACGGTGACGGCGACGGGGATGGCGACGACCCGCTTTGTGACGGTCTCCTCCCGGCGACGGTCCGCGACTTCCAGATCGCCCATCCCGACATGCAGTACGCGATCGGTACCGACAAGGGCATTGTCGAAGTCGACCTCGGCAACGACTCAAAACCTGTATATGCAGGCAATCCCAACACCCCGACAACGACCGGAGCCGACAATTTCAACCAGTGGTACAACGACGTCGACGGGGTCAATATCAATATCCCCATCGAACTGCAGTTGACCGAAGTGATGCCAGGCCTGTGGCGTTTTGACAGTGACGCCTTCTTCCCGATCGACGATCAGGGATGGGGCAACGAGGGCAATTCGCACAACTACCACTTCACCCTCGAGATGCACACCGAGTTCACCTACGAGGGCGGCGAGACCTTCGGCTTTAGCGGCGACGACGACCTTTTCGTGTTTATCAACGGAAAACTCGCTATCGACCTCGGGGGGGTGCACGGCGAACAGTCGGACACCGCCGACCTCGATGCCCTGGCCGGTAGCCTCGGGATTACGGTTGGCAATACCTACGCGCTCGACTTCTTCTTCGCCGAGCGGCACACCACCCAATCCAACTTCAATATCGAGACCACGATCTCGTGTTTCCTCCCCCAGTGATGGGTCTGTGACCAAAAGCGGGGCCGCAGGAACTGGACCTGCGGCCCTTTGCTGTACTGGTGTTCACCACTTCGGAAGCAACCGCGATCTGTGGTCATACACACCCAACTCGGGTAACGCGACCCCGAAACATGTCACTGTCGGCGATCGATCGCGCCAGACACTCTCCGCTGGATACCTGAAATTGTGAGTCAACTCGAATCCACGTCTGCGACCGGGCTCGCCTGGACTGCACCAAGTCTCGAACCGAGACCGCCAAAGGTACGTAGTCATTGAGCGCGCGGACTGAGGGGACGCACCCGCGGTGCGTCGCACAGCGAGGGGGTCACGGCTGGAACTTGGTGAGAAGTCCGGACTGGTAACGACATGGGCCCACCCCGTGGTACCGTCGACGCCCATGCATCCAGAGGGCCTGGTGCATGTACGAGAACAAAGCCGTGGCCGTCGCACCTGATCTCCCGACCCCCCTGCCCCCAGTCGATCCCCGCGAGCCCGAGGCCCTGACCGCGTTTCGCAAGGGATCCCCAGAAGACAGTGTATTTCGCCGCCTACGTCGGCAGCTGCGAGAAGCCGAAGACTGGCGTGGTCTGGCCACCTTGTTGGTCGTCTACGCCGCGGGTCAAACACGGGCACCGGCCGAGCGTCTGTACGAAATGTATATGCAAGCGGTTGAGCTGTGGATCGATCGCGTCGGCGACAACGCCCAGGCAGCCCATACCCTCGCCCGTGCCTTTCTCCTCAACCCCCGCAGTGCCGAACTCTACGAACGCCTCAAAAAACTCTACGCGGACGCCGAGTTGGCGACTCCCCACGCGACGTTGCTGCGGTGGCAGATCGAACAGCAAAAAGACCGTCCAGAGGTCGTCTCCAAGCTCCTGGTCGAGCTCGGACTGGTGGGTGAACACGGGTTTATGAACGTCAGCGGGGCGCTGACACTCTACCGTAAGGCCCTGGCCCTGCACCCGCGGTCCAAGCCCGCCAGCGCCAACCTGATTCGCTTGCACATACAATCAGGTGCCTGGCTGCAGGCCTGCGACCTCATCAACGCTGAGATCGCCCGGCTCGACCCGCGGATGGACGCCGACCGGATCTGCGAACTCCACCTGCAACTCGCCCGCATCGAGCACGAGCAGATGGACAACGTCGCGGCCGCGGCCAAGGCCCTGCAGATGGCGCTCAAGATCAAATCCGACAGCGTCGCCGCGCTGCGGGCATTTGGCATCCTCTACCAGGGTTCGGACAAAGCCAGCCAAGACGGGTTGGCCAAGGCGGCCGACATCTTCCTAAAAGCAGCCAGCCTCGCCCATCAACAGGGCGACGACCGCGAGGCCCTCAAGCTCGTGCGCCGCAGCCTGAGCCTGCGTCCCGATCACCACGAAGCCGGCCAGTTACTCGCCGATTTATTAACCGCGCAGAAGCGATGGCTCGACCTCGACGACCTCTACCGGTCCTGGCTCGAGTACGTCACCGACGACGCGGCCTACCAATTGTGGTTTCAACGCGGCGACCTGCTCGAGACCAAGTTGTCCCGGCGCGAAGAAGCGAGGATGTGCTTTGAGACAGCCAGTCAATACGAGACCCTCGACGGTCCGGCCTGGCAGCGGCTCGAAAAACTCTACACCGAACTCGGTGACGACCATGCACTGGTCGCCCTGTACAGCGCCCAGTCCGAACAGCTGGGCGACAAACTCCCGGTCGACCGGTTGCTCAAAGCGGCCCGTGTCTACCGAGAAAACCTCAATGACGATTCGCGTGCGGCCGAGTTTTTCTACAAAGTCTTGGAGCGCGACCCATTCAACCCCGAGGCATTCGAGGGGTACAAAGAGCACTGGCGGCGAAAAAATGCCTGGATTCACCTGCGCGACCTGATCCTCTACCAGATCAGCCAAGCGTTTGAGTACGAGGGCAAGGACAACCCCCTGCGGCGTCCGGAGTTTGTCGAGGAGTTTGCCGAGGCGGCCGACATCTCGGAAAAACGTCTCGGAGACCTCGACACCGCCCGCGAGATCTGGTCGCAGGTTTCCGAGTGTTACCCGACCGATCCGCGGCCGCGCGAGCATATTCCCCGACTCGACAAACGCGCCAGGCAATGGGCCCAACAGGAGCGGACCACCCTCGCCGAGCTCGGACGCACCGAATCCCCGCGCCGCCGCCAAGACCTGTTGCGCCGCCTGTCCAAACTCTATCGCGAACACCTGACCGACGCCGAGCAGGCGATGGCGGTCTACGAAGAACTACTCGACCTCAAGCCCGACGACGCAGCGGCCCTCGAAGGGGTCGCCGAGCTGTACGAGCGGACAGGTTCCCATGAAGCCCTCATGGAACTGTTGCGCCGCGAACTCGACGATTGCCGCGCGCCCGGCAAGCGTATCTCCCTGCTGCGGCGAATGGCAGAGTTGTGGCAACACGACCTCGACGATCCCGACAACGCGATCTGGGCCTGCGAGCAACTGCTGACCTTCGACGAAAATGACCTCGAGGCCATCCACCGGCTGCAGACACTCTACAGCGATACCAACCGCGACCGCGAGCTCTACAACTGCCTCGAGCGCGAGCTCAAGTCGGCGCGAGAACCGAGACCGCGACTGCGATTGCTGCGGCGGATGGCCAACGTCGCCGAGCACCGCCTGCAGGACATGCAACGCGCCGCCGATGTGTGGGAACAGTTGCTCGAGCACGATCCGTACAACCTCGAAGTCCTCGACAAGATGGTCGCGGTCTACGAGCAAAGCGGCCGTCACAGCGAACTGGTCAACCTCCTCAACAAAGCCACTGCATCCAAAAAAACCCCCCCCCAGCGCCAGTTCGACTATCTGTTGCGACTCGGCTACCTCGCCGAGACGGCCCTCAACGACCTCGACCTCGCCTGTTCGGCGATCGAACGTGCCCTGCGGATCAATCGCAACCACCGGGGTGCGGTGTGGACACTGGTGCGGCTGTATCGCGATATCGGCTCAGGCCACGGTCTCGCAGCCTCCCTCGGCACGTTGCAGGAACTGGTCGATACCGAAGAAGAGGCGCTCTCGGTCGGATGGGAACGGGCCGAGGTTTTGGCCGACAAACTCGGCAACGTCGCAGCTGCGATCAAGGTCATCGAACAGCTCGCCCAGGATGTCTTCCCCGGCCACCGCGACCTCAACCTCAAGTTGCTCGAGCTCTACGAACGCGGCGATCAACACCGCAAACGCATCCACCTGGCCGAGGTCTTGCTGCTGTCGGCCCACGATATCGACGAACGGCGCGAGCTGTTCATGTTGATCGCCCGTACCTGGATCGCCCACCTGGGTGATGCCAAGGCCGCGACCTCGGCATTTGCCCGGTTTATGGCCGAGTACGAAAACGACGCCGAAGGCATCCGGTTTCAAGCCGAATTGCAGGAACTCAGCGGCGACACGATGGGCACCATCGCCTTGCTCGAAGAACAGCTCGGCAAGCTCGATGACACCGAGGAACAGATCCGAACACTCGAGCACATGGCCGATGTCTGCGAGCGCAACGGCGACCCGCGCCAGGGCCTGCGCCTGCTCGGCAAGGCCTATGGTCGCGTGCCTCAAAGCAATCGTCTCGAACAGGAAATGCATGCATATGCAGGTCGACACGAGCTGTGGAGCGACTTGGTCGGTATCTACGGGGAGGTCTATGCCAACACCCGCAGCGACAAATCCAAGATCGGCACCCAGCTGCACGCCTGTCGGCGCGCCAGCGAGATTGCCGAAGCCGACCTCGGCGACCCGAGCATGGCGTTTTCCTGGGCCCGCAAAACCTACTTCGTCGCCCGCGACAACAAGCGCCCGACCGCCGACGCCCTCGATCGACTCGAGACCCTGGCGGAAAAACACGACCTCTGGATGGGCCTTTTGGGTGTCTTCGAGGAGGAGCTCACCGCACTCCAGCGCGCGCCCAAACTCGATACCTACGCCGCCGTCAAGCTGATGCGCTCGGCCTCCGAAATCGCCTTTGAACGCGTCAAAGATCCCCAGCGCGGGATTTCCTATCTCCAACGCGCCTATGCGATCAGCCCCGACGACGACGAACTCGCCGCCAGCATCGAATCCCTCGCCCGCGAGCACGAGCTCTACAAGCCGCTGATCGATCTCCACGAACGCAAACTCAGCCAGGCGACCAGCGCCCTGAGCCAGTTCGAGATTTGTATCGACATCGTTCGCATCTACGAAAACAACCTCAAAAATCCCAAGGCTGCTGTCGAGCGTCTGCGCAAGACCTGGCTCGACATGCGCGAGCACGACAAGTCGCTGTCCGAAGAAGCCCTCGACATGCTCATCGCCCTGGCCGAGAAACACGAGCTGTGGGCGACCCTCGCCGATCATCACCGTGACTATGCAAGTGATCTGTTTCAGCGCGGGAACAACGAGGCCGGATGTAAAAACCTGCTCGCGGCTGCGAGCCTGCTCGAAACGCGTAGCGACGATGTACTGGCGGCGTTTCGCACCCTGCGGGATGGATTGGTCCACGACCCCGGTGGCGAGCAGTTGCTCCCGGAGCTCGAGCGGTTGGCCGACGACCTCGACGGTGCACGCGACGACGAAACGACCCCACCGCCGGGCACCCTCGCCCTGCTGACGGCAATCCAGCGCCTGATCATCGCCACTAAAAAGCGCTCCGTCAAAGCCAAGCTCCTGGCGCGCCGGGCCGAGGTTCGCGAGCACCGCCTGCGTGACAAACTCGGCGCACTCGCCGAATGGATCCGGGTGCTGTCGGTCGACATCACCCACGAGCAGGCGGGCGACGAAATCCTGCGCCTGGCCACCGAGACATCTCGCCTCGACACCTTATTGCTCAACCCCGGGGCGGATCTGCAGCGTTTGCTCAAGCGCCCACCCGACGAAAACCGAGCCGAGAAAGCTCGTATCTACAACGAACTTGCCGACATCTACGAGAGTCGTCTCGACCGTGCCGAACTCGCGCTCCGGGCCAAACTCGAAGCGTGGCGCTGCAACCCGGAGCTACCCGAGATCGACCCCGAGGAGGCCGTCGACCCCCTCCACATCGATCTGTGGCGGCTCGCGACAGCTGTCGGCGACTACCAAACCCCGCCCCTGCCCAAGGATGTCCACCTCACCCCCAAACTCGATCCGCCCGAGGTCGCCGACGAGGATCTGTGGAAGGCGGCCGGTCTGCATCCGATCACCCTCGAACGCGTTTCGACGCCCGCCGAGCAAGAGGAAGCCGACGCGGAAAACAATGTAGACACATCGGTTCTCAAGACCGAGGAACTCTCCGTCCTCGACGAGTCCGTTCCACCACCCCCCGGTTCCGCGCCCTTGCCCGGGCTCCAGGTCAGCGACAAAACCACGGTGGTCGACCTTGCCGATCTCGAGATGATGAGCGATCCGCCGCCGGCCGAGAATAAAACCACGGTGGTCGACCTCGCCGATCTCGAAATGATGCATGCGGCCCTGGCCAAACCGCCGCCGCCAAAAGCTCCGCCAAAACCCCCCAAGGCGGGCCTCGGAAGCCCTGCGGGCCTCCCCTCGATCCCCCAGATCAAAACGCCGTTGCTGCCCGCCCGTCCCCAGGTGCCGAGCGCCTTCGCCGAAGTTGCCGACGCCTACCGCAAGAGTCGACCCAAACGCAAAAAGGACAAATTCGAGGTATCACTTGCACTTGCAAGAATGTGGGATGAAGGTGGCCAAAACCTCGAGCAGGCGTTCCGCGCCCTCGAGCAGGCGCTGTTGGTCCGCCCCGACGACGAATCCGCCCTCGCCAGCCTCGAAAGCCTCGCTGCTCGCCACGACGCACGCCCGCGGCAACTCAAGGCGTACAAGCGTCTGATCGCCGAGGTGACCCTGCCCGAGAACTTGGTCCGCTTTCACCTACTTGCAGGAAAGTTGCAGGAGCAACTCGAGGCCTTTGAAGAAGCGATCGATCACAACCGCCGCGTGCTCGGGATGGCACAAAACCGTGAAGCTCTCGAAGCCCTCACGCGCCTGTACGCGGCGATCGGTGACGATGCCCAGTCGATCGATGCCAGCTCGCGCCTCCTCGATTTCGACCGCAAGACACTGTCACCCGAGGAGCATGTCGAACGCACCCTCGAGGTCGCCCGTGACTTGGCCGATCGGGTCGGCCGCATCGACGCCGGCCTGCGCAAACTCAAACCGTTGCTCAGCCAACATCCGGTCCACGCCGAGTTGCACCGCACGGCGATCGATTTCCTTTTGCAGCTCGACCGCCACCGCGATGCCGCCGCGTTGTTGTCGGTCGCCGTCGACCGGATCGACGATCCCGAATTTGTGCGCGAAGGCCTGCAAACCCTCGCCGACCTGTTCCATGATCATCTCAAGGTCCCCGACCGGGCGATCGCAACGTGGGAAAAGTTTCTGGCCTTAGAACCAGATAACGCAACTGCCCTTTCGAACCTGTGCCAACTCTATCTCGACGCCGGTCGCTACGAACAACTCCTGCCGCTGCTCGACACCCGTCTCGATGCCCTGTCGCCCGACGCCCGCGACGAACGTCTGCCGCTGTTGCTGCTCAAGGCAAAAGCCCTCGCCGCGACGGAAGAGCCCGACAAGGCGATCGCGCTGCTCGAGCCATGGGTCGGGCCCACACTCGATCGCGACGATGTGCTGCTGACCCTCGTGGAGCTTCAAAGTGCCCACGGCCGCGTCAACCGGGCGATGAACCTCCTCGAAACCCGCATGCGGTTGCTGGCCAGCCGCGAGGACGGGGCCTTGCGCAGCCAACAACTCGCCATCAGCCTCGCCGACCTCCATGTCCGCTACAGCGACGATCCACAGGCTGCACTCGATATCATTGCACAAGCAATTGAATCGACCGGATCGAGCCCCGAGTTGTTGCAACGCCGCGCCCGACTCGCCGCCGTCACCGGCAACGCAGCGCTCCAGGTCGAAAGCCTGGTCGCGGTCGACACGCCACAATCACTCCTCCAGGCTGCCGAACTGTGTCGCACAAACCCCGAACGCGCCCGCGAACTCGTCGAGACCGTACTCGAGCGGCTGCCTGATCACCCGGGCACCGACGAGGACCGCGATCTATTTGTCCGCGCCACCGCGGCCCGCTACGCCCATATGCTCGCCCCGGGTGCCTTCGACGACGCCGAAGCCTTCTTGGACCAGCAACTCGAAGAGGTCGACGAAAATGCGTTGCAGGCACAACTATTGACCGAATCGGGCCGCCGCCTGCTCGCCGCCGGCGAATCCGAGCGCGCCCGTGGCCGCCTCGAGCAAGCGCTTCAAGTCGACCCCGATCACGCACCCGCCCGCCTGAGTCTCGGAGAGTTGTACCTGCAACAAGAATCCTACAAGAAAGCCGAGAAAGAACTCGAAGCGGCGATGGAGATTCTCGGTCTCAATCGCAACACCAGTCAATTGATCGACTGTATGGTGCTGCTCGCCCAGGTTCTCGAACACACCGATCGCAAGGCCGACGCCCACCGTCACCTCGCCGCTGCCCTGCGCCAAGATCCAAAAAACCTGTCGATTCAGGCAGCTGTTGCCCGCAACCGCGCAAGCGCCGGCCGTTGGCGAGATGCACTTGCAACCATAACCGGCGCCTGTGAACAACATCCCGAGCCCTCGAGCCTGACCGAAAAAGAAGCCGGAATCCTCGCCGACCTCCTCATCTTGGCCGCGACCTGCGAACGCAAACTCAAGCACGAGGACAATGTCGTCACCCGCTATCAAGAGGCGCTGCGTTACAACCCCCACCACCCCGAAGCCCTGCGGTCCCTGATCGAACTCTGTCGCGAACATGGCCTGCTCGAAGAGTCAGCTCGCCATTGTGTCGCCCTCGCGGAGGGTTCGGCCGATCCACGGGCCCGAGGCCATGCCTGGATCGAAGCGGGTCTCAACTACCTCCAAGCTGGCAAGGAACTCGAGCAACAGGAACAGGAACTCGTCGACGGAGACGACGCACCGGAGCCCCACGCAGGGGAACGAAGCGCGCCTGACAAGGAGCCCAGTGAAGCCGTCGCCGAGCTGTTGACTGCGAGCTTCGACGCCTTCAAACATGGCCTACACGCCATGCGAGAGCTCGACGATCCGGGACTCGAACTCGCCACGTGGCAGACGATGTTTTGGGCGACGAGTCGGCGGGAGGCAGATATCGCCCTCAACTGTCTTCCGTTTCTCGCCCGCCACGACGACCTCGCCCCCAAGCACCGGCTCGCCATCCTCATCGAAGGGATCGGTGCGGCGCTCCGCCGCGACCTCCCGGACGACATCGAGTTTGCCGAGGCCTATGCGCGGGCGGCCTGCGAAGCCTTCCCCGACTCGGCGATCGCCGTCTCGACCCTGTGTGATGTGCTTGCGGCCCAAATGCAATACGACGACATCGAGCCGCTCGTGCTCGAGTTCTTCAACCGCCAGGGGCTGCGTAGCCAGGATCCCGACCCGGCGGAAGTCGCCTCCCGCAGCGCACTGTTGCGGCGGTTGGCCGAATCCCAAGGAAGCAATCCCGAGCGCGTGATCCTCTTGCTCGAGCGCGCCGAAGATCTCGATGCCGACGGCCTGGGTCTGCCCGAACGCAAACACCTGGCACGCCTCTACTTCATGTCTGGAAGGACAGATGAACGGGTAGCCAACAACTACGAGGCCCTCGTCGCACTCGACCCGACCGACGACGAGGTTCTGACGGACTACGCGGCCCTCAAACACAACGCAGGCGACCTCGACCACGCCCACGCCCTCTACAGTCTTCTGGTTCACCTCAACCCGGCCCATATCGACGCCCGCAAGTTCTTGCAGACACATTCACTCACGTGTCCGGAGCCGGGCAAGGTCGACATCCAGGTTGTCATGGATCCGCCGCCTCCCAACGGTGGCATCGACGAAGCCCTCACCCTGTTGTGGAAGGGTGGCGGGGCTCTGATCTGCAAACAACTTCCGCGGATCGATGCCAGCGCCGATCAAATCGTGCCAGACGACGCCGAGACACTCCTTGCACAGTCATGGACATTGGTGCGCGATCAACTTTCTGCACCGCGGTTTCCCCTGTTGCGGGCATCCGCACTCGGACTCGAACTCACCAACGAATCCGGGCCCTGCCTCGCCCAGACCCGGTGCCAGTATCCGCCGACCATTCTCGCCAGTGCCGAAGCCGAAACGACCAAAGATGGCGCCCAACTGCGGTTTGCCCTCGGCCGCTCCCTCTACTTCGCCCGCCCGGCAACTGTCCTCGGGGCCACCTTGCCAAAGGCCGCGCTCGCCCGGGTATTGTCGGCGACCTTGCAAGCTTTCCACCCGCGCCACGAGGCCCGCAAAACCGTCGATCTTCCCACCGATGCTTCCGACAAAGCCGAGGTCGAAGCAGTCAACGAACTCAGCGAAGCCCTAGGTCGTGCCCTTCCCAGCAAGATTTCTGAAAAGCTGCGCACGTTGTTTGCGACCCACCGCGACGAGGTATTCGACAGCCGCGAGTGGAAAGCGTGGCTTCTCCACAGCGGTAACCGAGCCGGGCTGTGCTTGGCTGGCGAGCTGACCGGGCCCCTGCGGGCGTTTGGCTACGACGGCGAGTCGACCCAGGGAGGTCGTCAGATCCGGGCCGCCTGCCAGCAGGACGCAGCACTACGCGACTTGCTCGCATTCGCCGGTTCGCGCCAATTTGTCGAAGCCCGACGGGAGCTCGGCTTCCAAGTGGCAGCTGTCGACTAGCGACCTGTTTATCGAGTTAAAATGGACCCATCGCCCAGTTGCCCGGGGCATCGGGGTCGTCCGAGTAGAAAAACTCCCGCGTCAGTTCGAGGATGTCCTCCCGCGTCAGTTGCCCCGTCCCGCGGCGGTCGAGTTTTGCCAGTACTTGGCCCGAAGTTTCCTCATCGGCCATCCCCCAAGCACGCATCCACCGGCCGTATTCCTCGACGGATAGCAACCCATCGTCGTTGGTATCGGCCAGCGCAAACATCAACGTCGCCGAAGCCTCGGCCGTCGCCTGGAATTTCGATGGATCTTGCAACATTGTTGTATGGTAATCTAACCACTCCTGCAGCGTGACACGGCCTTGCTCCGAGGGTTTGCACGAGCGCCGCAAGTCATCCCAGTAATACGAAAACCCCTGGTAGAACGCCTTGTACGCCTCAGATTCGGGGGTGATCCCCCGTAGAGCCGCGACGTTGACCGCCACTGAGTCGGTATCTTTTTGCTCGAACACACCATCGCCGTTGGTGTCGACGACATTAAAAAACCGAACCAATTTCCGTTTGCGGATATCCTGATCCATCCCTTGCACCTTTCACACCTCGGGCGACCGCGGGCCTTCCCAGCGCAGCGACAGAGGCACTGATGAGCATACGTCGAATCCTGTCGCACCGTCGATTTTGAAACCGCTCACGAACCTGATTGATCGAACATCTTTTCACACAATGTTCGCAGGGCATTCGCATCGGCGCCGGTGAGTCATGGGCGACAACGCGAGGCTCAAAACGCGCCGAGGGTGCACAAAACCTGCCGCTCCTGCTAGCGTGGCCAACGATCACCATGGCAGGCCAACAACCGAACAACAACGCCTCCGACAAACCGTCGGCCGCCATGCGGCTCCTCTTGTGGCTCACCGCCCCCTCACTGCTCAAGGGCATCGCGCTCGGGACCGTGCTCGCGGTGGTGGCATTCATGACGGTACAAATAGATGCTCTGTGGTACGTCGCCAGCGGCTTGATGCTGTTGGTGGTCTCGCTCCTCGTCGGAGCGATCATCGGCCACTATCTCTACGAGCATCATCGTCGCAAATTACAAAGCCAAGCTGGACAATCACTCCACCAAGCCGGCGAAGCATTTCAGGAATTCGGCGGGACGTTCCTGCAGTGGATGAGTCGCCGCGACGAAGCACTGATCCCCCAAATTCAGTCCAAAATCGGAACCATGGGGCCGCTCGCCAAACGGGCGAGCCAACTCGGGATCGCATTTGTCTTTCGCGTCATGGCCTTTAGTACACTTCTGGCGGTGCTCGGCGGAGTCGTCAGCTTTGCCGTGTTCTTGGCCTCGTATATGCAAGTCGAACGCATGGGCGAGCAAAATACGCTCCTCGAGGCCCAGACCGAGCTCCTCCACCAGCAGTCCGATGTATTGCGTGAACAAAATGCCATGATCAAGGCCCAACTGCGCGACTCAGAACGCTCGGGTCAGGTTCGGATTGCACTCAACATCGCCAATCAGCGCCAGGCCATGGTTCGCTCCCTGATCTCTGCACTCGCGTCAGAGGTCGATCAAGTTCGACGGACACCCGACATCATTCGCCCCGATGCACCGAATCACCCACGGCGTCATCGCAATTCAGTACGCCTGTCTGATGGAACATACGCACGAATCCTGTCGACATTTACGCATCTTGCCCCGTACCGCGGACTCGATCCGGAATCACAAGACCTCGATGCAACAGCCTCGAGTCCCGAGCAAGCCGAGCTCCTACGGTTTTTGTTGGCGATGCAAATTGATCTACACGACCTAGAGCTCGGAGTCGCCGACCTGCGTCACGCATCGCTACGCTACCAAGAGTTCAATATTAGCAATCCGGATCTCAGCGAATCCAACCTCTCGCTCGCCGATTTTTCCTCGGCCCAGTTTGGCAAGACCCGCCTCGCCGGGGCCAACCTCCAGGGCACAAACGTGACGCTTGCCAGCATGCAGGGAATCGACCTCCACGACGCCGACCTGCGGGGTGCCATTGTCACCCGCACCGATCTTCAGCGGGCGAACCTCCTCGGGGCCCTGCTGCAGGATGCCGACCTACGCCAAGCCGAGCTCTCCCGAGCCAATCTGAGTGAGGCGGACCTGAGCGGAGCGGACCTCGCGCTCGCGGACTTCCGACAGACCAATATCACCGCGGGACAGGTACAAAAAGCCAGGAACTGGTGGCTCGCCCGCTACGACGACGAACTCAGCGGCGAGCTGGGCATGACTCCTGACCTCCAAGCGACGGTACTCAAGGCCTCCAATGAGGCCTCGCGGCTCAATATCGACGAACCAAATTTCGCGGAATATTTTGAAGCATTGGCCAAGCGCGTACCCGACCCGGGAACCCCCTAAGATAATTGTAGACACACCAACATCGACGGTAGAGCGCTCGGTTTGCACATTCAAATGTGTCTACATGTTTAACTCAGACCCCTGACCGTGTCCGGGCTAAAATTGTCCTTGAACGGCGAGGCCCCGTACCCCGATCGCGGAGGGGACGACATCGACGTTGGACCAGCGCTTCCATGCACGCGGCCGCAGGTGTGCGAGGGGAATGACAGCGCCGATCGTCGTACCGATGAGTGCACCCGCCGTGACATCGCTCGGATAGTGCTTGCCGGCGACAACCCGCAGGGCCGCTGTCGTCGAGGCCAAGCCGACACTTGCAATCCAGGTGACAGCCATCGCTGCCTTGGCCTGGGGCGTCCCCCGTTTGGCGAGCTTCATTGTCAGGAGTGTCGAGCCAGCGACCGCCGCAGCAAACGACATCGACGCATGACCCGACGGAAAACTCTTTGCACTGTCAACTTCTGCCTGTTCCTCTACCAACTCGTCGCGGAGCGAAGGGTCGACCTCGTCGGGATCCAAATACGTAAACGGACGATGACGATCGACCGCAAATTTGAGCGTCTCGGTCACCAGCAGATTGACCGCCAGTGCCTCGGCATAGATCAGAAGATCCGTGGCGTAGCGCCGGCCAAAATTTCGCCGGTACAGCCCGGCTTCGACACCGTGGTAGATCACCGGGAGGGCCACGCCACCAAACATCAGCACATCGGAGACCTTGGCCGCTGTCGGTCGAAAGTGTCCGAGGGCTGCCGCATCGGCGCCACCGATAGCCGGCTGCCCAGCTGGAATGTCGACAGGAAGCTGTGGCGTCACCCATGTCTCGAGAATTGCAAACGTCCCAAAACCGCCCACCGTAATCGCCGAATCGAGCAGCCAGCGAACGCGCGCGGGATGGGGAGGTTCGGGGTCATGAACGAATGTCCCATGAGACATATCAGGCTCTGAATGGGCTCCCGCATCTGCCGCTGTCGTGTTCCGTGTTCCACCTACATGGCCGTCTATATTTTCCGCAGACTCGATTGTCGGCCCCGCGGTCGGTTGCGGTGCTGGTTCCGCCACAGCCTCAACCGGCGCGGGTTGCTCCTGTACCGTCGGAGCAGGATCGGGTTGCTGAGAAAAAACGAGGCACACAACAGCGGCAACAAAGGGCGGCATCGCCGATACCATACAAAAGGCGCGCATGCCCGCACAAGCGCTGAGATAGGGGTGGCCGTGAACGGCCATCCGTGTTGGATTTCGTGCATGCACAACATCTCGAAACTGACCCGCGCGAAGTTGTCGATGCATGTAGGGCAACAACCCGACGGTACAGTGATCCGTTTTTTTCGCCCGGTCACTCCTCCAACGTAGCTTCGCCCATTCGACCTATCTCATTCGACATGTAAAAATCATGGTGGTGCTGCCGACCGGCCGGTGGCACCGCGTGTGGTATTGCGATGACCGATCGAACTGAACAACCGAACCATCCTGACAACCTCGACATCGACAGCGAAGAACTTTCTGATCAGTTCTTCGCGTTTCACAGCGAAGCGGATGATCTCGAAATCGACGAGCCATGGTCGGAAGCCGACCTCGATGGAGATCCGCATACCGAGGAACCCCTCGAGCCGGTTGCCTTCGACACCGACGATCAGCCACTCGACTTTCGCAGTCGCGAACGTTGGATTCAAAGTTGCCTGCGCCGACTGACCAATCCCAAACTCGCGGTCGACGGGGTGCCGGGTCGGGGGACTCGTCGAGCACTACGCAAGTTCCAAAAGAATTACCGCAAGCAGTACCCCGACGGCATCCGGTTGGCGATCGACGGGGTGATTGGACCAGATTCGATCAAGGCCCTCGAGCAGTGCACCGAAAGTCGCGCCCCAGAAATTACAGAAAAGCAGTATCAGGCATCTCTCAGCGCGGGAACACCTGGGGCAACTGCCGCACCAGAAAACTCGCCCGAGCCCGAAGCGTCGCCCCCCCCGACCGCCCCCGATTCCATTGCATCTACAAGCGATGAGTTAACGGTCTCGACCAAAACTGTCAATGGCAAAAAGAAATACTATGTCAGCGGTCATGGAGAGGACGTCTCGTTTCGCTATAAAACCCGCGAGCGACTCGGTTCAAACAGCAAACCGATAACCGACAACTACAACGTCAGCCTGTATCGGGGTGGGAAAAAAGACCTGCTCGACGATGCGGAGCTCATGAAAATTGGTTATACAAATTCTGAGATCAAAATTCTCAAGGCCAATGCCTTGAAGGAATCCGGGGGCAATTTTGGGGCGGTCAATACATGGGACAACCAGATTGTCTCCTGGGGTATGGCCCAATTCGCAGGGCACGCGGGGTCACTTGCGGGATTGCTGCGTTCGGTCAAAGAAGACTTCCCCGCCGCATTCGCCAAACACTTTACCTCGGTTGGGATCGACATCGACACCGGCCCCTACCCCTACTACGACCGCAAATCGGGGAAGCGAGTGACCAAAAATGGTGTCCATGTTGTCATTGCAGCAAATGGTCGCACCTATACCGGCGACGACGGTTGGTCGTACTTGCGTAAGCAACCAAAACTCGTCGGCGCCTTGATGATCGCCGGGAATGATCCCCGCATCGCGCTCGCTCAATGCTCCTACTGGAAGCGAGTATTTCTGGACCGCGCCGTCAATACCGTGGTCGGTACGCGGCGGCGCTACAGCGTTGTGCGTGTGATTGGCAAGGGACGCGCGCGTCGGGAACAGGTCCTCCTCGCGCCCACGCGCTCCCGCGACGAATGGGTTTCGTGGGCAGCAAGGCCGCAAAACCACGTCGGAGGAAAGAACCTGGAGACCCTGTTCTCCAACCATCCACGGGCAAGAATGACGATCGATGATCCGGGGACGACGGGCGCAAAACTCCGGGTCACAGTCGAAAAAACGGGAGGAGCTCCGATCCGCGAGTTCGTCACCTCCGAGTATGGTCTCGGTTTGATCGCTCGGCTCTACAACTGGATGCCCGCATATGTCCGCAAGTGGAGTTCGGATTTCTTCGCTGTCCTAGAAACCAAGTACCCAGGACGCGATATCCGTGAAACCGATACATGGGACTGCCAAGAGAGTTTGGAATCCGAGTTTCGCGAGCTTGTCAAAGACCGGCGCCGAGAGGTCAAAAAAGGTAGCTACGATACCTATGGCCTCGATCTCAACCAAGCGCGTGGCAGCTTCTACATCGGCACACCGCAGGCTCAAGAACATGCTCCTGCATCTTTTGTCAGCTTCAGCGATGTATACGAGGTCGACGGAGAGGAGGACGACGACGACGATACGATCATCCTCGACGACGAGCTCGTGACTCCGGGCGGCGGAACGTCCGACACAGTCGACGACGAACGTCCCCCACCACCTCCGATGATCGACCCCGCAACCCTTGCACCCGATGTCGACGTCACGGATCAAAGTCCCAAGAAAAAACGCAAGAAGACACGTAATTGGAGCAAGATCACCGGAATTACCCTGCACCAAACGGGCATTCACGGATTTGGAGCACGCGCGTGGAAAAAGGTGACTGCCCATCTCGGCGTTCATAGCGATGGTCGTGTCTTTCACATCCATCCGCTCAACGCACACCTCTGGGCGTCCAACGGTTTTAACCGGGATACCGTCGCCATCGAAGTCGCGGGCAATTTCTTGCGCGACGAAAACAAACCTAATTCCTATTGGAAACAAGGTGGAGGGCCCAGCCAGCTCGACGAGAAAATGATCGACGGTCTGCGCCGAGCGATTCGCTTTATCATGGCCGAGGTCGCGGCCCACGGGGGTCAGATCACGCATATCCATGCCCATCGGCAAACGAAAAAGGCGAAGGCGGCATGCCCTGGAGCCCAGATTTGGCAACATGCAGGTGTATGGGCACAGACCCAGCTCGGACTTTCTGACGGCGGCCCGGGATATACCCGCGGCGATGGCCAGCCGATTCCGGACTATTGGGATCCGCGACTGCGCGACGGTCCGGTCTCGTTTTTCGAAGAAGAGGAATTCTTCGATGATGATGCGTATACATCCGAAATCGACATCGAACACCCCGATGAGGACGAACTCACGCTTTGGAACAATGATGATACAACGATATCCGGCGGTACGATCCAGCTCAACCGGGTTCCCGGCGGCACCAAAGTTGTCGCGGCCGAACACGAGGACGACGGCCCCACCTCCCGCGGCGACCTCGACTTCTCGGGCCCGCTCGACCTCGACGACACAGAGCCTCGATATGGTCTGAGTGACATTTTTGAACAGGCGTTGGCCGAAGGTGGACTGACCTTTGTCGACCAGATCGTCATTGAGCCCGACGAGGATGCCCCGCGTAGCCGTGGCGACTTCGACGAGGACGAAGCCCTCGACTTCGAGATCACCATCGAGGAGGACGAAGCGTCCATCGTCCTGCTCGAGCAAGATGGGATGTATCGCTGGATCCTCCCGGATACAGGCGAAGAAGACGGACCGACCCACCGGGCTGCCGATGCCCCTCGCAATCACTTTCGCATTCCCATCAACGACCTCGCCCTAGCCAGCGAAGACGAGGCGGAGGAAGGTACCGGACAGACCCGCGGTTTCATCACCGACAAACTCACCAGCGGCGTTCGTGCGCTCGTCTACAAGTATGTGCTGTCCCGCGCGGCCGATCTGGCCGTCGACGTCATCCTCGGGCGGATGGATGGAAAGGTCCGGGAGGGTCCCGTCATCATTCCGTCGACCGAGATGGACGATTGGATCGATGCCGACGATCTCAAGTCGCTCAAGCTTCCGAGCGACCGTCCAGCCCGGGTCTTATTGCTGATACATGGAACATTTAGCTCGACCCGCAGCAGCTTTGGTGCCCTCGCGACGGCGGACACAAGCGTGCTGACGACCGCGCTCAACGAGTACGACGCCGTGTTCGGTGTCGATCATCGCACCCTGAGCCGCTGGCCTGCCGAAAATGCCAAGGCAATCGCCGACTACCTCGAGGGCGATCGCTGGGCCCATCCCCCGCAGATCGACGTCATCTCGTTTAGCCGCGGCGGACTCGTTGCACGCACACTGATCGAACGCGAACTGCCCTCACGCGGGTGGAAGGGACAAATTGTACGTGCACTGTTTGTCGCCACCACCAACGCCGGCACCGAGCTGGCGCGACCGGAAAACTGGCACGCCTTCGCCGACCTCCTGACGTCGCTGTCAAACATCACCGCGAGTGCGCTGTCGCTGATCCCCGGTGCGGGGACTGTCGCCGGTGTGGTCGGGCGGGAGCTCCTGTCCGGTATCGCCGGTTTTATTACCGAACTCGCCAACATCGGCCTGACAAACGGCAAGATACCTGGCCTTGCGGCCATGGACCCTAGCAGCGAAGTCGTCACCAAACTCAACCAAACACCGTTGCCAGCTCCGGTGACGGCCGAATACTACGGTATGAACTCGCGCTTTGAGCCTGGCTTCGCTGCCGGCGATTCGCTGCCCGCGGGTCTCAAGGCCTACCTCGCGTCGCGTGCCGTCACCAAGCTCTACCGCGGCAAGGCCTCGGACCTAGTCGTCCACAACCAGTCGACGCAGACGCTTCACCCAGAGCTCAAGTTCACCAAATTCCACCACTTCGAGTCCAACGCACTCATTTTCCACACCAACTTTTTTACGCAAAAGGAAGTTCGGGAATTGTTGCGGAGCTGGCTCGACCTCCCCGAAATGATCGAAGAGCTTAGCGCCGATGATGTCGTCGAAATCGACGACTTCCTGCCGGACTCCGAAGACGAGTGGGACGAGATGGATATCCCGCTGGACTTTTCCAGCGAGCCCGACGACATCCCGCTCATTTTCGGCGATCCCGACGACGACGGTGACGACGACGGCGACATTACCCTGCATATGCAATCAAGTGCCCCACGCGAAGTGGCGCAACACGGCATCTTTACGGTCCATGTCACCCTGTCCCGAGAGGAAATTGCCAACGCAATTGCCGGAGAGGAAGGGGTCGATGCAACCGGAATTGTCGACACCGAAAACCCACTCGAAGTCGAACTCATCGCACGCAGGGGTGTCAGTCTCGCCGGCTATGAACGCATCCAGGTTGGTGTCCCGCCCAAAACTGGCAACATCGGTGTGTTTTTTCGCGTGCGGGCGGACGACCTCGGCGATGCCCAGATGTGGGTGCTTGTACATCAAGATGGCCGGTGCGCCCTGCGGTCGGTCCTCGGCGTGCGGGTAGTCGCCCGACTTGCACTGCCAACCACCCAAGTGGTGATGGCCGATGACCTCCCCGCATTTGACCCGAGTTTGGCCCCGGCAGACCCCAGTCTCGAGGTCATCGAAATGCGCTCGTCCGAAGGGCTGCGCTTCCGCTATCAGTTGACCTCCGTCCGTCTCGGCCTCAATCACAGGTTTGAATCACCACGGATCACGGCCGACGCCGAGACCTACTTCGGTGATCTGTACAACCGCATCGAAAAAGAATGGAAAACCGCCAACCAAAACCCACGCATGTTCCAACGCCTGCTGCGGGCACTTGGAACTCAACTCGGCGAGCAACTCCTGCCACGGGAAATGCGGATCAAACTCTGGGACCTGCGCGACAAACTACATGGCCTTCAGATCCTGTCGGATGAAACCTACATCCCGTGGGAGATCCTCCACCTCAAACACCCAGATCAACCACTTCCTCGCGGCGAGAGCCACTTCCTCGGCCAACTCGGATTGGTTCGATCGATGTGGGAGACGACCCCTGCATCACGGATTATCGTCCGGCCGGGCCGTGCTTTGACACTCGTGCCGACCTATCCCAATCGCCGTCTCGCCTTGCCCGAAGCACAGGCCGAGCGCGAATGGTTTGAGTCGAAGTTCTCCGCCGGTCAGCTACCACCCAACTCTGAGGATGTACTGGACGCGTTTGAACAACCCGGAGACTTTGACCTCCTCCATATTGCGTGTCACGGAGACCTCGCCGACCGCGATGCGTGGCTCATCCTCGAGGGCACCACGCGCAAGGGCAAGTGGTACCCCGACAAGCTCTCCGCCTCGCTCGTGGCCGCAACAGCGGATCTAGGCAAGGGAACAGAAGGCCGTCCGTTCGTCTTTCTCAACGCCTGCAAGGTCGCCCGGCAAGAGAAACTGCTCTCGAGTGCAGTTGGCTGGGCGCCGACCCTACTCGGCGCGGGTGCGGGTGCGGTCGTCGCCCCGATGTGGAAAGTCGGCGATTCCGCGGCACAGAAGTTCTCTGAGGGCTTTTACAGCGCATTGCTCAAAGGCGCGAGCTTTGCCCGCGCGGCCATGGCGGCTCGGGAATTTGCACGTGCACAGGGTGACCCGACCTGGCTCGCCTACGCCGTCTACGCCCATCCCCGTTGCACACTCAAACTCGAAAACGGTACCTAGCCCCCCATGTCGATCTGCAAGATTGTCCTTGAATTTACCCGGGTCGACCAAGCCAGCGATCCGTATGCCTTCCGTTATGCGCCTCAGGACTACCTTCTGAGGACACCTGGAGGTGGATTTGAGGAAGCCACACTCAGCTGGGACCAGGACCTCCTCAACGACCTTCAACAGGTCCAAGAGCCAGGTCGTGACCCCGCGGTCCTCCACCGGATCGGCGAAGAGCTCCGCAAGTTCCTCGCCCCCGCCGGTTGGGGGATCCACGAGCAGACGATCTTGCGGGCCGTTCGCGAAGGGGTTCCGGTCTACCTCACCATTCGCTCCGCCGCTGCTGAGCTCTACACATTGCCCTGGGAACTACTCACAATCAAGTCGACCGGTCAATTGATCGGTAGCATGCCCGGCGTCTTGATCCGCTACGAGTGGCCCGGAACCCAAACGGCGCCCACCCACGAAGACCAGGGCATTGGCCGCGTCCTGGTGGCGTGGTCGGCTGCAGCGGGGCCTGTCCCCTCGGACGAGCATATTGCCGCGATCAGCCACGCGGACCTCGAACAGTCACACTTCGACCCCGAGCGTGACATCATTGAACATGCAACCTTTGGCCGGATCGCCGATGAAATCGACCGTGCCGAACGCCAAGGGCCCCCTGTACGTGTACTCCATCTCCTGTGCCACGGGGCAGCTCAGGGCTCGACTTTTGGCCTCGCGCTCGACGGAGAATCCCCCGAAGACGGGCTCGTCGTCGTCGATCCCGGACGGCTGCAACAACTTCTCGCCCCCCACGCCGACATGATTCGACTGGTGGTTTTGTCCGCCTGCGACAGCGGCAACGCGGGCGAGCTCGGCAATCATCTCGGCAGTGTGGCACAAATGCTCCATCGAGCAGGTCTCGCTTCAGTCGTCGCCTCGAGATTTCCGCTGAGCGTTCCAGGTTCCGAGCGACTGACCAAATCTCTGTATGAGCAACTATGTACACCTGGAGGAACGGTCGAAGATGCGTTCCTCGCGGCCCGACGAACACTCTCACACGATGCCCGCCAGCTCGACTGGGCCAGCATCCAATTGTACGCACGTGAGGAGGACGGCCTGCAAGGAGCCATCCTCGCCCCCGTTGTGGACGAGGGAACGGACGGCCGCGAACCGGAAAGCTCATTCGCCTATCCGTCGGTCCTCACCCCGAAGAAGAACACCTACGTCGACATCATCCTCGGCCTCGGAGCAATTGCATTGGTTGTCGGTCTCGTGGTGTTTTTTGCCATCAAAAACCCACCCGAAGACGAAACGTTCTACGACAACCCAGCCGATCACACCGAGGGCTCCAAAACTACCGACCGAGATACGAGACAAGGAACGACCGCGGGTGCGACGACCGAGACCGTCTCGACGGGATCGACGACCGAGGACGACGACACGACGACAGGCAAGGACGATCCATCGACCACGGGTCAGCCCGAAAAACCTGTATCAACAACAAAAACGGTACGCACAACCAATACAAACACAGCGAGCTCTGGCACCCCAGGGAAATGTCCCGCGCGCCTTGAAGGTACGATCAAAAACGCCTTGGCGACCGGTGGTGGTGGGACAGGTCAAGCCAAGATCACCGTGAAGCTCACCATCGACCCGTCTGGTACCTACAAGGTGAACAGTGCCAACGGCGCTCCGAACGCAAAGAGCATTGTTACCAATAAACTCGACCAAGTCAGTGAGTCGTCGATTCGAAGGTCTGGAATCAAAAAGCCATGCAAGATGACGTATACTTGGACCATGTAGCCCGGGCTCGTTGGCTACCCTGTCCCCGAGGACATGCCGTTTTGCCAGTCTTTGTATCGCTGATTGTTACCGTCGTTGGTTGGTTGTTATTCGCCGCTCCCGTTCAGGCCCAAGGGCCGGACGCAAGCGGGACCCTCGCACTCCCACGCCAGCCCGAGGGCCCGCAGGAATCGGTTGCGGCCCCCGAGCCGGTCGCCCCCTCCAAAGCCGGCCAACAGGCCTGTTTGGTCGCGTGGAGCCTCACCGGGCTGACCATCGAACAGCGCCGGCTCCTGTACCAAGCGTGTATGGGCACTGCTCCGACCACGGATCTACAAGCATTGATCTTTCGCCTCGTGTCATTTCCTGATTGGCGCGCGGGCACACTGGCAGTCTTACTCCACCGTCTCGGGCCGTCGATCTCGCTCCACGCCGACACCGCCACGCCAGCGATGTTGCCTGCAATCGCCCGCATCGAGGAAAAGATCGACAAACGTCTCGTCCGCGACAAGGTGCTCGCGGGTGTCAACGCCGAAGGCCATCCTTGTAGCAACCTGCGCACAGATATCAAAAATTACTTTCTCGACCTCGCCGAAGGCTCAATCCCAGCTCCGCCATTCGCGAGTTATACCCTCGGAGATGCCGATCGTTGCCTAGGTGTGACCGACGAGGACATCTCCCAGGTCCACCTGCTGACCGTTCGGGCAGATGATCTCGACAGCCTTTTTGTCAGTGCAGGTACAACGACTCACGCGCGCCTACGCTGGCTCGAACGCAAGGATTTTGTCGAGTTCGAGGGCCACCAGCTGGCTGTTGTGGCCGTTCCCCGCGGAGCGCCTGTCACCCTGCGCGGCCTGGCAAAAAACCAGGAACTCCCCATCGTTTGGCACGGGATTGTGACCCATGACCAGACGGTGTGGAACAAACCGTTCTCCCTGGGATGCATCAGTCTTTCGGCCCGCGTCGACAACAAAACCACCCTCTTACTCGACGGTCATCCGCTCACGAGCGAACAATCGATCAGCCAGCGCATCGTCAACGTCGGTCCGGGTGATCATGAGCTCATCGCCATCGAATGTTACGACACGGCCGATGGAAAGACCTGTCGGGTACGGTACCGAGAAGTCGCGCAACAAAGTGTACGCACAACAACTCGAAACCTGTGCGAAGATCTCCGCCTCGACCTCAAGCAACAGGACACCGTATCCCTGCTCGGGGTGACGACACGTGACAGCTGCGAAGGTTCGACCGTGTGGCCCGGTGACATCGAAGAAGGGGCTGTCCGGGCGTTGCGCGAGCGCGAAGCGGCTACCGGGCGCTCATTCAAAGACCTCGCGGCCTATGCCACGCTCACCGGAGCGCTCGGCAGCCTCAAGAATCAACTCAATCCCGAAGACGGCAAAATCTCAGGGGCAACCACCGGCGCCGATGGATTGGACCTGCTCGGGTCTGCTGCCAAGGAAGCCTGGCGCCAGGGGATCGACAGTCTTGTCTCGCTGGACCTTCGCTGTATCAACAACAATCAAGATGGCTCGACGAGCTTCTCGCTCGCCGCCAAGTTGGTCTCGGTTCGCGAGGTATTCCAGCGTCAACGCGGCGACCTCGAGGGACTCAACCTCGACCAGTTTATCCGCCAGGAGACGGTGAGTTTCGACGACCCGTCGCTGATCAACGGTTCGGTCGAGCGTGTGATCGACCGTCTGTTTGGCCTCCCACACATTCAATTTCTCAACAATAGCCGACGGATTTCCTATCGCGAAAAACTCGATATTCGGGTCGCGTCGTACGGAGGGGCGAACCACAACAAAAAGTCCAACGACCCCTACACGCGTGCCGAATACGCGGCTGCCAAACCCATTGTCGAGGCGCGGCGCGTCAGTATCGGTCGTCGCGACAGTGCCCCCCCGATCTGCCGCGAACTTGAGACCACAGAGTACTTCAGTACAGAGCTCGGCCAACGCGTCGAGAAACTGTTCGAGGCCGCTCCGCGACTGCCGATTGTCAAGGCCGAGGTTGTCGCAAGCGAACGCACGCTCGACTATTCCAACCGCGCCAGCGTCAAGGTCTATCGCGTCAATGTCCGAGCACCACGGCCGCTGATCTACCTGATGATCGCCAGATGGCCAAAGGGACATCCTCTTGCGGGAAAAATCGCCGATGCGACGTGTTCCGAACTCTATGTACAGACAAATGAATTTTGGGGTGATGTGGGGGTTACAGGCGGCATTGGACTACACTCCAACCTGCCTGGGTCTCCGCAAATCCTCTATGTGCGTGCCCGCTTTGGCCAGACCTATTATCGTCCACTACCGTTCTTGGGCTTCGGTTGGTCCGGAGGGTACGCATTCCAACGCTCCCAGATCGCCGACGGACTACCTTCGTGGGTCGACGTAGGAGCTCCCCCAGAGGGTAGTACCGATCCCCTCGTGTGGGCCCGCCATTCTCTCCTAGTCGGCCCCACGGTCGAGGCTCGAACCCGGTGGCCGACAATCCCCGTCGAGCTGCGGGCACGCTTTATGCCGGCGCTCAATACCGGGTTCCTCGATATCTCGAACATCAACCCGAACTACATGAACTTCTTAGGAACAACCTCGGACGACACCACAACACTTGCGGATATCGGGTTGGATCTCTTCCTCGACCTCACGTTTAGTGTGCAAGCGAAGCGCGTGAACATCAACTCTGGGCTCATGTTGGGGCTCGGAAGTCTCGACGACTGGATCGTCGGATCCAAGCGGGCGATCGTCACGAACGGGGCGAACCTCTTTATTGGCTTCAACCTCGGAATCGGAGGAGTCTTATGACAATGCGGACCCATGTACTGCTGGCCGGTATGGCGGCGGGTCTGTTGTTACAAACAACCTGTTCAAACTCGACACCGGAACAACTGACGAGTGCGGAGTGTGTGGAAGCCTGTGCCTATGCTGATCGCTGCGGGTTTCTCCCCTCGGCACTCGGTTGGAATGAAGAAGGTGATACCTATCTCGCCCGGCTCAATTGTGAATCCCGCTGCCAGCAAACCCGGCGAGGCTCCGATATTTCCACCGCGATTCTCACGTGTCTGAGTGAGGAAGTCGGCGCCCAGTCTCGCGAATGGTGCGACGATGAGGGTAGTGACTTCCATCGGTGTGGATATGCAAGTAAATGTCTCGAGCTTGCTTCCGACACATACGATGTCAAAAACGCGATCGGAGAGGCTGAAATCTTATTTACACTCCTCCCGCAGGATGTCTACGATTTCTACTTTACAATGGATGGGTTTAAGTCGACCGTCGAACTTCAGCTGGAGGACCCTCCGAGCGGGATCACATGTGAACCTGCACTGTGCAGCGATGAACAATGTGCAATCACAGCGAACAACGAAGGTAGCATTTTTTGCGATCCCCGCCTTTGTACGGTCTCTGTGTTTTCGACCCAGCAAGAATGCAACCGCCTCGGGGTAACCGAACTAGAGGTCGGTGTCATGCGCTACCCGTTTTGCACCTGCGATGACACGATCAACGATGGTCGCAGCGATCAATGCGATTTGGTCAAAGGCGAATCATGCCCGTGCGACCCCGGCTGCGACCCGACCTTTGAGCCAGAGCTGACGGTGATCGGTTCCCAACACCTCGGGGAGGTCGACAATGACCAACAAACGACCAGTATCTGCACTCTCGCCAGTGATATCCCGATACCCGACGACATTCATCGCATCGACCCTGGGCCGGCGATTCCCTACATTCGCATTCGCGGCGAGTTAACACTCGAAGACCTGTTGGCCATCGGTCTCGACCCGCGTCAGGATGGATACGAGCCCGTGTTCCACAGCGTTGCCGCAACAGATACCGATACCGACACGGATTCCGATACCACCGGACCTCCGATGACGGGAACCGACACGGACAGCGACACAAGTCCACCGACGACTGGAACAACCGAGGACGGAACCGGGACGATGGAGCCCACCACAGGTGGCATGACCGACAGTGCAACAAGCACAGGCACGGACACTGGAGAACCTGAAGAGCTCAATATGGTCTTTTCCTACTGTTGGCAATTCCGGGGACCGACACTGTTGATACGGGCGGGTAAAAACCGTGTCATCGTGCCGCTCCCGAGCCTGAAGTATCTCGAAGACACCTATGAGTCAAACCCGAACTTTGCCCCCACGCCCTGCCTCGAATAGACAGAACCATGAGTGAGGAATCATGAGATCAGCTCGTGCCTACAACCGAATCCTGCGAAAAAATTTTCATATGCATGCGGCCTGGATGCCGATTGTCACCGAATTTAGGCTCGGCGACTATGGCCTGTTCCGCCGTGGTGTGTTTGTACCGCTCGGCAACATCAGCGAGTTCGGCGTCACCATCAAAACGCTCCCGGGGCGTTCGGCCAAACTCGACTTTGTCAGCAGCAGTGCCTCTGTCGTGCAATTCGCGGCAGGAGGCGAGGTCACGGTCCTACCCGGTGACGACGACGTCGGCGGCAAGCTCGAGCTCACCTTTTCACGCGCGGGCTCGTTCTTGTTGAAAGCCGGAGAGCTGACATCCGAGCGTATCGAAAACATCGCAGAGATTACAAATTCACTTCGTACTGCCCGGCGACGCAAGGACGGCCCGCGGTGGCGTACGCGATACAAAGTTGTCGGCGAAATCTTCCGCGGGGAAAATGTGACGATCATCGCCACCCGTTCACGCAATACAGGGATTACCTTTAGCGGCCAAGTCGGCGCCCTCAAGAAGTTCAATGCCGGATCGATCGACAGCTCGCTCGATATGTCGCTCAACAAACAAGTCGATATCCAGTTGCGCGGTGAGCAGGGCTGCGTCGGGCTCGGCCTATTCCGCGTGCGTGTGTCTGGTATCGCGGCGGTTAATTTTTCTGAGACCGACATGGCGGAATCTCAGGTTCTCGATCCCGACACGGGCGAGCTGTTCGAACTCACCGAAGAAGCACTGTGGGATGTCGACGATATTGAGGACGACGATATTGACGACGATGAGCGCGCACGTCTCCCACCCGATGTGGCAAGTGACGACGCACTCGAGAGTGCGAACTAAATATGTACACCCAGACGGCGAGCTATTCATATGACTGATTATCCATGTTGTAGGGGACACCTTACCTGGATGATCCCTGAAGCTTGCAAGGCTACGTACAACAACACTTTCTGAGGTACTTTCGAACCATGCGGGGAATTGCTGTGTTGGCTGGTTTAGCGATCTGCGGGGCTGCGATCTTTTGGCTGCTGATTTCCGGTGAAGGAAACGTCGTCGGCTCCGAAAGCATCGAGCTCGACACCGCCACCGTCGCAGTCGGCACAGATCTCAACCTCGGGAACATCGTCTACGAGCGCCTCGAAGTCGAAAAGTTCGACAAAAGTGGTACATACAAAGTCATTTCGCTGAGCTTTGAACTCGATGGAGAGCTCCTCGTTGGATATTCGCCCGGTATCAAGTATGTATGCGCAATTTCCGATGGACTGTATACAAACGGGTTTGTCCACTATGGGAATCGCGCCACAGACAATCACCTCGAACCACAGTTCGGGCTTTCTGCGATCAATGAGGTTATGCGTGTGAGTGGTGGCGAGCCTCGGGCGTGCGAGTTTACCCTCCGGCTACGCGCCCGTGGATCCGGTGATCCGTCGCAGCGAGAGACAAAGCCTCTTGCAACGTTGTGCTACCAAAAATCGAAGGTATCACTTACCGATGGAGCATGTCCCGAGGGCTTGATCGTACGCAAGCCGAGCAGTGGCCAGCTCTTGTCCGCCCGCATACTCGATGTCCACCCCGTTCCGCAATCCTACGGGGACGTCATGATGGCCTTCGGAAGCGCCCTCACCCTGCACGCTCCACTTCCAGGGGGGAAAGTCCAGGTCGAACACAAAGTTGTATGCGCAGGAACCCCCTCAACCATCTCATTCGGCCGCAGCCACTTCAACGACGTGATTCCGGGAGAGTCGATCTGGTTCCAGGGCACAGCCGAAACCGGGACGCAGCCCGCGGACCAATGCAGTATCGAGGTCTACCTCACCACAGACGAGCAAACCACAACCCTGGCGCATTACTGCTATCAAGCCGAACGTGGCGTGCGCGAGGGCGGTTGCTAGCCACGCTTTTTGCAAATACACAAAAAATATTAAGTCTCGACCGGTGTCGTCACATGAAATTTACGATAGTCGACATGCAATACACCCTCACTCGGTCGACTCAAGATGTCGACAAAGCGATGATCGTGGCGGACGTCTGTCATGTTGTAGGTGTGGTAGCTGTGAATCGGCTGGGAAAAATCCTCATCGATTCCACTGAGTGCGACGATGATATTGACCCGCTGCTGGCGTAGCTCTTCTAGCACCCCCTCGCCAAAGAGTGGACTTTCTTCGTCGATCGGATGCATCACCGTCCACGTCATCCAAAACACTGCCGTTTGCTCGCGCCGTAACTTGAGCGGAATCTGGCGACTGAGCGTCTCACCCTCGTCGGTGGTCTCCACGAGAATGATGGATACACTGATTCGGGCTTCAACGATCCGATTGTGCCGCCAATTGGCGAGGCGAAACATCAGGTGCGGCACGCCATTGCGCGGGGCAATGACGATCGGTTGCGAGAACAATACTTTGGCTGTCGGCCGGGAAAATTTTGCAAACGTCAGCCCGGTTACGACGGCTGTCCACAGCATCCCGAGGGTCGCTTCGAGGGTGACAAGCACGTCGGCATAGGTCGTCGCCGGCACCATGCCGCCGTACCCGATGGTGGCGAGGGTCTGGACCGAAAAGAAAAATGCGTCGTGGACCGAAGAGTTGTCTGGCGAGGTGATCGACCCGGGCTGAAGCAGGTAAAGCCCGGCAAACAATCCGTTGATCAGTAAAAGCGACAGCACGATCGTGGCGAAAAACCGCTTCCATGTGCAGGTAATCAGCACGTGGTACATGTCGCCGGAAAACATTCCGCGGCGCTGTCCGATCGTGCGAACCATACGAAACGGTCGCCGGGGTTGCGAAAAACGAATCGGTTGAGAGCTCTGCTCGTCGGCCGTAGGCGCCATGACTCTCGCGAGTGTAGCGCCGTGACCCAACTTTATTTTACGGTTTATATTCGGAAATTAAGAAAACAGAAAAACTCTAAAAAGTGATTCTATCTAAACAGATAGAGGTTCTCCCCGATCTCGTAGTCAAAATACCGAGTATTTCACGGTACCGCACCGTTTGTATTTTCAGCGGTAAGCTTCACACTCAGCCGAGGAGTCATCCGATGGAAAGCAAACGCCGGAGCTGGACCAAGGCCATGAGTTGGCGACTGATCGCCGTGACGATCACATCGACAGTCGGGTACGTTGTCACCGATAGCGCGAGCTTTGCCCTGTCGATCGGGCTCGCAGATTCACTGATCAAAATCTTCGCCTACTACCTCCACGAGCGTACGTGGTTGTCGATCCCCTACGGTCGCGTCGAGGTCCCACCACAGCAAGTGCCCCAGCGCAGCACCTAGCCCAATCGAGAGCTGCAGCAAACGATGTACCTACATCTTTTTGCTGCGCAGGTAGGCGACAAACATCTCGGTCATCGCCGCAGCGAGCTGGCCGTCGACAAACTCCTGTGGGGCTCGCCGCATCGTCTCGATAATCACGCCGACCCCGGCGCGCGTAAATAGTTTGGCGGTCTGGGCCGGGTCGAGGTGTGGTGGAAACTCGGGATGGCGTGCGAGCGCTTCGGTGACGACCTGCTCAATCCCCACATGCATCCGGTCACGCATTTGCGTGGTCGACGCGTGGGGTAATTGTTGCATAAACACCTGATGGAGTCGGGGATTGACGCGGTGGGCGGCGACGATCGCTTCAAACAGAATCCCCGGACCGCGCTCGAGTGGACCGCGAGCGAGCTTCTCAATCGTCACCCGGGTCAACTCCTGCATTTTGGCGATGTGGCGAGCCACCAGTTCGGAGATCAATGCCTCCTTGTTGGGAAAGTACTGGTACAGCGAACCGACACTCACACCTGCCCGTTCGGCAATGCGTTTGGTCGTGGTACCTTCGACCCCGCGGTCGAGTAAAACCTGAACAGTGGCCTCCAGGATAATTTCGACCGTTGCCGCGGATCGTGCCTGACGCGGCTTTCTGCGGGACTTGGTGGACTTTGGACCTTTCATGATCTCGGCTGCCAAACGCGAATCGCCAAACCGTCTGGCAGGACAAATACTACCAAGCGAACGACACGAACCCGGAGGTACTCCCGATGCTGAAACAACTCGTCCGCGGCGCCCGCTTTTTCCACGCCTATGTCACCTTGGTGCGCGACCCCGATCAAACACGTAGGGTATTTGACCTGATCGATTCCTTTGGTGACGAGGGTCTGCGCCAGATCCCGGGCCTACTCGAACGCCCAGAAGCTCAGCGGGTGATGTCGCAACCGGCGAGGCGCCTGCCCACTGATATTCCCGCCCTTGCCCAACTCCCGCCGGGAACCCTCGGCAAAGCGTTTGCGGATTACATGACGCGCCAAGGTTATACGCCCGACGACCTCGCGTACAACACCGGCGACAGCCGCTACGACAGATTTCGGATCCATCTCGAGTCCACCCACGACGTCTGGCACGTCGTGACTGGATTCGGCACCGATGTCGCCGGAGAACTCGGACTGCAGGCGTTTTACCACGCGCAGTTCGGAGCGGGTCTCGGCCTCGTCCTTGTGTCCGGTGGACTGCTCAACACCCTGTTTTTTGCCATGGACGATGCCGACCGCCGCTTCGCCGCGATTTCCCACGGATGGCTGTTGGGCCGTCGTTGTCGACCGCTGCTGGGGATCGACTGGGCCGAAAAATGGGATCAACCGCTGGCGAAAGTCCGCCGCGATCTCGGGCTCGACAGCAATGGTTTTGAACTCGAAAAAACACCCGAGCTCGCCGCCTAACATCATCCACGCGACACGCATGTATTTACACCAAGCCGACCCTTTGGGTCGGTTTTTCGTGCGCGAAAACAAACACAAATGAAAACGAGACTCAGTGATTTTCTCTCACTTATCCGTGAAAATGGTCACATTCACTCCCTCTGTCTTTTAATTGAAAATGGTTTTCAAAATCGTTAAGCTAACGTCGGTTGCCGATGAAAGGAGCACAGCCGACACATTGAGATCGAAGCTCCTCCGGTGCTGGGGAAAATACCGGAGGGCTCCTGCACACCCCGAGGCCAGGACAACTCGTCCTGGGGTTTCTGGCCTCGGGGTGACCCTATTTAAAAGACATGTATCTACATAAAAAATGAGGTGTGGTGATCTACATCCCCACCACAGGTTCCTGCAAAAAGCCCGACCGGCACATCGCATCAAACCAGGTCGAGAACAACTCGTGACCGAGCGGCGGACACGTGATACCGAGCTCACCAACCGCCGCCAACGTTCGCCCACAGTCGACGATCGGTCGCTGCTGTCGCGCTTGAAACAGCGTCTGCCCGTCCGCGAGAGTGTGCGTCAAAAACGGATACAACGGGGCGAGAGGGTGGCCCGGATCCCGAGACACGTCGCGCAGACGCACGAGCCAATCATCGTAGTCAAGGAACTCCATCGCGTAGCCACGGAATTGCAACCATCCGCAAAGCCGCATCCACGGCATCGGTTTGGGATGATTGAAGTGATAGATCT
>CAZUPD010000031.1:31428-55496 GCA_964621785.1 uncultured Nannocystaceae bacterium
ATGCTGTCACGGCAGCGGGCCAAGGTGACGAGCGAGCGACTGACGTAGTCGACGGGTGCCATGTCGACACAAAAGTCGAGCCGGGGGGCCGAACCCATGATGATACAACCTTTTAAGATTCTGCAGATCAAATCTTCGGTGTTCCAGGCTCCGGTCTGACTATCCCCCGCGATCCCGCCTGGGCGATAGACCGTGACGGGTAGGCCGCGTTCACCCGCGAACGCAACGATACGTTCGGCGACCCACTTAGACTGGGCGTAGCCCAAGCAGATGCCGTCGTAATGCGTCAACGGTGTATGCTCATACACTTTTCCTCCCCGATGCGGCGTGGCATCCAGCACCGCAATGGTCGAGACGTGGTGTACGCGCTTGAGTCGAGAGTCACTTGCAAATGCAATAATATGCTGCGTCCCCTCGACGTTGGCCGGCTTCAATGGCGCGTAGGGTTGATCAAACCGCAGGAGCGCCGCATTGTGGACGACACTGGTCACCACCTGCACGAGTTGACGGTAGCGCAGGGGTGGCAGTCCGAACGCCGGTCGACCGACGTCCCCGGCTTCGCAACAGATCCGACGGGGGTCGACCTGGTGCCACAAACCGTAGCGCTCGAGGTTCTCGCGAACACGACGCTCGGCCGCCGCCGGACTCTTGGCGCGCACCAAACAGTGCACCGTGGTTTGATGGTCGGCGAGGAGATCGCGAAGCAGGTACGCACCTAAAAAACCTGTCGCTCCGGTCAGGAGAACACGCGTGCCTGTTCGGACAGGTCCGGCAGGAAGCACGACGTCTGGCAAATGGACCTCTGACTCGAGATCAAACGCGGCACCGAAACTGTTTTGGGGGTCTTTGGGCGGTGCCGGGGGCGTGTCGCTCCCACTCAAAAAATCGACCAATGCGCCGACCGTCGGATAGTTGTAAAGCGTCATGGCATCGAGGGGACGGGTCAACATCTGTTCGAGCACGTCCGTCAGCCGAATCCGCTGCAGCGAACCTATCCCGAGGTCACTGAGTGCGGTGTCGTCGGTCAGCGACACCCTGTCGATGTCTGCCGTTCGTGCGAGCAAATCGATGACAATTGCCCGCACCTGTGCGCGCGTATGAGGGCGTCGTTCTACCCCCGGCGTTGCGGAAGAATGATCCACCGCGACCACGGCCTGACCCTCGAGCTCGTAGCCGAGGGACTCGGCTACCTCGACCGCCGCCTTGCCGAGCGACCGCGGGAGGCGGACACGTCGCCACGCATCGGCGAGAAGCGCATCGATCCGCTTGTGTGCGGCAAAGTTGAGATCGCCGACGAGGGCTTCATAACCTGTCTGTTCAACCATCTTTCCGCTGCCGTAGGGATCTAAAACAGCCGGGTCGAAGGTGACCCCCAAAAACTCCAATAGTCCCAGCATCTCGACCCGAGGCTCAACAACGAGGTCCTCGTAGCGCAACGACCACACGCGCCTCGGATCGACGTTGTCTAAAAACGCCTGCACCGTCTGGTTGCTGAGCGTCCATCCCATTTCTCCGAGTTCGTAGGGGTCGCGGCGCTCGTGAATGTCATCGCTGGTCAACCGCTGCAGACCGATTCGAGCATAGGAATCGATGACTGAAACCGGGTGACGGGTGAGGTAGATGTAGCGCACGCGTTCGCCAAACATCGCCTCTGCTCGACGCAGGGCCGCGGCATCTCGACTGTACATCGGTGATTTATCGATGAGGATCTTGTCCCCGAGAGCCTCCGTCAGATCGCGGTAGACCTCTCCAATCGGTGCATCTGCATATTGATCGAGACGCGCGAGAGCGGCGGTTCGCGTCTCACCGTAGAGTGCCATCCAGGCCTGTATCAGCCCGTCGCGTTGTACCTCGGGTAACTCCCGTTCCCGCTCCTCGAGCGATTGGAAACTGAGGAGATTGAGCTCGGGTGGACTAAACAGCTCACCATGGGCCGAAAGCATGACCCGCAGTAACGTGGAGCCCGAGCGCTCCGAGGAGAGCACAAACACGACGTCGGGTCGCGGGGGGGAGGTTCGCCTGGCGAGGTGGGGCAACGCTCGCCGCAGTGGCAAAAATTCTTTTGCATGTGCAAGTGTATCTACAAACGCCTTGGGCAATGCGCCCATACGCGGCTTGACGTCGCTACCGTATTCCGGATAGCGCTGGGCGAGTAAACGCATCGGTGCGGCCACCCCCATGATGTGCTCAAACCCGCCCTCGAGCTGCGAGACAAACGCTTGTGCAGCGTCGTCCCGCTCGCGCCCATCAAGCTGAAGATGATCGACAAAGTGTCCGACGGTCACCACATGGTGACTCTCCTCGCGCGCGTGCAGGGCGTGAACCTGCAACCATACAGGTTGCACGGGTTGGTCGGTCGTCATCAGTGTATGTGCAAGGTAGAGAGAATAGGGCTCAAACAAAAGGGCGTCGAGCCACGTCTGCAGGTGATAGCGCGGCCCAGCATGGCGATCGAACAGGCCGCGAAGAAACTTGAAACTGTCGGCGAAGGCCACATTAAACGCTGCGACGAGCTCGGGCCGTTGACCCTCGAGATGGCTGGCGAACCGGCGAAAAAGTCGGATATGTTTTTCCTCTTCGCTGCGCAGGTTGTCGATCGAAGCCGACGCGCCAAGGGCCGGTTGCTGGTCGCGGCAAAACTCGATGATGCCCCACTCGAGCACCTCAAAGGTGCGACAGGTGGACAGCGCAACGGCCCATTGCAGGACGTCGTAGGCCTCGGGATCGCTCCGGTAGCGCGACGTGTCGAGTCCGAGCTGTGCGAGGATCTCGTCGGGTAGGTAGATCCCGGGCCTGTCGAGTTGGTCCCACGGGATGTCGCGTTCGAGGTCAAAACGATAGCGCGTCGGTCGACGGTCGAGACGCACGCGGTCGGTTGAAGGTCTGTAGTACGACAGGTCCGCGTGACTGCGACTGCAAATGGTCGCCTCGCGTAGGTCCCCGGCGACAAATTGGTCCCGCGCGGCGGTTCGACGTAACTTACCGCTCGACGTTCGCGGCAGGCCACCGGTGCGGAGTAAAACGATTGTATGCGCATGTATTCCATGGTCCGTCGTCACCGCGCGGGCGATCGTTGTCACCAAGTCGTCGCCTCCTTGCTGGAGGCCTACGTTGCGCAACTCTACGAGCACGAGCAGCTTTTCCTCGCCGGTGACGTTGAGCGGTGCGGCGACGACTCGCCCGGGGCGAATCGACGTGGGACAGACCTGCTCGACCGTCGCTTCGATATCGGTCGCGGCGAAATTTTTTCCTCGGATGATGATGAGGTCCTTGATCCGTCCGACAATGAACAAGACATCATCGCGCAAAAAGCCCAGGTCACCTGTCCGGAGGAACTTACCTGTCTGGCCAGACACCTCACAGGCAAACACCTCGTCGACCGATTCTGGACGGCCCCAGTACCCCCGACACACACTCGGGCCTCGGACCAAAATTTCGCCAACCTGACCATCCTCGCAGGTGTTTGACGTCTCCGGGTCGGCAATGACGATCTGTTGTCCGTCGATCGACGTTCCGCAACCCACGAGTTCACTACCGCCGGCGTCGACCGTCACTGCCTCGCCACGAGTCAATGCATCTGCATCAAATCGTGCGACCACAGGTTGATGCGGTGCGGCGCGAGACGACACGAGAAGTGTTCCTTCGGCCAGACCAAATGCCGGGGCGAACACCTCAGGTCTAAACCCGACGCCGGCAAACTTCTGGCAAAATTCACGGATCATCCGCGGCGACACGGGCTCAGCCCCGACAATCGCGTGGCGCAAACAGGAGAGGTCGAGCCCCGCAACGTCGCGTGGTAACAGCTTACGTGCCACGAGCGAGTAGCCAAAGTTCGGTCCGACCGTGCGATCGGCACGGGCATGGGAGACGGCACGCATCCATCTCGAAGGTCGTTGCAAAAATGCGTGCGGGGGGAGCAGCGTCAACTCGCCACCCATTGCCAAGGTTGTCAAAATCCCCCCGATCAACCCCATGTCGTGGTAGGCCGGCAACCACGAGACCATATGTCTCGAGGGATAGCGACGCTCGCACGCCAGGATGTTGAACCACAGATTGTCGTGCCCGACAATGACTCCTTTTGGATCGCCAGTCGAGCCCGAGGTGTACTGTAAAAATGCGATCTCTTGGTCAAACGCGATATCGAGACGACTCGCCGAGGTGTCTTGGCGGATAAAGGTGTGCCAGTTCAATCCGGAGAAGGCTGGTGCCGCAACTGCCATGTGTGCGAGTTGGGGCAGCGAGATGATCGATCGAGCGTCACAGTCTCTCGCGATTCGCACCAGTCGTTGTACTGTCAATGAAAAATCAGATGGCGTCGGTGGATAGACAGGAACCGCGATGACACCGGCGTAAAAACATCCGATGAGCGCGGCGATAAAGTCGACGCCCGGCGGGTAGATGAGTAGAGCCCGTTGGCCGGCGAGCCCTCGCCCTTGCAGCTCTCGACCGATCCCCATGGCGTAGTGGTGAAGTTCGCCAAATGTCCACGATTCGCATGCCCCTTCGACATCGCCGGTGGGAAGGAAGTGAACTGCTGGGGCGCAAGCACTGTGCTCAAACCGACGGATGAAGGCGTCGATGATATTGTGACTCGAGAACTGGAGTTCCCCTCGCACTGCTCGGGACATAGCCGGGGAAGATATCACCAGTGTCAAGCAACCGCGGAAGCGCACTCTCCGCTAACTCAATTAATTGTAAACACAACAAACGATGTGATTCGGAACGCCCCACATCCACCAATGTATACACATGCATGACCGCGAAATCGTGTCTTTGCGGTCATGGCTCGAAGGCTACGCGAACACTCCTTCACCCCAGGAACCATTGGATGTGCGAACACGACACTCAGGACGTTCCGCCCGCTGGTTGGGCTAGTTCAATCCACACAGCTCGCGCAGGTCGAACACTTCCGACACCTTCAGCGGTCGGTATTCTCCATCACTCAGACCATCTGCTGTCAGGCCGCCGACGGCGACGCGGATGAGCTTGAGGACTGGATGACCCACGGCATCGCCCATTCGCCGAACTTGACGGTGCAATCCCTGAGCGATCGTGAGCTGCATCCACGTATTGGTCTCGGTCTCTTTGATGAGGCTGACCTCAAGTGCAGGTGCTGTCACGGCCCCATCGTCTAGGGTGACTCCCTGGTTCAACTTCTGAATCGCAGCGAGGCTCGGACGCCCTTGAAACTTCACGTGATAGGTCTTGGGGACCTTGTGGCGCGGATGGGTCAATCCGGCAGCGAGGTCGCCATCGTTGGTGATGAGCAAAACGCCACGGGTGTGGTAGTCGAGCCGACCGACAGGGAAGACGCGTTGTTCGACCGTCGATAGCAGCGAAAGCACAGTTGGCCGTCCGCGCTCGTCGACCTTGCCCACCGCCGAACAGACCACGCCATCTGGCTTATTGAGCACGTAGTAGACCTTGCGTTCGACCGCGATCGGCTTGCCCATCACACGGATACGATCGCGCTGTGGGTCGACCTTGGTGCCGAGTTCCCGCACGACACGCCCGTTGACCGTGACTTTGCCGTCGGCGATGAGCCCCTCGGCTTTGCGCCGCGAGGTGACGCCTGCAGAGGCGATCACTTTTTGCAAGCGCACACCACCTTCCACGGGCGCAGGCTGTGAAGCCACGGAACTCGCGCCCCGGCGAGGCCGCGGCTTGCGGCGCGAATGATTCTTGGACTTCGCCCGAGAGGTTCCGCGAGATTGTTTAGGCGTCGCCATCTTGTTCCTCCGCGATGTCCGACACGGCATCGCCATCTGTCACCGCGGCCTCGGCCGCGACATCATCAAGTGTATGTACAATTTTTTTGTGGGGATCGGTATCAATGTCTGACCGATTTTCGGCGCCAGGACCCGCCCCCACGTTGCTGTGCTCCCCAACATGATCGCTGGCAAGCTCTCTTTCATCGATGTCTGACTCGGCGACGTCCGACTCGACCACGCGTTCTTCGTCCAAGTCGGTCGGCGCGTCCGAGTCCGATTCGTCGTCCTCGGCTGCATCTGTATCGGACTCGGATACGCCGACCTCTTCGTCCGCTTCGCCCGAGTCCGCTTCGTCCGAGCTCTCTTCGTCCGAGCCCTCTTCGTCTGAATCCCCAGCTGAGCCTTCATCTGAGTACTCTTCTGAGTTCTCAGCTGAGCCTTCGTCCGAGTCCGAGTCCGAGTCCTCAGCTGAGCCGTCGTCCGAAACAGACTCTTCTGAGTCTTCGTACTCGTCTGAGTCGTCTGAGTCGGAATCCTCATCCCCCTCTGAGTCTTCGTACTCGTCTGAGTCGTCTGAGTCGGAATCTTCATCCCCCTCTGAGCCTTCGTACTCATCTGAGTCCTCGTCCGGGTCTTCTACTTCGTCGTCACCTGTATCTGAGTCGTCCGAGTCTTGTTCGTCCGAATCGCCTTCTTTGCCAAGGCCCGATTCTTCTTCGTGAGCATCTGCATTCTCGGTGGCCGCTTCGCCTTCGTCCGGTCCTTCTTCGTCCGCTTTGTCGTCGTCCTCGGCAGAGTCTTCCCCCTCAGCCGATGCGTCCGCCTCTTCCTCGTTCGACACGTCGTCCCGGTCCTCGTTCGATGCGTCCGCCTCTTCCTCGTTTACATCGGGCCCGTCATGTTCCTCTGGAAGTTTGTCGTCCGCTCCAACTGTCTGTGACTCTTCATCTGCTTCTTCGCCCGCCGTGTCGGTGCTCTCGTCCGTCGACTCCGTTTCGCCTAGCGCGTCGTCTTCGACGTCGCCCGCTCCTTCGTCTGTGTCTGACATGTCGCCCGGATCGTCGCCATTTGCCACTTCCCGATTCAACTCGTCCACCCCATTGTTTTCGCCCTCGTCGTGACGGCGATCCGCTCCTGTGTCGACATCTTCCCCCGACTCGGCCGCCTCAGCTTCGACAGTTGTATCCTCATCTTTTTCATCGGCGAGCCGCTTGGCGAATCCCATCACTTCCTGCCCGAGCGCTTCGGCTTCGCTCTCACCGAGCTTGTTGCGCAAGGTCGCCTTGGTATGGTCGGACAACTCGCTGAAGTCGCGTAGGGTCGGGAGGTCGCGCAACGATTGGAGGTTGAAAAATTCGAGGAAATGGAGGGTTGTCCCGTAGAGCAGCGGCCGACCGGGATCTTCGCGTTTTCCCACAATCTGGACGAGCTCTCGCTCGAGCAACACTTTGAGCACGGCCCCGCTGTCGACCCCGCGTACATCCTCGACTTCCGGACGCGTAACAGGTTGGCGATAGGCGACGATCGCCAGTGCCTCGAGCTGTGGCCGCGTGAGCCGGACCGGCTTGGCCTGCAACATCGCCTGCACCCATTGGGCATTTTGCGGATGCGTGCGCAACTGAAACCCACCTGCAACTTGAGACAGGATAATCCCGCGCTCGCGGGAGGCTTCCATGATGTGTCTGAGTGCGAGGCGAACCTGATTTTTGGTCGGCTCCTTGAGAACCTTGCGCAGCTTCTTGACCGTCATCGGCTGACTGGCGGCAAACAGCAAACTCTCGATGATCGAAACCAGGCGCGGCGAAGCCTCCCCCTCGACATCTTTCAGGTTATCGTCCGGGTCGATCGGAAGTTCAGAGACGAGAGCAATTTCGGTTTTTTTCTCGGGGTCATCCGCGTCCTCGGACGCGTCTGAACCCTCTACATCTTTTGTATCTGCACTGTCGTCGCTTGCTGCCGCATCCGCGTCCTCGGAAGCGCCTGCTCCCTCTACATCTTTTGTATCTGCACTGTCGTCGCTTGCTGTCGCATCCGCGTTCTCAGAAGCGTCTGATGCCTCCAGCCCTTTTGTATCTGCACTATCTTTTTCAGTCGCCTCTGCGTCCTCGCCCGAATCGGAATTTTCTTCGCCCGGCACCGAACTTTCGGAGGAGTTCCCGTCGTTCCCCTCGTCGCTCGAATCGTCGTCGCTGGCCTCGTGTGCGTCTGCGCGGTTCTCGTCCGACGCGTCGGAAAGCTCCCGTGTCTCGTCCAGCTCGCCCGACGACTCAACTGGAAGCTCATCGAACTCGCCCGACTCGGTACTTGCTTGTACATCTTGGCTCGACCCCACCGACGCGTCATCGTCGACTTGCGACTCTGAACCCCCGTGCAGTTCGGCCGACTCGTCAGGGTCACCTGCGTTGTGCGACCCCGTCTCGGAGCCCTCTACCTCACCCGCTCCCGGACCTTCGTCGCCCGGGGCCTTCTTGCGTTCTCCCGAATCATCCCCGAGCGCGGATACCAATGCATCGATCGAAGCCTTGTTGTCCTGTGTATCTGCATCTTCGAGCTGCGACACAAGTTCGCCGACTGGACGATCGTCCGTCGTCTTCGCCTGTTCGTGCACCCGGATCGGAGCCTTGCGCCGCTTTCGGCTCGCCTTCTTGGATTTTGAGGATCGCTTGGCCATCGAAATCTATTCCTCGGATACCTCAACTACGCCATCGGAGTTTACCTGCTTGTCGCTCGCATCGGCTTCGGGTTCGTCGTGGGGTTCCGGTTCCCCGGATGCATCAGGACTCGCGGGCCCATCGTGGGGTTCCGGCTCCCCGGAAGTATCAGGACTCGCGAGCTTTGGTGCATCGACATGTTTTTCAGGCGCTTCTTCCCCAAAACCGACGTTGCTCCCGAGCGAGCGGATCACCTTCATCGCATCGTCGGTCGTCGCCCGGCGAAAAATCTTGATCTCCGCTCGGTCGTCCGGCTGCAACACGTTGATGAGACCGAGTTTGACGAGCTCCAATACCGACATCAACGTGACGACGAGCATCGACCGCAGCTCGAACTCGCTGTTCCACGTACGCGATAAAAATAGACTTTCAAACCCGATTTCGTTGCGCTCCCGGAGCATCAAGGTGAGCTGTTCCATCCGCTGGGATACCGTAATCGGCTCTAGCGTGACCTCGTGGCTCTTGTGGATCTTGGCCCGGTTGAGCACGCGGTTGTAGGCCTCAGCGAGGCGGAACAATGAGACAGGTGCGAGCCCTGGGTCGTACACAGGCACGGCAATCTCACTGCCGCGGGCAAACACATCCCGCCCCGAAACGGGGCGTTCGTTGAGCTCAAAACCGGCAGCCCGGAAACGTTCGTACTCCAACAGCCGTCGGATCAGAGCTTCTCGCGGATCTTCGACCTCCTCCTCGTCGGCCTCGTCCTCGGCTTCTTCGGGGGTGGGCGGTAACAGTTCGCGACTTTTTAGGAACGCCAGGGTCGCCGCCATCACCAGATAGTCGCCGGCGATCTCGAGGTCGAGTGCCCGCATGAACGCCAGGTACTCGAGGTACTTCTCGGTGATAAACGCAATCGGGATGTCGAGAATGTCGAGCTCGTGACGCTTGACGAGGTGGAGCAGGAGGTCGAGGGGACCTTCGAACATGTCGAGTTCGACCTGGTAGGCCACGTGCTGCTCGGAGGACGTATCCTCAACCACGGGTTGAACGTCGGTACTCACCTCGGCATCGACCCACAAGATGTATCTTCAACGACACTCTGCATGTGCAAGTGATTGGCGCCGAACTGCCTGGCTACATTGTCATGAGCCCCGAAATCAACTCCGTCGACCAGCGCATCGGCGGGCCGAACAACAGACCAATGACATCTGGGAGATTGACGAGCGGCGGCAGGAAGATGAGCGCCATCAAGATGGTGCCACCGTGGCGCATGAGAAAATCGTCGACGTGCTGCATGCTGGAGGGCAACAACCACGCGAGGATCTTGCCGCCATCGAGTGGGTGTAACGGCAACAGGTTGAACAACATCAACACGACGTTGAGTCGATAAAACAGGCTGAGGATGTCCCAAAAACCATCCCCGGGAGCAACCGTGCCGGTGCGTGCCAAGACGACCCACGCGGCCCCCGTGACAATCGCCTGGATGAGGTTGGAAAATGGCCCAGCAAACGCAACCAGCGCGAGCCCAGCACGCATACTGATCTTGCGGGTGTAGTAGCGCGGCTGTGTGGGCACCGGACGACCCCAGCCAAACAACACCGGCAACTTGAACAGCCCAGCCATGATCGGGAGCGCGAGTGTCCCAATCGGATCGGCATGGGAGGCCGGGTTGAGTGTCAGCCGACCTTCACGAGCTGGTGTTGGGTCGCCCAACTTGTCGGCCGAAAACGCGTGCGCGAACTCGTGAATGCAGACCGAGATCAGTAGACAGATGACAAAGATCGCTACCGTTCGCAGATCGCTTGCCGAGAGTCCGACAACTGCGACCGCGGAGGTCTGGAGAATTCGTTCGACACCTTCACCGCGCCACATGCGCTACACCATCCTTCGCACTGGATTAGCAGGCGCAATTCCTCGAGTCAACGAATCCCGCGCCATCACACGGCTTTCCCGGACACGCGTCGGACGCGGGAACCTGCGGACCGGAAGGCGGCCGACTCACCCCCGCGGATGGTGCCTGCGATGGACTTCCCGTAACCTCCGCTGCCCGAGGTGGGTGTAAATCTGCGTTGTTGAGATGTCGGCGTGGCCTAGCAACGTCTGAAGGGACCGCAAGTCGGCGCCGCCCTCGAGCACATGGGTGGCAAAACTGTGGCGCAACTTGTGAGGAGAGATCGGACGGGTGATCCCGGCGGCAACCGCAGCCTGCCGCAGCTTAAAAAACCATCCCTGGCGTGACAACCGGCCGCCACGGTGATTGAGAAACACAACGTCCGTGACCCGACCCAAAGCCCGCTTCGCAAGTTTTGGACGCCCGCGCTCCAACCACATCATGCAGGCAGCGACCGCACAGGCACCCAGCGGAACGACCCGATGCTTGTCGCCCTTGCCGACCAGCATCACCAACCCCTGGTCGAGATGCAGACGATCGAGGGTCAGATCCATCGCCTCGGAAACCCGGCAGCCGGTCGCGTACATCAGTTCCAACAGTGCGGTGTCCCGAATCCCGATGGCGGTATCGAGCCCGGGAGCCGCGATTAAAGCTTCGATTTCGGCGCGTGAAAGTAACTCCGGTAGCTTGCGGGCCAACTTGGGAAGTTTGATTCCCTGGGTCGGATCGACTGCGATCAGGTGCTCGGTACGAAGGTATTTAAAAAGCCCGCGCACGGCGACCCACCGTCTCGTCTGTGTACGTACACTGACTCCTGTGTCGACGAGGTTGCGTAAGAACCCCAACAAAACACCGGTGTCGACTGCGGAGAGCTCGGTGACACCACACTCGAGTAGGTAGCTCGAAAGCCGACGAAGGTCGGTGCCATAGGCGTCGAGTGTATTTGCACGAAGTCCGCGCTCGACCTTGAGGTGACCGAGGTATTCGTCGATCGCATCATCGATCGCAGTCGCGTTGGGGGAAGACACCGACCGCAGAGTGTCAAATAGAGGTGTCAGGTCAACTTCTCGGCAGGTGTGGGCAAGAGCTCAGTAACGCAGAGTCAATCCGCCGTAGAAACTGCGCGGAACCAGGGGCAAGAAATCCGGGTCACCGGCGTTGAGCAGATTGTCGACTCCCAAAAACACTGCGTAGTGCTTGAGAAACTCCTGGGCCACGCGGATATCCAACACCGCATAGGGTGCGAGTGTGACCTGTTCTTCCCGGGAATCACCGCCCTCACTGACGACCCGATAAAACTGCTGTCCGCCAAACACTGCCCCGCGCAACTGCACCCGGGTACCGATCCGGCGGTGGTGAAACCACAAGCGAACATTCCCGCGGTGCCGCGGTCGACCCGGCAGGTCCCGGACCTGCGGACGGCCTTCGTCGTCGGGAGACAGGTCATAGGCGAGCGTGTATGTATAGCCAAGATCTGCACCAAAGTGCTTGAGGAACGTCGCTCCGCCGCGCAGGTCAACCCCCTGGGTTTGCACTTCACTGAGGTTGACGTACTGAAACACCAACGTCCCATCGCCGTCGACCAAGGCCGAGCCGGTCGGGGTGGTGATCAATCCGTCGATGGAATTGTGAAAGTACGCTGCGGACAACGACCCCCACTCCCACAGTTTTAGATCGACCCCGGCGTTGGCTCCTCGCGAGCGTTCGGGATTGAGTTGGGGGTTTCCGGCGACGCGATAGCCGGCGGCCGGATTCGCAAATTGCAGATACAACTCCTTGAAGTCCGGCGCGCGAAAGCCTGCCCCATAGCTCGCTCGCAGCGTCAACCACTGGGTGGGATCGAGCCGAAGGGCCACCTTGGGTGTCAACGCCCCACCGAACTGGGTGTCGTAGTCGAGGCGACTGCTCGGCACCAACACCACCCGTGGAGTTCTGGCGATTTGCCACTCATCCTGTACATACAATGAAACTCGCTGCCGGGCGCGTTGCTCCGCTGACACGCGATCGCTGTCGATATCCTCGAACGAGGTGACGAACCCAAACGACAACATATGTTGCGCCGCCACCAATTGATCGTACTGGGCCGTGATCTCCCCGAGTTTGTCGACCGTGCGCTCGACCGAGTCTCCATCATCGGTCAGCCGTTGGTCGGTCGTCAGGGTATCGTCAAAGTAGGCAAAACGCCCGATCAGCCGCAGGCGCGCCGGCACATTCCAGCGGATTTCAGGGGTGATGGTGACATTGGCGAGATGGGTCAGGTTTTGCCGATCGTAGTTGGCACGCGGCGGGCTAAAATCAACCCTGCGAATGTCTCGCAGCTGGTAGTCTACACGTGTTGAAATGCGCAGGTCAGCCGGGGTGTTGGGAGTAAAATCTGTTTGTAGGGCCACGTTTCCCGTGTTTTGCCAACTCCCTGTGGTCGATGCATCTTCGGGCGGGCGGTCGGGCCTTTCGAGTGTATAGCCATCGGTTCGGTGCCAACCTCCGGTGAGCTGTGCACCGAACCGTTTGCGCCGCAGCCCCGCACGTGCACTGACGTCTGTGGTCCAAAAACTGCCGAGCGCCGCGTGGACTTCGGCTTCGTACGGACGCTTGGTCTTGCGGGTGATGACATTGACAACCCCCGCGATCGCATCCGAGCCATACAGCGAGGAACTCGGACCCTGAACGATCTCGACCTGCTCGATGTCCTCGGCGGGAATCCGCGTGAGGTCGAGTGTGCCGGAGATACGACCTGTCACCCGCTGGCCGTCGATGAGGATGAGGGTATAACGCGGGTCGAGACCCTGCATTCGGATCCCAGCTCCAGCAAACGAACGTGTGACCTGCATCCCCGGCACCTCCTCGAGCACTTCGGCCAAGTTCTCGGCCCCCGATGCCTCGATGCGTTCGCGGCCCACCACTTCGGTTGTGACAGCCGTGTCCCCGACAGCTTGCTCTGTCCGGCTGGCGGTCGTCACCGTCACCTCGCGGGAATAGTCATCGTCGGCGGACTTGCCTGATGCTTGAGACCTGTCCTTTTCATCCTCTTCTTCGTGTGTCTTTTCGACCACATCGTCTTGCACAGCAGCGTGAGTCCGCGGCACGACTGTCATCACGGCCGCGCTCGCCATCACGCGAAGTGCTGAATTATTTTGAAAATTCATTTCAATAAACTCAAAGAGAACAAGATGTGATGCTTCACATCAGATATTTAACCTTCTTTTATTGAAAACGATTTTCATTTGCAATAGTATTTCGTCGTGTTTTGCGAGCGAGAAACGGACCTCTCCCGTCGGGCCTTTGCCGCCTCGGTCGTCGGATTACTGGCTTTGGCGGCCTGCCGTGGCAAGCAGCCGGAGGGTCGCAGCAGCCACGAGCGGATCGTCTCACTCGGCCCTGCAGTCACTGAAATCCTGTTTGAGCTCGGTGTCGGGGCGAAGCTCGTCGGCGTCGACAAGGCGAGTCGACATCCACAACAGGCCCAGCAGCTCCCGCAACTTGATTACTTTCGCAACATCTCGGCCGAGGGTGTGTTGGGACTCGAGCCAACGCTTGTATTTGCAAGTGAGGGTACGGGCCCGGCGACCACCCTCGAAAAATTGCGGAGCAGTGGCGTCGAGGTCGTCGAGGTCCCCGGTGCAGAAGATCCCGAAACTGCATTGGTACGGATCCGGTTTTTGGGTGAAAAACTCGGAGTTTTGCCGCTGGCAGAACAACTCTGTACCCGCTTTTCGCAGGGATTGGCAGAAATCGAGACGTTGCGCGCGTCTACCACGACGAAGCCTCAGGCTTTATTTGTCTATGCAAGAGGGCCAAGCGCACTGTTTGTCTCCGGGCGCAAGTCTGCGGCCGATCAAATGCTCACCCTCGCCGGGGGTCAAAACGCGGTCACGGCATTCGAGGGGTTTCGCCCCCTGACTGCCGAAGCCGTCATCAAGGCAGCTCCCGATGTGATTGTACTCCCCAGTCGCGGGCTCGAAAGTATCGGCGGTGTCGACGGTCTCCTGACGATCCCGGGGGTGGCCGAAACACCGGCTGGGCGCGACCGTCGAGTGGTTGCGATCGACGACCTCAAGCTTCTCGGATTTGGCCCCCGTGCCCCCGAGGCATTGCGGGAGCTGTTTATGGGTCTACATCCGACATCAGAGGATGCATAGGCAACAATGTCCCGCGTCCGGCAAAGTCGTGCGGCGACCCGGCGGACCGTGTTTGCGACCCTGCTCGCCGCGCTCGTTGTGGCCGCGTGTGCCGGGATTGCTGTCGGGAGTGTCCCCGTAGGTGTCGACCAGCTGCTCGCGATTGTCGCCGACCGCCTGGGGATTCACGCAAACGTTGAGTACACATCGATCCATGAAGCTGTTGTCCTGTCGATCCGCGGACCTCGGGTGGTCGCTGCAATTCTGGTCGGGGCAGCACTCGGCGTTTCGGGGGCCGCCCTCCAGGGTTTGTTTCGCAACCCCCTCGCCGACCCGGGCTTGATCGGATTGCAAAGCGGTGCCGCCACAGGTGCCGGGATTGTCATCGTCGCGCTCGGGGACCACAGCCGCGTGTTTTCGGCGATGGGGCCCGCGATTCAGTTCGCCGTTCCACTCGCTGCTTTCATCGGGGCGACCGCGACCACCCTGCTCGTCTACCGTTTGTCGAAGATCGATGGCCAGGCCTGTGTGCGGACGATGCTGCTCGCCGGGATCGCGGTGACCGCCCTAGCAGGCTCCGTCCTTGGCCTGCTGAGCTATCTCAGTGATGATACAAGTTTACGCGACCTCACCCTGTGGATGATGGGTAGCCTCGGTGCCGTCAGCTGGACCGCGATCTGGATCATGGCACCGGCGGTCGCCCTGGCGACGTGGTTGCTCTCCCGCCGGAGTCTCGCCCTCAACGCCCTGATGCTCGGAGAGGCCGAAGCCAGTCACCTGGGCGTCAATGTGCCTGCAACAAAGCGCCTCATCATTGTCCTGACGGCCCTCGCAGTGGGCGTCGCGGTCGCGTTTACGGGGCCGATCGGGTTTATTGGCCTGATCGTTCCCCATGTGCTGCGACTTTGCTGTGGACCCGACAACCGGCTTGTGATTCCCTGCTCGGCCCTGCTCGGTGCCGTGCTGTTGCTCGTCGCGGATATGGTCGCACGCACGGTCGCCGACCCGGCCGAAGTCCCGATCGGTATCTTGACCTCGCTGCTCGGTGCACCTCTGTTCTTGTCGCTTCTCATGCGTGAACGCAGGCGGGGGTGGACATGACGATGTACATACAATCGAAGGGGGACATGACGCCGCTGCTCGAGGCCGTAGGACTCTCGTTCCGCATCGGTTCGCGGACCTTGCTCGACCGGGTCGACCTGTCGCTTTGGCCCGGTCGGGTCACGGCCGTCGTCGGTGTCAACGGGGCCGGGAAGTCGACGCTGTTGCGGGTACTCGCAGGTGAGTTGAAACCTGAGTCCGGCCATGTTGCGTTGGCCGGCCGTCATCTGCGAGCTTGGCAACCGACAGAGTTGGCCCGGGTACGCGCTGTGATGACACAGCACAGCAACATCTCGTTTCCGTTTGCGGTCGAAGAAGTCGTCGCACTCGGTCGGTTTCCCCACGGGGGCGGCGAAACCATGGCCGACGTTGAAATCGTGCGTGCGGTGCTTCGCTTCGTCGGTGCTGAAAACCTCATTGGCCGCCGCTTCCCCACGCTTTCGGGCGGTGAACGCCAGCGGGTGCAGCTCGCCCGGGCACTCGCGCAACTGTGGGGTACCCAAGGGCCGCGGGTGCTGCTGCTCGATGAACCGAGTGCGAGCCTCGACCTCGTCCACGCGCACCACATCCTCGAGCAGGTCAAACGGTTTGCTCGCCGTGGCGCATGTGTGTTGACGATCCTCCACGACCTCAACGCTGCAGCCCGCCACGCCGACGAGGTGGTGATGCTCCACGAAGGTCGCGTCGCGGCCCAGGGCGCGCCCACCGATGTGTTGCGGCGCGATGTGTTGGCCACTGCTTATGGCCCCCAACTCGATGTTTTCCACCATCCACAGGGTCCGTGGCCGGTTGTGCTGCCACGGGTCCACGACCCATCCGGGTGTCCTCACGACACTCCAACGCAATTACAGGAATCGCCATGTTCAGCAAACAACTCACCGTCTCCATCATTCTTGCACTTGCAAGTACATCGTGCGAATCTGGATCCGAGATGACCTCCGACTCGGGTGCTTCGTCGACCGGCGATCCGCTCGAGGCCTCGGATGTCGTCATCGATGCACGCGACGATATGAACTGGGTCTACTACGACCTCGAATCGGGCCAAGAAGTCAGCCCCTCCACGCCCGAGGATTCGCCCGCCTGGGACCTAGCGTTTCTCCGGTTTAATGTCGCGGTCAACGGAGGTAGCAGCGGTACCGGCGACGTCGCAGCTGCGATCCTCGACGGCAAGACCCTCGGGGATGTTACCGAAGTGCCAGTCGATGGTTTCGTCACCGACGACGTTTCGGATGCCCCCGAGGACATGGAGACGGCCCCTGGATATGCGTTTGACGAGTGGTACGACTACAATCCGAGCAACCACGTCCTCACCCCACGCGAGCGCGTGTACGTGGTGCGCACGGTTGAGGGCAATCATTTCAAGTTGCAATTGACCGACTACTATGACGAGGCCGGCACCTCGGGCTATGTACACTTTTCGGTCCTTCCACTCGATCACTGAGTCTGTTTGGCGGACGTCGAACACATCCGCCGCGGACCGTTCTTGAAACGTTTCGATCAGCCGGGTGAACCAACGGCCAGCTGTGCCCGCGCTTGCTTGACCAGTTGCACCAACTCCGTCCGCGCTTGTGTGGCCGTCGAAATTGGTGACCCAAAGGCCAGCCGAATCGGGCGCGGCCCGGCCTCGGTGACGGCGGACATCTCAAACCCGTAGCGGTCGATACCCGTCATGGTGGCCTCCTTGGTATCACTGGCACGAGAAAACGCCCGGCAGTAGGCGACCATCGCATCGGCGTGGTCTTCGTTCATATGGTTGATGATCTGCGGGGCCACGGGCGCAATCGGGTCGGCGCTCGCGGTCTGCCAATCGGCCAGGCTCACCCAACTCATCCGCCCGTATCCACCGATGTAGCGCAGCGATTGCACCTCGAGCTGCCAAAACGCAAAATCCTTAAAATCGACGTAGTAGGCCGCAGTCGGATGGCTCGCCAAATAGGCCTCGCGGGCCTCGGCATCCTCGCCGCGTGGGAGCGGTGCACACTGCCCGACCAGCGTCACCCGGGCGTTGGCCAACGGATCGGACTTGCCCTCCGCGCTCACGAGTAACGAGGCCTTTCGGTCAGCTTGTAGGTTGCGCGTGTGTTCGGCGAGTTGACTGATTAAAAAGACAGGTCGGTCGCCGGCCAAGGCGTAGGTGACAAAGCTTCCGTAGGGATGGCCTTCTTCGCCGTGCAGTGTACACAGGGTCCCCACACCGCGGTTTGCTACCAGGGTCTTCGCCTGCTCGGCGTGGCTCGGTGTCGCCACTTCGGGGTCGTACAAAAGTTCCTGCGAGGAGGACTTAACAGAGTCGGAAACCTGGTGGCGCGTCACCTTTGTCATGCCGCCACTTTACTGATAAAGATTTTCATTTTCAAGATATGAACAAGCTCACTCATCTTAAATCAGGTTTTTTAATTTGTATTATTGAAATTAATTATCATTTTCATATTAAACAATTATGTTCATGCATGCACACCATTGGTTGATCTGCAGCTGCGCTGTCGGCCTCCTCCTCGCCTGTGACACAGACGGCACAGGTGGCTCCGACACAGACACGGGCGCGACCTCTGGCAGCGAAACCTCGGGCGACACTTCTGGCAGCGACACCTCTGGGGATGCGACCGACGCCACGGACTCGGACGCCAGCGACTCGGATACGACCGACGGCAGTGACTCCGACGGCGAAACGGACGAAACAACCGGGCCCGTGGGCGCCTGTTCGGATGTTCCATGCGCCGACCAAATGATCCTCGACCTGTCTCTTCAGACAACTGTGAGTGCCGGTGCGATCGGCAACAACTCCGAGGGGGACGATTGGCTGACGACGGTCGACGCCACAGCTGGCGGCACCATGGGGGCCTCGATGAACCCTTGGGTCTACCTGCGATTGACCGCCGACGGTGCTCAGCGTGTCGATATCGACGACGAGTCTGCGCTCACCTCGACCGAGTGGCACATCGCCGCCAAGCGCTACGGCCTGCGGATCAACAGCGGCAGCAGTGGACCCGGGTGTGTGATGTCGACAGCCCTCGCCGCCGGCTCCTACGCCGAGGTCGACAGTGCACCGGACAGTGCGCAGTGGCAAGAAGAGGCGTTCTACGACAATACATGTACCCTCATCGAAGATGGCTCCGGCCTGCCCGGAAGCCCCAACTACGCCCTCGGTGCGTGGTGGGGCTACAACGGATGCGTCACCACCACCGGGATCCCGTTTGTCCTCGACCTCGGCGACGAGGGCATGATCAAACTCGTTGTCGAAGCCTACTATCAATCCGGCCAGGAAGACTGCAACCAAAATGGAGCGATGGGGATGGGCAGTGGCAACCTGACCTGGCGCTGGCGGTTTTTGTAGCGATCGATGTAGCGAAGGGCACCGAGGGATATGGTTGTATACACATATTTTTTGACTCTCGATCTGCTGCTCATCGCCCCTGAGATTGAGGGTCCGCAGCAACATTTTCATATACATGATCTTCCGAACCGTCAGGTCACCGAACGTCCGACCGAAGGTGGGCTGTGGAGCTTTGACCCCGACGATGAAGTCACCCACTTCGACGAGCCTACCGGAGTGTTTCGCATCCACTACAGCCTCTCCGGACCGAACCAAACGGTGCTGACCGATACGGACCAAAGCGGGGTCCCGGACATGGTCGAAATGGTCGGTGCAACGGCGGTTTCGGCCCTCGACCTGTACACGACAGACCTCGGATTTCGCCGGCCCATCACCGAGGCCGACCTCGACCTCGGTTCCCTCGGGGGGAGCGATGCATACGACATTTATCTCGTCGACTTTGGTGGTGGTGCCGACGGAGCTTTTGGGACAGACGCCTGCCTCACGGCACCTCGCCATTGCGCCGGCTACTTGGTGATGGAAAACGACTTCGCCGGCTACAGCTATCCCTCGCTCCAGGCGGCAGTCGACACGCTGGTCTCCCACGAACTGTTCCACGCAGTGACAGCCGCCTACGATGCCGATGTCCCAGTCTGGGTGTCCGAAGGGACCGCTGTCTGGGCCGAACACCAGTACGATCCCGACTCCGAGGACTTTGTCCGTCTGTGCGACGCCTACCTCGCGGACACGGGCCGCACCCTCTATCGCCCACCTGGAGGCCCGGTCCAAGCACTTGCCTATGGCACTGCACTATGGTGGGATTTTCTTACGGCGCAACATGGTGCTGATACAATTAAATCTCTCTTCGAGGCCGTCGAGCCGCAGTCACAGCCGGACCTAGCGACGACGATGGCGAGTGTCCTCGAGGACCTCGGTGATCCCGTGAGCCACGCTTGGCCTGTGTTCGCCCGCTACAACCTCGCCACCGGTATGCGTGCCGGACAACTCGGTGAAGGTCACTCCGACGCTGCCAGCCTGCGGATGGTCGACCCCACCGACGAAGGCCTTTCCCTGGCCCACGATCTACGCGTCTATCCACTGGCGAGCGAATACTTGCATTTGCAACACACCGGTGGTCCGCTGTGGGCGGGCGTCGATCCGCCGCGGCCGGAACTCGCATTCGCCCTGCACCCAACCGCCGGAGAAGGACTCGAAAGCAAACTCGCGCCCGCCCTCGACGAATTTACTGGCGACCGCCACCCGGGGATCCTCGCTGAGGGACAATCGCTTGCGGCCGGGAGTTATTGGCTGATCGCGAGCTACCCCGCCATCGCCGATGTATCGGCCAAGACCCTTTTGTGTGTGGGTGACGAGTCCTTTGTCGACACATGCTTACCCGCGGGGTTGCCCGGAGGATCGACCACCGATGACGCAACCAACGACGGTCAGGACGCGGAGAGCGACTCAACGGGATCCACCACTGATAGCGATGGATTCGACAGCGCGGCCGACAATACTACCGAAGGATGTGCATGCACAACAAATTTCGCGCGCTTCCCGAGTGCGTGGTGGGTCGTTGGATTCTTCGCTTTTACGGTGCGTCGCCGGTCCTGACCGCTGTGCGCCTTTTTTTTTGGAGCGGGTGTTCGGTCGACCCACGTTCACATCGTTGCTCTTGCATCGGCATCTGCGTACCGACAGATGACGCACCTGTGTGCGCCGTCCGGTCATCGCGAGGAGCCGAGCCTAGGCATCCGGCCACTTGCGCACAGGCGCATGAAAGCTCGACATTGCCAGCCCCCCGTCTGTCGCTACGACACTCGCAACTCCTGCTTTAAAACCATCTTGATACGCTTGCCACACCAGTCCCGCGAGCTCAAAGCTGTCGGAGAGGACATCCTTTGTTTGTCCCGCCTGCCCGGCCTGATAGAGCTCGTAGAGTTGCTCCCAAAGGTCGCACAACTGGTCGTCGTCGAGTAATTTTCCCGGCGGCGTTTGACCATTCAATGCACTCTCAACGATTTTGACGAGCTCAGGACACGGGCCGCGGGCCGCGACCAGCATCCACAAGGCGTGCTCAGCCAGGGCCAAGGGTGCGTCTTCCGGTGCAAGGGTATCGCGTTTGTTGAACAACATAGCGGACCTCACCGTGCGTAGAACTCGACGACCAGCTGGGCATCGACCTCAAAGGGGACATGGGCCGCACCGGGCAATGTGCGGACCTCGAACGTTTGCTTTTCGCCGTCGACCTCGAGCCAATCTGCTGCTGGCAGCTCCGTCGTCGCCAGGGAGTCGACGACGATCTGCTGCACGCCCTTGCGCTTGCGCATACATATTTCTTCGCCGACCCGCACACGGTACGAAGGAATGTTGACCCTGCATCCGTTGACGCGCACGTGCCCATGACAGACGAGCTGACGCGCCGCTGGGATCGTCGGCGCAAAACCAGCTCGGAACACCGCGTTGTCGAGGCGGCGTTCGAGTAACTGCAACAGGGTATCTCCGGTGACGCCTTGGCGGCGGGACGCCTCGCGGTACAGTCGTCGCAACTGACGCTCTGTTACCCCGTAGTTGAAGCGCAGCTTCTGTTTTTCGATCAACTGCATCGCGAAGTCTGACGGGCGACGACGACGGGCAGCACCGTGCTGTCCAGGTGGTGTCGGACGCTGGTCGATCGACTTTCGAGTCAGGCCCGGCAAGGCGATCCCAACACGGCGACATTTTCTCAAGCGAGGTCCGGTATAGCGTGACATGTTCGATGTCCAAGTTTTTCAACGCCGCGGGTCGATTGCAGACGCAATGCAACCCACGCACAGATCTGAGAGGAAATTGAGTGTAAGCGCAACGATCTACAGATTGGGAGCGTTGGCCGCGAGGTAGCTGGCCACACCATCCGGCGTCGCTTGCATCCCCGACTCACCGCGTTGCCATCCCGCCGGGCACACCTCACCGTGTTCGGCGTGGAACTCGACCGCATCGACAATCCGCACGAGCTCGTCGATGTTCCGCCCGATCGGGAGGTCATTGACGATCTGCGAGCGAACGAGTCCTTGGCGGTCGATCACAAAAGCTCCCCGAAGGGCCACGCCATCACTGTGTTCAACCCCATAGGCCCGGCAGATCTCGTGCCGTACATCCGCGGCCATCGTGAAGCGCACCGGTCCGATCCCACCTTTGTCGACCGGAGTGTTGCGCCACGCGAGATGGGTGTACTGGGAATCGATCGACACGGTGACGACCTCGACCCCGCGCTCGTCAAACGCCTTGACCCGATGGTCCAACGCGATGAGTTCGGACGGGCACACAAACGTGAAGTCGAGTGGATAGAAGACCACAACCGCGAGTTTGTCCCCACGGGCACGATGAAATTCGTATGTATCCACAATCGTTCCATCGGGCAGTACTGCGGCACAACGAAAATCAGGGGCTGGCTGTGAAGTAAGACTCTTGGGAAGATGCATGTTGAACCATCTCTTGTGCGAGGCGATGGAGGATCGACGGCATGCCCTGCCCCGCACAGATCACATCTTCGATCAGGGCGTGCCGCATCTCGTTTGAGACTGACTGACTCAAGGGTTCACCTGCCCACGCCCGATGGAGCGTCAACGGAGCACACGAAGCTTGCAGTTGCTCCACCCACTCGCTGCTTGGGCAAAAGCGCAGGTACCAAATTGGATCGCCGGGACACACAGCGGACGAGGCCGGCTCACTCAAGCATCGGGTTCGACCCGCCTGTAAGGCAAGACCGCCCTGCACAGCGAGTGCATCTGCAATGAGTTGTCCACGGGAAGCGCCGCCACCGTCGATCATCACCGTGGCCCGCAGCTCGCCGAGCTTGGGCAGCAACGGGATGACCTCACAAAGGATTTGGCGGATCCGACGGGGGTGATAGCCCTCGACGCGCAGAATTTCATGTATATGCCACAATACCGTTTCGCGGGTCTCAAACACCAGCATCGCCGCCGAATCGATACGAATCCGGCGAACCGCACGGAACCGGCTGACGAGCCGCCGGTATTCGGGGCGGACAAGCCGGTAGTCGTCGGCCGTCAAAATCTCGCCGAGGCCAAGCACTCAAGCACTCCCACGAACCCGGCCGTAGACGTAGGGCACATGCAGTTCCGACGGTTCGGCCGTCGCCTGCTCGCAGATGGCGAGCACCGAACTGAGCTCCCGGACAGCGCACGGCGTCAACCGAATGGTCAGCGCTTGGAGGTGAAGATGGACCACACCACAGGAGCACAGCTCCGCAGTCGCCACCGGACCAGTCGCAATCACCTTGCGCGAGGATGGAGTACACGGGTTCGCCACGGGAGAAATCATCCCTTAATTGAAAAAGATTTTCAATATCATTTAAATTAAGAAGCGAGATTATTTTCACATATAGCTGATAGAAGGCTGTGAACGACCATCTACAAGATCCCGGTCAAACCAGAAATTCTATTTTGAGATTTAGTTTCATTTAGAACCCTGCCTAAACTGATGTATACACATCATGAACGCATGATCACGCTACTCGATACGAACGTCCGCTGTTTTGTTTGCGCGAGCAACCCGACACCCGGCGAGTTGCAACTCGCGTTCTCGGCGGGCGTGTCTCCCGGCGTCCGCCGCCTCCGAATCGGGGACCGACTCGCGTTACCCGAGACGAGCGACGAGATCATCCTGCACCATTACTTTAAAGTCAGGTGTGGGACAAAGCCGCGCAAGCGCTTGGTACTCCTCGAACCGTGGATCTGTCCGCGGGGGTGTGACGACCCCGTGCGACGCAACGCAATCCGTGTCGTGTTTGAACACGAGAAGCTCACCGAGCGATGTCCCGTCGCATTCGAGGCCAGCGAGGTGCGCCTCGCCGACTTCGTCAAAGCAGAGTTCACACTCTGGCACGCCCTGATTCCGATGCTGCTACGCCACGACAAAGACCTCGACGAAGATGAGGCAGCAGGATGGTCGGTCCGAGATATTTTTAATTGTATCTGCATGTAGATGTTGTCGAACTCACGCAGGGTGAGCTTCGATAGAGGCGCGGGCTCTGCCTCTGTCTACCCGAACACACGCAGATTGAGCTTCGATGGAGGCGCGGGGGGCTATTTTGGTCGAGATCCGGCCCAAAGAGGCGAGCTGTAGGCATCTACAGCTTCGCCGCGCAACTATCCGGCCATCGTCTCTATTTGCTTAAGCAACTTTACTGGGCCCGTGAGCGCATCGACTGTCGTTACCTCGTACGCCCTCAAAACCCCACACCACCACCCCTACGATTCGCCGTGAAATCTTGGCCGAGAA
>CAZUPD010000031.1:55596-66625 GCA_964621785.1 uncultured Nannocystaceae bacterium
ACGCCCGTAACGCTGACGATTGTTATCTCTCCCTACCCAAACGCCCGCAACAAAAATGCCTCAAAACCCCACACCACCACCCCTACGATTCGCCGTGAAATCTTGGCCGAGAAACGTGTCCGAAGCGGCGCCAGCTGTAGTCGGCTACTGCTGTGCCACTACCCAAACGCCCGTAACGCTGACGATTGTTATCTCTCCCTACCCAAACGCCCGCAACAAAATGCCTCAAAACCCCACACCACCACCCCTACGATTCGCGGTGAAATTTTGGCCGAGAAATGTGTCCGAAGCGGCGCCAGCTGTAGTCGGCTACTGCAAGCCGGTTCGGGCCGTTTCTCGGCCAAAATAGCCCGCGCACTACGTCAGGGTTAGACCCAGTATCTGCCGAACAATCTTGTGCACAAGCGGCGCCTGAATCGGCTTGGTAATGTATGCATTTGCACCTAAATCGAGTGCACGCTTGCGGTCTTCGGCGGCGCCTTCGGTCGTGATGATGATGATCGGCGTTTCTTTGTAGGTGCGATCGGCTCGCAGACGCTTCACCAGCTTCAGGCCGTCGAGGATGGGCATGTTGAGATCGGTGAGGATCAGGTCGTAGCGCTGTTGTGCGAGCTTTCGCAGCGCGTCCACCCCGTCGTCGGCCTCCGTCACTTGGAGCTCTTTGACGCGGGACAGTGCGAACACGATCATCTTTCGCATCGGTGGGCTGTCTTCGACCACCAACACGTTGAAACGGGAGTCTTTTGCGGATTGCTGCGTCATGCGCCCACGAGGTGCTCTTCAACAGCGGAGCGGGTCAGGGGCGGGGCGTTGGAAAAAGCCCTTGCCCAGGCTGAATCCAATGCGATCCCCGCGTGTTCCGAGATCATGGCTAGCAAGCTGTAATCGTTATTTTCGAAAGATGTCTTCTGGGTCAGGAAGCCTTCGAGGCGGATCACCGACAACAGACGTTCGTCGCTGACCAGTGGGAGGTACATCATCGCGTCGTCATCGGTATAGGCCGGATCACCTCGGCTCCAGGCCTTTGGTCGTACAAGTAATTTTTCGAGTGGCCCCCCCTGGAGCTCGACCTCTTCGGCAGACTCAACATCGCCGCCCTCTCGCACCACCGGGAACAGCACCTTGCGTTCTTCGTCGACCACAAACACCGTGAACTTCCCGAGTCCGACGAAGTTGAGGAGGATTTCGGTGGCTGTCCGAATGACCTCGTAAGGCTCTTTGTTGGCGTGGAACTGCAGACACGCCACGTACATCGCGGCGAGGTGGTAATTCTCTGTCTCGAGCTCTTCGATCCGGGCATTGAGCAGCGGGTAGCCAGCTTCGTCACCCCGTCCTTTGATCTCGGACTCGAGTTCGGCCACGCGTTGCATGAGGTGCTCGACGACACTTGCCGGTGCAATCTCTGGTGCACTCTCACTCGACGGTGCAGCTGCATTGAGCTCGCGACGCAGACGTTCGTTTTCGAGGATCAGCTGGCGAACGAAAATCTCGCCATGGCCGAAGAACTCCTGCAAAAACGCCTCAGTCTTGTTCTGGAGGTTTTTCCGGCCCGAGTCCTTCACACCCATCGCTCCTAAACCATATCACACACAACACCTAGCTCGGATCGCGGACGGAGTCCGTGACGGCGGTGACCAAGGGCACGCGTTGGCGTCCATGACCTTCGCCCGCTCGATCGGTCGCTCGTTTGTGCGTCTGTCTGACATACGTTACTTCGCCTGCACAGGCGCCCGCAGTCGCGCGGCGAATCTCGCTATCGCGTCGGGCAACGCTTCGATACTCAAAACCTCGCTGGCAACTCCTGCATCGACCACAGACTTGGGCATGCCCGGCATGACCGCACTCGCCGGATTTTCGGCGAGCACCACGGCTCCGTGACGCGCGGCAAACACAGCACCCTCGCAACCATCGGACCCCATCCCAGTGAGGACGACCGTACACAGACGCGAGCCGTAGACCTTGGCTGCCGAACGGAACAGCGCATCACCAGACGGGGTGATCTTGGCCATTTCACCGGGTCCGGGCGGATCGGGAGCTCGGACCTGGATCGCTACGCTTTGGTCGCTGCGGCGTGCGACGACCAAGTTGGCCGCACCTGGTGCGACATAGACGTGACCCGACGCCACTGTCTGTGCATCTTCGGCTTCGGCGACCTCCATCGAGCTCAGTTTGTTGAGGCGTCGCGCAAAAGCTCGCGTAAACCGCGCGGGCATATGTTGCGCCAACAAAATTGCAATGGGTAGATCGCCTGCGAGTTCTCCGAGCAGTTGTTGGATCGCCGGGGGCCCTCCGGTCGAGGCCGCGATCGCGACCACCCCCCACGGCGGCTCTCCGGACATGGGCTCGGCCACGACCTGTTCGGGCTCGGGCGTGGGACTCGCCGCGAACTTGGTCAGCACTTCTTCGATCGGGCCGTCGGGTATCGCCACCAGCTCGCGGGTCCGCCGAGCATCTCGTTGTAGGCGCAATGATTGCGCCCGCAGTTGCAGGCGCACCGCGTGGAGCCGACTGACGACACGGATTTTTTGTACGAGCTCGGCCTGGATCTCACGCAACTCCGGCCCGATGTGGCGCACCGGTTTGGCCAAGAAATCCATCGCTCCGAGCTCGAGTGCACGAAACACATTCTCCCGCTGGCTGTGGCCCGAGATCACGATCACCGGCATCGGTCGGCGCGACATCAACAACCGCAAAAACGAAAACCCGTCCATCTCCGGCATCTCGAGGTCGAGGGTGATGACATCGGGTTCTAAATCAAACGCGAGTTGCAACGCTTCGCGCCCGTCGGCCGCCCGCCCAACCACTTCGACCCCGCTGTCTGATTCGAGCATCGAGGTGATCGTCTGACGGTTGTAGGCCGAGTCGTCGACGACCAACACCCTCAGCAGGGACTTGTCGGGACGACGACGGGTGGTGGTCAGACGGTTCATGGTTCGTTGCAGATACAGTGAATCTAAACCAGGGGACGGCGGTAGACGAGGTCTTTTTCGAGATGGACGTGTTCGAACCGCGTGGCCGTGCTCAGCAAACTCTCGGAGTGCCCGAGGAGGAGATATCCGCCAGGCGCGAGCCTATCGTAAAACGCCTCCACGATTTGGTTGCGCGCCGCCCCGGACAGGTACATCAACACGTTGCGACAGAAGATGGCATCGACGGCACCCACCGTCGCGCACTGGGACTCCCGCACCAAGTTGAGTTGACGGAACGTACACAGGCGGCGGATCGTGTCGCACACGCGGTACCCGTCGGGATCCGCCTCAAAGTACCGCAGCTTGAGTGCCGCCCGAGTGGTGCGAAAACTCGATGCCCCGTAGACACCCCGCTTGGCCTGGGCCAACACCTTGCGACTGAGATCTGTGCCGAGCACGCGCACATTCCAATCGTCGAGGTTCTCCTGTTCCCGCACCAACATCGCGATGGTGTAGGCCTCTTCCCCGGTGGAACACCCGGCACTCCAAAACACCAACGAGCGACGGGCCGACAGACGGTCGACCAACGCCGGCAACACCTGGTTGCAAAACCCGTCGAGCTGGAACTGCTCGCGAAAGAAGTAGGTCTCGTGCGTGGTGATCCGTTCGACAAATAAGTCGAGTTCCTCGTCGCCACAGGGGTCGAAGCGCAACAGATGGTAGTAGTCCAAAAACCGGGCGAGGTTGAGCTCGCGCAGCCGTGGACCCAACCGGCGCTCGAGGAAAAAACCGTCGTTGACCCCGGTCGACAGGCCACAGTGGTCGTGGACCAATTCTCGCAGGAGGCGAACTTCTTCGTCGGTGATCGGCACTCGACTCGGTTCGTCGCCGCTTGTCTGTGTCACCCCCGCTCCTGGTGTGACAGGCCAAAGCCGGCCATCAGGCGGACAAATGCATGGTTCACAGCCTCACCCGCAGCCTCGCCCACCGCCTGGGCGTGGCGCATCTGGGCCTCGCGCAAGTCGCCTTCGAGCCCGAGCCGTGCCTGTTCGATCGAGTTGGCGTTGAGCACCCGATCGGCGTTGCTGAGGACGAGGTCGGCGACCAGTAGATCGGCGATCCGTTCGGGCGCTTCGGGAGTTGTCTCTTCGGACATGTCATCCTCGAGCATCGACCACATCACAGCTTCGGATTGGGCCTCGCCGGGCGGACCGTAGAGGTCGCTGCCCAACAGCCGCCACAACTTGCTCGGCAACTCTTCGCCGAGGCGATAGATCTCGACGTAATCGTCGGCGCCGTACAACCGCGATGGCCTGCGCTTGTAACTCGATCGTCGAAACACGGTGGCGACTAGGATCACGGCGGCGATCGGCGGCGTCAGTCCGGTCTTGGCAAGTGCACATAACTCGTAACTCGGCGTTCCCGGCATCGCCACGTCAAGGACCAGACCGTCGAACGGCTCATTGCGCAGCAACTGTTCGACCTCGTCGCCATCGTTCGCACACTCGACTTCAAAACCGTAGATCGCCAACACCCGACGCACGGCTTCACTGATCCCCGCACGTTCGTGGGCGACCAACACTCGCGGCCGTCGCTGGCGGGTGACCACCACGGAGGAATCGATGTCGGTCTGCGGCTTTGTGTTCATCACCTACTTCCCCCTGGACGCCACGAGTAGCGCTTCGAGGTTGAGTAGGAACACCATGTCATCTCCGACCCGACAGACCCCACTAAACATGTCCTCTGTCGTCATTGTATGCGAAGCCGGGCGCAACATCGATGGGGCTGGGCGCACCGCTGTCGGCGCAACGCGCAATTCCCCGAGCACGCGGTCGACCTTGAGCCCCGCGATCCGCCCGCTCACGCTGACGATGATGAGCTTGTTGAGGCGGTCGAGCTCGGGGTCGATTTCGGTGCCAAACCGCCGCCGAAGGTCGACCACCGGGATGACGACCCCGCGCAGGGCAATGACTCCTTCGACGATATCCGGGGCGTGGGGTACCGGACGCACCGGATAGGGCTTGGCCTGGATGACCTCCTTGATGCGCATGATCTCGATACCGTACAGGCCGCTGCCGACGTAAAACCCCGCGAGCTTGAGCGCCTCGTCACTGTCGGTTTGGAAGGTTTTGTGGTCCTTGGTAGTCACAACACCCCCCCCTCGTCGAATCCGCCGCAGACAAAATCCGCCGGGTCGAGGACCTCTGCGAGATCGAGCACAATCACGATTTCGTTGTTGTGGCGACCGAGCCCGCGGATGTAATCGGCGCGCGCGCCCGAGATCCCACCGGGCCGCTCTTCCATACTCTCGGGCGGAATCCGAACCACATCGCGAACTTCGTCGACCACCAATCCGTAGGGCTCGTCTTTGTGCAGGACGATCAACACCCGGGCCGTGCGTTCGCGGGCGCATGTCCCGAGGCGCAGGCGCGTAGCGAGATCGATCACCGGCATGACACGCCCGCGGACATTGCCGATCCCGATCAAAAAGTCGGCGGTGCGTGGAACATGTGTCGTGTCAAACAGTTTGCTGATCTCTTCGATCTCGTGGATCGAAATGGCGTAGAGCTCATTGGTCACGCGGAAGGCGACGTACTGGCGCAGGTCCTGGCGAACCTCGCGTTTGTAGCCGTGTTCGTAGTCCTCGTCGGTCGCCACCGCCTCGCCACTGCGCAACAGCGCCTGCCACAGGTCTTCTTGTTCGGCCACTACAATCCCCCGCTCACCACCGAGGCTGCTGCGTCGGCGGATGGATAGATATGTGTACCTTCATCGACTAGGCGGCCGACATCAAGTAGCAGGACGGTGCGGTTGGCCCCGAGCTCGGTCGCCCCGGCGATTCCCGGAACATTGCGCAGGGCTGTCCCCAAGGGCTTGATCACCACATCCTGTTGGCCGAGCAACTCGTCGACGACCAGTCCCACCCGGTGTTGTGCAAGCCCGACGACCACCACATACACGCGGTTGGGATCGGGTTGATGCCCCTGCAACGGTCGCAACTCAAACAGTCGCGAAAGGTGCAAAAGCGGTAGCGTCTTGCCCCGCAAGGTGATGACTTCGTGCCCCTCGACGGTCCCGATCTCGCGGGCTTCGACCATGATCGACTCGAGCACCGCGTTGAGTGGGATACAAAATGTATGCCCGGCGCTCTGGATCACCAGGGCCTGGATGATCGCCAGGGTGACCGGCAGGGTGATCGAAAATAAGGTCCCGCGACCGACCTCCGTCGAGACATCGATCATACCGCTGATCTTGGCGATGTTGTGGCGGACCACATCCATCCCGACGCCGCGGCCGCTGACGGTACTGGCCTGCTCGCGTGTCGAAAAACCAGGTGTAAATACAAGATTGAGGGCATCCTGGGGGCTGATGCTGGCGGCGTCGTCGGCTGTGATCACACCGCGCTTGACCGCCGCGTCGCGGATTTTTTGCCAGTTCATCCCGCGGCCGTCGTCCTCGACCTCGATCACGACCCGGTTGCCCTTGGGAAATGCCCGCAACTCAATTCGTCCCACCTGCTGTTTGCCCAGCGACAGTCGCTCGGCCGGAGACTCGATACCGTGGTCGATGCAGTTTCGAATCATGTGCATCAGCGGATCGCTGAGCTCTTCGACGATGAGTTTGTCGAGTACCGTGCGCTCGCCCGAGATCATCAGCCGGATTTCCTTGTCGAGCTCGCGGCTGACCTTGCGGACAACTCGCGCGAGCTTGTCGAAGACCTGGCCGATCGGGACCATGCGAACGTCTAGGATCCCCTGCTGCAACAACGCCAGTTTGCGGGTCATGTCGCGGATCTGGACCTGGAGCTCGCGGGCCACATCGCCGCTTTGTTCGATCTCCCGCATCAAATCCAACACACCGCCCAAGTTGGCCTGGACCAGACCCAACTCGCCGACCAAGTTCATCAGTACATCGAGCCTTCGCAGGTCGACCCGGACCGTTTGACTGAAGCTGCGCAGCGATGTTTCGGAGGCCGCAGCCGCCTCCTCGCGGGCACTCGCGGCCGACACGTCCGCCGGCGATTCCTCGAGAATCTGGACCAGATCTGACGCGTGCTCGGGCAGTTGCTCGACACTGTGGACCGGGACCTCCTCCTCGACCACAGGCGCTGCCTGGCTGCGGGGAGCGGCTTCTTTGCCCGGCGGGGCGAGGCGGTGCACGGTGACGTCCTGATCGGCGACCACCTCGGACATGTGCTGGAAGTCGATGTCCGAGCCGACCAAGATATCGAGTTCGATCGAGTCGTCTGACGAGCCGTCGACACTCGGCAGGTAGGTGATGACTTCGCCATGGGCCTTGAGCTTTTCCTTGAGCGCCTCGATCCCGACATCGATCGCGAGGATGTCAAAAGCTGCATGTACACGATAAAGGTTGCGACCGGCTTTGAGGTTCTCGCGCAGGCGATGTTCCTCGTATTCGGTCAAAACCCCTAAAATCGCCTCTCCGATCCAATCGAGGCTTTCACTGGTATCGACCTTTTGCTCGGCGACCCGGGTGAGCGCCTGCAGCTTGGTCAAGAACGCGTCGAGGTCACCTGCACCGTCACTGCCATCGTCCTTGGGCACGAGCAACACACCGAACAACTCGATGGCTTCAAACAGGACGTCGAGGACATCCCGGGTGATCTCGAGTTTGCCGAGGCGCAGACTGTCGAGCGTATTTTCGAGGGCGTGCGAGAGGTCGCCGATGGCGGTGGCACCAAACAGTCCGGCGAGGCCCTTGAGACTGTGCACGGCTCGGAACGCGGCGTTGATCAGATCGGGGTCGAGACTTCCCGATCGCGACTGCGTCTCGATCTCGAGGAGACTACGCGAGAAGGTCTCGATGACCTCCTGCGCTTCGGCAATGAATTCCGTCGAGGTTGAGTCCATGCGCGCGATCCCGGATGCCGGGCCGGCCGACAGTATAAACCCCCGGCCAAAACCCCGGGACGACTGGTCGGACCCGTGGGTGCGGTTTTTCGCCCGCAGCACCCGGCCCGCCCATAATAGCGCTCGATGGCGTGGCCGCGGTGGGCAGCTGGGTACCCCGACGCTGTGATAGCGTGAAACGTTTCGTGGCGCCTACAACCAACTCCGTCGATCGCACGCGAGCACAGCGTCATCAAACGCTCCTCGACGCCATCGAAGATTTGGTTGCGACCGCGGACCTCACGGGTGCCATCACGTCGATCAACCGTGCGGGTGCCGACCTCCTCGGCCTCGATCCCCGGGCCGACCTGAGCCTGCGCGACCTCCATCCGCCACACACATGCGCGTCGATCCTCGCCACCTTTGTGCCCCACGCGCGCGAGCACGGGAGTTACTCCGGGGAGCTTTTGATGTGCCGCCGCGACGGATCCGAGTTTCCGGTCGCCTACAAACTGGTCTGGATCGATCTCCCCGACGGCCGCGCGGAACTCGGGATCGTCGCCCGCGACTTGACCCGCGCCAAACAGGCGGCCGTCGACGAGGCGCAGTTGCTGCGCCAGTTGCAAGAACTCAAGACCGTCATCGACTCGACCAGTGACTTTGTCGCCATGGCCACGCTCGAGGGCCTGATCAGCTTTGTCAATCCGGCTGGTATGGCGATGTGCGGACGCGTCTCGCAGGACTACCGCAAACTCGAGATCACCGACTTCCAACCTTCGGACATCCAAAAATTGATCGACGAGGTATTTCCGTTTGTCCGCCGCCACGGCGCGTGGCTGGGGGAGATGCAGTTCACCCACCGCGACGGCTCGCGCATTCCCGTCTCCCAGGTGATCACAGTCGTCCGCAACGAGGCGGGCGAAATTGTTGGCTATGCAACCATTGCCCGCAACATCCGTGAATCCAAACGCGCCGCTGCGGAGCTGCGGGCGGCCAAAGATGCCGCCGAAGCTGCGAACCTGGCCAAAAGTGAATTTCTCGCCAACATGAGCCACGAGCTGCGGACACCGCTCAACGTCATCCTCGGGTTTACCCAGCTGCTCGCCCGCGACCGCGACCTCAACGCCCATCAACTCGAGCAGATCCAGACTGTTAGCCGGGCGGGCGAGCACCTGTTGCGGCTGATCAACGATGTGCTCGAGATGTCGAAGATCGAGGCAGGCCGCACCGTGTTGGTGCCCCAGGACTTCGAGCCCGCACACCTCCTGCGCGAGCTCGACAACATGTTCCGCATGCGGGCCGAGACCCGCGGGATCGACCTACGATTTGATTGTACAGACAATATTCCCGCGGTCGTCCACGCCGACGAGGCCAAACTGCGCCAAGTGCTGATCAACCTGCTGGACAACGCGATCAAGTTTACACCCGAGGGAGAGGTCGTGGTCGAGGTCGCCTACGCCGACCAGCGACTCGCGTTTGCCGTCCGCGACACCGGCCTCGGCATCGAGGCCGACGAGCTTCGCCACCTGTTCGACGCGTTTTCCCAGACCCGAACCGGCCGGAGCTCGCACCAGGGTACCGGCCTCGGACTGTCGATCAGCCGCCACTTCGTCCAAATGCTCGGCGGCGACATCGAGGTCGCAAGCACGGTCGGCAAAGGTTCGACGTTTCGCTTTGACATCGCCGTCGAGATTCCCGAAGACCCGTCGACCTCGCCCGCCAACCCGCGGGAAATCATCGGACTGCACCCAGAGTGTGTGCCGCCCAAAATCCTGATCGTCGAGGATCGCGAGCCCAACCGCCTCGTCCTCGTGCACCTGTTGGGCCCCCTCGGTTTTGAGCTGCGCGGGGCGATCAACGGCGTCGAGGCGATCGAAGTCTTTCGCGAGTTTCGGCCCGACTTGATTTTGATGGATATCCGCATGCCGGTGATGGATGGTTACGAGGCCACCCGCAGAATCTGTGAACTCGCCGGAGAGCATCGCCCGGTGATCTTTGCCCTCACAGCCAATGCATTCGTCGAGGATCGATCCCGCATGATCGCTGCCGGGTGCGATGACGTGATCAGCAAACCGTTTCAGGCCGCGGACATCCTCGATAGGATCGCGCGTGCCCTCGAGGTCCACTACCTCTACCGAGACGAACGCACGGTCGAGCAAATGTCGCACCAGCGGTCATCGCTCATGCCGGCGCTGCGCCAATTACCCGACGCGTGGTGTGAGCAACTGCTGCAAGCAACCATCCGGGCCGATTATACGCGGCTGCTGCAATTGCTCGACGACATCCGGTCCGACGCACCCGGCGTTGTCGAAACGATTGAGCAGTTGGTGAAGGACTTCGAATACGACGCGATCACCGAGTTGCTCGATCGTCGAAACACTCCCGACGAAGCGCCCGAACAACCGCTGTAGCCGGGCCACCCACGCAAACAGTGTATTTCCAGCACAAGAATGTGCGATGCTACCCGCGGTGCTGCCGATGCAAACCGTCGCCCGCGAAGTTTACGGAGATATCTTGGTCGTCGACGACACCCCGGCGTCGCTGCGACTGCTCACCGAACACCTGACCAATGTCGGCTACTCCGTGCGTCCGGTCCCCAGTGGCAAACTCGCACTCAAGGCGGCCCAGGCAGCGCCCCCCGATCTCGTACTGCTCGACGTGCGCATGCCCGATATGAGTGGCTACGAGGTCTGCGAACAACTCAAGGCGATCCCCACAACCCGCGATACACCGGTGATCTTTATCAGTGCCATGGATAGCACCAGCGACAAGTTGCGGGGGTTCGAGGTCGGTGGTGTCGACTATGTGACCAAGCCGGTGCAACTGCCCGAGGTCCTCGCCCGCGTGCAGACGCACCTGACCCTGCGAAGGTTGCAGGTACAAGTTAACCAGGCACGCGAACAGGCCGAGCAGGCCGCCGCGGCACTCGAAGTCGAAAAACGCAAAAGCGAAGCGCTGCTCTACAACATGCTGCCCCGAGGCGTCGCCGATGTCCTGCGCGAGGGCCAGCCCTACGCCGGGACTGCGTTTGAAAATGTCACCGTGCTCCACTGCGACGTGGTCGGATTTTACGACCTGGTCGCGCGCCGAACCCCGGCCCAGGTATTAGAACTCCTCAACACCATCGCCACCCCGTTTGACCGCCTGTGCGAGCAAAACGACCTGTTCAAGGTCGAAGCCCGGGAAGGCTCGTATCTCGTCGCAGGCGGGGTGCCCCAAAAGTCAGGTAACAAAGAGCCGGCACCCGCCGTGGCACCGATGGCGCTCGAG
>CAZUPD010000032.1:0-66313 GCA_964621785.1 uncultured Nannocystaceae bacterium
GAGGGCGGCGAGCACTCGACCATGCGCACCGTGTCGAAGTCGGGCATATACAAGGTCAACGGTTCGTCGTTCATCGCGGCCCCCAAGTCGAATTGTCGACTAGCAAATCGCGGTTGAAACCGTCAAGTTCGTTCGGCATCTGAGGAGAGCTGTCACCTCCAAGTGGGTTTGCGACTCGCTCATTCGGCGTGCAGTGTCACAATTGCAGCGTCGTCATGACCCGGCCTATTGCGGTTGCTGGCCCGGGCTTGCGATTGTCGTTCATGCGGTTGATTACGGCAGCTCTTTGACCCGTGTCGGGCTGTGGACCAGCTTCCCCGGTGGGCGCATGCGCGGGCCCTGGAGGGCGGCCGGTTCGGGCTCGGGCTCCGCCACAGCTTTGCCTGGGAATTGTTTGATATACACATCGTGTTTGGAGTACGGGATCTCGATTCCGGCAGCTCCCAAGGCCCGGTAAATTCGGGCGTTGAGCTCGTCGGTCACGACTTCCCGCAGCCCCGGGTCGTCGACCCATACCATCAGGGCGAACTCGAGGCCCGAAGCGCCGAACTCGAGGAAGTAGACCGTTGGTTCGGGGGCGTTGGCCACATTTGGACAGCCCGGGGCACAGCGGCGTAAAACCTCGTAGACGCGGTCGATGTCGCTGCCGTAGGCGACCGACACCGGGACCGGAATCCGGGCCTTCGTATACGGTCCGGCGGTCTCGTTGACGATCTTTTGATTGCCCATGATGTGGTTGGGAATGTTGATTTCGATGTCGTCACGGGTACGCACCCGGGTCGAGCGAAATCCGATGTCTGTCACCCGTCCGCGCAGGCCGTCCTCGAGCATGACAAAGTCGCCGATTTTATATGGTGCATCTGCAATGATAAAGATGCCGGCAAACAGGTTGGCCAGCGAGTCCTTGGCAGCAAAGCCCACGGCGATCCCGACGACCCCGGCCGAGGCCAGCCAGGTGGTGACATCGAGCTTCCACGCGAGCATCACCAAATAGACGGTCACCCCGAAAAACAGGACCTTGAACAGAATGTCAAAAATCGGCAGGCTGGCGGGTTTGAGCAGGCTCTGCGGCTTTGAGTTGCGGGCCATGGCCGCAAGCACAGCCGAGCCGACCCGGACACTTGCTGCGACCCACAACAAAATGGCCGCGGTCTCGAGCGTACTATTGACGATCTCGCGCGAGGTCTGCTTGACATCTAAAATAGCGAGAGCCCGACTGACGCCAATAAAAATTGTACTGTAAAAGAGTGGCCGGCGCAGAGCGGCGACAATCAGGTCGTCGAGGGTTGTACGTGTGCGCTGGGCCAGGGTTAAAAACACCCGGGCCGCCAACACTTCGATGATAAACGCCACCACGATCGAGCTGATGAAGACAGTGGCGGCCAGGACAACTGGCTCTTCGAACACCTGGAAGATCTCGTCGAGCATCGCGGGGGGTCAGACTACAACAGCCCTGGGTGGCTATCTATGTGGTAAAAGTCGTCAATCAGCCCGTGCGTGTCAGCGCGTTTCGCCCAGTTTTCTCACCGACGTATCGGCACCATTGAACGTGCTCCTCAACGCGCACCTAGGTGGTCGACCTCGTCAGGTTTGTCGGGGCGAGAGACCTTTGCCGTGCGAGGTAGCACCGCCGCGATCATCAACGTCGACCTCGTCAGGTTTGTCGGGGCGAGGCCTTTGCCGTGCGAGGTAGCACCGCCGCGATCATCAATTACTCGGTAGGAGTGGTTCGATGAAGGCCTGCAGTTGGTCGCGTGTCGGGCGTGCGCCTGTCTCGATGTGGGCGATTCGGCCATCGCGGTCGAGGATCAAGAGCGTTGGAAACGTGGCGAGTTGTAACTGGGCTGCGACGGCGCCCTGAGGGTCCCAGCCGAGGGTAAACGCCGGGGCGCGAACCGCCGGTTCCGGGCTGAGGTGGTCGCGCTCGGGGTCGACCGAAATCAGGATCGCCGCCAGGTGGTCCCCGTGCTCATGCAGGAGTTCGTTGTACACACCATAACCCGCGCGCCAGTCTTCGCGCCAGGTCGCCGACACTTCGAGCACGACCACACGTCCGCGCAGATCGGCGAGTGAAAGGGCATCTCCGTCGATCCGCGGAATCGTGAGCTCGAGCGTCTCGCCCGGCTGTCGGTTGGTCGGAGCGGCGACCGGATCGGGCATCGCCGATGCGGGATCGGTCGTTTGAACGGCTGGTTGGGGCGGGGGCTGCGAAATCGGCGTGACCTGGCCGACACACGCACTTGAAAAGAGTGTAGTAGCAAGTAAAAGGCTACGCAGGAGTAGAGAGCATCGTTGCGTATACACCAGAGATGGCGAAGGAGAATGCGCTGGGCGTCGTGAGTGCAGATACACTGGTGGTGGCGGACGCATGTGCGAGGGAGTATACGCCCGTGGTCGTTGGTCGATGTGTACCGGTAGATTCGAGTGCATGTGCACCGATGTGGGGATCCACGCAGCCAGGTGCTTCGTCGGGTTGTGCGGGCGTTTAGGAGGCTGCACCCGAGCTGTCCTCCGGCCGGTAGGCGTGGACGGTGTCGACCAAAAAGCGCACCATTTCGGGATCGGTGTAGCGGGAGATTCCGTGGCCGAAGTTGAAGATGTGCCCGCCCGCCCGCTGACCAGCGCGGAGGATTGCATGGGTTTTTTGGCGGACCACCTCGCGGTTCCCGAGCATCGTCATGGGGTCGAGGTTGCCCTGTACCACGCGGTCGGGGCCACACAGTGCGACGGCGTCGTCCATCTCGATCGACCAGTCGATACCGATGACATCGGCCGGCAACTCGCACACGGTTTGCAGCAGGTTGGCGTTGCCGCGGGCAAACATGATCAGCGGCACCGAACCCCGAACCTCTTGGCACAGCCGACGTAGATGCGGCAGCACGTGTTCGCGGTAGTCTGCTGGCGCAAGCGCGCCCGCCCACGAGTCGAAGATTTGCAGGGCGTCCACCCCAGAGGCGACCTGTTGCTTGAGGTAGCCGATCAACACCGTAGTGATCGACTCCATCAACCTGCCGAAAAGGACAGGTTCTCCGAACATCATGGTTTTGGTGTACTGGAAGTCGCGACTGCCCTTGCCCTCGACCATGTAGCTGAGGGTGGTAAACGGTGCCCCGCAAAACCCGATCAGCGGCACCCGGTCGGCGAGGGCTTTTTTGCAGGCTGAGATGGCGTCGTAGACATAGCCGAGGGCGTCGGCCGGGTCGCCGAACTGCAGGCGCTCGACGTCGGCCCGTGTGCGCACCGGATCGGCGACGACCGGCGCTGGAGTGAAGTCGACGCGCACGCCCATCGCATCAAACACCACCAAAATGTCGGAGAACAAAATCGCAGCGTCGAGGCCAAAGCGGTCGATCGGTTGCAGGGTAACCTCGGCACACAACTCGGGGGTGTGGCACAGCTCGACAAACGAGACGTTGCTGCGGATCGCCCGATACTCGGGGAGGTAGCGCCCGGCCTGCCGCATCAGCCAAATCGGTGTATGCGCCGGGCGTTCACCCGCGCAGGCCTGGAGAAAACTCGTGTTTTGGGGCGCCATCGCCAGCACTCTACACCGCGCCGGGACCTGTCACCCGCGAACAAAGGTACACAGATCGCATCCCAGATATGTTTTTTGAATTTATGAGCTGACGCACACCCAATGTGTCTGTCATACTCGAGAAGACGGCAATACCGAACCGCAGATGGGGGGAACGCACCGGTGTCGTTGATCCTCTTTCTTTTCTTAGTCACCTACGGAAGTCTGCGCTTGGCCCTGTGGTTGCGTGGTCAAGTGCGGTTTGCGTACATGAAGCACCAGCTGCCGGGCTTTCCCGCACCCTTGCCGCAACCGCAGCATCTCTCGCGTGGGTTGGGCGAGTTGATGGCGTGTAGCTACACCGAACGCGTGCATCTGATCGAGAGTTTGCGCTCGATCCTGACCGTGTTGATCACCGACCCCGACGTGCCCCTGGGTTGTGTCCGCGATTTTCGCTACCGCATGGCCGTGTTTCATGCCTGGGCTGCAGCCCGCCGGTGGGTCGGCTTGGTCGAGAGTTTGCCATCGCCCGATCGCGAACGTCTGCGGGCGCTCGGCTGCCGACCCGAGTTGTTTGTCGACAAGTCGGGCGCCCTAGAAGAGGTCGCCCGCAAGACCTCCAACGCCCGCGCACTCGAGCCGTTCGCCATCGACGGTGTGCACCAGACCCAGTCGGTCCTCGACAACCTGATCCACCAACTCGCCTTGACCGAAAAGTACCTCGGCCAAAGCCCCGCAGATCCGTACCGGGTGTGATGCTCAATCCGAGTCGCCCATGGATTTCTCGACGCGTCGCAAGCCGATTTGTCGCGTCGGCGACAACGTTTCGGCGAAAAAATCACGGGCACTAGCCCGGAGGCTCGATTGGAGCGCAGGTTGACACACCCGCGCCGACGACCCGGATCGGACCCGCGGCATTGACAGTTGTCAGCGACATATCGCCGTCGTAATCGAGTTTGGTTACCTTGCTTGTCGTTCCCGGAATGCCTGTATTAGCCTCGGTAAAGAAGTAGAAATCCCCGCCCCAAAACGCAAACGCAAACGCCTGGGTCAGCGGCAAGTTGTTCAGTGGAATCGACTCGAGTTCTGCCGCGGTGGTTTTATCAAATTGAACCAACTTCGCCGTCGGGACCCCGCCAAATGCATAGAGTCGACCATCACCCGTACCCGTGAGCTCCGCCCCGTTGTAGTTGGTGGTGCCGATCGTCTCCATCTGCAAGGCATTTTCATTAAACACGCCCAGCTTGCCAGCACCGGGTGCCTCGCCCCAGGAGCCGGCATTGCCATCCCAGTGTTGCCCATATAAGCTGTCACAGGGATTGTCCGTACTTTGCGAAACAAATGCCATGCCAAAGTGTTGCCAACCGTTGGCCCCTGGGGTGTAGCCGGGATCGGTACAGTCGGCGGGGTTGTTGACATTGAGTTCAAATAAATCGCCGATATAGGTGAGCAAGGTACCCTGGGCCGTATCTTGAATCCAGGCGTAGCCATCGCGGCCGACCCCCATTGAAAATGTGCCGTTGGTGGTCGGGCACCCGAGCGGCCCGACGAGCGCAAATAGGTTGTTGAGGGGATTGTAGGTCCACAATTCGCGGCTGTCGCTAAGGACATAAATCAGATCCGAGTTGGGAGCACACGGGCACATCGAATCGTCGGGGCCAGTCGTCGAGGAGTCGCTCGAATCGCTGGTCTCGTCCATCCCGACATCGAATTTGAGGCCGGAGGTTGAAGGGTCGCCGCTGGTGCTGGGATCGCTGCTGCCGGAGGTGCCATCCGAGCTCGTGCCAGAGCCGTCGTACGTGTCCGAGTCCGAACCGGCTTGGGTCCCGGATGTGTCGCCCTCGGTAACTGAAATTCCCGAAGTTGGAAGACTGCCGTTCGAATCGTTGCGAGTGTCGCCCTCGCCATCGCCACAACCGGGAGCCAACACAAGCCACAAAAGTCCGTATCGCAAGCGCATGGCCTATCCAAACGCCGGGGGCCGGTGGAGTCAACCCCGGAGTGAAATGATGGTGATGCACGGACCGAGGTTTGCAAGTGCACGAAAAAAACGCAGCCAGCGGATGAACGTATAGACATGCACAAGCAGACTGCTAACCTAGGGATGAAACCGCACCGACTCACACTTCCCGCATCGGTGCACATTTCGTATGAGGGGGGAGGGGACCCCAGCCGTAAGACTCACGCGTTCGCAAACTGGATCGCACAGATCGTGCCGCCGACAGCTCTCGATCGGAGGGAAGCCACGGCGTCGACGAGGTGATGAACAAGTGGGTCGAGCCGTGATGAACAAGGAGCGCCTCACCCGCGACGTTGAATCACGCAAGCAGGTTGAGTTGAGTTTCACCGAAGACAGGCAGTCGGGAACATGGACGAGCGGCCAAACATCAGGCCGCGCGCCGAGCAGCTTTGCGGGCCCGGGATTCGGCGATGATCGAGCGAAGGTTGCTGCGATGGCGCCACCAGATGACAGCAGCGAGGGCCAAGACGAGCCAGCGGTAGGCGTCGGAGGGGCTGGCGAGTAGGATGTGAAAACTCGTGGCCGTGACGGCGGTCAACGAGCCGATAGCCGAGGTTCGGGTGAGGAAAATAGTTTGAATATACAAAGTAAGTGCCATGACCCCGCTGATGGGCATGACCGCCGAAAACACACCGAGAGCGCAGGCGACCCCCTTGCCCCCACGAAACCCGAGGTAAACCGGGTAAATATGCCCAAGCGTGGCACACAGGCCAACCCAAGCGACTTGAGAGGTTCCCTCACCAAAACCCCACATGGCGAGGCGGACCGGGAGGTAGGCCTTGAGAACGTCGAGCAGGAAGACGAGAGCACCCCACTTCTTGCCGAGCGCACGCACAGCGTTGGTGGCCCCAATGTTGCCGGAACCGATGGCCCGAATGTCGACGCCACGAAGTTTGCCGATGAGAAGACCGACAGGGATGGCGGCGACTAGGTAGGCGAACAGACACCAGACGAGCAGGGAGTCGAGCACGGACGGAGGATACCCGGTTTATGTGAGCAGTCCGAGGTTTTTGCGAGATTGCGAGCCGACTTGAAACAAATAGCGAGTACCAACAATTTGCCGCGACGCGAGAAATCAATCGGGTTTGTGACGTTGTTGTGCACAGGTCGTTGCGAGTGCTTCACGCCCGCGACGCCTTCTCATCAATCCCACTCACCCCGTGCCTCGCCGCTAGGCAAGCCGCCACATCCTCCGGACTGCGGTCGCGCAGTGCCAGCCCGACCATCAGGTGAAAGAGTAGATCGGCCGCCTCGTTATCGACTCGCTCGTCGGCCTCGCTCGCCAGCGCATCAGCCAGTTCATCAGCCTCCTCGCGTAGCTTCTCGCCGATTTTTCCCGCACCCTTGGTCAGCAGACTGCGGACATAGCTGTTTCCCGTCGGGCTTGTCACCCCCAGCCCTTGTTTGCGCGCCAAAATCGTTGCAAATACAGTTTTTAGAGTTTCCTCAATGCTCTGAATCGGCCGCAGACCCAGGGGTTGTTCTCGCAGTCCGTCTTCACCGATCTGTTGATAAAAACATGCGGGCCGGCCTGTGTGGCACGTCGGTCCTCTCGGCTTTGCCAACACCAAGAGGGCATCGCTATCGCAATCAGTCGCGAGGTCGACCATGTCCAGTGTATTGCCGCTGGTCTGCCCTTTTTCCCACAGCTCGTTCCGGCTTCGGCTCCAAAACGTCACGCGCCCGGTCTCTAAGGTCGCTGCGAATGCCTCTTGGTTCATGTAGCCCAGCATGAGCACCTGACCCGTTTGCGCATGTTGCACGACCGCGGGTACGAGTCCGTTTTCGTCGGGGCGTAGATGTACCCACAACGATTTTTTTTTGTCTCGCATCCTCAATATCCGCGTAGCGCGTCGGGGGGACGCACTGGGATGTTGCGTTCGGCCAGGTACTGTTTGGCCTGGGGAATCGTGTACAGGCCGAAGTGGAAGATCGAGGCTGCGAGGGCAGCGTCGGCCATCCCTTGGTCGTCGGCGAGTCCCTCTCGCAGATGTTCGAGCGAGCCCACGCCACCGCTAGCGATCACCGGGATCGGGACCCTGCGGCTGATCTCTCGTGTGATTTCGAGGTCATAGCCGTCGCGGGTTCCGTCGCGGTCCATGCTTGTCAGCAGGATTTCGCCGACGCCCAAGCCTGCGAGTTGCTCGCACCAGCCGATCGCCTCGAGGCCCGTCGAACGGGTTCCTCCGTGGATCACGACCTCGTAGGGTGCATTTGTCTCCCCCTCGAGCGCGGGGATCCGGCGGACGTCGACGGCGGCGACGATGCACTGACTCCCGTAGCGCTCGGCGATCTGGGCGGCGAGTTGGGGGTTGGTGACCAGAGCGCTGTTGATAGCGACCTTGTCGGCTCCTGCCATCAGTAGGTTACGCACGTCGCTCATTCGCCGAACACCGCCGCCGACGGTCAGTGGGGCGAAGACTTGATTGGCCACCTTTTCGACCACGTCGAGAAACATCTGGCGGCCCTCGACCGTGGCCGTGATGTCGAGCATGCACAACTCGTCGGCGCCCTGTTGGTCGTAGGCGCGGGCGGCCTCGACCGGATCTCCGCTGTCGCGTAGACCGACGAAGTGGACGCCCTTGACGACGCGTCCGTTTTTGATGTCGAGGCAGGGGATCAGTCGTCGTTTCAACATCGTGCGATTGCCTCCTCGAGGGTGAAGTTGCCCTCGTAAAGCGCTCGGCCGAGGACGACTGCGTAGATGCCCGCGGCCCGGAGCTGTTCGAGATCGGAAAGCTTGCCGACACCACCGCTGGCGATGACGGGGATCGGGAGGTTTTTTTGTAGGTCGGCTGTGGCTTGGACCGCGGGTCCCCCCTGCAAACCGTCGCGGGCGATGTCGGTGTAGAGCACCGCGGCCGCTCCCCACGAAGCTGCCCGCAAAGCCAGGTCGGCGATCGCCACCCCCGACTTGGTCTGCCACCCGTCGATAGCGACCTCACCCCCGCGCCCGTCGATTGCGACGATGATGCGCCCGGGATGGGTTTTGCAAAACTCGGCCACGACTTCGGGTTCGCGGGTCGCCAATGTGCCGATTACGATAAAGTCGGCGCCCGAGTCGAGTGCCGCCTGCAATGCCGGACGCGAACGGATCCCCCCGCCAATCTCGACCGCCACGCCGCGGCGGTGGGCGGCTGCGATCAGGTTTGCGACCAACTCGCGGTGACCGGGTGTCCCCGAAAATGCACCGTCGAGATCGACCACATGCAGGCGTTGGGCTCCGGCGTCGGCGAAACGATCGACCAAAACTTCCGGATCGCGTTCGTAGATCGTCACCCTGGATCGATCCCCCTCGGCGAGTCGAACAGCTTGGCCTGCGAGCAAGTCGATCGCCGGAATCGCGATCACGAACGTCCTCCGAGGACGAACGTCCGCAAAAACCGAAGTCCTGCGCGTTGACTTTTCTCGGGGTGAAACTGGCAGCCGATGATGTTGTCGTGGCGAATCGCGGCCGGGAATGTAAATGGACCGTAGGTCGTCGACCACATCAGGTCGCTCGTGTTGCCGAGTTCGACGTAGTAGCTGTGGTCGAAGTAGTAGTGGTCGCCGGAGGGCTGGACGTCGTTCCACCCGACGTGCGGGATCTTGAGCCGGCGTTCGGTACCCGGGACGGTGAGCTCGCCAGGGAACTTGATGGTTTTGCCGGGCAGGACCTTGAGACCCTCTTGCCCGCCATTTTCCTCGCTGCTCTCAAACAGCATTTGCATGCCCAAGCAGATGCCGAGGAACGGATCTCCGCGGCCGATCACCATGCGCAACGCGGCTCCCATGGAGCCGTCGATGATCTCCTGGGTCGCCGGTCCAAACGCGCCTTGGCCGGGAAACACGACCATGCGCGAAGTTGCGACCACGTTGGGATCGTTTGTGAGCGTCACGGATGCGCCGACCTGAACGAGCGCGCGCTCTACGCTGTTGAGGTTGCCGAGGTTGGCGTCGACCAGGGTGACTTCGCGTGGCATACCGGTTGCCCGGGTTCTAACACAGGTTGACCCCGACCGGCTGATTCTTCGCACGCATCGCTGAAATTGATAATTTGTTCAGGTCCGGACGGAGGCACCCCAGGGACGGTGCGGTCCCCCGTCCGTGTGGATACACAGAAGCGAAGCCTGTGCCGTCGAGATCTGGTCTGGTGTGTTCCACGAGTCGAGACCCTGTGTATCAACACAGACGCTGACCGCTTGTCGATACACAGAACTTACAGGGCTGCAGGCTGGGAGGGCTCGGTAGGCTGGATAGGTTGGGTCGGTAAACCTGCGTCGGTCTGCGCAACCGGGTGGGGCGAGCGGTACACAACCCCACTTTTGATCACCACCACCGGCCGCTCGAGTACCGAGATATCGGTCAGGGGATCCCCGTCGACCGCGATGATGTCGGCGACAAACGCCTCGCGGATCTGGCCGACATCGGCGAGCCCCAAAAGTTCGGCTGAAGAACGTGTAGCTGCAACGATCGCATCCATCGGGCGCATGCCCAAGCCGACCATCGTCGAAAATTCGCGTGCGTTTTGCCCGTGTTCAAACACTCCAGCATCGGTCCCAAACGCGATCTTCACCCCGGCGCGATAGGCCTGCTGAAAACTGCTGCGCATCTTGGGGGCGATCTCCAAGGCCTTTTGCGCCGAGTCGGGCGACAGCTTGCCGGCCTTGGCCGCCTGTTCGACAAAACTCCCGACATAGATCGTCGGCACCAAAAACGTGCCGCTTCGCTTCATCATCGAGATCGCTTTTTTGTCGAGGATACTCCCGTGTTCGATGCTGTGAACCCCGGCGCCGACGGCCTCGCGGATCCCCTGATTGCCGTGGGCGTGGGCGGCCACCTTGCGCCCGGCCCGGTTGGCCTCGTCGACGATCGCCCGCATTTCGTCGGGTGTCAGTTGGGGGGCGCCGACGCCATCGCCCTGGGACAGCACGCCTCCGGTCGCGCAGATCTTGATGACATCGGCGCCTTGCTTGATCTGGTGGCGAACGGCCTTGCGCAACTCGGCTGGGCCATCGCCGATCCCGTGGCGAAAGTCGGGTGGGTCAAACAGCTCGCTACTCATGCTGTTGGTATGGTCGCAGTGTCCCCCGGTCATCCCAATTGCGTAGTTGGCCACCAACATCCGCGGCCCGGCGACCCGCCCATTTAAAATGGCATCGCGAAGGCTGCGATCGGCATCGGAGCCGCCGACATTGCGCACCGTTGTAAACCCGGCCATCAGGGTTTTTTGGGCATTGACCACCCCCCGAAGCACCCGGTCGGCCTCCGTTTCCCGCACGCTACGGGTCACGAGTTGGGAGAAGCTACCCGCGGGCTCGGACAATAAATGTGTATGTGCATCAATAAGCCCCGGCAGTACCGTGTACCCCTGCAGGTTCAACACCGCCGCGCCAGGACCCGCGAGATGTTGACCGATCGCCGTGATTCGATCGCCGTCGATGCGGATGTCGACGCCGTCCCGTGGAGGTTTGCCCGAACCATCGATGAGACGCACGTTTTGCAGCACCAACACGGGAACCTTGGTCGGGGTTGCCTGCGGCGGAGTGGGTGTCTCTGTCTGGGCAGACTGTGGCGGCAGCGGGCAAACCTCCGTCATCTGGGGCGATTGGGTCTCGTGGTGCACGTGCGTGCACGCGCACAGACAGACAAGTCCGCAGGCGAGCCAATCCAAACGGTGGTGGACCTTCGTCGGCGGATGCGGGGGGATGGCTGGGGCAGTCATCGGTCCGAGGGTGCCGCGAATCGTCCGCTCTGCCAAGCGATGAGGCGAAAACACAACCAGAAACCGTGTTCATACATCGAGTTTTCGAACGCGGACGGATGAACAAACGGACAGGGCAAAAAGGGACGCTGAGATGGACAGGTGCGTTTAATCGGTGGCCATATACACTGGTCGCCATGTTGATGTCCCTATCAATTTCGCTAGCGGCCCTTGCCGACCCCCTCGATTTCGACGCTTTCTACAAGGCAGCCATCAATTGGCTCAAAGCCTCTGCTCCGGGGTTTTTAGCCAACCTGGTGGTGTTCTTGCTGGTCTTACTAGTCGGCAAATTTGTCATCAACGGGGTACTGCGACTCTTGCGCACGATGGCACGCAAGTCGAAGAAGGCCTCCGAATTGTTCGAGCGATTTCTCATCAACGTCGCCCACAAGGTCCTGTGGATCGTGGTGTTGATGATCGGCCTGTCCCAACTCGGGCTCGACATGGGTCCGATGATCGCTGGTCTCGGCGTCGGTGGATTCATCGTCGGCTTTGCCTTTCAGGAGACCCTCGGCAACTTTGCGGCGGGCATGATGCTAATGCTCAACGAACCGTTCCAAGTCGGCGACTTCATCGAGGCTGCTGGTGCGGCGGGTTCGGTTACCGACGTCAACATCATGGCGACGACCCTCACAACGGGTGACAACCGGGTGATCACGATTCCCAACCGCAAGGTCTGGGGCGACAAGATCGTCAACGTCAGCGCCATGGACGTGCGCCGCCTCGACCTCCAAGTTGGTATCGGCTACTCGGCCGACATCGAGCGCGCGCTCACGACCATCGAGGCGCTTTTGGATGCAAATACAAAGGTACGCAGCGAGCCCAAACCGGTTATCGCCGTCAACGAGCTCGCGGATTCGTCGGTCAATTTGATCGTCCGCCCCTGGTGTGCCAAGGCAGACTACTGGCCCCTGCGGTTTGAGTTGATGCGCACGATCAAGGAAGCGTTTGATAACGAGGGCATCGAGATTCCGTTCCCGCAGGTGGATCTACACGTGCGCGAGGGCAGCTTGGCCGGCTGAGGGAAACGATGAAACGATTGATTGTTTCTACATTGAGTTTCGCCGTGCTGGGCGCGGTCGTCCACGCCTGTCACAGCGATCCATGTGTCAGCGTGTGTGAGCGACAGCGGGCCGATGGCTGCATCGTGATTGCAGTTGTGCAGCTACCGTGCTCGGAGCAGTGCGAAGCTGCCGAGCAAACCTTTCGCGAGTGCGTCCCACAATCCGACGCCTACTACGCCTGCGCCGATGCCCAAACCGACGTGTGTGGCGAACAACTCGCCGAGGCCTGTGCAGTTGAAAACGAAGCCCTAGTCGCCTGCCGAACGGCACAGTAGCAACGTACACGCGCGGTCAGTCGTCGTAGGCAAGCTTCCGACGCCTGACCGCGTTCGCAGTTGAACACGCAGGCTTTTGCAGCCAACATTACCCACCGGCGACGAGCGCCTCGATCCCACGCCGTGTGTATACACGAATCATCCGGCGGCGATAATCGGTCTCATAGGGCACATTGGCGAGTGGCTTGCATTGCTTGAAGGCCGTCTCACTCACCATCTGCGCAACCTTGGGATCGTTCAGTGAAAGCCCGACCACAGCCTCGAGTTTGCGAATCACCCGCGGGCGTGCCCCGAGCACCCCAGCGACCACATGGACGGCCGCGATCGGAGCCGAGACAGCATCCGCCTCGAGGTCGAAGCGAAGGGCCACGCTCACCAGGGGAAAGTCAATACTCTTGCGGACACACCACTTGACGTAGTGACTCCGGCGAGGCCCGTCGGGCACGGGAATCTGCACTTGTGTGGTCATCTCGCCCGGAAGGCTATGTGTATGTTTGGTGCCATCTGCGTGGTAATACTCGCCCAGGGGAAGTGTCCGCGTGCCATTGGGCCCCGTCAGCACAATCGATGCATCGAGGCTCATGAGTACCGGCACATTGTCGCTACTCATGGCTGCGACACAGTTGCGCCCTTTCGGCACCACATGACAGACATTGCCTTCGGATTTGATACACCCACCCCCGATCGCACCCCGCCAAAACTCGGTCTGGTTGACATAGCGGCACCGTGTATCGAGATTGAGGTTCCCGCCGATGGTCCCCATATTGCGAATCGACGGGCTCGCCACGAGACCCGCCGACTGGGCCAAGCTCGGAAACAATGCCTGGACCCCGGGATGTTCGGCGATTTGCGTCAGAGTTGTACCTGCACCGATCCGCAACATACCGGCAGCATCATCGCGGACGATCCCCCGCAAAGCCGTGAGTTTGGCGATTGAGACCAACACCGGAGGCCGGTCGAGCCAGTGCTTGAGGTTGGGCAAAATATCGGTCCCACCGGCGATCAGACGGGCACCGGGCTGTTGAAGAGCCTCGACCACGCCGGCCACCGAATCCGGGGTCACTACGCGAAATTTGGGAAGACGCAACATGATGTCAAAATCCTTTCGCGGGAGAGAGTCGCCCGGTTGCCTTCAGAATGTTTTGATGCGAGCGAGCGATGGGGTGCAAAGACCGTTCAATCGGTATGCACTGTAGCCCCGTGAATCGGAACGGACCGTCGTGGGCAGACCGGCGTAAAGGCTGAGGAGCGCGTGTCACGACGCCGACCTCCGACCTTCGAGAGCACCCGACTTATGTCGCGGGAGCTGACCCGCAGCTTCCTGCTCCCGCCGGGCATCGATCGCCGCGAGCACCCTTTGGGGGGAAAATGGCAGTCGGTCAATCCGTACACCGACAGCATCGTAAATTGCATTTGCAATTGCCGGAATCGACGAGTGCAGCGGACCTTCACCGGCCTCTTTGGCACCGTAGGGCCCGTTGGTATCGGGCGCTTCGACGATCATTGCATGCAGCTCGGGTGTGTCCAAAAATGTCGGCATCCGATAGTCGAGCAAACTTGGGCTTGCATGTACACCATTGTGACCCGGGTCGACCACGTGTTGTTCCATCAATGCCTCGCCAAAGCCCATGTAGGTCGAGCCCTCGATCTGTCCCTCGACAATGCGCTTGCTCAGCGCACGGCCGCAGTCGTGGGCGACCCAAATGGTTTTGACATCGACGATGCCCGTTTCCGGATCGACCTCGACCTCGGCCAAGTGGGCGGTAAAACTGTAGGCCGGCGACGCTCCGATCGTGCCCCCGCGGTAGTCACCGTGACGGTCTTTTGGCGTGTTGTAGCTGCCGACTTCTCCGAGCAATCCGTGGTCGGCCTCGGCCCACGAAAACGCCTCCGCAGCCGGAACCGAGCGTTCGGGGTTTTCGAGGTCGAGCGCCTTTCGGGCGATCAACGCGACCCGACGCCGGGGGATTTCCCAGCGCTTGGCCACCGCAGAGCACACCTTGCGGCGAAGCTTTTGTGCGGCTGCTAAACATGCATTACCAACCATCAAGGTAATCCGCGAGCTGTAGGCACCCAAGTCGACCGGGCACAGGTCGGTATCGGCCGACAACACGCGAATATCTTCGAGCGGTAATCCGAGTTCCTCACTGACAATGACTGCGAGCATCGTGTTGCTGCCCTGACCGATATCATTGGCCCCGGAAAATACCCGTGCCCGCCCCGAGCGGTCGAGACAGATCTGGACCGCGGCCTGGGGCATCTCATTGGGATAAATCGGATAGTTGGTACCGGAGATATAGGTCGACCCGGCGACCCCGAGCCCGCGGCCATAGGGAAGGGTTGGCCTGCGCTCCCGCCAGCGCGACGCCGCCTCGACTTTGTCGAGACATTCTAAAAACCCGTTGGAGCCGACGCGAAACTCATTGACCGTTGTACTGTCTGCCCCGAGGTTGTTGCGCCGACGAAGTTCGATCGGATCGATCCCGAGGGCGACCGCCGCCTTGTCGAGTTGGATTTCCATGGCAAAACGCGGCTGCACCGAGCCATGACCGCGCTTGGGCCCACATGCAGGCTTATTTGTATAGGCACGCAAACTCTCAAACCGATAACTCGGGAAACTGTAGGGTGCACACAATAGCTGCCCCGAGTAGTAGGTCGTGACCAGACCAAACGACGAGTAGGCGCCACCGTCGAGGATCGTCCGCGCATCGACACCGGTGATTTTGCCGTCGCGGGCAAACCCGGTGCGGTAGTGCATCTTCATCGGATGGCGACCTCGGTGGCTGTAAAACACCTCTTCACGGGTGTAGAGCAGCTTGACGGGACGTCCGGTGAGGATCGCGAGTTTGGCGACACAAAATTCGAGATCAAATGGTTCGCTCTTACCACCAAACGCCCCGCCGAGCGGAGGTTGAATCACGCGAATCCGATGGGGAGGGATTTTGAGAACCTTGGACAGCTCGCGGTGGAGGTAGTGCGAAACCTGGGTCGCTGACCATACGGTGAGGATGCCACCTTGGGACATGTCACCCTCGACATGTGCAAGAGCACAGTGCGGTTCGATTGCGCCGTGGGTTGTGCCCTCAAAAAAATAGTCCCCTTCGACGACGAGGTCGGCCGCGGAGAGTTGCTGTTCAACTTCGCCAAACTCCAACAACACGCGTTTCGAGAGATTACCTTTGCGCCCGTAGGGGTTGATCGACAGCGAGCGATCGGTGTTGGCCAAGGACTCCTCGGGATCATAAAACGCCCGCAGGACCTCGTACTCGACTTCGACCAGACGTAGGGCAGCAAGGGCTGTGTCCTCGTCACGCGCCGCGACACAAGCGACCCCATCGCCGACGTGAAGCACTTTGTCGACGGCAAGTGCATTCTCGTCGGGCGTCCACGGAATAATGCCATAGGGAATTTTAAAGTCTTGCCCGGTAACAATTGCATGTACACCATCGAGCGCCAGCGCCTTCGAACAATCGATCGACGTGATCCGAGCGTGGGCATGGGGGCTGCGAAGGATCTTGGCGTGGAGCATGCCCGGGAGCTTGAGGTCGTCGGTGTAGCGGGTGATCCCCCGCATCCGCTCCATCGCATCGACCTTGCGGTGCGACTGACCGAGTTGCCATGGGTCGTGCTCGAGCGCATCCGGCCCGCGGGCAGGTTTGGCATTGTTGGGGTCGCTCGTCATGGTGTTGTCCCCTCTGAAGGGTGCATCTGCTCACTGGCGTCGACAACCGCGTCGAGGATCTTGGTATAACCAGTGCATCTACAAAGATTTCCGGCAAGGGCGTGAGCAACTTCGCTACGAGAGACCGGCCGCCCACGTTTGCGGATGAGTGCTTCAGCACTCATCAAGATCCCAGGCGTACAAAACCCGCACTGCGCAGCCGTCCACCGGTCAAACGCATCCTGTAGTGGATGGCAGCCTCCGTGACAAAGCCCAAGGCCCTCGACAGTCGTGACCGAACGACCAGCAGCATGAGCAGCCAAGGTGAGGCAGGCCAACACAGGCTCGCCGTCAAGCTGAACAGTACAAGCCCCACAGTCGCCCTTGTCACACCCCTGCTTCGAGCCAATCAGGTCGAGCTTGTAGCGAAGAACTTCGAGGAGCGTCCAGTGATGGGGGGCCGCAACGGTAACCGGCTCGCCATTGACGGTCGTCGAAAGCAAAAACGCAGCCTCAGACATGCGTCAAGCATCGCAGCGAGGCCCGAACAGGCGCAAGCGCATGTGAGGTGCGAGGCTGTGTGAAAGCTCCGGAGCAAAAGCGTGTTTTCGCGCGATTGTGGTTGTATATGCTTGGTATTTATTGTGTGTACAAATTTATGGAGAGCGGCGGAACCAGATCGCTCCGTCGGTCCAGACGCTAATACTTTCGATTTGTCCACTACCATACTCACCCCAGCCGATACGGAATGTCTTGGTGGGTTGTTCGAGAGTTGCTTTACCGAGTTCCTTACCAGTGGGGGTTGGTGTAGTTGTTAACACAATTTCAGCGTCGTGGATGTAATTTCCTGCAAAGCCAGAGGTGTCATCGGGGTTCAGAGGATCTAACGTGTCCGCAAGGTTGACTACGACTTCGGTGTCCGATCCGAACAGAATGTTGCCCGCAGAGAGATTATCGTGGGCGAGGTCCATCCAGTCGTCTTGGTTTGAATTGTATAGTTTACAGGGAATGTTTGTTGTGCAGATTGTAAAAGTGATTTTATAATCACTGAACCGAAACTCGTTATAAGGTGACGAGAGTTCAAATGTGAATGTGTATGAGAACCCTTTCTCGTTCTCCATGGGGTAATAGTCGTCATGACTAGCAAACGGTCCGTTGACGGGGTCGATACCGCTGGTACTACCCTCATCGAGAGCCTCGAGCACACCATTTTGAAGCTTCCAAACATGTGGCCAGGTGACCTTGATCCACCCCGCACCAAATGGACCGTCCGGGTCGAGCTCGCACATAAATTCTTCCGGTGGTCCATCAAAAAAGTCAATCCAGTACATGCCATCACCGGTGTAACCCCAGTCCCGCAGGTCGCTGCACGACTTTGGCGACGCGCAGGCGTTTGCCGAGTCGCAGTACATGTTTTCATCGGCACAGGCGGCGTCCTTGTCGACGGTGCAGGCGACACAAAGGTTGTCGGAGCTGCAAGCCTGGCCATTTACGTTGCTGATACAATCATCATCGACCTTGCACTCGACGCATTCGTTGTTGATACACGGACAATCGGTATCGTCGATGCACGCGACGCATTCCATCATATCGAGACAGAAGGTTCCCTGGTCACAGCCGCTTTGGGTTGTACAGGGGACGCACTCGCCGGAGTTGGTATCACAGGCGGGTGTTGGGCCCATGCAGTCGTCGTCGGACATGCAGCCGGGGTCGGTGGTCGTTGGCAGGTCGGTAGTGGTTTCGAGCGTGTCGGTGTCGGAGGTCGTGGGGTCGGTTGTGGTTTCGGTTGTCTCGGTCGTGGTGGTGGGATCGTCCTCGTTGTCGACCTGCCCGCTTGTTTCGATTGCTCGGGGTGCGCATCCGCTGAGTGCGATGCCTCCGAGTACTAGGAGCGCCTGTGCCGTTCGTGTCATCAATACCTCTCGGCTGTTGAGCGGGTGCGAGTATACAAGAAGACCTTGCGCGAGGCCCGTTTTCGGTTTGCCTTTGCTCGCGGCGGGTGACGACGGAGTTTTTGTTCAACCGCATTCGGTGCGGGCTTGTCGCCTAGAAACCTCGAGGATTCTGGGACGTTGGCTCAGCGAAGTTGATTTTGCTCGGCGAGGATTTCACTACTACACATTTGCTCAACCTGGAATCTGGCACCGTTCGCGCTGTGTCTTGCATTTTTCCCGTTTGCTGCAACTTTTCTTGTATACGCTCGAAAAATGGATCTCAGCTTGCTATCCTCCGCGGGCTCGTGTCGCTATGAAAGTCTCCGTGATTTCAAGTTTTTGCCTGGTGGTCGGAGCGTCGGTTCCACAGTTTGTAGCTGCATCCGAACCGGCGAGTTCGGGTGCGACTGGCGAGGCGGGCTCTCGGGCCGACCGGGTCGCTCGGGCACATCAGCTTTATGTCGACCAGCGCTATCTCGAAGCCGCACTCGAATTTGAGAGTTTGTGGGTGGAGTTTCAGCAGTCGCGCGACCTGTTTAACGCAGCCGCTGCCCGGTATGCAGCCCGCCATTTCGCCCACTGTGTCAACCATCTCGACCACTATCTCGCGCTTGATTCACTCACTCCCGAGGAGCGCGACGGAGCGGTAGCCCAGCTCGACGAGGCAAAAAAAGAGGTTGTCTCGGTTTCGTTGACTGTACAACAAGGTCCGAGCGCTGTGGAAGTCGAGGCTGAATACCGGTCCTCGTTTGCTTCGGATGTGCGTCCGCTGTTGACCTGGCATCTCGCCTCCGGTGGCCATTCGGTGATGCTCGATCCGGGGATGTGGGTGATCCGTTCTCGGGCACCGGGGTACAGGTCGGTGGAAGTACAGCGAATGGTGCGCGTGGGTGACTCGGTGCCAGTGGTGATTCGTTTGGATCCACTGCCAAAACAACCCCCTCCACAGATTCCGAGTGGCGAGACGCCATCAGGCCCAGATGTACCACCACAGCCTCCTCCGCCACGGGCACGCACGGGAATGGCTTGGACCGCTGTTGGCGTCGGTGCGGCGACAGGTATCGCAGGGGGCGTAATTACGGCTGTCGGCAATGGACGACTCGATGATGCGCTTGCCCAGAGTGATGTATGTACATGGGATACGAGTGAGGACGGGAGCTCGCGTGAGCCCAATCCAGATGCGGCCTGTCGCAATCAAGTTGCTGATGCACTAGACCTTCGCTCGAGGGGAACAGCCGTGCTGGGCATCGGTGTTGGCGCGATGCTGGCGGGCCTACCCGGGTTTGTCCGATCACCCAAGACCCGTCGGATCATGTGGGCCTCGACGCTCGCGGCGGGATTCGGGGTGACAATCGGTGGGGCTGTGGCGACCGTGATGGCCAACCGGCGCATCACACAGCGGGTATTTGACGGACATTGGTCCGACGGAAGTATCCCGCCAACAAATTACTGGCCGACCGATGACCCTCCCTGCGAGATCGGAGCACCGGGGTGTCCGCTTCAGGACGAGCTCGACCTCGAAGTGGTGTCGGCCGATGCCAAGAAACATACGATTTCGACAACGTTTGTTGGACTTGGGGTTGGGCTCGCAGTGACGTCAATCGTCGGACTTGTGGTCGATGCGACAGCGCCCCAACATCCGCGTCCCGAGCGCCAAGTACGGCTCGACGTTTCTAGTGACGGCACCCAGTACGGGGTTCGACTCAGCGGACATTTTTAGTGTATCAGCACGGTTGGCAGCGAGACGAAGCCGGTCGACGTCGGTTGCTTGGACAAGTGTGTAGTAGGCGCGGCTGCACGTCTGCGGACCTTGAAACGTTCGGCCGATGGGCCGTCACTCCCCGTAGGCCACCCGAACCCAAACAAGGCGGGCATCGGCCGAGTTCTCTTGTATAATCGCGGGAAGACCCGAGAGGTAATGACGATGACACGAACGGCAAAGGCGATGGCAGTCGTCGGTAGCGTGGCGCTCAGCGGATGCTTGCCGCGAGCGAGCGAAACCAGCGGGCAGGTCGAGGTCCTGACGACGGAGACGACGGAGACAACCACTCCGACGACAGCTCCGACGATGACGACGGAGAGCGAGACGACGGAGAGCGAGACGACGGGAAGCGAGACGACGACCGAGGATCCCGGATGCATGTTGGATGAGGACTGCATGGGCGGGACGCCTGTTTGCGATGAGGATTCGAACACGTGCGTGGTGTGTACGAGCGAGAGCGGGTGTGAACAGGGAACAGTCTGTCAGAATATGACGGAGTGTGTCGATTGCGTCGACGATAGCAATTGTCCATGTATCAACAACGAATGTGTGGCGTGCAAGGTCAGTGCCGATTGTATCGGGAATACAAATGGCGAGGTTTGCAACGCTGACAACGAGTGCGTCGCCTGTACCGCCGATAACGACTCGGCTTGTTCCAATGAGAACAAGTACTGCAGCTCGGAGTATGCCTGCGAACACCCCGAGTCGTGCAGCGATCTGCGCGACTGGGGCTACACCGCGGATGGGCTCTACTGGCTCAATTTTTGTGATGATACACTTAAAGAGTTTGAGTGCGCTCTCGATCCAAACGGGCCGAAACAGGATTTTGGTGTTGGTTGGACGAAGGTAACGTGGCCGGATGTTTGGGGCTGTGCTCACCAGATGGAGGCGGTCGACGAAGGGACAAGTTCGGGGGTCCACGATGTGGCAGGTCCATTTGCCACACATAATGGCCTTGCAGAGCCAAAAGATCCGACTTTTTCGTATCACTTCACCTTCTCAGTGCCGACTTACAGTGCCTTCTTCTTTGAAGACTATACCGTTAGCTTCTCAGTATGCGAGCCAGATCCCTGCTATATCGACGCAACCGGTCAGCAACAATGGGAAGATAACGCGTACTCCGGCTCAGGCGGCACCATCATTTTTGGCTCTGAAGCCGAACTCGCGCTCAACATCGCCGAAAAGACCGATGGCGAAGATCAGTCGTACGGCCCAAAGTATTACCCTCAAGGCGACCCACTCATCCTCAACTCAACCGCCAACGCCCAGGGCGACCAACTCGGGATCACAACTCTTCAACCAGCAACAGCGTTCCGTATCGCTTGGGGCGAGCACGGCGTCAACCAAATCGAGCGCATCGACGTCTGGGACGACGGAGCGATCTGGTTCCGCCGGACTCCATAAGTGATTGGTGACTACAATTACTTTTTAATTATGAACAACCGTCCGGCGTAAACAACCGCTAATGGGCTTTCGCATGGGCTTCGCTGTTCGGGCTCGCTGCGACTGATGGTACCGTTTTCGACGGCTGTATCACAACCTTGGAACGACCTGCCTCCAACGTTCGGATTGCCTGGGGCGAGGAGGGGATCGGACAACTTGAACGACTCGATGTCTGGCTTGATGGAGCTGTCTGGGTTCGCCGCTCCCGTAGAACCCCGTGTACACTCAAGCTCGTATTGCGATTGTCGACTCCGAGTGGGGTTTTGATGGCGATCGGATCCGTTTGTAGCGTACGATTTCGATGAGTGTACACCGATCCCTACGCACACTCTGCTGTGGTCTCAAAGCGAGCGGAGCAACTTTTGCAGCCCAACCCCATCGAGTAGCTGTACATTCAGGCTTCCGAACGCCAGTTTATCTCCCAGTGCCACGGGGGTGGGCCTTCCTGGTCGGAGCGCGTTTCCGTTGATCGCTGTCCCGTTGGCCGAGCGTTGGTCGCACAGTCGCAGGCTCGGTCCCGACACCAGAAAGTGGGCGTGGAGTTTGGAGATGTACGACAGTCTCAAAACGATGTCGCAGTTGCGAGCTCGGCCGATACTGATTCGGTCGGGGAACGGGTTTCCGGGGCGTTTGCGGACCGGTGCCACTCGCCACGATGCTTCGAACGCGGCTCCGTCCTCGAGCCCTTCTTCCGGCATTTGCTGTGGTGGTGCTGCGACGAAGACGGTCTCGTAGTGGATGTTTTCATCCCACTGTGCGTCGGCGAGCGACGGCTCCTTCACCAAGAACATGTCACCGTGCTTGGCGACGAACTCCCGCTCGGGAAGTTTGAAGGCATCGGCCGAGTAGAGTTTGACGTGGTCCATGGGGCCAGTGGGAGGATACACCGTGGGGGGGGCGCGTCTGGGAAAAATCCGGCTGATCTACCATCGGATTGCGCTCGCCAACATCGGCGGCGGCTGTTTTTGGGTTTTGCGAAGAATCTCCAGCGCATGCCCAAGTGGCTGCTCGCGGTATGTGTCACCCCCAGCTTCCCTGGATGGTCCTCCGCCACGTTCGACGCTGGCCGTGAGGACATCGCCCATGGGTGCGCTCAAGGAGCCTCAAGCGGTTTTCCGCGGCCGTCACGAGAGGCTTTCACGCGATGGCCCGAGCGAACGTCTCCCCGAGCCTTGGCTGCGGATTGCAAGTGCACGCAACCAGTGAACGTTGCGCCGCTCCTTCGACGCTCCGCATAGACCCCTGCATGGCTGATGTCGTTCGCGGCGAGAGGCTCGGGTTCGGACATGGCTCATGGCTTCACGTCGTCGACTGAAGTGTGTGAGATGTTCCGCAACCTCGGTCGTCAAAGACCATCCTGCGAGCCTGCCACCCGTTTCGAATTCGTTCGGCGGCCCGACGAGTTTCACGGGTCCGTCGAAAAAATTGTATGTTCACAGGTCTCCCCGGGACGTTGGCGCTTCCGATTGTCTGTGGGTGCGCTCCAGGGCGCTGGTTGCTCTGGAGTCACTCCACGTGGGTGGTCACATGCTCGACCTACTTCAGATTGAGTCCGAAGATGACATCATTGCCAACCACATCGGCGGCGGCGACTTGGGCCTGTACCGGGGTGCCTGGGATGTCGAGGCGGAAGCTGGCGGCCAGTGATTCGCTGAACGAGAATGTCTGGCGTCCGACCCCGGAAAACCACAGGGCCGCTCGGACCTTGGCCGAGCCTGTCGACTGTTCGATCTTGGCATCGTCGACCTTGACCACCACATCTGTCTGGGCGATCGAGAGTTTGGGGGTTGCTGCGAATTGAATATGCACACAGTCTCGGTCGGTCTTGAATGCGTGTAGTTTGAGGGGCTTGTCGCCGGGAACCCATGACAGTGCGGCGGTAAACTCTCCCTGTGGACTCGGTGCCCCGCTGCGGTTGTATCTGGCGGGGATCTTACCCTCGGCCATGGCGCGATTGGCCAGGGTGGCGACCATCGCTCCAGACATTTGTACTTGCACCTGATGTGGCGACTGGTTTTGCAAGCGCGTGCCGGGCCTTGCGACGGCCGCGGCTGCGAGTGGTGTGGTGACATCGAGTAGCAGCGCCGGGACCTCTCCGCTCTTGCCCGAGCGCAGGTGGACCGTGCGTACCGGGACTTCGGGGAGGTCGAACGAGAAGGTCAGGTACTGGTGGAGGTTGCCCAGCAGGTTGCGGCGGATACTTTCAAACGAACGTCCGAGGAGGTTTTCGACCAGACCGGCGGCGGCTTGCTCGACGCGACCGCGGCTGACGAGCCGCGTCAGACTCGCGGGGACCTGCGTCCACAGAAAGTTGGCGAGGCGTTTGCGTTCACTCGCCGGGAGCGTGGGTTTGATCGCGGCGATGTCATTGGCCCCGACAGCGACCTGGATGGTGCCGTTTTGGGGATTGATTTGTGGGCGGACTTGGGTCTGCAAGTGGATCGCGGTGATCGGCTTGTTGCCGCTCGACAGGCCCAAGACGATGTCGAGCCCCAACAATCCGTCGGGCGCGGGGACGACAGCGATCTGTTGTACATGTATACGCACATTTCCCAGGCCGAGTTTGAGCCCCGGGAGTTGGGGGAGGTTGAGCTCGGGGATGGGGAGTGCCACCGGCCGCAGCTTGGCGACCGGGCGACTGAGCAGGTGGTTGAGGGTTGTCAGCGGGATCGAGACCACCATCTGGGGCCCGGTCGCCGCGACCTCGCCGGGGTTTCGCAGTGCAGTTTCGCGTTTGCGTACCTTCTCGCACGGAGCTGCACAGCTGGCTGTGAGCAGCGGGACGAGGACAATGGTGGCTTGGCAGAGGCGTCGCAGCATTAGGTCGGCTCGCGGGTGGCGATGAAGATCCTCGTCCGATCTGTTTCCTGCGGCAGAGAACCTGCCATCAACCACCGTATATACACGAGTTCACAACCGTCGCGTGTGATCGCGGTCGGACAGATCTGCCAGTGTTCTTCGCGGAGCATGTCGATGGCGGTGATTTCGTCGTCCCACGGCTCGGTGATATCTGGGCGCGTCATGACCAGCGGGCGCAGGGCATCGCGCTGGTCGACTTCGTCCATCGGGACCAGGTCTGGGTAGGTAGACGAAAAAATCACCGTACGCCCGTCGGGAGATAGCGCCGGGCACACCATGATGTGGGGGTAGGGGTACAACAAGGCGTCCGGTAGGACCGTTGGTTCGGGCGTTGAAAACGGTGTACCTGGGTCGGGGTTGGGGTCCCGCAGGGCCTCGTAAAATTGGCCGGCAGGCGCACCCAGGGTTGGGTTTTCCAGCCCGTCTTGGCGCAGGAACATCACCAATCCCCCGTCCTCCGTCAGGCGGCTGATCGATTCTTGCGTGGCTTGGTTTTCCGGCGTCCACGGGGGATCGTTTGGATTGAACCACGGCGTGCTGAGACTCTCGAGTAGGGCCGGCTCGGTCCAGTTGTTGAAGTTGGTGTTGAAGACCGAGGCATACAGGTCGTAGTCGAGCGACACGAGCAGCTCCCCGGGGACGTTGGAGACCGGGTATGCGGCGCGGAAATTGGTATTGGGCCACTCCGCGATCATGTCGCCCACGGTGAACAGTTCGTCGCGCGACGCCCGGGTCGAATGATAGGCGCGTCGTTCTTGGGGCGGGGTTTGGTCGCCTCCTTGGCCGGCGACGTAGAAGAGCTCGAGGCCGTCCGGTGAGATCCATGGATCGGCAGGGTTGATCCCGAGCTCGGCGTCGAGAATCTGTGTGACCTCCCACTGGGTTACGTCCGAGTCCCAACAATCCAGGACCACGGGGTCGGTATCAGATTCGGATTCGTCGGTATCGGTACTGGTATCCGAATCGGTCTCAGTAGGATCTTCGGTCGTCGGGTCGTCGGTTGTCGGTACGTCCGTCGTCGGACCTTCGGTCGTTGTTGTTGTCGTCGTCGGGTCGTCGGTCGTCGGGTCGTCGGTTGTCGGGTCGTCGGTTGTTGTCCCGGGATCGGACGCGCTACCCGTAGCGCCTGCGTTTGGCTGAAACGCAGGGTTTTCCATGGTGCAACTGCTCAGCAAGAGCGCTGCGACGATGCCTACGTGTCTGGCATGCCACATGTCGGCAATCTATCACAGGTTGGCGTTGAGGCGCGCGACACAAGTTCGTCTCGGGTACCGCACCATGTAGGTGTTCATCTCCGGACGTTCGGTCGAGCCCCGTTGTTACTTGCGTTTTTTACACAGGGCGACCCACGATTGGACTTTGCTATCGGGATGGCCCTCGCCGGTACGGGCACACTCGGGGAAGCGTTTGAGTTCCATCAGTGCCTTTGTCTTAAGTTTGCGGCGCTCGAGCGACGACGACCAGCACTCGGTTTTTTGCAACTGTCGCAACATGCCGTTCCAGTCGAGCATCTTACTCGCTTGCTTGGCGGCTTTGCGGACGCGGGTGCAGCGGGAGCTCGCGGCTTCACCGGAGGGGTTGGTACGTGGGGTCTTGTCGGATTTTTGTTTCTTCCGCGGTTTTGTTTGCGGGATCTCTTCGGACTCGGGGCCGGGGTCGGGGTCGGGGTCGGGGATGCCTTCAGAGTCTGCAACGACGGTGTCGTCGACGGTGTCGAGTTTGGGTGCTTGGGGCGCGTTGACGAGGTTGGTGGTGGGTTGGTGGAGCGGGCCTGGGTTTGCTTGCGCAGGTGGGTTGTGGGCGACCGGAGGCGTTGTGGTGTCGTTACTTTGGTACGCGACGTAGGCGAGGAGAACCAGGATCACAGCGACGATCGCAAGGATTACGCGGTTGTTGGAGTGGAGCACCACGATGGTATCCGCGGTGTCGGACAGCGCAGGTGCCTCGAGTGTCGGGGCGGTTGAGACGAGTGCCAAGTCGTTGGATGTCGTTACAACGAGTCCAGCTGGATCGTGTAGACCATCGCCGGAGACACCGAACATCCGCCGCACCGTGGTGATGAGTGCGGTCGGGTCTAGTGGCGTGCGCAGTTGGGTATTGAAGTCGAGCTCGAGCTCGCGTTGTGGCGTCGGTTCGGGGACGGTCAAAATCAGGGCTGCGCTGGCGCTGCGCGGACGGTTTCGCAGGAGCTCGATCAGCTGTGGACCGCCGCAGGCGGGGTCGCCCTCGCCGATGACAAGCTCTGGTTTGTGCGTCAGGATACGTGCCCGTGCGTCCTCAAAACTCGATGCACTCTCAACTTCGACGGTATAGGAAAAGCTGCGTGCCACCAGTGGGACCAAAAACCGGTGAACCGACGGGTCGCGATCGACGATGAGGATGCGGCTGCATCGACGACCTCCGCGCAGAGTGTCGAGGGTTCGGTCGAGCTCCTCCATCAGTACCTTGGGAGACGCGGGGCGTTTACCTGGGTCGTCGGAGGTGGCAGCTTGGAGCAGGCGATCGAGCTCGGCGGGAAGTTCGGGATGGTAGGCGCACAGTGACGGCAGGACGACGCTGCGGTAGTCATCGGATGGGACCGGTGGTTGCTCGCCTGTAAACAGTGTGTATGCAATGATTGCCAGGGAATAGAGGTCCGCGGAGGGCGTGACACGTCCTCGAGCGCGCACTTCAGGTGCCTGGTAGGGCGCGGTCTGTCGGTCCCCGAGGTTGCACAGCAGCGACGCCGGGCCGAGGTCATTGAGTACGACGCGGAAGTGTGGGCCGACGATGATGCGGTCCGGGCGGATCGCACCGTGGGTGATACCGGCGCTGTGCAGGGCATCGAGGGCGCGGCTGAGTGGGTACAACACGCGAAACGCCTCGTCGATCGTCGGTGGCGAGCCCTCGCGGCGACGGGCGAGGAGCTCGGCGAGGGTCGGCCCGCTGACATACTCGGTGGCAAAAAACGGGGCCCCATTGTGTTCGCCGTAGTCGAGTACCGAGGCGAGATTTTCGTCGCGAAATCGAGACACCGATCGTGCGCGGGATGCAAGCGTCGCCCGGTCGCTGCTGTTGGCGATGCATCCCATTGAGATCATTTGTAAATACACCTGTTTATCGTCCTGCTCATCGACGGCGCGGACGAGCAGGCCGTAGGGTGTTTCGCCGACAGTCGCCATGACCCGGTAGCGCCCGGCGACCTGCGAACCTGCGGGAACGGGCTGGGGCGGCAGGCGTGCGAGTTGGTTTGACGGGGGCCGGGATGCTGCCTCTTCAGACAGGCGTGGGACGCCATGGAGCGTCGTCTGCTGCCAGTTGTCATCGTCCAAAGGCGATTGTGAATCGGCAGGTTGAGGAGCGGCGGTTGGCTGTGGTGTCCCTAGCAGCGTCGGTTGGAGAGTCCATTTACCGGTCGAGGTGCGGTGACGCGGCTCCGGCACGTCGAGCGTCGCCTGTGGTGGCGGGAGATTTCGCAGCGTTTGCGAGTCGTGTTTCGGCGCCACCTCGGAGTCGTCGGCGGGTGTCTGCCGGGTCAGGCTCTTCGGGATGTTCGTCTGATCGGCAAGTAATTTTCGGATCTCTTCGGGATTGTCCGGGATTGCCGGTAGCGGTCCTTGCGGCGTCGGTTTTTGAGTCTCGTGCGGCTTTGGGACCTGCATGGCTTGCGACGGAGTCATCGCCGGTGGGTCGTCGTAAAACGGATCGTCGTCCCACAACTCTGGATCGGCGACGGCAATCGGCCCGCCGACGGGAAACGTGGTCGTGCGTTTGCGTGGGGTCGGGACATCGGCTGGAGCATCCGGTTCGCGGTTGATGTCCCCGGGGTGAGGGGTTGCTCCCGATCCGCGCGCCTCCACCGTCGTCACCTCATTTGGGCCCTCCGGTTCGGCCTGTGCTTCGGGATCGCGGGCGTCCGGGGCCGGACGGACATCCACTAAAAGTGTAGATACATGATCCTCCGGATCCAAAGGCGGTGGCGGCGATTTGCCGCGCAAAGACAGTTTTGGGGAGGTAGGAGGCGCACTGTCGGTTGGGTCGAGTTCCTCGAAGTCTTCATCGGGGTCCACCCGGTAGAGGGTCGTGGCAAGCTCTTCGGTCGTGTGTGCTGTCGCGTTCGAACGGGTTTGCTCCCCTTTCCACGATGGCTGTGGAAGGGCCTGTTTCGCGGGTTGACCCGGTCGTTTCATGTCGCGGTGCCTCTGCGACGCACAACCTGTTGCGTCGACGTGAGCGCTCCTGGGTAAGCACGTAGGTTGTGCACGAATTTCCTGTTGGCCACGATGCGGGAAGTTGCTGACGAAGAAGATGAACGAACGGACAGGTACACTGCTACGTTGTCCATACACCACATGATAGATCGGCAAATGCGGTTGCGGAGCGATCCGCGAAGACTTTGTCCCTGGTAGGTGCAGGACCTTCTCGTAGACAATCGTGTGGTGTCATGACAAATGTGTTGAATGGAATGTGGTGCGTTTGGCAACGAAATGATGTTGTCCCACATGTACTGCGCAATCTTTTTTGCTCGATCGGCCGAGAGGAATGGTGTGTCTAGCCAGTCACAACGTTGATTAGGCACGGGGCCGCCCGCATACTTCGGGGGTGCGGTTTGTATGGATTCTGTCTCCGGTCGTGCTCGGCGGCGTGCTGGCGTGTGTTTCACCGAACACCGAACACTGCGGGCGCAATGCTGGAGCGATCACCTGTGCCGAGCGTTATCCCGGGTTTGAGCACTGTAGCGTCTGTGTGGCCGAGCGCGATGGCTGTGTGGCTGAGCCGGTCAACGACCCAAACTGTTTGCCGAAGGACTTGCCCGCAGGTACCGACTCGCTCGAGACCTCGGGCGAGACCCAAACTGAGACGGATGCTTCCGGTTCGCAGACGCAGGGTGAGACCGAGGACTCTGGTGAGAACTCGACTGCGGATCCGACCGATCTGACGACCGAGGAACCGACGACCGAGGAGCCGACGACCGAGGAACCGACGACCGAGGAACCGACAACCGAGGAACCGACAACCGAGGAACCGACAACCGAAGATCCGACCGATGACCCCGAGCCGATGTGTGGCAACAACCAACTCGAGGAGGGGGAGTATTGCGATACCGACCAGCTCGGGGGGGCAAACTGTCTCGACTTCGGGTTTGGTGGGGGCATGCTCGCGTGCGACGATACCTGCCAGTTCGACGCCACGGACTGTTGTCAGATCGCCGGTGGCGCGTGCGATCAACTCGGAGCCCAGTGCTGCCCAGGGCTCACATGCGGATTGCTTTCGGGCGTGTGCGGCTAGCCCGAACGTCACCTACAACATGTATATAAAAAAGCGCCGGAGTGTCCGGCGCAACGTGGAAATGGGTTTAGAAGCCTCAGGCGTGCTCGCGCAGCCATTTGCGCGTCACATCGGTTGTCGTTTGATAGCTCTCGCGAATCTCGCCGACAATGTGTTTTTCGACCTTGCCGCCGATGAGGGGAATTTTGCATGTACACTCTCCCTCGTAGATCCGTCGCACACGTCCTCCTCCGAGGTCGACCACGCGATAGGTGCCGGTGTTCGAGATTTTGTCGGCGGCAAACGCCGGGACGATGCGGACGTCGAGGACCGAACGCGCGCGGTCAAACACGTTGTGCTCGGTGTACTCAACCGCATCCTTGACGATCTTTTTGAACAGCTTGGGAACTTCGCGGTTGGGTTTGAACAAAATCTCGCGTCGGACGAGGTCGCCGTCGGGTTCGACTTTGATGACGGTGCGGGTGATGTCGAGGGCCCGGAACAGTTCGACGTTGTAGGCCTCGGCAAAAAACATCTCCCAGTAGGCGTCGACTGTGGTGTCAAAGTCGTCTTCGATTTTGAATTGCATGACGGGTTGAACAAACCACAGATCCGCGAACTGTGAAAGTACGCAGGGGTTCGGCGTGGTGCGTGGGCGATGAGAACTTTCACCTCTCGGCGACGATCGGTTGGGAGCAAGCGACCCGCGTGGCCAGCAATCGCTGGGCTGCGGGGCTCGGGTCGAGGTGGCGGTCTACTCTGCCTCCGGGCGAAATCGGGGGTGGCGGATCACCATCCCGAGGGTGATGCCCCCGACGAGTTCCCCGTACCACAACGTACAGGCGCGGATCAGCATCGTCGATGCGAGGGCGATCTCCGGCGAGACGCCGACCGCGAGTTCGGCGATCAACAGCGCGAGCGATCCTTCGGTCGCGCCGAGTCCCCCGGGCAAGAAGCTCAGCGCTCCGATCAAGGTGGTGACCGCCCATAAAAATGTACATACAGCTAGGCTTGCCGAGACGCCAAAAAAACCGTGTAGAATCACGTAATAGCCGATGCACTCGAGCCCCCAGCCGACCACGCTGAGTAGGCTGAGGACGATGAGTACCCGCGCTTTCATCAACTCGGCACTACTGTCGACCAGCCCCCGGGCCTTGGCTGCCAGGCGACCGACCATGGGCAGGCGCTCTAGGATGTCGAGCAAGCCATGGCACAGCCGCGGCGAGCCGAGGATCCCCACGCCTGTCAGGACGACGACGATCGAGGCGACGATCACCGGCATGTATTCGCGGTATTCGGTGACACCGACTAGGCTCAGCAGCACCAGGGCGACAAAGTCGGTGAGGCGGTCGACCAGCACCACCGGGGCCGTGCGGGCAAACGCAACCCCATCGGTACTTCGCAACAGCCAGCTGCGCAGGACTTCGCCGACTTTGCCCGGGGTCACCGACATGCTCAGTCCGGCGAGGTAGATCAGCAGCGAACGCGCGCGCGTCAGCCCGGGTGCACCGGTCTCGGGATGGCGGACCTCGAGCCAGGACAGGCACAGTTCCCATTTCAAAAACCGGATCAGATAGTTGGCGCTCGAAAGGGCGAGAGCAACGGCGACGGCCGACCACGCGTAACCCCGCAGGGCGGCGGACACGGGGTCGTAGCCACTGTAGAGAATCCACCCGGCATACAACACGACACCGAGGACCACGCCGATCATGGTCCTGCGAATCAGGGTGTTTACCGTACCCGCGCGCTGTCCGGAGTCGGCCACCGGCGGAGGATAGCAATCCACAGACAGGCTGCGTTTTTGCCGATCGTGAGGAAGGGTCGATCCGCGGTTGAGCGGACAACCGAGGAAGGAGCGACCTTCCGAAGTTGATACTCCCGCAGTGAAATCTGCGGCGGGCCCATTTGCCGGCGTGGTAAAGTCGCACCCATGGATACGCTGATACGCAGTCTCTACGCATCACTGGCGTTGGCGCTCGGGTTGGGTGGGATGTCCTCGTGTTCGAAATCCGCCGATGAGGTCGCCCAAGATCTGTGTCCGAATCCGGAGCCGGTCGAGGTGGACGGGCATCCGACTGGGTTTGCCAATTGCGACGGGCGAACCGTCCGCGAACAACCGCAACAGTGTGTTCTCCCAGCGCCCGACGATGAGACGTGTATGGCGAGCGTCGACGACCCCGACTTTCCCAGTGAATGCGTGGTCGATGCCGATTGTACCGATGGCCCGAATGGCTACTGCGGACTGACGTTCTCGGGCATGGGGATCGATCATTGCGCATGCAATTATGCCTGTAGCTCCGACGCCGATTGCGACGCGGGGTCGATCTGTGACTGCGGCGCCCTGAGTGGAGATGCCAGCAAGTCGCGCTGCGTACCCGCTGGGTGTGATTCTCGCGACAGCTGCGATGGCTATGGTTGTGCCGTGTTCGATGCGATGCCCTATTGTGGGGACACGACGATTTCATGCCAAACCCCCGACGATACATGCCACGTTGACGCGGACTGCGGGGCGGGGGCGTTTTGCATTCAAGAAGATGGTGTATTTACATGTGTTCCGGGCGAGTGTGCGATCGGTCGTCCGTTCCTGGTCGGCGGTCGGCAGCGGCTGGCTCCGGTGGTTGGCGATTCGGAAACCACGCCCGCGAGCCATGGACAAACGGGTGCACTGGCGGGCGAGCGACGGGCGCGGCTCGCCGCTTCGTGGACCCAATCGGCGCGGCTCGAGCACGCTTCGATCGCTGCATTTGCTCGGTTTACGGCCCAACTTCTCGCCCAAGGTGCTCCATTGGAGTTGGTGGCCAAGTCCCGCGAGGCGATGGCGGACGAGGCCCGTCACACGGAGTTGTGTCTCGATTTGGCGGCGTCGTATGGCGGAGACCGGCCGGTGTTGGGTCGGCTCGATGTCCGCGGCAGCATCGGTGGCGAGTCGATCGAAGACATCCTGACGGCCGTGGTGGCCGAGGGGTGCGTGGGGGAGACGGTGGCCGCAGCTCAGGCCGCAGCCCTGGCGCGCGAGGTCGACAACCCCAACGTTCGCGGGGTGTACCAGACCATCGCGGCCGACGAGTTGCGCCATGCTGCACTCGCGTGGAAATACCTGACCTGGGCAATAGGCCAGGAGAGATTGCGGGTGGATGTCGCCCGTGTTCTGCGGCGGGCTGCCCGGTCGCTCGAGTTGTGTGGTGGCGATTCACCCACGGCAGACGACCGCGAATGGATGCGACTCGGCTCGCTCACCCCGGCTGCTGCGACCGCGATCCACAATGATGTGGTGGCCCATGTGATTCGCCCGTTGCTCGCCCAAGTGACCGCAAAACAGATCCGTCTAAGGGCCCGTCGATGCCGCTCGGTTCGTCCGTGAGGGGGGCAAAACGACCGGCCACCTCGTCCGGAAAACGGTTAATATAAGTCGAGGTGTGGTTGTTTTGGCTGATGTGGCTATTGCTCGTCGTACGCGAGATCAAGATCCTACGGACATGGCCAAAGCCACAGCCGGCCCGGGTGATCGCCCGCCCAAACGTGCTCGACCCGTGGATCAAATCGGTCTATCCACGACGGTTTCACGGTGAACACGGCGAGGAGCCGAGCAACTACGTCCGCAGCGAGCACCGCTACAAATACACCTACGGCGAGCAGCTCACGGGTGAGCAACTCGATGAACTCGTCGTCGACGCTGCCTTTGATCTCGAGTTTCGGGCCCGGCGAGTGTTTGCCAGTCACCAGTTTCGCGGCATTTTGCAGGGCAAAAACACCCTCGTCTGGGATGCGCAATCAGGTACCGCGATTGAAAAATTGTTGTCGGACCACCAACCTGGTCCAGAAGCAAGGCGTCATCTCGACCGTGCACTCGCCTGGTGGGCTACCGCCCTCGATCACGGGATGGGTGTGTACGAGTGGGATCGCCCCGGCTACGACGACGTGACGAACACATTTCGCGGGTTGCTGCGGTTTGCCCGGGCCGAAGTTGCGATCGACCCAAGGAAGCACGGCGTCGAGCAGGTCGTGGTCGAAAAACATGTAGATGCATTTCATCCCCCCGCTCCCGTGGGTCCATTTTCCCGCATGGCGTTGGGATTGGTGGCAGTTGTGACCCTCCACGTTGTGCTCTCGCGGGGCCATGCGCCGGTGGCCGAGCCCCAGGCCCCGCGGACATGTACCGAACAACAGCAACAGGTCGAAGTCTCGGCGAGACGGGCTCGCACCAAGGTGCCTGCACTTGAACCCCTGATCAAACAGGTCCTCGCCCAGGTCCGTGATGGTCGAGCCCAGGAAGCCTTCGCGTTGTTCAAGGCGCAAAGACCCGACGACCCGTTGGCATTGATGCTCGAGGTGGAACTACTCCTGCTGACGACCTGCGAACCAAAACCCGGCCACAAACCGTTTGTCGACGCAAATAATTGACGTGTCTGATCGGAACTCGGCCGCGGCGGTCGACAAAATCGCCGAGTTTTTCGCCACCCGGCGGGGGTTTTGTACGCTGCTTTTGTGTTTGATCTAACCGTCGAAGATCCCGCCCTCGATCCTGACGCTATCGAGATTCCCCTCGATATCGACCTCGCCGAGGACCAGGCGGCGATCTTGGGTGTCTCGATGATGGGACTCCCTCCGTTGCAGCGCTACGAAGTGCATGAGCTCGTCGGCGAGGGGGCGATGGGTCGGATCTTTCGTGCCAGCGATCATGTGTTGCAACGCGAGGTTGCCCTCAAGGTCATGCGCCCTGACATCCCGGTGTGTGAACGCAAACGCTTTCGCCGCGAGGCGATCCTCGGCGCCCGACTGCTCCACCCCGGTCTCGTCCAGATCTACGACATGGGCATGAGTTCCGAGGTCGACGACGAGTGGTTTGCGATGGAGTTGCTGTACGGAGTCGACCTGCAGCAGGTGATCGACAGCGTGCGCGAACAGGGACGGTGGATTGCCTGGAGCACCATCAAGGACGCATTTGGTCGTATTCTAGCGGTTTTGCAGTACCTCCATGAGTCGGGGGTGGTGCACCGTGACGTCAAGCCGGCGAACATGTTTTTGACCCGCGATCCCAATACCGACCACAGCAGTGCCAAGCTGCTCGACTTGGGTGTGGCACTCGACCTCGACGATCCATGGACGACCCAGGCGTTGTGCGGCGATCCCAACTATATGGCACCGGAGCAGACCGAGCTCAATGCCCGTGTCGATCACCGCTCCGATATTTACTCGGCCGGGATGAGCCTGTACGAGTTGGTGACCGGACATTTGCCGTTTGCCGGCTTGTGTACCGCGCCGCTCAATGCCCTGTTGACGGCCCAGCGCGAGGCTCAGCCACCCCGGGCGAGCAGTTTGATGCCGCAGGGGACACCTGCTATCCGCGCCCGCGCGGTCGATGCTTTTATAAATAGTGCATGTGCAAAGAGTCCGGACGAGCGCTATCAAAACGTCTCCGAGATGCTTGAAGCATTTGCCCGGATTCCCTAGCCTGGACGTCGGGCCACCGTGATGTCAAACCTGACAGCACGGAACGAGACGCATTACTTTTTCCACAGCTCGCCGGAGAACGAGAATCCGATGATGATCTGTGGCAGCGCCTGGCTGTTGGCTTCGCCGGTGCGGTAGCGGTGTTGCAGCCACCACTGGGCGATCAGCAACAGCGTCGGCTTGTTGAATTTTTTCTCGGGTTTGTCGTAAAATGTATAAGCAATTAATGGTCCGAGGCGACTCGTCGGCCCGTTGGGGTTGACGTCGAAGCCCGGGTAGTTGAGGACATGTGTCAGGGTGTGGCGGACACCGGCGGTCAGACCAAACTTGGACAGATACAACAGGTCGCTCTCATTGCGCAGGACCCATCCGGTTTTGGGCAGCAGCATGTCGTACTGAATATCGTAAAAGGTTGTATCGACATCGTTGTTAAAGTTGAAGTCGAGGTAGACAAACAACAGCTCATTGCGGATCGCGATCGGTCCGGCCTTGGCCTGCAACAGGGTCGAAAGGTAGAGGTTGTGACCGCCGGCGACGTAGTTGAGACCCGCCTCTTTGTTGGCGTCGAGGCGGTCGTCCGAGAAGTCGGATTCGGGCGAGGGAAAGGATTGAAAGTATTGAAACGTGCCAAAATATTGCACGTAGGAGTAGCGCGCGGTCATTCGCAGGACCGCGATCGGTTCAAAGACCAGCGATCCGCCGAGGCCGACGAGGGCCGGAGACAGGTTGGGTGTCAGGTTGAGACCGATGTGGGAATTGCGAAACAGGGCGCTGTCTGGCTTATTGAACAGGTGGTATTTGTAGCCGAGAGAGAACCCATTAAACAGACCGAGGGGATTGATCCGGGCTGCGAACAGGTTGGAGTAGGCGATTCGGTGGCGGGCAAATGTTCCCGTGCCACCGGTGTTACTCGAGGCTTCGGTTCTGTCCGTCGGAAGATGGGGTCGGGTTTCGGCTTCCGGATCGGCGGGTGCCGTTTCGGGCTCGGGCTGTGCCACAGGCTCGGGCTGTGCCACAGGTTCGGGCTGCGCCACAGGTTCTGACGCGGGTTGCGTCACAGGCTGGGATGCGGGGTCAGGAGCTGTGTCAGCCGAAGCAGCGGACTCTGTCGGAGCTCCGGGATCTGCGGGTGTTTCACCTGCAGGTTGAGCACCGGGTGACTGCAGGCTCGCGACAAACAGCAGGCTAGAACAGAACGCGGAAATCGACACGGACCATGAGAATGCGGTGAAACCGGGGGTAAACACAACTGTGAAGATCATCGATCCGATGCGAAGTGGTCCGGATACTTTGAAACAGTGTGTAGCGATACCCTGGCTGTGGTGAATATACCTGGGAACCTGACACGTTCGAGGACTCGAAAAATTTCATGCGTTCGGCCGGTGGATGTTGCGAGACATCGAAATTGCGCGTGTCGATACAAAGAGATTCGCGGTTCAGGTGTTCAGCTGTGATTGTCTCCCTCCACGGTTTTGGTTAGATTCGCCATTCAAATGGGTTTGTGGCGGTCGATTACCGATGAAGTTCGGCGCATGTTGGGCAGCTCGCCCGAGGTTGTCTCAGTGCCCGAAACGACCGTGGATGATGACGAAGAAGGCGACGACGAGGTCGAGGATCCGACTTCCGATAACGATCCGCCGGAGGTCGATGTCGATGAACGGTGGGGTGATTTACAGGCATTTATCGCCCGCTGTGAGGCCGAGGAGATCGAACTTTACGGCCTCGAACCAACCGAGATAGAGGCGTTTGTCCAACGTCGGAGCGAGATCGAGAAGGCCGCTCAAAACCGTGCACTTGCAAGCGTTGGCATCGACGACTACGCGGCGTGGCAGCGGACTGTGAAGTACTTTGAAGCCAAGTGGTCGCGCCTGCACACGGCCCGAGATGGCACCCGAACGATCGGATTCGACGAGCGATTTGTGCAGGCGCAAGCAGCTGTCAAGACTCGGTGAGCGAGACCGATCGTTGTGCCACGTGGCCCACTCCGTAGGTGCAACGATCCAGAGCCCAGGCAACGATCCGGTGAGACCAAACCAGACCCGTCGGCCCACTCCATAGGCGTTACGATCACTTCGCGCCGCGAGCTTAAAAAGCGTGTATGCACAGTTGCCGCGATTGTGGTATGTCGCAGGCGTTGCGGACCGTTGTTCGCATATGAAAGTGAGTATCCAGATGGCCAAGAAAATTTTTATCGGAGAACTCAGTGGCGCCACCAGCCAGGCCGGTTTGGAGTCGGCGTTTGCTCCCTATGGCTCGATTGTGCGGGCGTACATCCAAACAGATGCCGCCGGTGCGAGCTCGGGGCATGTCGAGTACACGACGGACGCCGCCGGTGATGCGGCGATCTCCGGGATGAATGGCCAGGTTCTCGACGGGGTGACACTCGTCGTCCGTCCCGCGTAATCGAGCGTACCCCATTGCATTGAACTGGACGCGAAGTCTTTGTGCATACAATTTCTTCGCGACCCGTTCGGGTTTAAGACGGTTTCTTGGGTCCGTCGCCGAGGAAGATGGGAAGTGGTTCGGGAGAGCTCGAGGATGCCTCGTCCGTCTCGGTACCCGGTGCGTGCTCCGGCACGGACGCATTCTCGGTGACCTGGGCGGGCCCCGATGGGGTGGGTACAGACTCCCCGAGGCCCGCGGAATCGGTCACGGGGGACAACGGGGTGTCGGCGACAGGCACAGATACGTCGGCCTCGCGTGGCTGCGGTGTGTGCAAAATTTGCATAAACACGTGTTTCTCGGGATCCGTTGTCGGTACATCTTTCACCACAGGCGCCGGCGCAACCGGTCGCTGGGCAATCGGCCGGGTCGCAATCGGTTGCGCGTAGACGTGGTGGTCGGGGTCGACCGGTTCGTCGAGATCGAGTTCAGCCGCTCGCGCCGCTGTGATGAGATCGGCGGAGGGCTCGGGCAGTGGTGCGACGGGCCGTGGCGTCGGTTGGGGCCAGGTGCCGCGAACCTGGCGAAAGCCGATGGTGAACAGCACAATCGAGGTGGCGATCGTCGAGAAAACGAGGCTGTGGAGGTTCTCGGTCCCGGGCACGCCGGCCAGCGCAGGCATGGTCGCCAGTGCACCAGCAGCCATCCCCCGCGGGCAACAGATCATCGCCGTGCGCCGGTCGTCGTCGTGAAAACCAGTGCCGCGTAACCCAAACCCAACCGCGGGCCAACGCGTGACCAACAGCAGCACTCCGAGGACGACGCCCATGATCAACAGCGACCACGGAGGCGTGAGCATCAGGCCCATGTAGGTGAAAAACAGGGTCTTTACGATGAAGTTGATCTGCGAGTGGGCGAGCTTGATCGAACCCGAAAGACGGATCTCATGGTTGTCGCGGGCGGCCCCGCGGAAAAACCATCGCATCAACACCCGGGCGTTGCCGACGATCAGAGCAAACGCGAGGATCGCCATGGCCGGGCTGCCGCCGGCACTGCGGACGATCGCGTAGACCATCAACAACGCGGCGAGGGTGATCGGATAGCCGCGCGGGTTGTTGCCGAGGACACGCAGGATCGGGATCCAGGTCCACCCGATCATGGTCCCGAGTCCAAGGCCGATCCCAACACTCTTGAGCACCGCAACGGCACTGTGGGTGTCGCCCGATCCCCCGGTGGCGAGGAGATCGATCAACGGAATTGCCAACATCACACACAGGGCGTCGTTGAGCGAGGACTCGATATGAATCGTCCGCGAAAGTGGGGTGTCGCTGCCGGTGAAGTCGAGCGAGGGTCCGAGGATCAGGGAGCTCGTGCCGCCCAGGATCGCCCCGAGCATCACGCCGTGCCGCAAACTCCACTCGGGCAACACACCAATTGCCGAGAGTCCGAGGCTGAACAGCGTGACGGTGATGACAGCCCCAAAAAACGCCGTCACCGACATCAGCGTGGCCCGCGGCGCATCGCGGGCGAGCTCGCCGAGACTGAGTCGGCTCCCCCCTTCAAACAACACGATCACCAGGGTGACCACCGCGAAGTAGGGTGTAATCGTCTCCAGTACAGTGTCGGGCACGACGCCCGTCATCCGCAGGACCAACCCGGTGCCGATCAACCAGATCGCCTCGGGGATCCGGGTTCGCGAAAACAACAGCTCGCCCAATGCCCCGACTAACAGCAGGCTGGCGATCACAACCAAAAATAGGACCACAGGGTCAGTCATGGAGCTCCCGGGCGCAGCTGGCCTCCCCAAAGGTACCCGGTTTTTGAACCAGGCCATAACCCGCGGATCCGCGCGGCTGCGGACAGGTATGCGGATGGTGGGCGAAGTGGGCCACAAGCGAGTGCCGGGGCATCACGCACGCGCGTCTGGTCGTGTATCCTTGCCGTGTTGTGCCGGTGAGCGCTGTTTCGCGGGTACGGCGAGACGTGTTCGAGGTCGGTACAGCCGCATGACTACGCCTGAGGACGATACGCAGGTCGACGACTTCGAGGCTTTGGTCGAAGCCCTGCAGATGACCAAAGGACGCGTCGCCCTGCTCGAGCACCAACTCGAACACGTCCGGACGCAGCGCGGCCAAGCGTTGGTGCAAGCCAAGGCGACGCTCGACAAGCAGACCCACGAACTCAACTTGTTGCGTCAACAACTCGCCGAGTTGGGCAGCATGCGAGATGCCGCGCTGGCAGCCAACCGGGCCAAGAGCAATTTCCTGGCGACGATGAGCCACGAGTTGCGTACGCCGCTCAACGCGATCATCGGCTACACCGAGTTGTTGCGCGAGGAGAGCAACGACCTCGATCACCCCCACGTGCGCAAGCGGCTGCTGCCCGACCTCGCCAAGATCAACCACGCGGCCCAGCACCTGGTGTGGGTGATCAACGATGTCCTCGATCTCGCCAAGATCGAGGCTGGGCGGGCCGAGGTGCACCTAGAGGATTTTGACCTCTGTGAAATGATCCAAGCACTCGTCGCCACCATCGGTCCGGCGATCAAGAAGAACAACAATATCTTGCATACGCAATTACAGCAGGGGCTCAGTCAGGTGCGGTCCGACAAGCCCAAGCTGCGACAGTCGATCCTCAATCTGTTGAGCAACGCGGCCAAGTTTACCTGCGACGGCAGTGTCACCCTGCGCACGCGCACGGTCGAGGAGGGACTGCACGAGTGGCTCGAGATCTCGGTCCAAGATACGGGGATCGGCGTGCCGCAACAGAAGATCGAAACCCTTTTTGATGCCTATACACAGGCTGACTCGACCACCTCCAAGGTCTACGGTGGCAGCGGCCTCGGGTTGGCGATCAGTCGCCAGTTTTGTCGGATGTTGGGCGGCGATATCACGGCGACCAGCGAGGTCGGGGTCGGCAGTACATTTGTGATCCGGGTCCCCAACTACCGCACCGACGGCGAACGGCCGGCTCCGACGTGGCACGGGGACACGGGCGCGGGCTACAGCGTGCTGGTGATCGACGACGATCCGACCGCCCACGAGTTGATGCGCAGAATCCTGACGCGCGAGGGGTTTGAGGTCCACACGGCCAGCAACGGTGGCGAGGGTCTGCGGATGGCCGAAGACCTCGACCCGGATGTCATCACGCTCGACGTCAAAATGCCCGACATGGACGGCTGGACCGTGTTGTCCGCGCTCAAAGAGGATTCAGAACTCGAGCGGATTCCGGTGGTGATCGTGTCGATGGTCAGCGAACCCGAGTTCGCCTCCAAACTCGGTGCCGACGGGTTTATGACCAAGCCGGTCAAGCGTAGCGAGTTACTCGATGTACTTGCACGGTTTATTCACAACGACGCGTCTGCGGCCAAGTAGACCTTTCGAGTGCGGCATACGGGTTCCGGCGCGAACGACAGGCCTTGCCTATTTGCGGGTGCTGCCGGTTTGGGACAGGCACCTACAACTCGTCGACGAGTTTGGGAAACCGCTGCAGGACTGTCCCGACGTACTTGCCGTTGGGGAACCTGCGCAGGTACTCGCCCGCGCGCTGTTCGGCGTCGTTGATGTGTCCGCTCTCGGTACTGGCGAGCCAGCGGCGGTACATCGCCATCTCGGTTTGCGGGTGGTTGGCCGGCGCGCGGTCGAGGAACTTGCGAAACGCCGACTCGGCCGCCTGGTAGTCGTTGCCGTAGTCCATCCGCAGGATCCCGTACAACAGCCAACCCTCGACGACGTCGCGATCATCTCCATGCTTGTACATGAAGTCGGTGATGCAGCGGGCGGCCATGTAGCGCGAGTGGGGCGATTGGTAGAGCTCGTGGCAGCGTTGCAGGGTCGCCTGCAGCTCGGCTCGGCGCGAGTGTTTGACATCACTGCGCAGAAGCTCGATCAGGGCCTCACCCTCGTCTTCTGCCGGGAGGGCCTCCCGAGGTTTGCTGCGGATGTACTCGGTGCGGACGCTGATGGTCTGGGTCTGGGCTGCCGGGACCAGGTGCTCGAGCGTGCGCTGTGCCGGGTCGTCGGGCAGTCCCGGAACGACCCAGGTCACCGGGATACGACCGTCGGCCCCAACGGCGGACTCATCCGACAGCGGGAGGGCGGCCCGTAGCTCGGTGCGTCCGACGTCGCCGTAGGTCGAGCTGTCGATGTCGAAGCGGTAGCCGGCCCCGACCTCGGCGATCAGCCGCGAACCGCGGGTGTCGAGGACCTTGACCTCGCCGCGCAGGACCGAAACCGAGGTTGCTCCGTCGTCGGCGACCGCGACTGTAAAGACCGTCCCGGTGACACGGAGCAACGCAGTCGGTGTACGTACACGCAAGACTGGATCGGCACCGTGGCGGTCGTAGCGAATCGCCAGCATGCCGCGGTCGAGGCGGAGCTCGATGAGCCCCGGCTGTGCCTCGGCCCACGTGAGGTCGGTGCCCGGGCCGAGGTTGGCGAGGATTTTCCCGATGAGGCCCAACTGGGCGGTGTCCCCGGGCCCGACGCGCACGTGGGTCCCGACTTCAAACGTGTTGGTCGCTTCGAGGTCGTGATCGTCTTCCGACAGGCGCGCGTGGCCGCCGACGACGCGCCCGTAGTCGGCCTGGGCCCGGTGTTCGAGCCCGGTGGTGGCAGCTGGCGTGGTCGAAGCGTCGAGTTGCGAGGGTGTTTCGGGCAGTTGGGCGGCGACCTGGGGCGGTGGGTCGAAGTTCCCGTGGGCGCCGAGGATCGTCAGTGCGAGGGTCAGGACGGCGACCGCACAGCCGACGAGCACCGGGCCGGTGATCGAGCTACGCCTCGGTCTCGCCATTCGTTGGAGGATCGCGCGAAACTCGTTGTCGGCCGGCGTGCCCATGGTCGGCGGCAGTCGAGGCCCACGGTAGATCGCCTCGGTCAATTGGTGGGCCTGACGACAGCTTGCGCATACATGCATATGCGCAAGGTAGCGTGCATGTACACGCGGATGGATACGCCCGCACAACACCGCCTCGGTGTCCGAGCGAAACTCGAGACAGCCGTAGGTCACGTCGGTTTGGTGTGGGTGAGTCATTGGGCCTGTGCCAGTTGATGCAGACGTCGTCGCGCCCGCGAGAGATGGTCGCCGACCGTCGACAGGGGTCGCTCCAAAACAGTGGAGATCTCCTGCAGGGTGAGGCCTTCGTAGTGGTACAGGACAAACACCTCACGCAGGTCAGGTCGTAGGCGTTGCAACATCCGCGAGGCCTCGTCGCGGGCGTCGACCCGACCCGGCGACTGAATATGGCCTCCGCGGCCGATGTTGAACCACTGAAAGGCGGCCTTGAGGCGGTCACGACGGAAACGTTGACGCAGCAGATTGTGGCTGACGTTGGTGGTGATGCGATACAGCCAGGTGCGGATCGTCGACTGTCCGCGAAACCCGTTGAGGGCGCGAAATGCACGTACAAACACTGTCTGCATCACATCGTCGAGATCGGGGTCGGGGCCCAGCAAGCGGTAGAGGTGGGCGCGGACCTGGCCGGCGTAGGTGTCGTAAAACTGACGCAACGCCCGGGGATGGCCCGCACGCGCTTGGGCCAGGAGGGCCTTGTCATCGAGGGACAGGTAGGCGCTGCTCTCGACCCGTACACCCGAGGTTGAAGCCGATGCCTCAAATCCGACGAGTCCGTCGATTTGTCCAGTGATCGAAGAGTCTGCCGCGTGTCCCACGTCGTGTTCCGGGTATACCGCTTGAGGATAGCGAGTCGAGCAAAGCGAGAAAAGGTAGGATAGATCGATGCAGGTCGACCTGTGGCAAGCGACGATGGCGCCGGAAGTGTGGACCGACATGGTCGAAAAGTACCGGTCGCTGCAGCACCTCGAGGGGTTGCCCGAGGGGCCAGCACAGGTTGCAGCGATCCGCCGCGCCGCCCGACGTTGGCCAGGGTCCCTACGCGAGTCCCAATTAGTCGGACCGGACAGGTGCGCCCGCAGGCTTCGGTGTGCACAAGCGGCGAGCAACCAGCCTCCCCAGACGCGAGCGCACTGGCGAAATCGAGGAGACGATCACACGGCCGTGGTCCTGTGGGCCGAACTTCACCCGATGGTCGGCGACTACGTAGCTTGGCGACAGCGAACGTCGACCGGTCCGCGAGACGCGAAAGCGTTCGTCGCGTTTGTCGAACACCGGGTGCCCCCTGGTCGTTGGCCAACTTCCGCCGAAGTGTTGTGCGAGTTCACCGGTGACAAGTTGCGCGCGCGCACCGCCTACCTCTGGCTCGCCGCGAGAGCTGGAATGCGCTTGCCCGACCTGCAGAGGTTGCTTTTTGCCCGCGAGGGGCATTGGGAGACACGGCCCGGGGATCCTGTCATGGACACAAAACCTCGCAAGCCCCGGGCAAAGATGCGGCGCTGACGCAGTAATCAAAATATTTATATAATAATTTCAAATATTTATTGAAGTAGAATCGAGCCGATGTTCGGGCGAAAACCCCGCGGAGGCAAAACCGCGCCGTCGCAATTTTGAACCCGCGTTGTGCTTGAAATTCCAAGATTTTCATTCGTATTATTCCGTTCCACCGCAGGCGACATGGGGCATCGAGCGTGACGAAATCCGAACTTATCGAGCGAGTTGCCGAGGCGGCCAAGCTGACCAAAGGCAGGGCCGAACTGGTCGTCAACACCATCTTTGATTCCATGGTCGACGCCATGAAGCGCGGCGAAGGGATCGAGATCCGCGGGTTTGGCAGTTTCACCGTGCGGCACTACAAGGCCTACGAAGGTCGCAACCCGCGAACCGGTGCGCCCGTGCATGTCGAGCCCAAGCGACTCCCGTTTTTTAAAGTCGGCAAGGAATTGCGGGAGCGGGTCAACGGCGCCCAGGTTGCAGCGCCACCACCAACTCCGCGGCGCACGACCCAGGCCCGCACCGATGCGGCGGCGACCACTCGTCAGCGGGCCCCGAAGTTGCGCGAGGACAACCTGTCCGAAGACGTGATCTAGCAATCCGTGGATCTTCTCGACGCGTGGCCTCGCTTGCCGATGCGCTTACGCAGCGTTCGATGCGGCTTGCAAATGCACGCAACCGTTGAGCGTGCTCCGCAATCGCGACGCCAAGGGAAGCCAAGAGCCGGCCTCGTCCACCCTGTCGCGGCCCGACTCCGTCACAGCAGTGATCGTATGAAATTACAAAACGACGCAGGGAGGCCTGCTCTGCTGTGGATTTTCTCGACTCCATCACCGGTTCGAAGCGAGGGTGGCGATGGTGTCTGACGTTTCCCGGCGCGACTTTTTTCGTCTTGTGGGCCAGCTCAGTGTTGGGCTGTGGGCCGGGCATGGTCTCGGTTGTGAGGCGCAGCCAGTTCCCGCAGCCCCGCCGTCCGAGCCACCCAAACCGCAGCCCTCGACCCCGGCGGTTTCCGTTCCTGTTGCGCCCGAGTCCGTGGTCGACACCGTGCCGCTCGCCCACAAGATCGCCCAGCTGTTGCTCGTCGGATTTCGCGGCCAGACCGTCGGTCCCGACGACCCCATCTACCGCGCCGTCCACACCCATCACGTCGGCGGTGTGTTGTTGTTTGAGCGCGACGATCAGACCGGCGCACGCAGCCGCAACATCAAAAGTCCACGGCAACTTCGGCGGCTCGTCCACGATCTTCACGCCCTCGCACCCGAAGATGCAGATGCAACTTTGATCGTGGCCATCGACCAGGAGGGTGGGTACGTCGATCGCCTGCGGACCCCCAAGGGATTTCCCAAGACCCGCTCGGCTCGTCGACTCGGCCGCATCGATCGCATTCAAACGACCCTTGCCGAGGCCGAGCAAACGGCAACAACCCTGCGTGAGGTCGGTATTAACTTCAATCTCGCTCCGGTCGTCGACTTGATGGTCAACCCCCAAAATCCGATTGTCGGTGGCGTCGAGCGTTCGTTTGGCCCCGAAGTGGAGCGTGTGGTTCGACATGCCCGGGCGACGATCGAAGGGCACCGGAAGCATGGAATTCGTTGTGCACTCAAGCATTTTCCCGGGCACGGAAGCTCGCGCCAGGACTCCCACCTCGGGTTTGTCGACATCAGCGAAACCTGGACGCGCGACGAGTTGGAACCATTTTCCCAGCTCATCGCCGCAGGGTTGGCCGACGCGGTCATGACCGGTCATCTGTTTTTGCGCAATCTCGATCCCGACTATCCGGCAACGTTGTCGCACAGGGTTCTCGACGGTGTGTTGCGCAAGCAGCTCGGCCACACTGGGATCATCATCAGTGACGACCTCCAGATGGGGGCGATCACCGATAACTACGAACCGGCCGAAGCCTACACCAGGGCAATCTCGGCCGGTGTCGATATCCTGACACTCGGCAACAACACCCACTACGATCCCGACTGCGTGGCAAAAACCGTCGATGTGATCGGCGAACAGGTCGCCAAGGGCGAGCTAGCCGCCGCGCAGATTGACCATGCATATACACGTGTTCGAGCCTTCAAGCGCAGTCTCATGCGCCCGGCACGTCAGGATGCCTCGCAAGAGTAGTATCGTCGGGTCATGGACCAAGCCACCGATCGTACACATGCGTTTTTTGCCATTGATCCGGCGCGCGAGAATGTTTTTGGCATCCGAATCTTGGGAAAATTCTCGGTCGCGGCCATGGCCGAGTTGGTGCAGCGACTCGAACCGATCTCCGAGCGCGGGGACAAAGCTCGGATCTATGTCGACCTAGTCAAGTTCCGCGGGGCCGAGCTCGCCATGGTCAAGGAAAAGCTCTCAAATCTGCGGACCCTGTGGCACACAATCGAAAAAATGGCCTACATCGTCGATCAATCATGGCTGGCGACCGGGATTGCCCTGGTCGATGCTGTGACGCCGATGCACATCCGGGCGTTCGACCACGAGCACCAACACGACGCCCGGGAGTGGTTGCTCCGCGACGACGAGTAGCCACAACTGTGTTTTCCGGGTTGCGCGGGTTGTCGGAATCGGCCGCCGACGACAGCTTTCCCATAAAACAAGTCCTTTGTAACATGTCAAATTGTGCAGCCTGAAAACGAGACCAAGTTTGAACTCCTACTCGCCGATGCGGACGACGGCACGCCGACTCTCCAAGATGGGTTCGACAGCGCGACGGCCGGGGAATCGAAGCCGGATGACGATCCGGACGTCCCGTTTGATTTTTGGGGTCCCGGCGACCAAAACGATCTCGATGAACAGCGCTGGGGTGTCATCGTACCTCGGGGCAAACGCGGCGACGATATGCTCGCCGCGATCAAGCCTCTGATCGAGTATCGCAAAGCCGAACAAGAAGGGGTGGAGCCGAGGGTTTACCGCGTACCGCCCAACATGTCGCTGGAAGAGGCCTCGCTGTGGCGGCGGACGGAGTTCGACAGGGTCGACGAAAGCAAGGACGACCTTCCGCGCTACCAGCTCATCCTCGGCGATCTACACGAGGTTTCGACAGCGATTCAAGAAGTCCAGGGGCTCGACGGCTATGTTGGGCGGCTCGCATTTGACGCGCTCGACGATTACGCTGCATATGCACAAAAGGCGATCGAGAGTGAGCGCCAACAAAAAGCCGAGGCTGCCCGGTCCCTGTTTTACACCGTCCACGATGGCACCGCGGCCACCCGGGTTGGCCATCAGTCGATGGTCGAGCCCTCGGTTCGTCTGGCGAATGAAGCGCGGGAAAAAGGCACGTTTATCACCAGCGACCTGCAGATGTTCGGGCGGACATCCGACCCCGTACCGGATGAGCTGTTTGAACAGACAGCCGGCCCGGATCCCGCTGTACTGATGTCGGTGAGTCACGGCGCCGGAGCACCCCGCAACGGTTGGGCGTCCGACGAAGCGCAACGCGCCGCCCAGGGGGCGATGTCGTTTGGTCGTGAGGGCAAGCTCCTTGCCGAGGAGTTTAAGGACATCTCGTTTTTACCCTTCGGATTTTGGTTGATGTTCGCCTGCTTTGGCGCCGGGACCCCGGCCGACAGCAAGTTTCGCCACTGGCTCGATCTGCTGCGCAAGGCCAGGGCCTACCCCGGGCGTCCAGAGGCCGTGCTCAAGAGCTTGCCGACCCAAAGTGGGCGTCCATTTATCAGTGCGCATGCAAAGGTTTGCCTCGCCAACCCGCGGGGACCGCTTGCGATTGTCGGGCACCTCGACCTCGCCTGGAGCTACAGTTTTCAAGACCTCGACACCGGGAAGGGCGTCAAGCGCCCGGCGAGGTTTTTGCGCGTACTCGACTCCGTGCTCAAGGGAGATCGCTACGGATTGTCGATTTGCGACCTACAAGAGGCATCGGGCCAGGCCAACAAACAGTTGCTCGACACCTATGACAGCGAGCGTCGAGCCAAGGTTGAAAAGACCAACTACGCGGTCAATCCAGCCCAACGCGGACACCTATGGATGATGCGCCAGGATCTCGCTGGCTATGTCCTGCTCGGGGACCCGGCTGCTCGGCTACCGATCCTGTCGTTTCGCGAGCGCCGTCGACTCGCGCGCGAGGCCCGGAGAAAGGCTCAACAGGCCCAGAGACCTGTGCAGTTACAATCATCCCAAGCACAGGCGCCCGTTCAGGGACAGAAAATAGTGCAGGTGCAACAAAATGTGCAGGCGGAGCCGGTTTCCCCGACGCCAACACGTCCCAAGATCGAGACCGCGGAGCCGGATGTCATGGAAGATGCAGTCCTCGAGGTTCTGGCCGGAGACACGGGGCTCAAAGACATTGCCAAGAAATACGGTGTGAACTGGCGTGCGCTCAAAAAGTGGGAAGAAATTTTTGTCGCCGCCGGCCGCCGGGCACTCGAGGAACTCGCCGGCGAGTAGCATGAATTATCCAAGCACGAGCTCCCGTTCGATCCCGATGTCCTGTAAAAAATCGCGGTCGTGGCTCACAACCACCAGTCCGCCGGGCCAGGTTTGGAGTGCTTGTGTCAGCGCATCGAGTCCGACCAGGTCGAGACTGTAGGTCGGCTCGTCAAGCACGAGGAGCTCGAGCGTCGGTGTATGGACAAACAAACAGATCAACGCCGCGCGTACGCGTTCCCCTGGACTGAGGGAGGCAAGTGGGCGCTCGGCCAGTGCGAGGGGAAACCGGTGGGCGAGCAGCAGCCGGGCTGCATCATCGAGATTTTTGACGTCGGCGTGCCGGTCGATCAACTCGAGCAGACATTCGTCGCGCATCCAGTCAGTACCGGCTTGGGCGATCGATCCGATCTTGTGATGGCGGGCCCGGGCCATACCATGGGTCGGTTCGCGCCGTCCGAGCATGATGTCGAGTAGGGTCGTCTTCCCCGCGCCGTTCGGGCCGACGACCGCTAGGCGCTCGCGCCCGAGTTGGAGATCGACCTTTTCGAATAGCCGACGCCTGGGCTCCGTGCCCTCCGTTTCGCGGGGCCAGCACATCCCGACATCCATCAGATCGACCAGCACCTCGCCACGGTCGGGTGGTACCACGGGCGCTAATACATGTAGCGGCAAAGAGATCTCGAGTGCCCGGCGACCAGCCTGGGCCCACGCGCGGGCCGTCGAGATTCGCTCATGACGGATCTTCGCCACCCGGGCCTGGCTCTCCTGGGCATAGCTGCGTTTTTCGTTGAGACGTGCCCGCGAGGTTCGCCGCCGCAGCTCGTGGAGCCGTCCGACATTCTTCTTGCGCTTGCGGCGTTGACACACCCGGTCGTGGTGCTGCTCATCGCGCTCGAGCTTGTTGAGCTTTCGCAGGTAGCGTTGTTGTTCACGGGCCTGCTCGCCCGTCAAACTTTCGCGCAGGTGCTCGTAGGAGCCATGGAGATGGCGGCAACCCGACTCGGCGACGAGGAAGAAATCGGAGAATTGGCGCAGCAACTCGCGACTGTGGGACACCGCCACCAGCCCGTGGGGATAGGTCGACAACCATGCACAGAGCCATGTCACCGCCTCGCGGTCGAGGTCGGAGGTTGGTTCGTCCACCAGCAAAAGCTCAGGTGAGGCATGTTTGGCGAGCAATAGGGCCAACTTGCGCTGCTCTCCGCGGCTGCCCTGTGCAACCAAAATCCCGTCGACCGAACATGCTTGTACAACAGGATTGACGATCGCACCCAGTCCGATGTCCCGTGCCTCCCGGGCGAAGGCCTCACACGCACGGGGGTGCTGCGAGACAAACCGATCGAGTTGGTGCGCCAAATCATTCGGGTCGAGCAACTGTGGAACCAGCCACGGATCGCTCGCGTGCACGACCCGACCGCGTCGTGGACGTCGGTTTCCAGCCAGGACCGACAACAGGGTCGATTTTCCCGAGCCGTTGCGGCCAACAATGGCCACGCGTTCGTCAGCGAGCACCAGGTCGAGTCCGTGAAACAGCGCCCGACCACCCGGTGAGTGAATGTCGAGACCGTGGGCGATCAGGCGAGGGGTAGCGGTTTGAAGAGATTGCAAGGGAACCTCACATCCTTGGCCATGGCCAGAAAATGCATCTACAAGTTTGTCAAATCAATGTGGAAGCGGACATGCTCCGCGTTGTCGATGCCGGTGCGGCTGCGGCGAGTTCGGCTTCGATCGCCGACACGATGTGACCCGGAGCCACGAGCGTCACAATCAGTTCACGTTCACCAGCCTCCGCCCGTTCGACCACACAACGTGCGTAGATCGACGCGAGCAACTCTCCCAAGTGGTATGGCACCCACAGCGTGACTCGTCGATGATCTCGGCGAGCCGCCGCGATCAACTCAACCTTGAGCCGGGCCATATCCTCGGCGTTGTGTGTACTCACCGCGACCGCGGGATAGCCCGCTGCGACCGCCTGATAGTCCATCGCATCGGGACAGAGCATGCGATCGACCTTATTAAACACATAAAAGCGCGGGAGATCACCGGCTCCGAGTTGTTCGAGGACGCCGACCGATGTTTGTAGGTGCATGAGCCACTCCGGGTCGGAGTAGTCGACCACGAGCACCAACAGATCGGCCTCGCAGACCTCGGCCAGGGTCGAGGCAAAGCTGTCGAGCAGGCGCGACGGAAGATTGCGGATAAACCCGACCGTATCGCTAAGCACGACCTCACCCCCGCGCCGCAGCAGCGATCTCGACGTGGTGTCGAGGGTCTCAAACGGTCGATCCGCCGCCGACAGTCCGGCCTCGGTCAGTGCATTCATCAGCGAGGTTTTGCCCGCATTGGTGTAGCCGACCAACGTGATGCGCGTACAACGATCCCGTCGCTTGCGCTGGACCTGACTCGAGCGTTCGAGCTTGGCGAGTTTTTGTCGCAGTTGTCCGAGCCGGCCGTCGAGTTTGCGGGCCAGCAGTTCCGATGCTGTCTCGCCGGGTCCTCGAGCTTTTGTCATGCCGCCTGTCTGTTGGTCCATGTCGAGGCCGATGCCGCGGATCCGTGGGCGCAGGTACTGAAGATGGGCGAGCTCGACTTGCATGCGCGCACGCGGTGTCTTGGCGTGGTGGGCAAACACATTGAGGATCACCGCCTCGCGGTCGCAGATGGAAAACCCCGTCACATCTTCTAAATTGCGTGTCTGCGACGGGGTGAGTTGGGCATCGATGACCAACAAATTGGCCCCGGCGGCCCGGGCTCGTTTTGCCACCGCTTGCGCCTTCCCTTTGCCGAGCAGGGTCTTTGCGTTGGGTCGGTGCAATTGCACACTCTCGTGGCCGACGACCACATCCCCAATGGTTCCAACCAGGGCAACCACTTCGGCGGCTTGGGCATTGCGGGCATCGTCCGACAACCACGGACCCGTACACACCACATAGCAGGCATTGTGGCCATCTTCGGGTTTTTCGTGGCGGGTGGACCAATCGGCCACGAGCTGTTCCAATCGGCCATCGTCGGCGAGGGGGACTTCAGCATGCTCTGGGAGTGGGTTTGAACGAAATTTCATCACAGCTTCCTCAATCGGTTCTGGCCCCGGTTCCCATCGCTTTCGGCAGTTTGCAATGCGAAAGCTCGGCGAAACCAGGGAGAGCAATGCACCCGCATGCGGCGAGTGAATTTGCAGATACACCAATCCCACCGGTCGAACCTTGACCGATGGATGACCGAACGACCGGGTGGCTTGTCGGCGGCGTCAACCTACGATGTTGCGAAGCAATCGCCGACTCGAGGTCTCAAACCGTTGATGCAAACCACATCAAACGCGAGGCTTGGCTCAAAGGCCGCAAACCTACTTGTTTAATCGGTACCGGTGCGTCCGGACTATAGGAAGTGTGCGAGGTACATGGCGAATGCCTCCGGCTGGAGGAGCAATGTGGCGTCACTTTAGCCGGAGTTTTTTGATTTGGCAAGGGGTTGTTGATCAATTGCGGAACAACACCTCTTCGCGGCGAAACCACCATGTGCAAAAAGCCAGCAGCAGGCCGGCGAGCATTGTGGTCGAAGCGAGGATCGCAATGAGCAACGTGTAATCCATCGTCCCCTTAATGAGCTCTTTGATCGCCAACGAGGTGTTGGTCAGCGGGACCATCGCCCACACGCCGTCGAGCTCGACCCCAGGCAACATGGCCAAAGCGACAGGTAAAATGACAATCATGTTGAGGGGGGCGGTATACGACTGGGCCTCTTTAAAACTCTTGGCGTAGATCGAGATACTCAGCAACAGGGCGGCAAAGATCGCCGCGGTCGGGACCAACATGGCACCGATCAGCACAAGGTCGAGGCTCGAGATCGATTTGACGACCTCGCCCACCGCACCCCGGAGCTCTTGACCCTCGCTCAGCAACCACGCCCCCATGCCGACGATCGCCAGGATGGCCGAGGTCACCCCGGCGACGAACACGACTAAGAATTTGCCGATCACCAACTGGACTCTTGGGACAGGTGCTAACAAAAGTGTCTCGAGCGTGCCGCGTTCTTTCTCGCCGGCGGCGAGGTCGATGGCCGGGTACAGGCAGCCCAGAAAACAGAAGATGATGAACAGATAGGGCAGGATACCACCGGCAGCCTCGCCGATGACCTCGCGCATATCGGCCGTGCTTTTGATGTCGACGACCACCGGGGTGAGCACCCCTTCGCGGGCCTCGGGCGTGCGGAGTCCAAGTCCGTCGAGGGCTTTGGTCTGAACAGACTTTGTATGTGCATCAACAATCTCCTGCACCCGGTCGTCGATTTTGGAGGTCTGCGAGGCGGTGTTGTAGTGCAGTTCGACATGGGCCGACCCCTCGGCGGGGGGGTCGGGGAGTACCAGGGCAAAGTCGATGCGTTCGTCCTCGATCGCAGCGGCGATCTGCGTCTGATCGACACCGTCGACCCGGGCAAATCCGGTGACGTCGTCAAATCCGTGCACGAGCTCGGGCATGCGGTCGCCGTGGAAGACTGCGTACTCGAGGGTCTCGGTACGGGCCTTTTCGTTGGCCTCGCTGACGAACTTGGTCGACACACTGGCGAGCAGCGGGATCAGGGCGACCGGCAACACGCACATAAAAATTAACGTCTTGCGGTCGCGCAGGACCTCGCGCAGTTCCTTGCCGAACACGGTCCAGATGTTATGCAGCATCGCGATCTCCTTGCTGATGCACGAGTTTTAAGAATGCTTCGTCGAGGTGGGTGGTTTGGGTCTGTGCCAGCATTTGCTCGACGGTACCGGCAAACTTGCGGGTTCCTTCGTGAATCAAGACGACGCTGTCGCACAGGCGCTTGACCTCGTGCATGTGGTGGGTCGAGAACACGACGGTTTTGCCAGTTGCTCGGCAGTCGGCGATGAAGTTGAGCACCGTCTGGGCGGCGGATACATCGAGTCCTGTGGTCGGTTCGTCAAAAATGACGATCTGCGGGTCGTGGATCAGGGTGCGGGCGATCGAGACTTTTTGTTTCATCCCCGCCGACAAGGTGTCGCTCGGGCGGTCGAGAAAACTCTGCATGTCGAGGTCGCGGGCCATTTCGTCGATCCGCGAGGTGATGGTGTCCTTTGGGACACCGTGGAGGCGGCCGTAATAGTGGATCATTTCGCGGGGAGACAGACGCCCGTACAGCCCCGTGGTCCCCGACAAAAACCCGAGTTTGCGACGCACCTGCAGCGGGTTTTGGACGATGTCGATGCCAGCGAAACTGGCGGTGCCCGAGGTCGGGGTGAGGGCGGTCGAAAGCATCCGCATCAACGTGGTCTTGCCCGCGCCGTTGGGCCCCAGCAGTCCGACGATCGTGCCCGGCTCGGCCCGAAAGCTCACCCCGCGAACGGCTTGAAACCACGGGGGTTGGTGGCGCGGGTCGGATACGGGAGTTGCGGGCTTGCGCCTGCTCAAAAAACTCTTCTTGGCCAAGCGAAAGCGTTTTTGCAGATCGTCGACAATCAGCACCGCCCGGGAGTGCCATGCATATGCAGTAAAGGTCAAGTCGCGACACGGGACTCCGGCTGTGGTGATTCACAGCTTGCGCGGCGAACTTCTACGAAACTTCGTTCGAATCCCACGTGTTTTGCCCGCAACGCCCCGGCTCAAAGGTGGAACGAACCGGTGCCGTGCGCACGAGTTGCTGTGCGCCACAACCCGGGGCGTGCAGCGGCGAGGTGGGTTTTATCGGGGGCAGGATCGCACCAACTCGGACCACGGTGCGAGTGCGGCCACAGCAGGGCGTTGCATGGGTGCGCCCAAGTCGTCGCACCACCGCGCGGAAGACCTCGGTTTCGCAACGAGCACTTGGTGGGCTTTGAAAGTGGTGGGGGTGATCCGAGCTTGCACCGGTGATTGTTTTGTTTCCCCAGTGGATCGCGCTACGCTGGCCCTCCGAACGTTCATGGCCAACTACATGCATATCGCGGTCGTGCGTAGCGAGGTGATCCGCGCGCTGATCGAGGAGGCCCAGGGGCAAACGTCGTCCATCGATGCCGCGAAGTTTGTGGAGCTCACCGAGCTGCTATTGGCGGTCTACCACTTCGAGCTCCACAAACGCCTCGAAGGCATGAAACGTGACTATGCACCTTTTAATCCCGACCTCGACTCGGTCGTGATCGGCGACCGCAGTCAGTCGGAGATCACCCGCGCGACCAAGCGCTTGTCGCAGTCTGTCCGGCAAGTGCTCAAACGCGGCAATTACCACTGTCTCGACCAGGCCGAGATCCTGCGGGCATTTACCGAAAAGTCGTTGTTTCCGGTTAAGGTCGAGGTCAACCTCCACAGCTTTTCCGAGTTTTTGGTCTACGCCCGCGGCGAGTCGATGCGCACCGAAACCATCGCCACCTGGTTTGGACTGTGGAAAAAGAAGGTCGAGGTGCCGGCCTACGACAGAGTTTGCCTCTACATTCACTGTAAAGAAGAGGCCGATATCCCGGTCAAGATGCGGCGGCGACTCAAGATCGATCATCAGCCGGGGATGATCATGCTCAAGTTGTTTCGCAACATTCCCAAGCACGACCTCGAGATGTTGTTTCCGAGTTACGAAGTGCTGATGCGCACCATCGATAAGCTCATGCTCGGAATTCCGGCCTTGGCCGCCGGGGTGCCGGTGGTGACCAAACTCGGACCGGCACTGTTGGCGTTGGGGGTGGCGATGGGGGTGGCCGAGGGTCGCGCGACCCAGGCTTCGCTGGTGACGGGCCTGACGGGCCTCGTGATGCTCGGTGCGTACCTGTTTACCCAGTGGACGCGGTTTCAATTTCAAAAAGTCTTATTCATGAAGGTGTTGTCGGAAAACCTCTATTTTCGCAACCTCGACAACAACGAAGGGGTGCTGACCCGCCTGGTCGACGACGCCGAGGAGGAGGAGTGCAAAGAGGCGCTGCTGGCCTATTACTTCCTCCTGCAAAACGGTCACGAACTCGAAAGCGAGGCCCTCGACCGCAAGATCGAGCAGTGGCTGCGCGACAAGTTCAATGTAGATACAGATTTTGATGTCGACGACGCCCTGTCCAAACTGCAGGACCTCGGTCTCGGACTGGCGACCAAAGAGGCGATCTGGCGGGCAACGCCCCTCGAGGATGCAATCGCCGGGCTTCACCGGCGGTGGGACGATTGCTTTCGCACCGACTCCGAAAAATTGTTGAACGAGGGGTCCACCGCATAGCGCTGTGAAATGATCGTTGCGCCTACATGTTTAGTTGTGTAGCCAGATCCCAGACACCGCCGCCTGCCGCTCGACATCTCCCGCGGCGAGTTCGAGGTCCAAGCGGTGGATACCCGGCGTGAGCTCGACGGGATACTCAACTGTGCGTGAGACCGGCTCGCTGTGTTGGAGGTCGTACTCGCCGAGAAATCGACCATCGAGTTGTACACGCAAGTTTCCTCCGCTTTGGGAAGCCGTCATCCGCAGGACGAGCTGTGTCGTTGAGGTTGTCACCGGGAACTCGAGGCCGATACGAGATGCTTCGCGGTCGCTGGCCTTGGCCTTCCACATCACTTGAATCTCGTCGGGCCACACCCCCGGGTACCAGCGAATATCCTCGAGGCGAAGGCGTGCAAGGTCGCCGGTGACAGCACGCAGGTCTGGAATCCCGAGGATGTGGAGGTCAACCGGGAGCGTGTCGGTGGGCAAGTTCTGTGTTTCTACATGTCGATTGCCTGTGCCCCAGGTGAACAGCTCGTAGCCACCGGCGATCCGGGAACGCATGAGTGCGGGGCCAAATTGCTGGCGAAGCTGCTGTTCGATCCGTTGGTGTCGGCGGATAATTCCCGGCGGGTCGTGCTTGCGCCGTCGCAGCAACACACCACCAAAGCGTCGCTCCAGGGCTCGAACCTGTGTCGACGCTTCCCAGCGTTCAAATTCAGGTGCAAATACAATCCGTTTGCGTGGCGTGTGCAGTTGGGCAGCGATCCGCATGGAAATTTTACTGGGGTACCCGTGGTAGTTCGCGGGCTTCCACGCCATCAACAGTCCACGGTCCTCGGGAATTAGGCGCTCGCACACGGCACCGACCCGCGCTGGCGAGAGGTGTGCACGGGCCGACTCGGTGAGCTCGCGTTGGGCCGTGGTAGCGCGAAGCAGGCAGGCGATGGCGACCCCCACCGAAATACATGTGAGTACAATATTTTTGAGGCGTCCGCGGGGCACCGCGCGGATCAGCGCCCGCAACCCGACACCTGCACGACAGGCCAGCCATACGATGAGTGGGAGATGAAACCTGCGGTTGCCAGCCGGGACGTAGGGGGCAGTCGTCAAGTAGACGGCGACAAATCCAAGGGTAAAAAGGTCGTGGGCGATGACCGCTTTGGAGGGTCGATCGCGGTACAGGACCACCGCACCGATCGCCGCAGGCACGAGCCACAGGGCTGCTGGAGAGTCGAAGAGGTATGTGAGCAGGTAGGTCGCGTGGGTGAGCACATCGGTCTGCGGAAGCTCGGCCGACGGCGAGTGCAGCGAGAGACCGGTGGTGCGCAGGAGGTAGGCGTACGCCGCTGCCGACACGAACACGGGTGTCCACCACATCGCCCGTACCCGAGTGGTCGCGTGTCGGGTGTGAACCGCCGCCAGACAGGCGAGCCAGACGATGCCCTCATAACGTGTGCAGAGGCAAATGATACATCCAAGGACCAACCCGATGCGGGCGGGCTGGTTTGAGTTCGGTACACACAGCAGACTGACCGCAAACCCAAGGTAGAACAGCGCTTCTTGATAGGGTGCTGCCGTGACCCAAAGGACATCTGGGCAGGCGAGTAAGATCGCGGTCCCGACCGCGGCGCAACCCGGGCCAAACCGCCGCCAAAGATACACGGCGAAGGTGATGAGCATCGCTGCGCCCACGCCGAACATCAGCCACTTGATGTGGGTAAGGCCGCCGCCAAGGACTCCGTTGGCGACCAGTAATGCCTGCAGTCCGGGGAGCCACGGACGTCCAAACAACTCGACCCACAAGCTGTCGCTCATCCATACACGCGTATAGGGATCGGCACCCACAAGTCCCGGAAACGCCACAACGGCAGTTGCCCGTTGAATCAGCAGGCCGGCAAATGCGAAGGTGAAAATGAACGACCACCGTCGCGAGCAGGGTGAGTCGGGCACGCGCCGGAGACTAGCAGTTCGTCACGAACCGTGGATTTCGGTGAACCGCGACCATAACAGTTGTTTCACCACGCTCCCGGTGTTCCCTTGGTCTTTCAACCGGTGACGACGTATCGGCTGCGGACGCCGCGAATCGAGATATCCACCGGCGTTCGCATGTCCGACCCGTACTGATGGCAGCCGCCGCGACCGAGGAACAGCCTGGCCTCGGAACGCCCAGGGCGGTGCGTGTCACGTGTTCGGCAAACACATCCGGGCTTGACCCGCGCGCAGAATCGATGCATATGCGCGGACATGTTTCGCTTCGGTGCCCGCTTCCTTCTGTGTGTGTCTACAATTTCCTGCGTCACCCTGGCGTGTGGCGGCGACGACGAGGCGGATACCGCAGCCTCCGACTCCGACACTCCAACGTCGACGACCGAGGATCCAACAACTGGCCCTGGCACCGATCCAACCGTGGGTACGGGTCTGACGACAGCAAATGGGGATGGAGACGGAGACGGAGACGGCGACGGGGATGGAGATGGTGACGGAGACGGGGATGGCGATGGCGATGGCGATGGCGATGGAGACGGAGATGGAGATGGAGACGGAGATGGAGATGGGGATGGAGACGGAGATGGCGATGGAGACGGAGATGGCGATGGAGACGGAGATGGTGACGGGGATGGAGATGGCGACGGCGACGGGGATGGAGATGGAGACGGTGATGGTGACGGTGATGGTGACGGCGATGGAGATGGCGACGGAGACGGAGATGGAGATGGCGATGGCGATGGAGACGGGGATGGAGACGGGGATGGAGACGGGGACGGAGACGGAGACGGAGACGGAGACGGAGATGACCCTTGGGACTGCCAGAACACCGACCCTGTGACCGTCAACGGCGAGGGCAAGTACACAACCATCGAGGCGGCGATCAATGCCGCTCCGCCCGATGCCATCATCACCGTCTGCCCCGGTACCTATCAGGAGATGGTGGTGATCGACCGCCCGATGACGTTGCTCGGAGGCGGGCAGAACAATACCTTCCTCGACGGAGATGGATCAGGGACACCGATCTTCGTCGATTCGGAGAGTGTCACCATCGACGGGTTTACGTTCCAAAACGGCGAGGCCGAACACAACCCGCTGGGGAACTCCCTGTGTGGCGGCGGGCTGGCGATCGACCACTCGTGGAACAACATGACCGTGGTCGTAAAAAATTGTACATTCACCAATAACCACGGGCAGTACGGCGGCGCCATTTGCTACGACGCGGGTAACAACCAAAACTGGGAACAGTACCTCGTCCTCGAGAATGTGACGATTGTCGACAACACCGCCGACGTCAACGGCGCAGGCCTGTTCACGTACGCGTCGACGACGATGGAGAACACGAGCATCACAGGCAACGTCGCCGGCCACCAGGGCGGCGGGATCTACTTCAGCTACTCCGACAACATCGTGACCAATAGCGTGGTCAAGCAAAACACGGCGGAGGAGGGCGGCGGTATGTTTTTGCAGTCACCCGTGACGGTGGACGTCGGCGAAAGCGACTGGGGTTTTGGACAGGACCAAGAGAACATCCCCGACGATGTGGCCCACTACGCCAACAACTACGGGTTTTTTGGCGACAACGTGTCGTTTTTTTGCGAGTACATCCAGTGGAACGAAGGCATGTGTGAGCTCGGGTAGCCGTCCAGCCAGTCCCCGAAAGCTCGGCGAAGTGCAGCTGTGCTTGCAAATGCACGTGATCGCAGGGCCCGGAAACGCAGTACGCATTCGCGGAGTCCGGGCGGAACATTTGTACATGCTTGATGCGAAATCTCATATAGGTCTGTGTTTGGGCAAATCTCCAGTGAGGTAGAAACGTCCGCACCCGAACGCCACGTTCCAGGAGATTCCGATGCAAGAAGTCCTCGCGGCCATCGACGCCAAGAACAACGCCCTGATCCATGCTTTCCAACAGCAGGACGCCGCTCGAGTCGCAGCGATCTACGCCGACGATGCGACCTTGATGCCGCCTCATAACGATATTCTCCGCGGTCGCGAGGCGATCGAGCGGTTCTTCCGCAAAGGGATCGGGATGGGGCAGCACGATTTCCGGATCGAGACCCTCGAGGTCGATGCCCGCGACGATCTGGCCTACGAGGTGGGTCGGTTCCAACGCAAGATCTCGACGGTCCGCGGGGATGAGCTGACTGATACCTGCAAGTACGTGATGCTCTGGCGGCGCCATCCCGAAGGCTGGCGGCCCCAAAGCGATATCTGGAACACAGCCGGTCCGACCGAGCGCGAGGTCCATGCATCTGCACCGACACAGGCAACACCTCCGTCGCCACCACCGACACCAGTCGCAACCGCTGCAACGGTTTACCAAGAGTCGGCCTACGTCGAAGAGGTCCAAGAAGTCCAAGCCTATGACGAGGTCCATCCCGTCGCCGAGGCCACCCAGGTGGTCTCAGAGGACGACCTCCAACCGGTCGAATAGCTCTTTTGAGCTATCAACTTTGGACAAAAGGGGCACACGCGGATGTGCCCTTTTGCCGAAACAGGTCCAATCCCAGGGACCAATCCGGTTGTATCAGCAACCGACTGACCGGAGATTCGTTGTGAAAAAGCGATTGCGCTCGACGTCGAACGGTCAGTGTAGAGAAGCTTGTATCGGCAATATTTTTAGTAACTCGGCTTCGATATCGAGCAGGTCCGTGAGTCTGGCGGCGATCTCTTCCTGGGAAAAATAGTTGCGTGCGAGTCGGACAAACAGCCCCTGGTGCCGTGCTTCGCTGCGGGTGATCTCGCGGTAAAACGTGGCCATTTGTGGATCGGGATGATGGTCGGCGATTTGGCCAAAGCGCTCACACCCGCGTGCTTCGACGATCCCCGCAACCAGTAGACGGTCGAGCAACCGCGGATCGCGACCACCTCGGACATGGCGCAACAGGCCACCGACATAGGTGTCCTTTCGGTCAGGTGTGAGCGGGATGCCGCGGGCCTGCATCAGTCGCACAACTTGGTGGAAGTGCTCGAGCTCCTCACGGGCAAGCGCGATCATCGGGTCGAGCAGGGCGGCTCGGTCGGGATAGCGGACGACAAATGCCATCGCCGTCGCCGAGGCTTTGCGCTCGCAGGCGGCGTGGTCCTGCAAAAACGCATCGAAATCGGCGAGCACAGTGTCGACCCAAATGGGCGGGGTGGGGATGCGTAGTTGGAGCATCTTTTATGTTTGATCGCGGCGCGGGAATGCATCGTCGCAAACGCCACGGTGTGCTAGCCCTCAAACGCCGCGTCGGTAATGTCGAGGCCGCGGTCGATGATGGCAAACCCTTCGCGCAGTTGCTCTTTTGTGATCGTCAGCGGTGGGTTGCACATAAAGGTGTGCCAGCGGACAAACGTGAACAGGCCGTTGTCGCGGAAGAAAGTGGCGAGCTCGTTCATGGCTGGGTGTGAGCCGTTGTAGGGCGCAAGCGGTTCTCCCTTGGCATTTTTTTGGATCTCCATCAGGCCGAACATGCCGATACAACGACCGGCTTTGACCGACGGGTGTTTGTTTTGCAGTCGGTCCATCTCGGCCTGGATCAACGGCTGCATTTCGGCTGCGCGGGCGACCAGGTTCTCGCGCTCCATCACATCGAGGACAGCATCGGCAGCGGCCAATCCGAATGCGTGGGAGTTGTAGGTCAGACCGCCCCAGAACACATTCTTGCGGAAATGATCGGCGATCGCGTCACTGACCCCCATGGCGCCCAGCGGCACATAGGCCGAGGTCAGGCCCTTGGCCATGGTTACGATGTCGGGGACAATATTTGCATGTTCAAATGAAAACCATTTGCCGGTGCGACCAAAGCCGGCCATCACCTCGTCGCAGACCAACAGGATGCCGTACTTCTCGAGCATGGCTTTGAGGCCGCGCAGCCACCCGGCAGGTGGGGGCAACACGCCGTTGGTGCCCGTGACAGCCTCGACAAACATGGCCGCGATCGTGTTGGGACCCTCAAACTGGATCAGCTCTTCGAGGTAGGTCAGGTGGTTTTTGGTGATCTCGGCGTCGGTGGTCCCAAATGAGTAGGTATAGGGGACCGGATCCATGACTTTGATAAACCCGAACGGGCCGGGCTCGTTGTGCCAACGCCGGGGATCGCCAGTCAGTTGCATGCACGCGTGGGTCGACCCGTGGTAGCTGCGGTAGCGACTGAGGATCTTTTGCCGCCCGGTGTAGAGCCGGGCTGCGCGGATGGCATTTTCGTTGGACTCAGCCCCGCTCAGGGTAAAGAAAAATGTGTTGATCGGGTCGGGGACGATCGTTGCCAGGCGTTTGGCGACCCGTGCCCGCAGCTCGGTGGCGGTGCCGGGGTAGACGTAGGTCAGTTGGCGGTCGAGTTGGGCCTTGAGTGCAGCGATGACATCGGGGTGGGAGTGGCCGATGTTGACGCACATCAACTGACTGTTGAAGTCGAGGATCTGCTTGCCTTCGGGCGTATACAAGTAGCAGCCTTCGGTGCGGGCGATCGGCAAGGGATCGACGGCGGCGGTCGCAGACCAGGTGTACAGGGTGTATTGCTTGCACAGCGCGACCATCTCGTCGCTGCCCATGGAAATTTTTTGTGGTTGTTGAGACATGTTTTTCACGACATCCCGAAGTGCGCCAAGGGTTGACCGACGATTACGACATCCAGGTCGCGTCTGAGCTTTTCTCCCAGCGGGAGGTGAGTTTGCGGGGCCGGGTCCAAAACCGGTAGCCGTCGAGTCCGGTGATGTCGCCATGGCCGAACTTGCTGTCGTTCCATCCACCGAAGGCAAACGGTTCGCGCGGGACCGGGACGCCGATGTTGACCCCACACATCCCGGCTTCGAAGCGTTCGCTGCAGTAGCGAGCGACCCCGCCGTTGGTCGTGAAGATCGCCGCCGCGTTGCCGTAGCCGCTGGCATTTTCGATGGCGATCGCCTCGTCGAGGGTTTTGCAGCGAATGATGGAGAGCACCGGGCCAAAGATTTCTTCGCATCCCGCCGGCATCTCGGGGGTGACGTTGTCGAGCAGGGTCGGACCAAACCAATGACCTTCGGGACAGCTGTCGACCTTGGCCCCGCGGCCGTCGACCAGGACCTTGGCCCCGAGGCGTTCGGCCTCGTCGACATAGCGGGTGATCCGCTCGACACTCGAGGCGTTGATGATCGAACCCATGTCGCTGCCGAGTTGCATGGCCCGGGTTTTGGCGACTAGGGCATCGATGATGGGCTCGACGTCGCCGATTGCAAGCAGTACCGAGGCCGCCATACACCGCTGTCCGGCACAGGCGGTAAACGAGGCGAGCAGGGTGCTGGCGGTGAGCTCGAGTTCGGCATCGGGGACGACCAAGAGGTGGTTTTTGGCCCCGCCGAGACACAGCGTGCGTTTGCCGGTGGCCGCACCGCGGGCGTAGACGAGTTTGGCGACCCGGGTCGAGCCGACAAACCCGAGCGCCTTGATGTCCGGATGCTCGACCAGACCTTCGACCGCCGGCTTGGCACCGTTGACGATGTTGAGCACCCCGGGAGGAAGACCGGCCTCGGCAAATAGCTGGGCGAGGCGCATCGCCCCGTAGGGAACCTGCTCAGAGGGCTTGAGGATAAACGTGTTACCGGCGATCAACGCCTGCGGGAGCATCCACATCGGCACCATGGTGGGGAAGTTAAACGGGACGACACCTGCACATACACCGAGTGGTTCGTACGAGACAGAACAGTTGATGCCACGGCTGACGTCGAGCTGGGGCCCGCCGACCATGTTGGGGAGGGAACAACCCATTTCCAAACACTCGACAGCCTTGAGGACACTACCTTTGGCCTCGGGGTAGGTCTTGCCGTTTTCGTGCGACAAAAGCCAGGTGAGCTCCTCGACGTTGGCCTCCATCAGCTGTTTCATGCGGTAGAGAACCTGGACCCGTTCTTTGAGCGGTGTGGCTTTCCAGGCGGGGTAGGCGACAGTTGCAGCTGCAACTGCCCGCGCGACGTCGGAGGCATCCGACATGACAACCTCGCCCATCGACTTGCCATGGCGAGGGTTTTCAATGGCGAGGGTTTGACCCGAGGCGGCATCGACAAACTCACCAGCGATGTAGTTGCGACACGGGCCGTAGGCCTGAAAGTTGTAGTCACGAGCGGGAAACGGCGAGGGGATGGCGGTGGCTGTCATGGCGGCTCCTGATGCGCAAGGGCGGTGATACCTATTTTTTGCTGTTCGGGGAAGGCTTTGTGGTTCGGGTGTTTGCGCGGCTGTTGTTTGGTACGAGTTGCATTCCCTGCGCTTCGCCAGCCAGATTGATCGGTTTGAACGCTTGGTGCAGATGTCCGATATCTCGAACCACATCGACCAGTGGAAGCAGCTGGTCGAAAAAATTGTCAAAAACCGCTGACGCGTCAAATCAACAGCTGGCCATCACACGACGGGTCGAGCACAAGGCCGTCGTTGTCGATCTGCTCGCAGGTCAGCGCGTCGATCCACGGCAGGCACATCGACTCAAACGACGCTTGATCGCGCAACTGTTTGACGCTCGAGCACCCTCCTAAGGCGTCTTCGAGGGCGTTGTAGTTGGCTTGGTAGTCGAACCCGCAGGCGGCAGCGGACGATGCAAATGCATCGACGTACATCTCGCAGGCCTCGACCGGGTCGAGTTCCTCGCTCGCGCACGCGCCGATGAGGGCACCGACCAGGAACAGTGTGCATACATTTTTTGCGGCCATCAACCCGTGTTGATACACCGGTTTCGCGCGCTGCGTCAAGCGGGGCGGTCGCCCTTGATCGTCACCCGTTCCATCCGCCTCGGGGCCGGCAGATAGTCGTTACACGGACGGTGCAGGGTGGCTCGGTTGTCCCAAAATGCGATCGAGTCCGGTTGCCAGCGAAACCGGCAGGTGTACTCCGGGGTTTCGATATGGTCATACAAGTAATGGAGGATCGCTTCGCTCTCGGCCTCGCTGACCCCGATGAGATGGGTGGTGAACAGACGGTTGACAAACACTGCTCGGCGCCCGGACTCGGGGTGGGTTCGGATGACCGGATGCGCCACCGGCGGGGTCTTGCGCACGGTTTCTCCGAGACGCTCCCATCCCCCCGGCTCGGCGAGGCTGTGGCGAAATCCGTGGGCGAACGAGTGCATTGCCTGCATGCCCGCAAGGTAGGTGCGCATGCGTTCGGAGAGACCATCGTAGGCGGCGAACAGGCTGGAAAAATATGTATCACCACCGACTTGGGGCACGACTTTGGCCCGCAGGATGGAGCCCATCGGCGGACACGTTAAAAAGGTCATGTCGGTATGCCAACTGTCGATCTTGGTCGGTTTGTCGACGGTGCTCTCCAAGATGTTGACCGCGTCAAACCCCGGGACGGTCGGGTAGGCGGGATGCGGATCGGGCTCGCCGAATACACGGGCGAGTGCGAGGTGTGAGGCGGGGTCGATCGCTTGGTCGCGGAAAAATAGTACTTGGTACTGCAACAATCCCTGGCGCAGCGTCGACTGGATCTCCGGAGTGAGCGGAGCCCGAAGATCGATGCCCGTAACTTCGGCGCCGAGGGCCGGGGCGAGGGGAGCAAATGCAAGCGTAGGCATAGCCATCACCGTTTTTCCAGACATACAGTGGCGAATTGCGACGGGCTGGGAAAGCAAATTGTGGCCGGGGCCGGACCGACGGCACGAGCAGTCGAAGAGAAACTCAGCGCGCGGTCGAGCGAAGACAGCAGGCCCGTTCGAGGTTACTGAAGCCTCGGCTCGGCGTTGCGGTCGTAGCAGGCGCCGCGGCAGCAGGCGCATCGAAGTAAGAAGTTGGGACGACCTCGGAGGCCACTCAGACGCGCGGCAGGTAGCGACCGGCTCCGCGCTCGACCCGGAGGTCGCCGTCTTTGTACTGGAGGCGCCCATTGACGACCGTGTGGGTGACCGCGCCCTTGATGGCAAAGCCCTCGAAGATGTTGCGGTCGACCCGATGACGATGGGTCTGGGCGCTGATCTTGCCCTCGCGGGTCTTGTCGTAGACAAACAGGTCGGCATCGGAGCCGACGGCGATCGCACCCTTGCGCGGGTACAGGCCAAAGATTTTGGCCGGTGCCGTGCAGCAGACGTCGACGTATTGTTGTAGCGTCAACCTTCCCGTCTCGACTCCGTAGGTATACATCAGGGCCATCCGGTTTTCGATCCCCGCCGCCCCGTTGGGGATTTTGGTGAAGTCGCCCTTGCCCATGTCCTTTTGCCCGACCTGGTTGAAGGGACAGTGGTCGGTGGCGACGGTGTGGATGAGGCCACAGCTGAGGGCGTGCCACAGCGGCTCTTGGTGGCCGACGGGACGGATCGGCGGACTCATGACATAGGCCGCACCCTCGAACTCGGGTTTGTCGTAGACCGAGTCGTCGAGCAACAGGTATTGGGGACATGTCTCGACGTACACCAACTGACCTTCTTTGCGCGCCCGGTAGACCGCGTCGAGTGATTCCTGGCAGGTCAGATGGACGATGTAGATCGGCTGGCCGGAGCAGCGCGCCAACATGATGGCGCGGTTGGTCGCCTCACCCTCAACCCACGAAGGCCGGCTCTGGGCGTGGAACTTCGGCGCTGTCTTGCCGGCCGAGACGAGCTTTTTTTGCAGGGCTTGGACGGCGAGGCCGTGCTCGCAGTGGGCGGTGACGAGGGCCTTGAGGTCGGCGGCGGTATCGATGACGCCGATGAACTCGTCATCGTCGACGCCGATCGCCCCGGTGTAGGCCATGAAGACTTTAAACGAGGTGATCCCGTTTTCGCTGTGGACCTGCCGCATCTCGCGTTCGACCTGTTCGCCAAACCAGGTGACGGCCATGTGAAAGGCGTAGTCGGCACAGGCTTTTTTCGCGTTGTTAAACCAAAAGTCGCGGGCTTCGATGAGACTCTGATTGCGGGCGGGGATGACAAAGTCGATGATCGAGGTGGTGCCGCCGGCAATCCCGGCCGCGGTGCCAGTGAAAAAATCGTCGGCGCTGGTGGTGCCCATGAAGGGCAGTTCCATGTGTGTATGTGCATCGAGCCCGCCGGGGAACACGTACTGCCCCGAGGCGTCGACGACTTCAGTGTCGCTGGGGACGTCGAGGTTTTGGCCGATCGCCTGGATCACGCCGTCGCGACAGTAGATGTCGGCGA
>CAZUPD010000033.1:0-47546 GCA_964621785.1 uncultured Nannocystaceae bacterium
CGAGCCCGAGCCCGAGCCCGAGCCCGAGCCCGAGCCCGAGCCCGAGCCCGAGCCCGAGCCTTGCCCCGGTTGTGACAACTACAGCGGCTTCCTCAGCGGCAGCGGTGATAGTGATGTCCAACCCAACGGGACCTACTACCTGGCCAATACCGGGACCCACACCGGTATCCTCAACGGTCCGGGCAACGCCGACTTCGACCTCCGCCTGTACCGGTGGAATGGCAACGGCTGGCAAACGGTCGCTTCGTCGACGAGCCCCGACTCGAACGAAACGATCCAGTACTACGGCTCCGCTGGTTACTACTTGTGGCTGGTCGATAGCTGGAGCGGATCGGGCAACTACACCCTCAGCATCGGACATCCGTAATAAGCTCTGTCCTGACGCTTCAAGTTGGGCGCACCTCCCCCGGGTGCGCCCGATTTTTTTGAGCCCCGTGCAGACCGAAAACGAAGGGAGCGAATCACGCGGGAAAATTATTTTTTGGGATCGCTGAATAGGACTCGAGGCGGTGGTGATTCCCCGAGTGCAACCCGGCTACGGGATGCAGGCCCCCGCCGACAGCGGACATGGTGTCCGTTTCGTGCGGAGTAGCCCCCTCCCTACGTATCGAGTCCAACAATGAAGACCCAAACCCTATCCTCCACGCTCCTCTCCCTCGCTACCCTGTTTTCGCTTCCGGCCATGACTGGCTGCGATGCCGCCGAAGTTGATGGTGACATCATCGGAGCCGATGCCGACGAAGTTATCGAAATGCGCAGCGGTTCGACCGGCACGGTGACCTCGACCAAATGGCGCATTCGCAATGCTTCGCCCCAACAAAACTCGGGTCAGTGGGTATTGCGCGAGATGGATTTTTGCGCCGATGCCGAGTGCGCCGAACCCCTCAGTGGCACCGCGTTTGACAGCGGCGCTTCGAAGTCGTGGTCCGTTCCGGCAAACGCATTCGACGACAACACCTCGACGCTGTGGAAGACGTTTGATGCCAATGTCGCCGGGCAGTCGTATCTCGGACTCGAGTTCGCCGAGCCGACTTCTGTGGCTGGGATCTATCTCAAGACCGACAACGTGGTCTATTCGGTCAACTCGATCTATGTCGAGTACTACGATGCCGACGCCGACAACTGGGTGATCGCCGATTTTCTCCTTGATGTCCCGAGCGGGTCCCACGTGACCCGGCCGGTCAAAGTCCGCGACGCGTTCCCGATCAAATGGCGGATCCGCAATGCCGAGGTGCAACAAAACAGCGGCCAGATCGTGCTGCGGGAAATGGATTTCTGTGCCGACAGTGACTGCGCCACCCCGCTTGCCGGCGGGACCCCGTTCGACAGCGGCGACTCGAAGTCGTGGTCGGGTCCGGAAAATGCCTTCGACGACGACACGTCGACGATGTGGAAGACCTTCGATGCCGATGTCGCCGGGCAATCCTACATCGGGAAGGCGTTTGGCCAAATCACCGATATCTCGGGCATCTACCTCAAGACCGACAACGTGGTCTACTCGGTCGGTTCCTACTATGTCGAGTACTACGACGCCCTCGACCAGGAGTGGATCCTCGCCGACTACCTGTTCAATCTCCCGAGCGGTTCCGAGGTGACCAAGCCGGTCGAAATCCGCGAGCGCTTCCCGACCAAATGGCGCGTGCGCAATGCTGTGGCGCAACAAAACAGCGGCCAGATCGTGCTGCGGGAGATGGACTTTTGCGCCGACAGTGACTGCGCCACCCCGCTTGCTGGCGGGACCCCGTTCGACAGTGGCGACTCGGCGTCGTGGTCCGGTCCAGAAAACGCGTTCGACGACGACACGTCGACGATGTGGAAGACCTTCGATGCCGATGTCGCCGGCCAGTCGTACCTCGGCATGGAGTACGACGCCATCACCGATATCTCGGGCATCTACCTCAAGACCGACAACGTGGTCTACTCGGTCGACTCGATGTACGTCGAGTACTACGACATCTTGGTGGGCGAGTGGGTGACAGCCGAGACGCTCGAGGACCTGCCCTCCGGTTCCGAGGTCACCCGGGCCCTGACCAACTGAGTCAGCTGTTTGCAAGGCGCGTCGCAAATGCGGCGCGTCATTTTTTTAAGAAACAGCAGATCGTTGATTGTGCATCGGGTGCACCATCTTGCGCACCTCGGTCTGATGAGCGTTCAGCGTGGGCGCGTCGGCAAATAAAAAAGTTGTCGATGCATCTTAAATCAGCGCGAGCGTGGGTCGAGCGGATGCGCCGCGTATCGCCAGTTAGCCCGTCGAGTCCGTCTCGTCGTGATCGTGGGGCTCTTGGCATGTACCCGCATCGCCGTGGTGATCGCAGATCAGATCCTCGGAACAGTCCTCGTCCGTGTCGCACGGTGACCCGACGCCGCCACCGTCTCCGGAATCGCAGGCGATGCCTGTACAAATGGCCAAGGCGAAGGCGGCGGCAAACAACAAGCGGTTGGCGAGCATCGGCGGAAGCGTACCTCAAAAAAACGGTCGACAACCTGCGGTCACCTGTGACGCGTGGTCGCAGTTGGGGTTGGCGGCGAAACTTGGTACACGAACGCGGTGCGTCGATCTTCGCGGAGGGCTACCCCCGGGCCCGTGCTCCTCCTTTGTTTTGCGGCCGGTGTCTGGGGCGGTTGCCTGACCACGCTCGCGCCGAACATCCGGGCCAAAGGGATCCATGACATCGTCACGCCCGCCGCCACCCGAGACACGTGCCTGAGTTGCCACGAAACAGAAGCTGACGCGATCGTGCGAATGGAGCGCTTGGCCCACGCAGGCAAGCCCGTGCCGCCGCCGCGCGAGGGGGATGCACCGTTAGTGCAGGACTGGATGGTCGAGGACAAGCGCTCCTGCGTCGACTGTCACCACGTGCGAGGTGCGACATGACGGATGTCGCCCCGAAAACGTCCGCCGATGGCTTGCAGATGCACGCACTGGGAACACGAGACTGTACCGGTGCACGTACATACAGCCTCGGACGTCGTGGGCCCCAAGCCCGCGGCGCGCTCGCAGCTACCCTCGGTCTGCTCGGAGTGGTTGCATCTTCACAGACTGCACATGCCCACCACACACCGGGTCACGGGGCCTCGGAAGGCGTGCGCACGATCAACAGCATCGGTGGCACCGGCGGGAAGGCTCTGACCCGGTTGTTGTTCCTCAACGAGACGTTTTACACCGGCCAGGGGCTCAACCCGGGGATCAACGAGTCCCTGTCGGTGTATGCCGAGTACGCACCGGTGGCTGCGTTTTCCTTCGGCGTGCAACTTCCGTTTACGGTCGCGGCATTTGCCGACAACGACTTCCGACCACAGGCGGGTTTGGGCGACACGCGGGTGACATTTCGCGTCACGCCCCACGCCAGCAAGTTGATCCACCGGGTCTTTACCACGGGCGTCAATCTCTCGCTGCCGACCCGGACCGTTCGCTACACCGTCGATCCGGGGCGCGTGTTGCAGGTCTCGCCCTATGCGTTGTTCACCCGAACCTACGATCTTTTGTATTGGCAAGTGATTGGGATCGCCGTGATCGACCACCGGCCGGCCGGTGTCGCGCTCGATCTCTCGGCGGGTGGACAGATCGGCTCCAAACTCGCCAAAGGAAAAATGACCCTTGGGCTCGGGACCATCCTCGATGTCCGCTTGGCCAACTGGCACGCGCAACCGGGCGGCGGCTACGAGTTTTCAACGGCGACCCGACCCGGCGAGGGTCTGGTCAAAAGTTCCGACGAACGCAAGATCGGAGCGACTCGAGCGGTCGGGATGTTGGCGATGTCGATCCAGACCGGCAAGCGCTCGATGATCACCGCCACGTTACAGGCCCCGCTGAGCGAGCTGCAGGACTTTAGCGTCGGCGGAAGCATCGGCTTTCAGATGGTGTTCGACGGTAGTCGAAGGCGCCGGCGCAAGCAGAAAAAACATGGACATACACACAGTCCCGGGGGCACACACAGCCCAGAGGGGCATACGCATGGTCCGGGGGACACGGGCGGGCACACGCAGGGTTCGGACGGGCACGGTTCGGGCGGGCACACACACGGTTCGGACGGGCACACACACGGTTCGGACGGGCACGGTTCGGGCGGGGACTTGTGACCGTTGTGCCAAGACTTTCATAGAGCGGCGCTCGAAGCCTCGTATGACTTCGAACCCGCAATCGCTGGAGGGGTCATCTGGATGAGCCTGTTCTCGAGATCACCTGTCTGAGAGGTCGCGTGTCTACAACTTCTCGCGCCCCTCGATGGTTCGCACGAACGACGAAGGATCATCGGTCAGGTACTACTCGTCGAACGACCAGCGCACGCGCCAGCGCAGATGAAGTCCGGCTCCCTCGACATCGACCTGGCCCTCGACCTCGCCGCGTTTTGGAAACCCGGCTATCGTTTCGGGTTTTTCGGACTTGGCAACGGCTTGTGGTGCCTCGCTCGCGAGATCGAGGTCGTCGTCGTCGTCCTCGTCCTCCTCGTCTGGTTCCTCGCCGGCAAACCACAGCGCATCGTCGACAAACGTCTCATCCTCGATGGTGCCGTCGAACTCATCGTCGTCCCCGAACGCGAGCGGAACCTCGTCTTCCGCCTCCATGTCGGCCGGATCGCCCGACTCCCACGCTTTGCGGCTGATCGGGAACTCCCAGTGCCACGGCTCGGTCTTGTAGGGGTGCCAACCGAAGCGAGAGGCATTCTCGACGAGCCAGTGGTGCAAGGGGGTCTTGCGTTGTTTGTTGCGGGTGCGTCGGCTCGGCTCCAAGCCACCGACGCCGAAGTCGACCGCCAGTCCGGTTTCGTGCGGTGAGTTGTAGGCCAGCCACCTGCGGCCCTCTTTGACCGAACCGTACTTGCGGATCATGGTCTGTTCGTAGTGTTCCCACGACTTCCATCGGTGACGTCGCCAACACGATGCCGCCTTGAGTTCGATGCCGAGGTCGGCCTGCACCGCTTCGGCCATGCGGCCGAACGCCTGAGCCGCCAGTTTGTGGAGTTTGAGGGGCTTGCGGCGAATTGAGGGGACTTCGACCAGCAGGGGGGACTTGCGGGGCAACACGCCGTAGTTTTTGACCCGCACGCGTTTTTCTTGGTAGCTCATGATCTCGACCTCCGTTGCCCAATTTGATTGTATGGGCAATGATGTTTCAAGTCGGTAGTTGGTTCTGATGTGAATACAAATATTTTAGGTTCGCGAAATGACACCCCGCAGCGGCTTGAGGCTTTGCGAGGTTTCGAGCTCTGCGTCGGGTCACGCCGGTGTCGTGGCGTACCATCCTCCGCGGTGCATCGGTACGTTGTATTCGTTGAGGCTGCGCAGGGCTCGTAGGTCGCCGGCGATCCGCCACAGTGGATCGTTTTTGTCGCGGACCATCAGGTAGCCGACCCACTCCTGCTCGAGGACCCCGGGGACGACCCGGCGAAACGTCAGTTTGCCGAGGGCGGGGTCCCAGGTCCCGTCGTGCACTTCACCGCTGGTGAGCGTGGCTTTGAACGACGTCGCATCCGAGCTTGTGACCTCTAGTTTGTACACGCGGCCGTTGGCCATCACATTCCACGTCCCCGTCGGGATCGTCGCCGCGGTGGCGTAGGGTCCGGGGAAAATCGAGCTATCGGGAAAACTACCGGGTTGGGGGCCTGCCATGGGCGCATCGTAACATATGACCCAATGTATATGTCTGATAGGGCATGTTCGTTCGCGCGAATCGGTGGGCGAAACCGGTGTATATGAACATTGTTTGCGCGGTTTAGGTGCGCGCGGGAGAGTGTTTGCGCCGCCGCAACAATCCAGCGAGGGCGAGCATCAGGGCGAATCCCTGGCCGTGGCTGTCGGTCGAGTGACAGTCGCATCCCGGATCCTCGCTCGCCCCCGTTGTGCTGTCTCCGTCGGTGGTAGAGCCCTCCGACGTTTCGTCGCCCCCGGAACCCGACGTACCCGGGCCAGTAGGCTTCGTGTCGGTTGGATCGGTCGTGCCAGTCGTATCGGTCGTATCGCTCGTATCGGTCGCAGTCGTCTCGGAATCTGAATCGCTGGGGTCCGTTGTGGCGTCCGTGGGATCCCCCGTCTGCGTCGGCATGTCGGTGTCCGAGTCCGAGCCCATGCTCGTATTGTCGGTATCGTCGGTGTCGGAGTCCGTATCGGAGTCTGTCGGCCCGGCACTCGTCTCGGTCGCCTCGGTATCGCTCTCGTTCTCGATCAGGCAGTTGGCGTCACAGCCATCCCCGCTCTCGGTGTTGCCATCGTCACAAGATTCAAATCCGATGTGGACGACTCCGTCGCCGCAACTGGCCGCTTCGCAGGATTGTAGGCAATCATCGCTGTCGTCGTCGTTGCCGTCGTCGCAGGCTTCAACTCCTTCCCACACGATTCCATCGCCGCATGCGGCGAGGGTGCAGCTCGCCGTGCACGCATCGGTTTCGATTTCGTTGCCATCGTCACAGGCTTCCTCGCCTTCGAGGATGAACCCATCGCCACACGAGGCGGTCTTGCAGTTCGACGGACACACATCGGTGTCGTCGGCGTTGGCATCATCGCAGTCCTCGCGCCCGCCTTGGACGATCCCATCGCCACAACAACTCGGCAGATCCAGGCGTACGATCGCCTCATGGGCCATCCCATCGTCGATCTCGAGCTCCAAAAACAACGCGCCGTCATCGCCCAAGCTGACCGCTTGACCCTGGAGCGTCGTGGCTCGAATCGCGGTGACCTGTGCATCTGGGTTGTTGTCTTGATCGAAGTCGAGGCCGTCGGCGCCGACCTCGAGTACCAGTTTTGATGTACTTACAAAATTGTTCGCATCGCAGGTAAAAAACACATACTCGGTGTTGCCGTTATCCCAGCCGTAGACTGCGCTCTCGTCGTTGTTGAGCGCGGCAAATCGCAGCACCGCCCCCGTTTTGAGCTCGACGCCGGCGACCGTATCTCCTTCGCGCAGCACGATCGCGCCGTTGTAGGCGATAAACTCATCGGTTTGCTGACTGCCGTCGGTATCGCCGGTGAACAGGAAGTTGCCGGCATTGTTGATCGACACGAGATCGAAGTTGTCCCAGTTGTCCCCCCCGCCATTGCTCATCGATTCACGGGCGGCGATCGCCCCATCGACATAGATCACCCCGTCGTCGGTCGAGGTACCTGTGTCGAGTGTAAGTACATGGATATGGTGAAACGAGTTGGCCGAGATGTCGTAGTCGAAGTCGATCCCGGACGCGGAAATTGCGAGACCCTCGAGCACATCGTCGGAGCGCAGGATGGGGAAGAAACTGCCGAATTGGTTGTCGAGCGAGGTCAACAACACACGCCCCAACGTGCTGCTGCCCCCGTTTTCGTTGAAGCCAGCTACCCAAAACGACTGGCCCGACCCGATCATCGTCGGCCGGCTGTGAAACGTCGAGATGGTCGTGTCGCTGAACCCGGGGATCGACTCATGCTCGCGGGTCAGCATGCCATTGTGGGTCCAGATCCCGTCGTTGGAGTTGATCGATGTACTGTAAACGAACTCGCCCGCGTCACCGATGCCGATACACACTTCGGCGCCCCCGAGCGAGAGGAGGTCTTCGTCGCTGTTGCGCCACACCGGTCCGTCGTCGTACCAGATGAAGCGGTCATTGTCGGCGAGCACACCGCCAAACCCGACAACCCCATCGTCATTGATATGTGGCTCGTTGAGGTTGGTGATGGCGACGCCTTGAATCTCGTCACCAACCTCGACAACCCGAAGGGCCGGGATGGTTTGGGCCGCGACATCCGAGGCGAACAGCGTGGTACCCGTCAGGAGGGCCAACACAGAGAGACGCACCACGTTCATGGCAGTGACAGTATCGCGGCGGCCGGTGCTTGTGCGTGCATGAGAATCCCGTCATCCGCAAAGGATCGCGAAATTTTCGCTGGCCACACGAAACATGCTTGTAAATGCACGCAATGCGCGGCAGCTCGCAGCCCGTGTTTCGCGGGCTAGCGCGAGGCCGAGATCTGAAAGGTCCGACAGGTCTCGACACTGTCGTCGCGGAAGATGCGGACAAATACCTCGGCGGGCCACGGCGTCATCGAATCGTCAGGGGGCTCGCAGCATGGGTCGTTGTCGTCGACGAAGGTCCAGTGGGTGACGATTCCCGCCTGTCCGTTGAGGTCGCCACCTTCTCCGCAACCGAGCGGGGAGGTATCACATGCCATGACCACCTCCATCGAGAAGGCGTTGGCTTCGTTGACCACGAGCTCGAGCGCCGGGGTGCCGCCTCCGGGGCGTCCGGTGGCCGGGAACTGAACTTTAAACCAGTTTACCGAGCCGGGGAGGACCGTGTTCATCAGTGAGGCTGCGGACTCACCTTCGGCGACCGGACCGAGGTTGGTCGCGTCGGCGCATGTCATCCCCAGACCCATACCGCAGTCGAGGTTGCCCTCGGTATCGGAGTCGGAGTCGGAGTCGGTATCCGTCGACGGGTCGTCGGTCGGGTCATCGGTCGGGTCGTCGGTCGGGTCGTCGGTCGGGTCGTCGGTTACCGGTCCGTCGCTGTCGGTCGGATCGCCGGACGTTCCATCGCTGTCACTGTCCGATCCCGTGGGCGAGGTCCCTGCCGAGTCACTCTCCGAGCCGGGAGAAGTGGCTTCGGTTTCGGACGCATTTTGGGTCGCCGCCGTTCCGTTCCCGCTCCCGAACGTCACGTTTGACGAACCGCCCCCGCCTTGGGCACAGGCCGGCAAGCACCCGATGAGTGCGAAGGAGAGAAGTCGACGGTGAGTGACAGTCGAGAGTTGCATGGACATTGGATCTCTGGCGGTAAGCGAAGCGGGGAGCTCTGCGACAGATGGTACCGCGATCCCCGCGACCGCAACAGTCGTCGACAAACAGGCATCCCGGGCTGACTCACAGTGGATGATCGAGTTGAATCATCAAATAAATCCCGTTCTTAGCCCCCGGGAGCTGGATCGGGTCGAAGTTCGGCTGCGGGTTCGGGACCACGTACAAGTGCATTTGCAAGCCTGGCGGGCCCATCTGCGTGTATGGACACCGACATTGTTGCCGCAGCACCTTGCGCAGCCGATGTGTGCGAGGTGTTTCGCACCCTCGTCCATCTGCCGCCCGGACCGCCACGCCATGAAATTCTAAGTGCTCCTGCATGTGGCAGATGCACGCATTTCTCGACGCCCGTGGATGTCTCGACGCGCCGACTTGCGTGACGGTTACATCCGTTTGGCCGCTGGGATCCCCAGCAGTCCAAGGCCCTCGGCGAGTACCGCGATAGAAGCTTGTACAAGCAATAATCTTCCCGTGCGCAGCGGTTCGGGGCTGCCCTTGACCTTACACGCGAGGTAGAAGCGGTTGAACTGTTTGCACAACTCGTAGAGGTAGGTGCACAACACCGACGGGCGCAGTTCGTCGGCAGCGACTTTTACGGTCGGGGCAAATCGGTCGAGCCCGTTGCGGAGCTCGCGTTCTTCGGTCGTTGTCAGCAGGGCACAGGCAGCCACCGCCTCGGGCGTGTGCTGGCCGACGTTGGTGATCGGAGCCTGGGCAGCACACTCGCGGATGATCGAGCAGGCGCGGGCGTGGGTGTATTGCAGGTAGGGCCCGGTGTTGCCGCGGACGTCGAGCCAGGCCTCCATATCGAAGACGATTTTTTGGTTCACATCGCGGGCGAGCATCCCGTATTTGATCGCCCCCAAGGCAACCTCGTGGGCGGCCTGTTCGATCTCTGCATCGGTCCATTGCCCGCGGAATTTCTCGAGATGCAGCTCGGTAATGCGGGCCGTCATTTGCTCGCGCAGGGCCCGAAACAACACGACGTTGCCCTTGCGTGCCCCCATCGGCCCATCGGGTAGCTCGACCATCTCGTAGGGAACGTGTTGGCAGGCCTTGGCCTGTTCAAATCCCATTTTTTCGAGGGTCAAAAATACGTGGCGGAAGTGGTCGCTCTGGCGCACATCGACCACGTAGATCGAGCGGTCGATGTTGTGGCCCTCAAACTTGAGCTTGGCGAGTGCGAGGTCTTTGGTCGCGTACAGGCTGGTGCCGTCGCCCTTTCGCAACATAAAAAACGGCATGTGTTTGACTTCGCGGTTGAAGATTCCGACCGCGCCCTGGCTGACCTCAAAGACACCTTTTTGCAGAAACTCGTCGACGATGGCGAGCCCCGGTTCATCGGCCTGGCTCTCGTAAAACCGGACGTCAAAGTGGACCCCACAGTAGTCGTAGATCTCTTCAAATTCGTCGAGCGACCACTGTTTGGTCTCGTTCCACACCGCGGTGATCTCGGGCTCGCGCGCCTCTAATCGCTGCAGGATTTCGGTGATCCGAGCCTTGGCCGCGGCCAGTTGCTCGCCGGCCGTGGGATCGGTTGGGGCGGCCTCTTCCCAATCGGCTAGCTGGGTCGCTGCGCGGGTGTAGATCTGACCTAGCCACTCGCCGCGGTAGTGCGCCGGCGGGGTGCGTTGCGCGGGCGTCAGATGGTCGAGGTACCACCACAGGCAGCGGGCGATATGTGTACCGACATCGCCAAAGTAGTTGGCGGCGATCACCGGATAGCCCTGGGATCTTAAAAGTCGTACCAAACAGTCGCCCAAGCACATGTTGCGCAGGTGACCGACGTGCAGCGCCTTGTGGGTGTTGGGCTGGCTAAACTCGACCATCAGCCGGGTATTTTTTGTATCTGCATGAAATGCAGACGTGCCAGAGGCGAGCGCCGGCAAAAGATGGGCACCGGCGCGCCCGAGGTCGAGGGTAAAGTTGAGGTAGGGGCCGGTGGCGATGACCTTGGCGATCATCGATTGTTGGGCGTCGAGTGTCGCTTGTAGCTGGGGAGCGAGTTCGGCGGCGATTTTTGGCGGGGCCTTGCGCAACACCCGGGCGAGCTTGAAGCAGGGAAACGCGACATCCCCGAGCTCCGGATTCGGCGGTTTGGCGAGTGCGTCCACGATGTCATCGGCACCGAGATCAACTTCGGAGGGCAGGGCGCGGGCGAGTTGTTCGGCGACGGCGCGGGCGAGTGTTTGATCCGTGGACATGGCGCGAGAGGGTAATCGAAAACCCCGCGCACCGCGAGTGGCCCACCCGTGCACGCACCTGACCTTTGGGCTGAGAGCCTTCGTCCGCGATTGGAGCCGTTTGGATCGGCGGACTACAGCCCGAGCAACAGGCACACGACAGTGATCACCACAGCTCCGATCAGGTTGAGTGCGAAGCCTTCGCGGGCCATTTGCCCAGTGGTCACTCGGCCGGTGCCGTAGACGAGAGCATTCGGTGCAGTCGCCACGGGCAGCATAAACGCGTAGTTGAGGCCGAACACCGCTGGAAGCATCAGGGTTTGCGGGTCGATCCCGCCGGCGATCGCAGCCGCCCCGAGGATCGGCATCAGGATGTTGGCCATCGCCGTGTTGCTGGTGACTTCGGTGGTGAAGATGGCGATCAGACACAGACTCGGGATGACCAGCCATGACGGCCAGGCGGCTAAAAACACGAGCGCCTCGCCAAATGTCTCGCTGAGCTTGGAGGCGTCGAACGCCTTGCCGATCGCAATGCCACCGCCGATCAAAAAGAAGATGCCCCATGGGATAGGTGTCGGAGGATCGTCGGTGTCGGCCTCGGTCGGAGGCGCAAACACGCGACCGTCGAGCAATCGCTCGCCCGGCGCATCACCACTTGGTAGTACAAATAGTGCCACGACTGCGAGCAGGGCAACCGTGCTGTCGCCGGCCGTTTCGGCCACACCCAGCCAGTGTCCCCAGCCCCCGTACGGTCCGGCACGGGTCATCCACAACATTGCCATGAGGGCGAACACCACAAGTACGCGACGCTCGGATGGGCGCCACGGACCGAGGTCCGGAAGCGAGAGGGGCGAGCTGCCGCGGAGCTTGCGGCTCAGCCACAACCAACTCAGCGGGACCATTGCCACGACCACTGGCACGCCAAACCCCATCCACTCGGTGAAGCTGATATCGGCACCTGTGAGCGTGTGGTGCTGCTCGAGAAAACTCAGGGTGGGCGGGGTGGCGATCGGTGTGCCGCTGCCACCGATCGAGGCGCCGTAGGGGACGGCGAGCAACAGCGGGATGGTGAGTTGCTTGCCCTCCGAGGCCGCGATCACGGCGAGTGCGACCGGCAGCAGCATCACCGTGGTGGCCGTATTCGACATCCACATGCTCGAGATCGCAGAAGCCAGCATAAATCCGAGGACCAACCGGCGACCGCCGTCGCTGCCGACGGTGCGGACCAGTCCAAGGGCGATCCGGCGGTGGGCTCCGCTGCGTTCCATCGCGTGGGACACGATCGTGCCGCCCAGCATCAACAACACCAGGTGATGTCCGTAGGCGCTGGCGACCGCGCGAAAGTCGAGGACACCGACCATCGGCAACAGGGCAAATGGGACAAGCGACGTCGCGGCCAGCGGGATCGGTTCGCCGATCCACCATACTGCGCACAGGGTCGTGATCACGGCTGTCCAGCAGGCGGGTCCCGGCAATCCGAGGCGCCAGGTCAACAACCCGAGGGCCGCGGCCAGCAGCGGGCCGAGCCAAAAACACACCCGCCGCCACAGCGGCAACATGTGCTCAGTCGGCGGAGTTGGTTGTATCGACATAGACCGGGCTCGCCCACGCGAGATGACCATCGCATTGTGTCACTTTGACAAACAATCGCCGCGGTTTTTCGACCTCCAGCTCCAGGCGCAGTTCGAGCGAGGTCTGCGAGGGTGCTTCGGGGTAGCGCATGATCGTCGCCTGCAGATCGAGACCGCCAAAAGCACCGTGGATAGGCGTATCGCCGAGCTTGCCGAGGTCGACTTCCAGCTCACCCACGGGCGACACAAACCGGACGGTGCCCGCACGGGCTTGGTTGAGCCACAGATCGATCCCGTCGAGGTCGCCGGTGGTCCGCGAACGGAAGTCGATACGCTGGGCCTGGTGCTGTTGGATCCCGTCGAGGGGGGAGTCAAACGCGAACGTCTCGGCGCGCTCAATGATTGCGCCTACAACTTCGATGTGGCCGTCCCAGACCGCCCGGCGACCACGGCCACGGATCCGGGCGCCGCCCCAGCGCACGCGAATCCGTCGCGATGGGGCGAGGTTGTCAAACCCTTGGGGACGCGCGACATGGATGCACGCGCGACCGTCAAACAGCGCGATCGACTCGACCGGTGCGTTTGTCTGCACGGATGCATGTACCTGCACACGATTTTTTGAGGGGCGAAACTCGCTGCCCATCGGGTGGCCGTCGACGGTAAACGCCAGGTCCATGCGCGGGCCTGTGGTTCCGTAGCACCGCCGCTGTTTGAGCGCGTCAAATACCGCGGCCCGCGTCAGTGATTCGCTGAGCACACAGGTCAGTCCGCCGAAGATCCCAAACTGCCCCGCACCTGGACCCTCGGCCCCCGGGCGGCCTTTGTGGCCATCGCTGTGACAGATAATTCCGACCCGGTACCCCTTGTCAAATGCATCCCACAACAGCCACTCAAAAATCCCCCAACACGATGCGACTTCGATCAAGGGCCCGAGTTCCTCGTCGAAGTAGGTACGGATGTCGGCGTAGCGGCCCCCGCAGTGGGAGGCGAGGATGACTTTTTCGAGTGGTACATGCTCCCGCAACTTTTGGAACAACACATCGGCCGGATGGGCCGGGCTGTAGTCGCTTTCGGGCGTGTCGATCTGCCAGTGGGACGAGCGCATGATCGGCAGGTCCTCCTCCAAGTAGATGACATTGCGATCGCCACCTGCGGCGGTGTTGGCCGACCACTCAAACCCCGGAAACACGACAAAGCGGCCGTCTTCGTGGAACTCGCGGACCACCGCGTTGAGCCGGCGCCAGTCCTCGTCGTCCATCTGAAAGTCATTGCCCTGGTGCGACATGATGTCGATGCGGGCATTGTCGCGGCCAAACGCGAAGTACTCGACCTCGGTCCCGGTGCCGACGGTGGCGTCGGATTGTGCGTGCAGCTCGGCCCAGTAGCGCTTGAATTGCGGAAGCGTTGGATAGCCCGTGATCGGGTTACTCCGCCCTTCGACGCCACCCCAACAGGCGACGACGGTGCCGGTGCCGGGGGTCAAAAACCGTAGCTTGCCCGCGCGCAGCTCGACAGTGGCATCGCCTTCGAACCGCAGGGACATGCCCTCAGGAGCAGGTGTTGGGTTGCCCCAGCGATCCTCTCCCTTGACAAACACCTCGACCGCTTCGCCGACGACCGCCTGCGTCGGCACGATCGCAACCACAGTGATGGGCTCGCCGGCGACGATCCGCACCACTGGCGAAGTTGGGAGGCGACGCACGAGGCAGGCATTGGTGGCGTCGACCAAAAACCGGAGTTCGTGGGCCGACTCGATAAACGATTGTGCCTGGATTCCGGGGGAGCCCTGGCTGCGGTCGCCGAAGGTGATCGTCACGACATCGCCGGGGGCGAGACAGCCGTCGTAGACATCGATCACCAGGCATTTCATCCACGGACGGATGTGGGCCTTTTTGTCGTAGTAGGCCCGCAAACTCGCCTCACCGGTGGTTGTCACGGTGGTGTAGCCGAGGCCCTTGGGGTCGGTAAACTGCGGACGACCCCAATCGCTGGCAAACCTGCGGGCGACCTTGATGGTGCCGCCCTCGTCGATCCCGTAGCTGCCCACGGTATAGGTCAGTGTCCACTGCCCGAGGTTACCGGCGACGACCGGCCCTTCGGGGGAAAGCGCGACATGTCCGAGGCGATGGGTCCGGTGCTCCATGGCGGCATGGTGGCACCGGCGATCGAAGGGAGTCAATCGCCTGCCGAAGCGCGTGGGACGATGTGATAAAAAACCGCGTGTCCACCAGCAACCTGTTTGCAATCATCGCATTCACAGTCCTTTGGCTGGGCCTCGGGGGATTTTTTTGGCTCGTGTTGCGGTATCTGGTAACCCGGGCCCGCCGCCCTGAGAGGTCTCCCGAGGACCCGGTGTTGCGGGAACACGGGTTGTGAGCACAGCCTGCGGCAGGTTATATGCAGACACATCTACCGCAGCTGAAACCCGATGCTAAAACTCATCAGGTGTAGCCAGTTCGATGTATAGCCATCGTAGTCGAGGTCGCCCTCGTCGGTGCCCCGGGCCCCGCCCCCGACATAGCGGAGGTTGACAAACACATCGCCGACCGGGAGCAGGACCATGCCGACACGGGCACTGGCATCGATGATCGCACCCTCAAAGTAGTTGGTCGAACCAGAAACGCCGCGGCCTTTGGCGTAAAAACCGTCGATCTCGCCGCCGAGCCACAGGTTGTTGGCAAAGGTGTAGCGCCCGCGAAATTTGAGGACCGGGACAAACCCCAACCCCCGCGAGGCGCTGCGCAGCTCCCCGTCGGTCGAAGAGAAGTTGATGACCGCGTTTCGAAGCTGTCCCGAAACACCAATCGCAAGCTCCTGCTCGGGGTCGCGCAGAAAGTCGTAAAGATAGCTAAACCGGTAGTAGGAAAAGTCGTAGCGGACATCGACCGCGGTGCCGGCGGGAAAATCCACACCGTCGATCCGGTGGTCGCTGCGAAACTTGACGTCGGTGGTGAGGTTGAGCGGTTGGACCAGGAAGATCAGAGCGTGTCGGCGATTGATCTCCCACTCTCCACTGAAGCGAAACAGTGGAAACAGGGCATCTTGGCCACCCTCGCCGCGGTAGTCGAAGGCGGTCCCATCCATCCCGACTTGGATCTGGTTGTAGATCGTGCCGACAAATCCGACCTCGGCGATGGCCCGTACGCTCCACCAGCGGTGGGCGGGATTCAGCATCCACCGGTCGCCGTAGCGCTGTTGTTGACGGTGAGCAAGGACATCGTCCTCTGCCTCTTGCTTGGCCCTGCGGGCTGCGCGACGCCGCATCCGTCGCGCCTTGCCGGTGGTGGGCGGCGCAGGGGTGGGACTCATTGCAGATACATCTTCATGCAGGACCTCGACCGTCACGTGGGGTGGAGTGGCGGGTTGGGCTGCATCGGGTGCCACGACCGGCCGCGCCGAAGCCGGGGCCGTGGGGGAGGATGGCGCGACCGCAGGCGACTGGAGGACGAGAAGTAGGCTGACGATCATCGTTGATGGTGCACACTACCGTTTTCGCGGCCGTTGGTGAATCGCTCGCCGCCGGACGCAGCGGGAAGTCAGCTCGTGCACGCACATGGCGACCCTGGCCTCGGCGGGCGACGAGTGAAAAAATCGCGCTCGTGGTTGCCCCTGCGTTCAACCGTGGTTTCGGTGTGTCGCGCGAGCGACGAGGTTTGGGGCGCAAGCGGGCATGCGAAATCCACCGCCTGCTCGGAGAACCGAGTTGGGTACACTTCACAACCATGACGCAGGCGTTTGTTGTCACCCCTCCTACCGGCGGTTTTGACCGGGCTGGGATCCGTGAGTTGGTTAAACAGTCCGGTCTCGCGGCGGCCATGCACAAAAGGGTCCGGGCGCCGTTTGGCCATACCGTGTTGACGCTGAGCATGCTCGAGGCCGTCATCGAAGCGGGGGACCTGGCCCTGCAGACTGGTGAATCGCTGCACGCAGCCCTGCTCGAGGACATCGCCCGCACCGGTACCCTGGCGATTCCCGAGCCGACGGTCGATCAGCGTCTGTTTATTGGTGCATTTACAATTCTTGTCCTGTGCGACGACCTGCTGCCCCAACTCGCCGCGCTTGCGCCCTCGCCCCAGCTCACCTCAGACTTGGAGCTCGACGGGCTTGAGCAACTGCTCCACGAAGGTCCGCGCGAAGTCATGGAACGACTGTTGGCGATGGCGGGGCGCTACCTCGACGTCCAGGCTCAACGCAAGGGTGGGGGCGGGGACACGGTCGATGAGCGGGCTGGCTGGATCGTTACAACTGTACATGCATTTATCGCCCAGCTGCGCGGCGCGGTGCAACGCCTGACCCACCTCGGTCGCCTGCGTCCATTTGGCCTCGCCCTGCGCCAGCGCAAGGTCGTCGTCGGCAACCGCCGCTACGAGGGGTTTTTGGCCCGCAACCTCACCGAGCCCGCCTGTGACCTAAAACCGGTGCAGACCACCGATATCGTCGGCAACCGCGAATACATGGAGGCCGCTTTGCGGCTGTGTCGGGACGTCGCCGCCTATGACCTCGAAAGCCGTAAGAGCCCCAAGACCATCAACCCTGTGTTGTTCGGGCTCGGGCGCCCGGGGTGCGGCAAGACGATCACCGCCCATGCGGTCGGCAACTATTTTTTAGATTACTGCCGCGCGCGCGACATCCCGGCGCGGTTCAAGGTGATTCGTCGGACAGATTGGGCCAGCTCCTATCAAAATGCCAGCGCAGCCACCCTGATCAAAATTTTCAAGGAAGAGGTTTACGGATTTGAAGGCGTGTGCGGGGTGTATTGGCCTGACATCGACACCGCGTTTGCCTCGCGCGGGAGCGGCAATCTGCGCATGGAAGAAAAGAACAACCTCGGGGCCGTGTTCGGAATCTTTGATGGCACATTGATTCCCAAGGACGGCAAGTGGTTTATGCTGTGCGATGCCAACTACATGCAGATGGACGAGGCCACGACCTCGCGGATTGCCCAAAATCCGTTTACGGTCCGCGGTCCGACCTCGGGCGAGGACTACATCCGACTGCTGCGTGACGTCCTGTTGCGAGATGTCCGCCAACACGTCAGTCCCGACGACTCTCAGTGGACAACCATCGGTGAAGCGTTGGTTTCAGCCGACCTCAGCGGTCGCCAGGTCGAGAGCATCGCCGGCAATATCCGCGCCCATATCCAGGATTTTGAGTACCCAGAGCACTACTTCAAGGCAGAGTTTGAAGAGCGCCAGCGGATCATCGCCGCGTTGAGTCGTCAGGTTGCGATCGCGGATGTGCTGCAACAGATTGATGATTATACAAAGTTTCACCGCGACGCCGAAGAAAAAGAAACCCGCGAACGGTTCGAGCGCGAGGTTTCCCAACTGGTCGAGCGACTCAACGCCGGGCGCGAGGCGACCGCACGGGCTGCCAAGGACGCCGAGGCGGAGATTTTGGGCGAGTAGCTACAACCCCCGAAGCCTCGAAAAGGTACGGCCGAGGTCTGCTACTGTGACGGGCATGCTTCGCCTCGTCCTCCCTCTGTGCTGTTTGCTGGGCTGCCACGGGGCGAGTGTTTCCCCGTTCGAACAGCCACTCGAGGCGAGCGTTGCCCCGGAGCGTCCGCTGGCCGAACAGCTGCTCGAGCTGACCCAAACCTGCGATCGCGTTGCTGGTACAGGTAACTTTAAAACCGATGTGGGGGCGTCTGAAAGCGTGCAGTTGTGTCAACTCGAAGGTGCCATCTTCTGGCGGGCCGACGCCGATATCGACTGCGATGGTCAACCCGATCCACGGTGTGCACACGATCCATGGCGCCAGGGCGAAACCTCGGCCAAGGGATCCGACGGACAATTTCTCAATGCCGCCGAGGTCCCATTTTTGGTCGTACCGATGGCGAGCCAGGGATTTGACCCCAAGGCCCACGGGATCAAGACGGGCTGGTCCGGCTACGGCAGTGCAGGAGTCGTCATCTACAACGGACGTATGGTCTACGCGCCATATGCCGACGCCGGACCGCGGGGCGTGATCGGCGAGCTGTCCTATGCCGCAGCTGAGCGGTTGGGGATCGACCCCGACCCCAAGCACGGGGGGGTGGCCGAGGGCGTCACATATATTGTATTTACAGGTACCGCTGCACATGTGCGGCCGGTCGAGGAGCCGGCGAAGGCGGCAGAGGTCGGTGAGCAGCTGGTCCGGCGCTTGCTGGCGCGCTAAAAATTTTCTGTTGGCTGAGAACGTCACTAGTGGGTTTCTCACAGGTTTTTGGTGACGATCCCTGCAGAAAAATTGCAAAATCTAAGGTCAAAGTGGCATCGTACTAGAGATTTGTCCGATGCTGATTGAGTTTCGAGTCGAAAACCACCGTTCAATACGAGAAGAACAAATTCTCAGTATGACGAGTAACCGCGAACAAACGCGGACCCGGAAGATCGCAGCGATTTACGGAGCGAACGCCAGTGGAAAGAGCAATCTCATCGCGGCACTCTCGTTTATGGCCTCTGCTGTGTTGGACTCTCATCGCTTCTGGGACGCTGAGGGGGTGCCACGCGATCCATTTGCCTGGGGGAACTCCCGGGCTCATCCGTCGCTCTATGAAATAACATTTTCTGAAGGGGGGATCCGGTATCGCTATGGCTTCGTTGTCGACGATTCTCGTGTAATCGAAGAGTGGCTGCATGTGTGGCCCCGAAAACGCAAGCAAGTTTGGTTCGAACGCGACGGAGACAAGTACAAATTTGGAGAGAATCTGAAGGGAGAGAATAGAGTCGTTGAAGAGGTGACGCGTGAGAATGCGTTGTTTTTGTCTACTGCGACTCAGCTACGTCACACACAGTTACGGACTATCTATCGGTGGTTTCGCAAGGTTCGCGTCATTTCCGCGGGGTCGAGAGTGTACCGCCGACGTAGCTCACGAATATTTACCGGCGGTCTACACCCCCTAAGTTGGATTTCGCAGGCTTTCTCAGACCAGCTTGAGTTACCAACGATTAGCGATGACGCTCGCGTGAATAGCGCAAAGCTAATACTCAGCTTGCTGAAAACAGCCGATATCGGCATCATCGATGTGAAGATTCGAAGGCAAACAGAAGAACGAAGGAGTATTCTTGATTCAATATTGTTCCTTCATGAGAATGAAGGTCAGAGAGCTGATGCTTGGCTCCCACTTCGTGAAGAGTCTGCTGGTACGCAAAAATTACTGGAGTTAGCGCGGCCTGTTTTCTCGGCGCTCATGAGTGGGAGTCTACTCGTTGTCGATGAGTTGGAACGGAGTCTCCATCCTCTCTTAGCGGCATTTTTGGTTCAACAGTTTGCGAGCGAGCAAACAAACAAAAATGGTGCTCAGTTGATTTTCACAACACATGATACACATCTTCTCGGTACACAACGCGATGGAGAACATCTCTTAACAAGAGAAGATGTATGGCTCACCGAGAAGAGCCGTACCGGCGCGACTGTCCTCTATCCACTTTCCGACTATAGACCACGCAAGGGTGAAAATTTGGAGCGGGGCTACCTCCAAGGCCGGTACGGCTCCATTCCATTTCTCGGGGACCTTCTCAATTCGGGGGAGCGAAATGAGGCGTAGGGACCGAAGCCGCCGGCCAGCGCATCGCCGCGAGAAACTCGAGCCGCGAGACCGTGTACTTGCAGTTTGTGAGGGAAAGAATACTGAGCCACAATATCTTGAAGGGTTACGGCGATACTGTCGAAATAGCCTTATTCGAGTAAAGATTGTGCCTGGTGCTGGCGTTCCGCTCACGTTAGTAAGGCGAGCAAAGGAACTCAAGCGCGACGCAGACCATGAGGCGAAGAGGTATGGAGATAGTTTCCTCGCCTACAATCAGGTGTGGTGTGTTTTTGATCAGGATGAACATCCAAACATTCTGGAGGCTCTCGATCTAGCCCGCCGAAGCGAGATACAGATTGCATTGTCAAATCCCTGCTTTGAGCTGTGGCTTATGCTTCATTTCCAAGAGCGACCCGGCCAACTCAGCCGCCACGAAGCACGCCGAGCGATGCGTCGGCACATCACGAACTACGACAAGAAAATTGATTTTAGCGACTACGCCAAAAGATATCCCGATGCCGTTCGTCGCGCAGCCGCAATATATCGTGAATGTGTACGCGCTGATGAAGTGGGTCGAAACCCGAGCACCAGTGTTCACTTGCTTACCAAGCTCGTAAGTCGGTATTCCGAAGTGTATGCGAATCTCGTGTGATTCGGCTACTCGCCAGAACACTTGAGTAGCGATAAACTATACTAGCGTTTTTTGCCCTTGCGCTTGACGTTGATCGTATTGTCGAGCTTTTGCATGGCCGGCATGGTCGGCAGTTTGTCGTTGAGCGACGTCGGCTCCCAGTTGGTGACGACATCGATATAGCCCTCTTTTTTGAGCCGGATTTCGTGTTTGATGCCGTCGCCCACGGGGACTTCGACCTCGCACGGGGTCGTGCATTGTTCGTCGCCGTCGACTAGGACCCGGGCGCCGTCGACGTTGGTCGTCACCAGCTTGCGGATATTTGGCAGGGCTGCCTCGTCGGTTGTGCTTGCGTCGGTGTCGTCGGTTTCCGTCGCTTCGGTGGTCACCACCGCCGTCGGACCCGGGTCGATCGAGTTGTTGGAGAACATCGCAAACCCGATCAGGAGGATCACCGCGGCGGCCAACAGGATGACCACAGTCATGCCCCTGTTCTCACCGGTGTTGACCGGTGTGTTGGGCGAGGACGGGGTGCGGAAGTTGACCGATGCGAGCGCACCTGTCGGGGTGTTGAGGCGTGAGATGGTGTTGCTGCGCGAGAGACCAGGAATCTCGGGGATCGGACGACCCTCCTCAGCCGCCCGGATCGCCCCGATACAGTCGCCGATGAGTTCGCTAAAGCGGCCCGCGCTCTGGATGCGTTTGTTGCGATCTTTTCGCAGGGCAAACTGCAGCAACTTGACGGTCGGGGCACTGGCCTGACGCGGGGTCGGGACCTTGTTTTTGACGTGCTTGAGCATCGTCGCCATCGGCGAGTCGGCCTTGAACGGCGGCCGGCCCTCGATCATTTCGTAGAGGATGCAGCCGAGCGAGTAGATGTCGGTCCGGTAGTCGAGCTTTTGCCCTTCGCATTGCTCGGGCGACATGTACTGTGGCGTGCCAAACACCTCGCCAGCTTGGGTCAGTTTCATCGCGTCCATGCCCCCGGCGATGCCGAAGTCGAGGACCTTGACAACTGTAGATACACCGACATTTTCGATGAAGATGTTGTCGGGTTTGAGGTCGCGGTGAAAGATCTCGTGCTCGTGGGCCTCGCTGAGGCTCTCGGCGATCTGGCGGGCGTACTGCAGGGCTTCGAGCTCGGGCAGGCGACCCTCTTCGAGGCAGTCGGCGAGGCTTTGCCCGGTGAGCAGCTCCATCACCATGTACGGACGCCCGTCGCGGGTCTCTCCGTGCTCGTACACGCGGATCGTCGACGGGTGGCGAAACTGGCTGGTGACTTCGAGCTCGCGGCGAAACCGGGTGAGAAACTTGCTGTCGGTCAGGCACTCGCGGCGCACGAGTTTGATCGCAACCTCGCGGTCGACCTGCATGTCGTGGGCCTTGTAGACCACACCCATGCCGCCCTCACCGATGCGGTCCATGATCTTGTAGCGCTTGTTGATCACCTTGCCGATGTCACGCTCGGCGTCCATCCGCGGGAGGTTGACCTTCTGGGTATCTTCGAGGTCGTCACCCGAGTCGTACTCATCGTGGTGTCTCGGGGAGCGGCGGGGCATCGTAAATCCGGGGGCGTTGCTGCGCGTGGCCCAAGGGAGGGCCGGTGGAGATTATCCTGTCCTGTGGCGAGGACAAAGTGAAGACGCAATCACAAAATATCTCGAGCTGGAAAATGCGTGAACTCTCCGGCATTTTCGGTGTGGAGCCGCACCTTTTGCGAGCGTAGGTGGCCAGTGTGCGAGAACTACGCGAGCTGCGGAGCAACAAGCTCGCGGACCGGCTCGGTCGCGGTTCAGAGTTTTTACCAGCCTGTCCCACGAAACTGCGGCCTTCGCCCGCCCGATGCGGCTGACCTCGGGAAACCACAATCTCGGCGAAATCGGTACGGCGGGCCGCGTGGAGAGCAGCGACAGTGCGCGAGGTCCTTGATTCGTTTTCGGGCCCTCCGTATCGTCAGCGCCGAGTATGAGCACCGCCACCGCAACGTCTTCGAGCCCGTCCACCCCAGTGCGCCCGGAGGTTTACAAGCCGACGCATAAGATTCGCGTGGTCACCGCAGCGTCCTTGTTCGACGGCCACGATGCCGCGATCAATGTCATGCGCCGGATTTTGCAAAGCTCCGGTGCCGAGGTGATTCACCTCGGTCACAACCGCGGCGCCGAAGAGGTTGTCGACGCGGCGATCGAAGAAGATGCCCAAGCCATCGCGGTGAGCTCCTACCAAGGTGGGCATGTCGAGTACTTCAAATACATGCACGATCTCCTGCGCCAAAAAGGTGCGGACCACATCACCCTGTGGGGTGGAGGTGGCGGGGTCATCGTCCCCCGGGAAATCGAAGATCTGCACAACTACGGAATCGACCGGATCTTCAGTCCCGAGGACGGACGTCAGCTCGGCCTGCAGGGGATGATCAACAAGATCCTCGAGGGGGCCGATTTTTCGACCGCACTGCCCGAGCCGCTGGCCGAGGTCGAACGGCTCAAACGCGGCGAGGTCCATACCAGTCGACTCGCCCGCATGATCACGGCCTTGGAGCAGGGGTGCGACCACGACGAGATGTTGGTCGCAGCGGTCCGGGCGGCCGAACTTCCCAGGGTTCCGGTGCTCGGCATCACGGGCACAGGTGGCGCGGGTAAGAGTTCGTTGACCGATGAACTGCTCGCCCGTCTGTTGCGCGAGCATCCTGACTCGCGGATCGCCGTGATCTCGGTCGACCCGACCCGGCGGCGGACCGGTGGCGCGCTGTTGGGCGACCGCATCCGAATGAACGCGCTGCGCAACCCCCGGGTGTTTATGCGGTCGATGGCCACCCGCAAGACCGGGGTCGAACTGTCCAACGCCACCGACGACGCGGTCCGTCTGTGCAAGCTCGCCGGCTTTGATCTGGTCGTCGTCGAAACCTCCGGGATCGGCCAGGGCGACGCCGAGATCACCCGCTTGGCCGATGTCACCCTCTACGTGATGACGGCCGAGTACGGGGCCCCGTCCCAACTCGAGAAGATCGAAATGCTCGACGTGGCCGACTTTGTCGCCATCAACAAGTTTGAACACAAGGGCAGCAAGGATGCCCTGCGAGATGTTCGCAAACAGTTGCGGCGCAATCGACAGCTGTTCCAAGCGACAGATAGCGAGCTCGGGGTCTACGGAACCGTCGCCAGCCGATTTCACGACAGCGGTGTCAACGGGCTGTACACCGGGTTGTGCGCCAAGCTGAGCGAGGTTGTGGGCAAACAGGTGTGGGGTTCAAAAATCCCACCCGAACAGCAGGCCTTCGCCTCGGACACCCGCGACATCATTCCGGCCGACCGCACGCGCTACCTCGCCGAAATCGTCAAAACCGTGCGCGACTACAAGGCCCGGGTCGAGCGCCAAGTCGAGCTCGTGCGCCGGATCGACGGCCTTCGCCGGGCCCTCGCCGAACTCAGCCGCGACCGCGATACCGCGATTCCCGACAACGTTGCACCTTGGCTCGAAGGACAGATCTCCGAACTCACCGCCCAGGTCGACCACGACGCACGCGAGGCCCTCGAGCGACTGCCCACGTTGCGCGAGGCCTACCAACAAGATGTCTATACAATTTCCATTCGCGGGCATGAGATCCACTACCCGACCCATGTCACCACGCTCTCGGATACCCGTGTTCCTCGGGTCGCGCTGCCCCGGGACGATGAGCCCGGCGCCACGGTGCGCTACATGTTGCTCGAGGCCCCGCCCGGGTCGTTTCCCTACACCGCCGGCGTGTTCCCGTTTCGCCGCAAGGGCGAGGACCCCAAGCGGATGTTCGCCGGCGAAGGTGGCCCCGGACGCACCAACGAACGGTTTCACTACCTGTCCGAGGGCGAGCCGGCCAAGCGTCTGTCGACCGCATTTGACTCGGTCACGCTCTACGGACACGACCCCCATGTACGCCCGGACATCTACGGCAAGATCGGCGAGAGCGGTGTCAGTGTATGTACACTCGATGACGCCAAGGAGCTCTACAAGGGTTTCGACCTGTGTGCCAGCAACACCAGCGTCAGCATGACGATCAACGGCCCGGCGCCGATCGTCCTGGCCCTGTTTATGAACACCGCGATCGATCAACAGGTCGCAAAAGCCACCGCCGAAAAGGGCGAGGAGTTGACCCGCGAGGAGTGGGAAGCCGTCCGCGACCGCACGCTCCAAGTCGTTCGCGGAACCGTCCAAGCCGACATTCTCAAGGAAGACCAGGGGCAAAACACCTGCATCTTTTCGATCGAGTTTGCCCTGCGGATGATGGGGGACATCCAGGCGTTTTTCATCCAAAAGGGCGTGCGCAACTACTATTCGGTTTCGATCAGTGGGTATCACATCGCCGAGGCCGGGGCCAACCCCATCAGTCAACTTGCATTTACATTGGCCAATGGGTTTACCTTCGTCGAGTACTACCGCAGCCGTGGACTCGATGTCGATGCATTTGCACCGAATCTCAGTTTCTTTTTTAGCAACGGCCTCGACAGCGAGTACACCGTCATCGGAAGAGTCGCCCGCAGGATCTGGGCGATCGCCATGCGCGATCTCTACGGCGCCGGGCCCCGCAGTCAAAAGCTCAAGTACCACATCCAGACCAGCGGGCGTTCGCTGCACGCGATGGAGATCGATTTCAACGACATCCGCACCACGCTCCAGGCGTTGTTTGCCTACTACGACCACTGCAACAGCCTGCACACCAACGCCTACGACGAGGCGATCACGACCCCGACCGAGGCGAGCGTGCGTCGGGCGATGGCCATCCAGATGATCATCACCGCCGAGCAGGGGTTGGCAAAGACAGAAAATGTCCTCCAGGGCAGTTACATCATCGAGCAACTCACCGAGCTAGTCGAAGAGGCGGTGCTCAGCGAGTTTCAACGGATCGACGAGCGCGGCGGTGTGTTGGGGGCGATGGAGCGGCAGTACCAGCGGGGTAAAATCCAGGATGAAAGCCTCAAGTACGAACACCTCAAGCACTCGGGCGAGTTGCCGATCATCGGTGTCAATACATTTAAAAATCCGCACAAAACCGGCGACGATGAGGCGGCAGGGCTTTCGCTGACGCGTGCAAGTGGGGGTGAAAAAGATGCCCAGATCGAGCGGTTGAAGGCGTTTCAAGCCCGCCATGCGGGGGAGGGCAGGGCCGCTTTGGACCGTCTGCGAGAGGTCGCGCTCGCGGGGGGCAACATCTTTGCCGAGTTGTTGGAGACGACTCGTGTATGTAGCTTGGGGCAGATCACCGAAGCCCTGTTCGAGGTCGGGGGCGAGTACCGGCGCAACACATAGGCGACCCGAGTTGCGCCGACGCAATCTTGGATCACGTGTCCGGGCGAACGGTCCACCGCTCGCTGCACCCACGGCCGCGACTTGAATCACGCAAGTCGGGGTCGGGTGTTTGGCGACAAGAATATTGAACATACAAAAACCGCCGAGACGGAAGACCGAATCGGCGGCTTGTTTGTTTGCGAGCGTGAACGCGCTTTGCTAGCCCAGCAGTGGCAGGGCGACCTCGGTCTCCAGGGGGTAGCGCATATCGAGCTCACTCCCTCCCATACCCAAGAAGTCGCGCAGCGAGCGGTGGATGTGGTCTGGGCGGATGACCACACCCATTTCGGGGTCGTCGGTCACCTCGAGCGTCTCGGAGTCGATCATCTTGGCATTTTGTGCCGCATCGGTGGCCCCGACCACGCGGTTGCCGGCAAACCCTGGCATTCCGCTGACGGCGATCATCGAACTGATCGGCCAGTGATCCTTCCCGGCGTTGCCGTTGTAGTCCGTGCGGGCAAAGTCGGACGAGATCAGCATGATCGCGTGCTCTGAAAGTCCGGAGGTATCGAGCACGTTCCAGATGAAGTTGACCAGGTCGAGCAGCCTTCGCATCGCCTCGCTGTGGGCCGCATTGTGATTGGAGTGGGTATCAAACCCTCCCATAGCGATGTTGAGCGAGGTGCCGATGCCGGCACTGTAGGCCGCGATCGCCAACTGGGCCCGGGCTTTATTTGTATTGCCATTGAGTGCCGGGAGGATCTCCTCGAGGCGTTTGAGTTGCTCCGACCCCATGCGTGCGGTGTGCAGCGTACCCATGCTGTTGTTGAGCTTGGGCAGCCCCTGACTTTGTCGCATCCGCTCCATCCGACGCTCGCGGGCGAGGGCGATGCGTCCGCGGATGGCCGAGCTGTGGTAGCGCTCGGACGTCCCGTCGCTCGGGTTGATACGGTCGGGGTAGGCGATGCCTGCGAGGCGGTTTGCGTCGAGATCGCGGGTCGGCGCGACCAGGTTGCCCGTCTCCTCGTAGCCGCCGAAGCTCATCAGTGAGACCGGCAGGTGGGAGCCTTGAAAGCCGGCGACCATGGCCGCCAGGCTCGGGTGATTGCCGCTCAGGCGTCCGCTGGCCATGTTGCGGCGTCCGGCCTCGTGGTTGTTCGAGCGCACATCCACGCCGTTGAAGACGATCATCCGATCGTGGTTGCCCTCGAAAAACGCGTACCACTCTCCGTCTTCGCCACCAATAGGGGCGTAGGGGATGTGGTCGGTCGGGACGTCCTCGGCCGAATACATCCCGGCGACACGTCCGGCCTTGGGGTCACACACAAAGGTCGGGTCCCAACCTCCGGTCGCTTGGATCTGGATGAACATCGGCCCGAATTCGGGACCTTCGCCCCCCTGTTCGGTGGGAGTTCCCAGGGGTTCATCGGCGAACACGTTCCGGGCGGCTCCCGTCACGGCGAGGCCGGTCATTGCAGCGAGTTTGAAAAAATCACGACGGTCCATGGAAATTCTCCTCTTACTCGTACAGGAACAAGTAGTCACCGAGCAGGTAGGTCACGACGGCCATCCACGCTCGAACGGTAAAGGTTGGGTCTGCTTCGATTTGGTCGGGCTCGGGGATCGCTTCGCCGGAAACCGGGTCGCTGAGGCCCTGACACGCCAGTGGCAGCAGGTCGGAGTACTCTTCGTCTTCGATGCCGCGACGCCCCTCCTCGAGCACCGCGACGAACAGTTCGAGGGTGTGGGTGATCTCGGGATCATCGATCGCCAAGTACTCGCCCAAGATCAGGGCGTGGAGGTGTTGGATGTTGGCTCGGATGGCGTCGAGGCCAGGTCCGCTGGGCTCGTAGTTGGGGTCGACGTGGGGGAACAACCGTCGCAGTTCGGGCGGCATGGCGAAGTCGGAAGCGGTCGCCCGACAGGCAACCTCGTTGGCCATCCGCTCGGCGATATTGTTCATCACTCCGTTGACCTGGGTCAGCCGGGTGGTGACATTGCGCGAGTCGATTCCGCCGTAGAAGAACCGGTAGTTGTCCTCGTCGAGCAGGGCCGAGGTACCGGTCTCTTCGCGCTCCCACTGGAAGCCGAACACCGCCTCGATTTTGGCGTCGAGCAGCTCCGGCGACAGCGACCGCGACGATCCGATGACCGCGAGTTCTCCCTCGCGCAGATCGGACGCCGGACCGCTGTAGTTGCGGGCCCGAAACCATGGCGTTTGGACCATGTCTTTGACCAGTGCACGGAAGTCGTAGTTCGAGCGTTTGAACTCCGCCGCCAGGGCTTTGAACGTCGCGTCCTGGGCCTCGAACGCCCGTACATCTGAGAGGTAGGTCGGCGCCTTGTTGTCGAGTGGGCGCCGCACCGGCATCTCGCCGGCCAGGCCCTGGTAAAGTGTATAGACAACCGACAGGGCAAAGCCGTCGTCCACAGCAACCCGCTCGGTGAGCCACGGAAGTCGTCGCGCGAGGTCGTCGCCCTCCATCTTCTCGCCGTCGTACCCCGGCCCGGTCACACCCGCGGGGTCCATGAGCAGCGGGCGGTACCAGCCGTCATCGTTGAAGTGGGTGAATGCCCCCGCGACCGGATCGATCACCGCATGACAGATGGTGCAGTTGGGATTTTCGAGGGTCGGTGTACCGGTAAAGTCGCCGGTATCGATCGGGCGTGCGGCCAGTTCCAACACGTCTTGGCCGAGGAAGAAGTCGAACACAAACCGCGCCCGCGCCCGGTTGAGATTGGTCGGGGTGGTCGGGTAGCGGTTGAGAAACGCGATCGTCGTCAAGATGCCCGCATGCGGGAATTCTTCGAACGCATATTCGATGTACTCGTCCTTGTTGTCCGGGTTGCTAAACCCGAGCTGTGCCGGGTTGAGACCGTAGGCCTTGGCCGAGAAGGGGTTGACCATCGTGTAGTCGGCTTCGATGATCTCGGTAAACGGAGCATCTTTGCGCAGCACATTCTCGATGATGTTGAGTGGCTCGCGGGCGATCGCCTTGTTGGCCCAGGCGACTTCCTGGGGACTTGCAAGTGCATCGGAGCCCGGGTAGTTCGGATCGAGAATGTTGAGGGCTCGGCTGCCGCGGTCGTACGAATCGGTCAGCAACCGATCGTTGTAGAACATCTTGATGTGGGTGTAGAAGGCGTCTTCCTTCATCACCTGGTCGAGGACTTTGCCGACACCCTCGGCCCCATCCTCGGCTGCCTGCTCGAGTTCTGCGGCGGTCGGCAGGCGTCCGGCGAGGATCAGCGTCGCCTTGCGCAGGGTCTCGACTTGGTCGAGCAAATCGATCCCGTCGTAGAACGCCTTCGGCCTCGTTGCACACTCGACCGGTGTATCGAGGAGGGAGATCATTTCGGCGATCGTGTTGTACTCGTCGCCGCCTTTGATCAGCCGTTGTCCGCCCCCGTGCTCAACCCCGTCGACAGTCGGTTTGAGCAGGAGCAGCGGCACGCCGTCGATCTCGAGGCGGGCCATGTTGGCGAACGTGTTGTAGTTGGCTTCGAGGTATCCGGGGTACTCGTCGCCCAACAGGATGAAATCCGTGGCCTTGGCCTGCCCACCACTTTGGTGACACATGTAGCAGTTTTGCAGGAGGATCGGCTCAAACACCTCGCGCTGGAAAAACCCCTTGGTGTCGACACACTCGGGTTCGGAGCCGATGCCGTCGCCGGTATCCTCCTCGCCCGAGTCGGATTCGGAGCTCGCGTCGGTATCCGTTGCCGAATTCGTTTCTGAATCGGTTTCCTCCGCCTCGGAATCGTTGACAGAGATCGCACCGTCGTAGCAACCACCGAGGAGGAAAAGTGGTAGCAGTGAGACGGCGAGCCATCGGTTTGTAGGTGTCGGGATTCGTGTGGTCATGAAATGGTCCTTGGCCTTGGGGACCGCATCCTGTGGTTGCAGATGCATGCGTAGTTGACGCAAGCCGCAACGATAGGTACTTCCATGTGTGTTTACTAGGTCCGCGAATGCAATAGTTGCATCTTCATTTGAGGTTGAGTTGTGTAAAAGGGGCGGATAGATGGTCAAATACCCGTGATCAGGGAAGTGTAAAGATTGTAGAGGCACAGGTCGCGCCGTTCACGAGTCGCAGGTTGTGTCACAAAGAAATGAAATGTGACACGATCGGTGTAGCTGCACACGGGTACTGTCGTCCCCGAGGGACACAACGTCATTTGCAGATTGCCGGCCAGGTTGCTCTTTGTCCGCACCGGTGAAACGATAGCGCATGCATTTGCACGCGCGTGGTTGTCGTACATACATGCTTTTGCTCGCAACCGTGTTGTCTGGCACATATGCGCTCGAACCGGCGAAGTCGAGCGCCACCATCAAGGCTTCGCTCGACCACCACGCCGGGCCCAGATCGAAAACTTGATTGTACAACTTGCCGGTGACTACGATTGGGAGAGCGGCGGCGGCTCGTGCTCATCCGCGGCCGGCTCTCAGCCGGTCGACCCATCGCTGTCACCGGTGGTGCCCGCTGTCGTCGAGCCGTCGGTTGTCGAGCCGTTAGTCGTCGAGCTGTCGGTCGTTCCAGTCGTCGTAGCGTCGCCGACGATGTAGGAGTAGCTCGCGCTGCCCCTGCGGTTGCAGGCGTCACGGACGTCGACCATGACGTCGATGCGTCCCCAGCTCTCGTTCGCCCACCATTGTGGGTCCTCCTCGAGAATGACGAGATAACCGGTGGTCTGGAGGCCGCCATCGCTGCTTGTCCACAGTTCGGGATCGGCGATGACGAGGCGACGGTTCCCGAATTCGACCCACGAGAAGCAGTTGGTCGACGGGGTCTCGAGCGCGCATCCGAGGGAGCCGCGGATGGTGAACGTGAGCTCGAGGCCAGGTGAGTCGAGCTCCGGGTTGTCGACGGCGACGCCGAGGAAAGCGTGCTGTCCGCCCTGGAAGCCGTAGTGGACATCCATGGGGCCGCTCGTCAGTGGTGCGTAGCTCAGCTCGCCCTGGCCGAGATGGACAACGAGCGGATCGTCGCGGGTGCATTCGGGGACGGATATGCATGTACAACGGGGCAGTCGCGCCCCTGCGTGATGTGGAGTCTACTCGTCGTTGCCGGTCTCTTGCGTCGTCGACGTTAGATGTGTCCGCCGCCACGGTTGTTGCCTTGCTTAGCGGGCGTAATACAGCCATATGCTCATGCCCGACTCGTGGTAGGCGCAGTTGCCATTGGCCGTGCAGTCGCTCCACCCGTACACGACGTTGGGGATCCCCTGCCAGACCGAGTGGGTGAGATCGTTGAGGATCGTCGTCTGGCCGTAGGGCAAATCGTCGTAACCCGAACCGTAGTGGTTGCATCCGGTGCACATTGTTGTCCCGACGGTCACACCATTCCAGGGCGCGGTGCTCTGCGTCCGGCCGGTGCCTTGCCAAGAGATGATCGGCGTGATGTAGGGCCCGCCGTAGCCGCTGTTGTCGGTCTCGATCGTGAGGTTGTCGCCCCCGGTGTGGACAAACATCCGCGCGTCGGAGGTATTGGTGTGCCATTGGGTGAACAGGTTGCCGTCGAAGGTCCCGCTGCGTTCGAAGTTGTAGGCCGTGCCCCGCAGGGTGTTGCCGAAGTTGTTGGCCAAGTTCCACATTTTCGCGTTTAGCCACGTCTCGCTGACGTTGTCCCCGAGCAGCCGGCAAAACTGGCCGTAGTTGAGTGTTTCGGAGTTGTCCCAGGACTCCTGGGTGCGTCCGGGTGCGTCGGTCTCAAACGCGAAGTTGTTGTCACTGTTGAGCTGGGCTTGGAACGCCCAGGTGTCTGCGTTGTAGAGCATGTCGGATGGGACATATCCCTTTGTCAGGGCTGCACATAGTGTCCAGCCACCGCCGTCGGTGGTCATGTCGCAGGTGACCTGCATCAGATCCATGCCGTCCTGATCGGGGTCGATCAGGTAGACGCCATCGGTCGCGGTGCTGTCGTTTTGTAGGATGGTGAGGCAGTCGGCCGGCGTCGTGCAGTCAGTGAGGCAGCCATCGGCGTTATCGGTGTTGGCATCGTCGCACAGCTCGTTGTCGACCCAGATGTGGCCATCACCACATGACGCGGCTTGACAGGTGTCGATGCAATTGTCGGTGTTGTCGGTGTTGGCGTCGTCGCAGGCCTCGTTGTCGAGCCAGACATACCCGTCGCCACACGACGCGGCCTCGCAGGTGTCGATACAGTCGTCGGTGTTGTCGACGTTGCCATCGTCGCAGGCCTCGTTATCGAGCCAGACGTAGCCATCACCGCAGGAGGCTGGTGCGCAGGTATCGAGGCAGCCGTCGGTATTGTCCACGTTGCCGTCGTCGCACAGCTCGCCCTGCTGGACGCTGCCGTCGCCGCAACTGGCCGGGACACACTCGTTGCTGCACTCGTCGTCATTGACGTCGTTGGCGTCATCGCAACCCTCGCCGGGACCGACGAAGCCATCACCGCAGGTGGCCTCGATGCAGCCTTCCAAGCAGTTGTCTTCGTTGTCGGTGTTGCCGTCGTCGCATTCCTCTCCCTCTTGCACCGTGCCGTCACCACAAAATGCGATCGCACAGGCGTTGGAGCAGGCATCGTCGTTGACGTCGTTACCGTCGTCACACTCCTCAACGCCGGTTTGGATGATGCCGTCGCCGCAACTCGCAGCCACACATGTGTCGAGACAATCGTCGGTGTTGTCGTCGTTGCCGTCGTCGCACTCCTCGTCTGACTCGACGACCGCGTTTCCGCACTCGGCCGGCCCTTCGGTTGTCGGGTCCTCGGTCGTCGGGTCCTCGGTCGTCGGGGCCTCAGTCGTCGGGGCCTCGGTCGTCGGGGTCTCCGTCGTACTCGTGTCGTCACCTGTCGTAGACGTATCGTCCCCCGTCTCCGTGGTGTTGGCCATGTCATCGCCGCAACCACTTAACAGCATTCCCACCACTACCACCACATGTCGTTTAGCCATAAAGGCGATACTAACATGTTTGAGGAGGGTCGTAGCTAAAAGTTTGCGGGGAAGCTTCCACGATTTGCAGGGTCGAGTCACAGTCCCGAGAGCCTGATGGAGGCGCCAGAGCTGAATGTAGGTTCGCCTACCCTAAATTCCGGTGGGCAGGCACATTGTCTTCATTGTCATGACTTGAGTCGATTGTTGATACTTGATTGTGCATCCTTCGCAACCCCACAATCTGTTGTTGATTGGTCGCGCCATTGTCGAACAGCCTGCGAACGTAGATGAAGTGCCCCGACCTGGGAAAACCGCTAGTATGCTGTATGCACAGATTTCCCGGTTTCGTGTTGCTGGTCGCATGCGCCTGTTCGGCCCCCGGTGACGATACAAGTTCCCAGTCGGCGACCGACACGTCGGATACATCGGACGCGACTTCCGACGGGCCGACGAGCGAGACGGGGGAGACCCCGGGGAGTCCAACAACCGAGACCACTTCGACGGGTGAATCATCCGCTGCGTCCGATTCGGATGCGACCAGTGACGCGACCACCGGGAGCAGCTCGGACACCGAGGTCGACACCGATGCGACCGACACACAGCCCGACATCCCGGCCGAGTGCGACGGGATCGAGCCGAGCGCGGAGGCCCAGGAAAACTACGATCGCATCCTCGCCTGTCTCACCGACCACGCGATCGCCAAACTGGCCCCAGGGACATTTCCCCTACACAAGGCCATCGATATGCCCGACGGGTCGCGCCTGCTCGGCGATCAAACCTGGCCGACCATCGAGCTTGTCGCCGATGAACAATCGATCCTACGGACCCACGACGACAACGAAGTTGCGTTCGTCCGCCTCGACGCCAACGACCTGCTGACGGTGCCCCACAACGGCATCATTCACCTGCGCGGCAACAATGCGTTTATCCACGATAACCACATCCAAAACGGCGACGGGGCCAAGGGCGACAACAGGGTAACAGGCGTCCGCTTTTGGACGCCGGAGACCACGGGCAATCGGGTATTTCGCAACCAGATCCACCACCTCCACTACGGTGTGATCTTCGATCTGTTTCCCAACGGGGCCGATAACTTGCTCGAGCAAAACAAGATTTTTGAGATCCGCTGCGATGCTGTCACCTTTCGCGGCTACGGGCGCGCCCACAACAACGAGATTTACCGCAACGGTTACCAGTGCCTCAATCCACCCGAGGACCCGATCCCCGGCGGAGGTTTTTACACCCTCGAAAACCACGCGGGCGCCGAGATCATCGGCAACCACGCCTACGAAACCTGCGGGATGCCGCTCGACTTGGACCGCGCGAGCAACTTGGTGATCGAGGGCAATACATTCGAAGATCCGGGGTTTGTGTGGGACGGGCATAGTCACTGCGCAGCTGGGGCGACGGCCCATCTGATCGACATCCGTGATTCGCAGATTCGCGACAATACGTTTCGCAACAACGGGCTTGCGACCATGTCCGGCGATCCCAACAAAGTGATGAGTCCCGACCAGAGTGGGTTTCCCTCGGACCTTCCGAGTACCACCAATCAGGCGGTCGCGTTGATGCTGACCAATCGCCCGCAAAACCCCGGTATGACCACGGGGAACGCCGTCGAGGACAATCGCATGATCGCCACCTGCCAGGCGCCCTGTGTCGGTCTGGGCTACTTCCTGAGTCGCGGCACGGGCTATGGTGCCGACCAGAGTTGGTCGCCCGAGACCACCAACTACTTTCGCCGCAACGATCCGTTCGGTTCCGACATCGGCTCCAAACGCTGCGGCGGGAATTGGTATGCGGCCGATAGTACCTGCGAAGAGGGGATGCTCGATCCAGATTGCAACATCGACGACCCCCAGCACAACGGGCAGCAAAACGATTGGGCGCGCAACGACGGTTGCAATTTTTATAATTGACGACGCTGTGCGAAGCCGCCAACGGAAGGGAGTTACGCAAAGTCGTCCCGGGGATTTCGCGGAGCCGTCTCCCGGGTTAGATTGGCGAGGATGCTGCCCAGTACAGCAGCCCGTCGTGTCTCGCGACGCACCCACTCGGTCGCCGTGGGCGGCACCGACGTCGGATGTCGAGTTCCTCGCCGGCTCGACACACCTGGGCTTCCTGGGACCGCGACGTTCGCAGCCACCGAGCCAAAAGATGTGCAAGCACCTAAATTGACGAGCACTCCGCAGGTGCGTCGGTCGGGCTCCAATGGTTTGTTCACATCTGCCCGGAGCCACGCACGACGAGTCGCGCGGGCGGGGATTGTGTGTAGCCTCCTGATGGTCAGCCTCGGCATGGCGTGGCGCGCTGAGGGTCAACCGGCGAGTGCTGAAAAGGTTGAAACGGCAACGACCCAAGGGACGTGGGACGCTTGGATCCCCAAAGGGCGTGAAGGACCTGTCCGAGCGTGGGTCGACGAAGCGCGTGCCGAAGTCGCGGGTGTACCGACGCTGGCGATCGAGATCGATCGCGATGTTGTGCATCTCGGTGCGACAAACTCCGCGGGCGAGAGTTTGTGGGTCCTGACCGTCGGACATCCGCTGTCGCCCCCGGACTATTTTGCCCGCCTCGATGCGGTTGCGCGTGTGGTGGTTCGGGTGTGCAAGGTCTGCGACGCCGAAACGCTGGCGCCGTCCCAGGCGTTGGCGGATGCACTTGTACGCCTGCGCGACGATCGCTACGGCGAGCAAATTTGGGAGACGCAGCAGCGCATGCACGGCCAGCAGCCCAAGGTGTTTCGTTGGCGCGATCCTGCTGTTGCACATACACCTGATGCGGTTCCAGAAATCGAAACGCCCCCGCCCGCATGGGATGCCGTCGTCATCGGCTGGGCGGGTGCAATCGTCCTGTGGTGGGTTTCTGTGGTTCTCCGGGTGCTCCGTCGTCGTCGCTCCGGTCGATCGGAGGACACATCCCACAAACGCCGGGGGGCCCACCTCGCAGCCGTGCTCGGCCTGGCCACGGTGGCGACACTGCTGCTTTCGCAGCCGTGGCCGTTGCACGAGCACAACACGTTTGTCGCCCGCGTGGACTGTGCGTTTTCGAATGCATGTACACACGACCCCGTCGGCCCGGCGTGGAGTGATCCGACCTTCCGCGTCGTCGGATTCCTATTGCGATTGTTGCCGTCGTTCCACGTTCAAACGGGGGTGTTTTTTGGTCTGGCATTGTCGCTCTTCGCCGCAGGTTTGTTGTATATACTCACACAGCAGACCATTCCAAATCCGCAGGATCCGAGGTTTTCAGGTCATCGTATCGGCCTGTTGGCGGTTGCCCTGCTCGTGTTCCACCCCGTGTGGATGCGTGTGTCCGTCGCCGGAACGCTGTGGCCCTATACGCTCGTATGCGTACTGCTGGCCTGTGTCGCCGGGTTGGTTCACCGGCGGTCGGGCGATCCGTTGGCCGCGATCGCTGCGGTTGCCTCGCTGTGGCTTGCGTGCCAAAGCAACTTTGTCTGTCTCACACTCACCCCACTGGTACTGGCATTTCCGCTGTGGCGAAGGCCCCAGACCTGGGCCTCCGTGGGTGGCTGGATCACGCTGCTCGGGCTCTACTTCGCCACGCTCGCGCCGGCGTTTGTTTCGGTACTCGAGCAGTTTGTCGGCACCACTGTCGGCGACGATGGCGGCGTTGCAGTCTTTGCCCAAAGGCTGCTGCACACCCAGTGGTTTGTGTGGTTCGACCCGCGGTTTTCCTCGCGCCTGCTGGCAGCGCCCGCCATCCTTGCAAGCCTATGGATCGGACGGAAGCTCGTCGTATTTGGGCCGCTCCTCTACGCGGGGCTCGCGGTCCATGTCGTTTTGTCACTGTTCGCCGCAGATATATTTGGTCTGAGCTATCCGGTGGGGTTGATCCACCATGTGTATATCCTACCATTTTGTGCCCTTTTGACCGCCGCTGGGGTCGGGTTTTTGATGCGTGGGCTCGCCTCGGTGCCGGGATTTGCCGCCCGTCGTACGCGAAATCGGGTGGTCGCGGTGTGGTTGGCGGCGGCTGTGCTCGGAGGTCTCGCTGCCCGGGAGGGCCACATCGCACTGACCCAAAGCCGCGTCCTCGAGCGGGAGCTGGCATTTTTGGCGGGTTCGTGGGGTGCGTTGCCGGACCATAATATTCTTGTAGTACCATCGACTTATGTCGAGCCGCTTCGGGGCCTTCGCCCAGATGGCGATCCGATCGGGGCCGAATTCCCGCGCGAGGCCTATCGCGCGGCCATGCTGCAAAGCGGCCGCCCGCCCGGCCAAATTGTGCGACTACCCCAGTTGATGTCCGACCCGCCGACGACCGGCCGCGTGTTGTTGTACGTCGGCTCCTCGCTGCGCTCGTTTGCACCGACTGAAATCCGTGAGGGCGTGGTTCCAGACTCCCTCGAACGGCCCGAGCTCACGCAGCTGCGCGATCGTTTTACGCTCGAGCCGGTGTTGACCCGCGAGCTCGAGACACACCAGCACCCGGCGATCAGCCAACGCCTTGGAGCAGATCGCGTGCCGACGATCGAGCTCGGATTTTATTGGCTACACCCGCGGGAACACTCGGACCAGTAGCGCCTGACTGTTCGTACAGGGAACACATGCGAAGGTCGAAGGCCGACAGATTCGAGCCCACTGTCGCCGAAATTCACCTGTCTGCATCTGCTGCTCCCGTGGCAAATCCCATTGTACAAGCACGTTTTTGCGGGCGATTCGGGGCACGGCCTGGTCGAAGTTGCGCGCACGGATTGTGGTGAGGGGGTTTCAATGCCGGCGCGGGTAGGCGTATCGTGGACCGCCGATGGCCGAAGATGCAAGCAGCGAGGGTGGGGAGACCCCCGAGTCGCCTGGGCTCGTGAAATTCGGAACCTTCACCGGCGTGTTCACGCCCACTTTGCTGACCATCCTCGGCGTCATCATGTATGTGCGCCTCGGCTGGGTCGTCGGCAATGCCGGGGTACTTGGCGGGTGGTTGGTGATGGGCGTGGCCATGGGGATCACCGCCTGTACAGCGCTCTCGCTGTCATCGATCGCCACCAATACGCGGATCGGGGCCGGTGGGCCCTACGCCATCATCTCCAAATCCCTCGGTCTCGAAGTCGGGGGAAGCATCGGCGTGCCCCTGTACCTCAGTCGCCCACTCGGGGTGGCGATGTACATCTTTGGGTTTCGCGAGGGGTGGTTGTGGATTTTCCCGGACCATCCGGCATTGGTCGTCGATTTCATTGTATTTGCAGCAATTTTCTTGATCTCCTACGCCAGTGCCAACCTGGCGTTTCGCGTGCAGTACATGATTATGGCGATCATCGCCGCCTCGTTGGTGGCGATTTTTGCCAGTCCGGATGTATTTCAAAACCCCCACGAGGTTCAGTGGTTTGGCGACTACCCCGGGTTTCCCGAAAATGGATTTGCCGGGATCGACTTTTGGATCGTGTTTGCTGTGTTTTTTCCGGCGACCACCGGAATTCTTGCAGGTGCAAATATGTCCGGGGACCTCGAAAACCCGCGTCGTTCGATCCCGGTAGGGACGCTGTGGGCGGTGGTGGTCTCGTCGATCATTTATTTCGCCCTGGCCTGGTACGCCGGACGCATGGCGTCGGCCGAAGAATTGGCCGGTGACTACAACATCTTGATCGATCGTTCGCTGTTTCCCCCGGCGGTGTTGGCCGGGCTTTTGGGGGCGACATTCTCCTCCGCCCTGGCCTCTGCCGTCGGTGGTCCACGGATTCTGATGGCGATGGCGCAGCACAAGTTGCTGCCCAAAAGCGACGCCTTGGGCAAGGTCGCCGACAACGGTGAGCCGCGCAACGCGATCCTCGTGACAGCTGTCCTCTCGTTCATCTGCATGATGATGCGTGACCTCAACGCGATCGCCCCGCTGGTGACGATGTTCTTTTTGATCACCTATTTGGTCATCAACATCGTGTTGTTGGTCGAACGCAGCCTGGGTCTCGTCGCGTTTCGGCCGACACTGGCGGTCCCGCAGATCGTTCCGTTTTTGGGGGCACTCGGGTGCATTTTTTCGATGTTTATCGTCAGCCCGACCTTTGGCCTCATCGCCGTCGGTACGGTGCTGGCGATCTATATCTGGCTTTTACGCCGGGGAGTCGGGGCCGAGTCTGGGGATGTGCGGTCGACCGCGTTTTCGGCCCTGGCCGAGTGGGCAGCGGCCAAGGTGACCGCCATGGGCCAAAACGATGTGCGAGGGTGGAAGCCCAACCTGTTTGTCCCAGTCAGCGATGCCGCCGAGTTGCGCGGGGAATTTCCGTTTTTACTCGACGTGTGCAAGCCCGAAGGTTCGGTCAAGCTGTTTGCCTACGGCGATGACACTGCGATGGTCCAGCGGCTCGAGACCCCGATCGCCAAACTCGGGCGGGCGTTTCAAGAAGAAGGTGTACTTGCAACCTGGGCGGTGATCGAAGCGAGTGATGCATTCGCCGCCATTTCCTACGGTCTCCAAACACTCAAATCCTCGTTTTTTAGACCCAATGTGATGTTCTTTTCGCTTCCCCGCGACGGTCGTCGCGAGCTCGCACTGCAGGTGATCGAACAGGGTCGACAATCCAAGGTCGGGCTGTTGGTGTTGGGGATGCATCCGAAGGCGGGCATGGGACAGCGCAAGGTCGTCAACCTGTGGCTGTTTCCCGGCAAGCCGGGGATCGAAGGGGTCGAGGAGGCATTTGCCCGTGGCAACCTCAACCTGCGGCTCCTGATGGGGTACCGGTTGATGCGTTCGTGGGGGGCCGAGCTCAACCTCATCACAGTTGTGCCGAACGAGGAACAGGTGGCCGAGGCGATGGGGTTTTTGGAGACACTGTGCGACCTGACCCGGATCCCGACGTGCGCCGATCGGATCGTCCTCGTCGGGTCGTTCGACGATTGTATCGAACGGGCGCCCCAGTGTGATCTCGACCTGTTTGGCATGCACCACGAAAACGTCGACTTCGCGTTCATGGAACGGATGGTCGAGGTCACCCAGTCGTCGTGCCTGTTTGTGGCTGACTCGGGACATGAGTCGGCGCTAGCCTGAGCGCCAGTTCGCTTCTAGGCGAATAGGCGGACCGGCCCCGCACGCGCAGGACCCTCGCCTCGCCTTTCGTGTGACCATTTAGGACGGTGCACAAATTTCCACAGCCTGATCGGAGTAGAAAAATGCCTCGACGTCACCAACGGAGCAGTATCCGATATAGAGGTAGACAAGCTCCCCAATCGACATATCCTGGGCTTCGAACAGAATCGAGCCCCAACCCCACCCGATACCGTGACACGGCTCGGGTGTTCCGAGGTCGAGGATCACAATCGGGTCTTCGCGTACATTGAGGACGTTTGCTTGGTCTGGGAGGGACATTTCGGCCGCCACACGTGAAAGCATTCGTCCAGCTTCGATATTCGCCTCAATGATGCCACCATTTTCGGCGTCGATGAGCTCATTGCCAGAGTTCTCGTCGGACCACGCCATGTAGTAGTCGTCGACAAAGGGCTCAAAGTCCTTCACTTCGGTGGCGGTCCCTGGCATGGCGTCGTTGCTATACTTTGCGAGAAACGAGTCGAGAAGTGCGTGGGGCGGAAGTTCATCCTCGCCTAGGCAGCAGACGTCGTTTTCGTCACACACTCCTTCGGTCGTGTCACTTTCGCTTGTGTCATCGTCCGTCGTACTCTCATCCGTCGTTGCGTCGTCGGTCGTGTCACTGTCGGAAGTGCTTCCGGTTGTGGGATCGGTTTCACCGGAGGTTGGACCCTCCGTTGGATCTTCGGAGTCGGTCGAATCTGTTGTCGGTGACCCTGTTTCTGACCCCGATGTGGTCTCGTTACCACTCCCTCCATCAGTGTCACTTTCAGTGCCCGGATCGGCTGTTCCCGTGGTTTCTTCGACTCCCGTTGTGGGAACAGTTGCAGTTGTTGTAGACATTTCGCTGTCGGATGTGCCCTGTGCGCACGCACTCAGACAGCCGACGAGTAACAAAAAACGTGTTTTGTAGCTATTGTACATCCTTCACCTCCACAAATTACCATCGATCGGTATCGACCGTGGCGAGCCCCAAGTACGATCAGAGTCTCCCTGAACCGATTGGCGTGGGCATCGGCAGAATTACGGATGCGCTGCAGGCTTTGTGGTTGAAAAGGTCAACCGGCTCGCGGGCTTGTGGGCGATTGCGTGTGGGTCGTGGATTGTGATTGACAGGTGGTGCGAAGTTGCCCGCGATACAGGCGCACGGCTCGGATAAGGGCGCCAAACCCCTCATAGTGCCAGAAAATTGCATAGGGCACTTCCGTGCCGGTGTAGTCTGTCACCGAGGCAACGGTATCCGCACAGTCAGGGTCGAAGGGCGTGATTTCAGTAATGTCCCAGGCGTTGATACCTCGGTCGCTCGGAAGTTCTCCGTCGCCACCGAGCGGCGCTGTATGGATGTCTGCGGGTTGCCCTCGGCTCTTGTCGAGGAGCGGACCTTGCAGTGGCACACTGTCTGCGAGGTCGATGACCGCATTCAACGTACAGCCGCTGTCGTTGAGGCTGATCAGGAAAAATTCGAATTGCTGTTGTATTGGAAAGTCGCCGAGGTAGTAATCGAGGTAGAGAATCAGACGGTCGTCAGGGGCGAACTCCTCCGTATTAATCTGCTGTAGGTAGTGGGTACTTGGGCTGGCTCCCGAAAGCGGGAATGGTAGCTGTCCCGTTGTCCAGACTTGGTGATCGAGCACCCATTTGGGGCTACACTCTGGGTCATCATCACCTGAACTTCCAGACATTGTGTCGAAGTCATCATCACCTGTTTCAGTGGTGTCGACGCTTCCTTCTGTCAGTAGGACCGTTGTGGACGAGGTTGTGGCGATGTCGGAGATCGAGTCAGGCGACGAGGAGCACCCGCTGGTCGTGAGTCCGAGGACTATCGCGAATGTGGTGCGAAATTGTACGGAGCCACGACAACTCGGCAGTTTTCTACGTCGACCACCGTGGTGCCGATGAAACATTCGCTCACGAGCATCAGACTGAAGTACATCACAGGGGGGGCGCATCGGAGAGTGGTCGATCATGGGCTTGGCGAAACGCAAGAGTACCGACTCACAATCGCACAGCATCGTCAAAACTACGGTTGTTCGCAATTGCGGGACAACAGTTCGGTCGCCTACGCAATTTTACGGATGGCGAGGGTTGCGGTTGATGCCCCATCCTATGTCCACGCGGCGTCAATTGTTTCCGACCCCTGCGCGTTCGTGCCAAAATCTAATGATTCGGGGAAATGATGCGTTTCGATAATGAGCATGAGACGACTCGAGATGCAACGACACCAGAAGGGCTGCCAGCGAGGAAACCACACCGGGGAGAGCCAATCGGACGGTTTGTGATCTTGGAGCTGCGGGGGGAGGGCGCGATGGGTGAAGTCTACGCCGCCTACGACCCTGAGTTGGACAGGAGGGTGGCGGTGAAGCGGTTGCGCGCGGGCGGAGAGCAGGGGCGAAGGCTTGTGCGGGAAGCACGGGCTCTTGCCCGCCTCAACCACGAAAATGTCATCACTGTTTACGACGTAGGTGTGTCAGGGGAGCAAGTGTTCCTGGCGATGGAGTTGGTTGAAGGGCACGAGCTCGGTGTCTGGCTCGAGAAGCATCGCGGGGATTGGAATGCGATATGTGAGGTATTTGCAAAAGCCGGGCGAGGATTAGCAGCAGCGCATACCGCAGGGTTGGTGCACCGAGATTTCAAGCCGGCAAACGTTGTGGTGGGTGAACGACGCGGTGTGAAGGTGGTCGACTTTGGCCTTGCCGTCGAAGGGGGAGAACATGGGGGCGGGGGGACCCCTGCGTATATGGCACCCGAAGTTGTTCATGGCGGCCTGGTCGAGGCAAGTGCCGATATCTACTCGTTTAGCGTGTCCTTGTTTGAGGCTTTGTACGGACACAGGCCGTTTTCGGGGGAGGATCGCGAGACGTTGCAGGCCGCGAAGTTGAGGGGACCTCAAGTGGCCGACGCACAAGTTCCGCGTGGTTTGCAACGAGTGGTGGAACAGGGACTCGCGGTCGATCCCCACAAACGGTTCGCGTCGATGGATGAAATGGTACGCGAGCTCGAACGATACCCGCGCCACAGACGGCGGAACCGTCGCTGGGGGATCGGAGGATTGGTGGCGAGCCTAGGGCTCGGTGTGTGGTTGTGGAGCGGTTCGGATTCTCCGGCAGAAGACGGGAGGCGCCAGGTGGAGGCGGTCTGGTCAACGCAGGTCAGACAGCAGGTACGCGAGGTCTTGGTGGCCCAGGGGGAGGAGGCATCGTGGGGGCGCGTCGAACCGATTTTGGATGACTATACAAGTGAGTGGTTGGGGGGATACGTCGACGCGCGGCAGGCGACCGAGGTGCGGGGCGAACAGTCCGTGGCGCTGATGGATCTACGAATCGGATGCCTTCGCTCGCGACTGTCCGAGCTGCGAGCGCTGATCGACCAGCTGAGGAAGGCAAAGCACCTCGCGCCCGATGCTGCTGTCCGGGCCGCATCGAGTCTGACACCTCTGGCGAGTTGCAGCGACGTGGATGTGTTGTCCGAAGCGGTTCGCCCCCCCCCTGCTGAGGTCGCGGAGCAGGTTGCTGCCCTTCGGGAACAACTCGATACCGCTGAGGCTCTCGAACGACTTGGCCACTACAAAGAAGGACTCGAGCTTGCCGAGTCGATCGCCACACAGGCACGGCACATCGGGTATGAGCCCTTGTTGGCCGAGGCTCTGTTTGAGCTCGGGGTCCTGCGCCGAACCACTGGCGACGATGTCTCCGCCGAGGAGCTTGTACTTGCAAGTAGTGAGCTGGCCGAGCGGAGCGGACATAGGACGATCGAGGCTCTCACTGCGGTCGAGATGTTCTTCTTGCTCGGTAGCTATCACTCGCGGTTTACCGAGGCGAAGTTGTGGGGATGGCATGCGCGAGGTGCTGTATTTCGCAAAGGTGTGCCCGAATACGTCAAGGCGGGGATGTTGGAAGTCCAGGGACTCGTCGCGTACAAGATGGGGGACTACGACACGGCGCGACAGGCCTATCTCTCCGCACTCGAGATGCCCGAGCGGGGAGCGAAGCTCGACCGTGCTGTGACTCTGTACAACCTCGCGTGGCTCGACGTGAAAATGGATCGTGTGGATGATGCGCTGCGCCACGCAGAGCGGGCCTACGAACTGGCGAAGGAGTATGAAGCCCACCATCCGTCGGTCGGGCGTTCGCTGATCCAGCTCGGGAGTATCTATCTGCGCCAGGGTGATGTCGATATCTCGATCGATTGCTTGCGGCAGGCGTTGACGATTGTCGAAGAAGTCTACGGCCCAGATGACCCATTTGTGGCGCGCGCAAACAACAGCCTAGGGTTGGCGTTAGCGAGTCACGGGCAGCTTGCACAGGGGGAGTTTTATTGCAACCAGGCACTCTCGGTACTGCTCCGTGGTGACAATCTTGCGGCTGCAGCGGCCTTGTCCGCATTGGGATATATCCGTCGGCGCGCGGGAGATCATGTGACCGCCGAGTGGCACTTTCGCCGTTCGCTCGAACTGCAAGAGTCGTTGCTTGGGCCTCATCACGCCGACGTGGCGCGAGCGTTGTGGGAAACTGCTGATGAGCTCGTGTGTCTCAATCGGTGCGAGGAGGCTCGCGGCTTGCTCGAACGTTCCGCCGACATCTACGCCAAAGCAGGGCTGGCAGCGACGTCATGGGGCGCAGGTGTGCAACAAAGCCGAGCGCAGGCCCTCCAGTGCCTCGGTCGGTCGGCGGAGGCTGCCGACGTTCTCGCCGCGCAGCGCGTAGCTCTAAAAAATCAGCTGTCACGCCCCGGAGTGGATACCGTGTGTAGTACGCCGGGTTTTTGACTCACTCTGGATCAACGAGGTCGGCCTCGACGATCAGGCGGGTCAACGCCGCGCGGGAGTTGATTTCGAGTCGCTCATAGATATGATCGAGGTGGCTTGTGATGGTGCGGGTTCGGATCCCCAACTTTTCGGCGATCTCTGAGCTTGTCAGGCCGTTGGCGACGAGGCGGGCAACTTCGAGCTGTCGGGTTGTCAACGGCAGTGCAGCTAGACTTTTACGTTTGGGAATTTCGTAGGCAAATCGCAGTACAAGCTCCGGGCCCACTTGAATCCGGTCTCCATCCCGCAACGCGACGAGCTCGATCGGCGAACCGTTGACATACGTGCCGTTGGTCGAGCCGAGGTCGAGCAGTGAGACGAGGCCATCGCTGGCTCGGAGGAACTCCGCATGTCGTCGAGAGACCCCACGGTCGGTAAAGCACAACGGTGCGTGTTTGTCGCGCCCGACGAGTGTCTTGGGTTCTCGAAGCCAGTGTTTCTCACCTTTGCGCAGGCCGAGTTCTACGCGAAGCCGCGGCTCTGCGTGGGGAGGTCGTCGGTGGATTTTCACCGGCCGCTGTGAGGTCTCGTCGTCGAACGCCACTATCCGAGTATACCTCGTGCAGCTACGGGAGCGACCCGCCATCGATGCACCTACGTGCAGGTCAGCGAAGGCAAAGACCAAAAATCGGTCGAACTTCCAGTCCGATTTCCGCGCGAAATATAGATACTTTTGATAGGTGTATGGAAAGTCTTCGTATGAGAATCTTTGGTTGCAGAAGGTTCCTCGTCAGCAGACTGGTGCTTCAAAAAATATAGTTCGTTGATCGGTAATTCTGCCGATGTTCACTGGTTCGAGGGGGCGTAGTCATCAACGGGCTTTCGGGGCGTTGGAGCTGTATGAAGAATGAACAAGGATTCGCAGGAGAGCTACCGGTGACGGAGTCTGATGTTTCTGGGCTCAAATCGGTGAACATCACAGATGAAGATGGGGAGAATGCCTGCGCCGTAGCGATTGTTGGTATGTCTGGTCGGTTTCCGGGGGCGGGCGATGTCGAGTCTCTTTGGCATCTGATGGTCGACGGACGCGAGGGGTTGCGTCGCTTTACCCGACAGGAGTTAGAAGATGCAGGCGTTTCACCGACACTTCTCGACGATCCCGACTTTGTTCCTGTTCGCGGGGTCGTCGACGACGCGGATAGATTTGAGGCCGAGCTTTTTGGCTACTCGCCACGGGAGGCGGCGCTCCTCGACCCACAGCAGCGGTTATTCCTCGAATCTGCATGGGCGGCCCTAGAGGTCGCCGGCTACGACTCTCAGCGTTTTAGTGGATCGATCGGTGTCTACGGATGCTCGGGTCTTCCGCGGTACCTGCTGCAGAATCTCGCTCCAAAAGGCGATTTGTTGGCGGCCGAAGATGGCTACCAGATCATGATTTCAAACGATAAGGATTTTCTGGCCTCACGCGTGAGCTACAAGCTCGGCCTACGGGGGCCCAGTATGACCGTACAGACAGCTTGTTCGTCGTCATTGGTCGCGGTCTCGGAGGCTTGCTTGGGGTTGCTCTCCGAACAATGCGACATTGCCCTTGCTGGAGGTGTCAGTCTAACCCTCCCGTTGGTAGGGGGACACGTCTACCGCGAGGGCTCGATCTTCTCGCCCGACGGATGCTGTCGACCATTCGACGCGGCGGCCAAGGGGACCGTCGCCGGTAGCGGCGTCGGCGTTGTGGCGCTCAAGCGACTCGCGGATGCGTGCCGCGACGGTGACCATATCTACGCAGTCATTTCGGGGTTTGGTGTCAACAACGATGGGTCTGACAAGGCCGGGTACACCGCACCGAGCATTGAAGGGCAGGCCGAGGTGCTGTCCATGGCACGGGCGATGGCCGGTGTACATGCAGATGATATCGGCTACATCGAAGCACATGGAACAGCTACCCCGCTCGGGGACCCGATCGAACTAGAGGCGCTCACGCTCTCATTTCGTGAACAGACGCATCGTCGCGGGTACTGTGGACTCGGCTCGATCAAGTCCAATGTTGGGCATCTCGATGTGGCATCGGGGGTCGTCGGTTTGATCAAGGCTGCGTTGTGTGTCGAGCGGGGGGTGCTTCCGGCGACACTCCATTTCGATCGTCCAAACCCACATCTCAACCTCGAGCAGAGCCCATTTTTTGTGTCATCGCGTACGCGTCCCTGGCCTTCGGGTGGAAAACCGAGAATCGCGGGGGTGAGTTCATTCGGGATTGGTGGAACCAACGCCCATGTCATCGTGCGGGAGCCACCGGAGCGTTCTGCGGGTGCTCCCAGTCGTCGGTGGCAGTTGTTGCCAGTGAGTGCCCACCGCGCCGAAGCTAAGGAGGAGCTCGTCAAGCGTTTGGTCCGATACATCGACAGCCGACCGGATGTTTCGCTCAGTGATGTTGCTTATACACTATCTCGCGGGCGACGTCAGTTGAAGTATCGGGACACGTTGGTCGTTGAAGACATCGACGGAAGACCATCGATTTGTGTGACCTCAGCCGGTTACGGGCGAGTGCTTGGGACCACTCCCGAGCGACCACCTGGCGTTGCGTTCATGTTCACAGGGCAAGGCTCGCAGCACATCGACATGGGGCGAGGTTTGTACCGCGACGAGCCGGTCTTTCGCCAGGCGTTTGACATGTGCGCACGGCAGCTTGAGCCGTTGCTCGGGCGGGACATTCGCGACGTTGTTTTCTCGGGGCGTCACTCGAACCCCGATGCGACGGACCTCGCACAGACATCACTCGCGCAACCCGTGATCTTCGTGGTCGAGTACGCCTTGGCGCAGTTGTGGGATAGTATTGGCATTCGTCCAAATGTGATGATCGGGCATAGCCTCGGCGAGTTTACAGCTGCCTGCTTGGCCGGGGTTTTCTCGCTTGAACAGACGCTGCAATTGCTTGTTCGGCGTGGCCAGCTCATGCAATCA
>CAZUPD010000033.1:47556-62776 GCA_964621785.1 uncultured Nannocystaceae bacterium
CTCCCCCGGCGTGATGATGGCCGTCGCGCTGTCCGAGTCGGAGGTGCGCGAACGGCTTCCTGACGGGGTTGAGATCGCAGCTATCAACACGCCGACACGTACCGTGGTCACCGGTTGTCACCGGAGTATGACGGCATTCGAATCGGACCTCACGCATGCCGGTGTGCCGTGCCGGCGGTTGGCAACCTCCCACGCCATGCACTCGTGGATGATGGAACCTGTCCTCCAAGCGTTTGGCCAGGCCGTGAAAAGTGTCGGTCCGAGGCCACCCGAGCGCCCAATCATCTCAGCGATGAACGGCCGATTGCTGAGCGACGCGGATGCGACCGACCCCAGATACTGGGCACTTCAGCTACGCAACCCGGTCCGGTTTGCCGATGGCCTTGCAGCTTGTCGTGCCCAGGGTGCATCTGTGTTTGTCGAAGTTGGACCGGGCACAACCTTGTCAACATTTGCGCGGGAGACGTTTCGCGGGGTTGAAGACGTTGTCAGCGCAGCGAGCATGCGACATCCTCGGCAGTCGTTGGCCGAGTCTCAGGCCTGGCTACGCGGTGTAGGACGCGTGTGGGCAGCTGGGGTCGACGTCGATTTTTCAAGGTTGCACGGGGATGGATGTCGCCGAATCCCGCTTCCAACCTACCCATTTCGAGGTGCGCGGCATTGGATCGACCCGCGGCCCTCCTCAGATACTCCTGTGAATGCACAACCGCGTCCGGTTTGCCAATTGTTTGCGCCGCAGTGGGGGCGGGTCGAAGCGTTTGGGGATGCCGACCTACGGGGTCAACGGTGGCTGCTTCTCGACGACGGGGCGTTGTCGGAACTCGGGGAGCACGCACGTGCACGCGGTGTCGAGATCGTGGCACTCACCTCCGACGAGGCGGTCCGAGGGCTCCGAGAAGCCTTCGTCATGGCCCCAGTCGACCGTGTCATCTACGGTTTGGCCCTCACGGAAGCGACTTCACAGGACGCAGTGCTCCAGCTCATCGAGGTACTCGAGGCGCTACCCGGTCGTACACCCCCCCTTTGCATGGATCTGGTGACCCGGGGTGGACACCGGCTCCCTGGCGATCGGACATCCGACCCACGTCAGGCATTGATCACCGGATTGTGTCGAGTCATCGACCAAGAATATCCCCACGTCGTTGTCCGTGGTGTCGACCTTCCCCTCCATGCCTGCGATGCGCTGAATCTGTATGGCGATACTTTCGTGACCCAACTTGCTGGGCTGAGGAACGAGCATACACCGTACGCACTGGCGTGGCGGGACGGGCATCTGTGGGCTCGAGGTTTTGGCGAGATGCAGTTGCCACCCCAGGAGAACCCGATATTTGAACAACGGGGCGTCTACCTGATCACCGGAGGGTTTGGTGGAATCGGTGATTGTATTGCCAGGCATCTGGCGAAACACTACTCGGCCCGGTTGATCTTGGCTTCACGGACGGCCGACTTGCCACCGCGTGAGTCGTGGTCGTCGTGGCTTCGTGAAAACCCTGGCAAGTCTCCGGTGCGCCAACGAATCGAAACATGCCTTGATCTCGAGCGAGCGGGTGGAGAGGTGTTTGCGATCCAAGTCGATGTTGGAGAGTTGTCCGCTGTTGAGGCGATGATGTCTGCGATCACAACCCGTTTTGGTCGACTCGATGGTGTGTTTCACGCCGCGGGTATCTTTCGACCGCGGCGGTTGGTCGACGTTGACCGCGACCATGTACAGTCGGTGTTCCACAGCAAAGTACGAGGTACCGACCACCTTTTTGCCGGGATTGCAACGCTGTGCCCGCGGTTTTTGTGGCTCATGTCGAGTCTTTCGACAGTCCTTGGCGGAACCGGTTTAGGGGCATATGCGGCAGCAAATGCATATCTCGAGGCGATTGCGCGGAACTGTGTCGGCAGTGAAACTCGCGTCCTGAGCATCGCATGGGAGGGATGGTCAGGTGTCGGTATGGCGACCGACCCGCAACTCCCCCCGTGGTATCGGTCAATCGCGTCTGCGTTTTCGGCCTATTGGATCCACCCTGACGATGGGATGGAGCTCGTAGACCGACTGGCGCGGGCTCGCCTTGCGGGCGAAGTCGTGGTCACTGCGCGGCCATTGGGAGAAATCCTCGACCCGCGTATCGGCTCGTCGACCGCCGATCGTCGGAACGGCGACGAGGTCGTTGAAGTTGTATGCGCGACCTTCGGAGAAGTACTCGGTATCGCCAACGTTTTGCCCGACCAAGATTTTTTTGACCTCGGGGGGCATTCTCTGATGGCACTTCAGGTTGCGTCACGCTTGCGTCGGACGCTCGGTGTGTCGGTCACCGGGCATGCACTGCTCGAACATCCCACCCCCGCAGCGCTCGCGGTCTACCTGCGGACCGAGCAGGGAGTCGACAGCAATCGTGAGACCAATGAGCCCGCGTTAGTCGTCGAGTTGCAGCGCGGTGAGCCCGGTGTTGCACCGGTATTTTTTCTCCACCCAGTGGGCGGCACGATTTTCCAGTATCGGCCGCTCGCCCGGGGTCTTCCGACCCGTGTCCCGGTGTACGGGATTCGAGCTTTGGGTTGCGAGTCGGGGGAGGTTGTCGACGACGACGTGCAGGTGATGGCACGGCGTTACATCGATGCGGCACGCAGCGTCTATGGTGGCAAACGTTGGCGTTTGGGCGGCTATTCGTTTGGGGGCGTGCTCGCTTGGGAGATGGCCCAGCAGCTTCAAGCCAGTGGCGACGCGGTGGAACTCCTCGTCCTGGCGGATACCCCGGGTCCGCAGGAGGCACCGGTCGAACTCAATGAGCGACGGACGATCGAGGATTATCTCCAAGAGGTCGGCCGCGGGTTTTTGCAGCAGTTGAGTTGCGGTGAGAGTTCCGAAGCCTCCGAGCAGCGAATGCACCGTTTCTTCGAGTTGTTCCAGCTCCATTGCCAGGCGATGCGTCGCTATCAAGCTCGACCGTACACCGGGTGCCGCGTCGTGTACTTCCGGGCGAGAAGTCGCGATCGTTTCAATGTCGCCAGGCCCGAGATGACCTGGGTCGACCTCGCAACACAGGGCATTGAGGTGCATCTGGTACCCGGCAATCACATCACGATGGCGCGAGCACCCGAGGTACGCGCGCAGGTGGAGCTCCTGCGCGAGCATCTCGACCGTCTCGACGGTCTGGCCACATAACGGACCTTTGAATAGGGAGACAACGATGAACGAGTGTGAATCCAACGGGACGACGGGATTTTTTTCGCGGCCATTTGTGCGACTGTTTGAAGGGTGGGCAGCCGTGACACCTGACGCCGTGGCCTTACGGTTTCGCGGCCAGGTATGGACGTACCGCGAACTCGACGCGCGAGCCGAGTCGATTGCCGCAGCCCTGCCAAACGGCACCGATAGCCAACAAAAGCTCATCGGGTTGAGTGTCGCTCGTACTCCCGACCTCGTCGCAGCAATCATCGGGGTACACAAAGCAGGTGCGGCCTATGTCCCGCTCGACCCGAAGTACCCATTTGCCCGGCTGGCCACCATTGTCCGTGAGTCGAAGGTGGACACAATCCTGGTTGATAGCCTTGCAAACGCCACGCTGGGTCGCCTCGAGGTTGAGCGGATTGAGCTTCGTGGGATTGATAAAGTCGTCCGTCATCGACCGAGACGGCACGTAGGCTCGGATCAACTTTCGCATGTGATCTATACATCTGGCTCGACAGGCGTGCCCAAGGGGGTGGCGATCGAACATCGCAATGTCGCGGCACTGCTCGCTTGGGCGAGTGACGTCTACACATCGGCGGAGCTATCGGGGGTGCTTTTTGCGACCTCGATGAGTTTCGACCTCTCGGTCTTCGAGGTCATGTTGCCGCTGTCGGTCGGCGGCGCCGTGATCATTGCCGAAAATGCCCTCGCCCTGGCCGAGCTCGAGGATCGTCGGCATGTTCGACTGCTCAATACCGTTCCGTCAGCCGCCGCCGAGCTGTTGCGGATGGGGGGAATCCCCGACACATTGCGCACGATCAACCTCGCCGGTGAGGTGTTGCGCAAAGAACTTGTAGATGCACTGTATACCCGGACCCACGTCGGCCGCATCTTCAACCTCTATGGCCCGACAGAAGACACGACCTACTCCACATGGGCCGTGATACCCCGGGAGGGCCAGGACGAGCCGACGATTGGTCGTCCAATCGCGCACACCGAAGCCTTTGTTCTCGATGCGGAGCTGCGCGAGACTGCCGCTGGCGTACCGGGAGAGCTCTTCCTCGCCGGTGCCGGGGTTGCGCGGGGATATCTCCATCGCCCCGACTTGACGGCTCAGCGGTTTATCGAGATACGCCTGGGGGGTTGCGTGCGTCGGGTGTACCGAACCGGTGATCGGGCGAGCGTGGGTACGGATGGACAACTTCGGTTTCACGGACGCCTCGACTTTCAGGTCAAACTCCGGGGATTTCGTATCGAACTGGGCGAGGTCGAAGCTGTCCTGGCTGCGTATCCCCAAGTTGCCGAGACGGTCGTGGTGATGCGTCGCGTTCAAGGCCGCGACCAGTTGGTGGCCTACGTTGTTGGCGAGGCACTGGATGTCGCCCAGTTGCGGGCGTGGGCCGGGCAACAGCTCCCCGACTATATGGTCCCGACCACGTGGATCGAGCTTGAGCGACTGCCGCGAACAATCAGCGGAAAGGTCGACCGCGATGCGCTGCCGCTAGAAGTACAAACGCGTCCGATCAATCACCCGCCACAGACCGCGCAGGAGGTGGCCCTCGCCAAAATTTGGTGTGAGGTGCTCGAGCTTCCCGCAGTCGATACCGAGGATAGTTTTCTCGCGCTCGGTGGAGACTCCATCCTCGCCCTGAGGGTGGTCGCACACGCGGCCGAAGCAGGGCTGCGGATGACACTGCGGGGGCTTTTTGAGGCCGAATCTCTGGGACAACTCGCGCGCCAGATCAAGCCATTGACACCCGCCGAAGAGTCATCCGCGACGCAGGTGCTCAACCGCTCCGTGGCCAGATTGTTGGCGGTCGAGTACGGTGCGAACGTCGAGGATGCGTACCCGCTGACCCCGATGCAGGAAGGTCTCTTGGTGGCCTCCCGTCTCGATACGAGTGTGTACCACGTCCAAATTACACTGGACATGCACGGTCCGCTCGACGAAGGCGAGCTGCGAGAAGCGTGGCGAGTCCTCCAGCGCCGCCATGCCGTGTTGAGGACCGTGCTGTGGACCCCGCCCGGTGCAGCCCCGCAGCAAGTCGTGTTGTGGGAGATACCACTCGATATTCGGATTGTCGAAAACGCTGGCGGGGAATCGGGTGAACGGCTTGTCGCGATCGATTGCGACGACGGTCTCCCCGCAGGAGGTCCTTTCCTACGCTGCCGTGTGATGGGTGGGCAACCTCGCTGGCGCATGGTCTTATTTTTTCACCACCTCATTCTCGACGGATGGAGTGTCAATGCGCTGATCGGCGAATGGGTCGAAGTCTACGCCGCGCGGCTGCATGGACGGGACCCGCAGCTGCGGGAGCGACGATCGTTCGGCGAATACGCAAGGTGGATGCAATTGCAAGTATCGCAGCAAGTTGTCGATGTCGCCTATTGGGAACGCTACCTGCGGGGCCTGTGCGCGCCGACGATGTTTCCTCGCGTGGGCGAGCCCGATGCCGCGACGATGGTTTCCGTCGTCGAGCGCACGCTACCCGACCCGCTCCAACAGGCTCTTGAGGACCTGTATCGCCGTAGTAAGATGACCGCGAATACCGTGTTTTGCGCGGCATGGGCAATCCTTCTATCGCGCTATATCTCAGCAGACGACGTCCTGTTTGGCGTGTCCACCTGCGGGCGAAATATCGAATTTACTGGCAGTGAATCGGTGCTTGGCCTGTTGATGATCACGCTGCCGCTGCGTGTGCAACTCGGTGTGACAGACAGTCTCCGCGAACTACTACGGGCGGTTCAGATGGATGTGTTGAGCGGGCAGGAGCACGGCCAGGTTCCGTTAGCGGCGATGAAACGCGCAAGTGAGGTACCTGCCGACCAACCGCTGTTTGAGTCTCTCGTCGTCATTGCCAACTATCCCGCAAGCGACGTTGGGCGGGCCGATGGGGTCCAAATCGTCGGAAGAAGCTCGTGGGAGCGAACCCATTTTCCGCTGACACTTATCGTCGAGCCCGGTGCGCTCGCCACCTTGCAGCTGCACTATCGACGGGACATCTTTGACGATCGCGCAGCGGAGCGGTTGTATAAGCAACTCGAACAGGTCCTGCGTGCGATGTGCGAGGCGCACCTCGACAGTCCCCACCAGTCGCTCTCGATCGTGGGCGAGGCCGAGCAGCGACTTCTGTTACGGGCGTGGGCCGGACCCGAACGCACCGTTGCTCGGGAATGTTTGAAGCAGCGGTTTGAGGCTCAGGTATCACGGACACCCGAACTTGTGGCTGTTCGCTGTGGTGAGGACCTGCTGACCTACCGCGAGCTTGCGACCCGGGCCCGTCAGTTGGCGAGGTACCTACGCAAACTGGGGGTTGGACGGGGGACTCCGGTTGCGATTTACCTCGAACGATCGACTCGGATGCTGGTTGGCCTACTCGGGGTGATCGAGGCTGGCGCAGCATATGTACCGGTCGACCCGGAGCACCCGCCACAGCGCACCGCGTTGATGCTTGCAGACTCGGGGGCGAGTGTCGTTGTGACCGAGGCAAAACTCCGATCCGGTCTTCCGACGGGTGTGCCAACGGTGTGCTTCGACCGGGACGGGACGGAGCTCGCAGCGTTGTCGTCTGAAGAAATTGCAGATGCAAGTACATGGGACGACCTCGCCTATCTGATCTATACGTCAGGCTCGACCGGAACACCCAAGGGGGTGGAGATCACCCACGGGGCCCTCGCACATCTGCTGGCGATCATCGGTAGCGAGATTCCCCTGACGCCGGGGGATAAGGTTCTCGCGGTGACGTCGTTGTCGTTCGATATCCACGGTGTCGAACTCTTTCTCCCCCTTGTGTCGGGGGCGACCGTGGAGATTGCCCCACGTTGCGTCGTATTGGATAGCTTGGCGCTGCGGGAACGTCTCGAGTCGGGGGTCACGTTCATGCAGGCGACACCCGCGACTTGGACGATGCTGCTCGCTGCTGGATGGGGTGGTACCAGTGGGCTTCGGGCATTGTGTTGTGGCGAACCACTACCCCTCGAACTCGCACAGGAACTCGCGGCACGCAGTCGTCAAGCATGGAACTTGTATGGACCGACAGAGGCGACGATTTACGCTACCAAGTGGGCCATCGACCCGAAAGCGCCACGCGTAGCGATTGGTCGAGGGTTGGCGAACACACCTGTGTACGTCCTGGATCGCCACGGGAAGCTGGCTGGGGTCGGCGTTGCAGGAGAGCTGTATATTGGCGGACCGCAAGTCGCCCGCGGTTACCTCAACCGTCCGCAGCTCACCGAAGAACGTTTCGTTCCCGATCCCTTCGTTGGCGACCCTTGTGCACGGATGTACCGCACCGGAGATCGTGTGCGGTGGGGGGAAGATGGTCAGCTTTATTTCCTCGGCCGCTTCGACCACCAAGTCAAGCTACGGGGGTATCGAATCGAGCTCGGCGAGATCGAGTCAGTGCTCGAGCGAAAGCCGGAGGTCGAGCAGGCAGTGGTCATGGTCGTCGGGAAGGGAGAGGGCAAGCAACTGATTGCCTGGGTGTCAACCCATCGTCCCGAGTTGCTCTCCGAAGGCTCGCTTCGAGCGTTCCTCAACGAGTCATTGCCCGATTATATGGTTCCGACCCGGTTTGTCGTATTGTCGGAGTTTCCTGTAACAGCCAGTGGAAAGGTCGACCGTCGGCGTCTACCACCGCCCGAGGCACTGAAGGCGCAGTCTGAGAAGGCTCCGCCAGTCGGGGACCTCGAACACAAGCTTTGCAGTCTTTGGGCGGAAGTGTTGGGAGTCGACGTGACAAGCACGCGGCACACATTCTTCGACCTCGGAGGTAATTCACTGCAGTTGGCACGCGTCGGGATACTCGTGCATGAGAAGTTGAACTATACGCTTTCCATCATGGAGCTTCTTCGTCTCCCGACAGTCGAACGGCTGGCTGCGTACATTCGAGGGCGTGGATCTTGTGTTCGAAGCCGCACGCGGGGGCCATCACGCACGGCCACGTTCCCGGGGCTTGGAGCGATCACAGGGGTGGCCAAGCGCAGGAGGAGACGGTGATGGGACCCGCGAATTCGAGGACCCTCTCGGCAAGAGCAGCATCTTCGCAAAAGCAGCCTCGGGCAACCGACAGTCGGCGGTGATTGTGCATTCTCGTACGAGCCACAGCGGGGTAGAGTACTCGACGATGGCCACGGCAACACCTCCTGATGTACCACGCGAGCGTCTCATCGCTGGTGCCGAGCGTCGTCGGCCACGTCCGCGGCCCGAGGTGGTCCAACAAATTCCGCAGCCCGATCCATTTTATGTGCATACACGCAACCGCGTGCGGCGACGGTTCCACTACGTGTTGCGAACCGGTCGACGTCTGGTCTCCCAGTTGCGTCAGGCCGTGCGTGGCGAGCCGCCACCCCGGGCGTTTGTCACCCAGTTGTTGACCCCGACCGGTCGCCGGCGCCAGGCGTTGGCCCGCGCGTTGGTCGAGTATCTGCCGTTTGACGATGGCTGGCAGTTGGTCGGGGTCGAAGTTGCGCCGATCCAGATTTTAATTGAGCATACAAGTTCGTTTCGCCTCACCATCGACCTGCTGCCGCGGCGCGTGCAGGCGCCGGCCTACGCCCGCACGCAACACTTCGATATCCGCTACCGCGTCGATCCGCCGGGCGAACTTTCTGGGTTCCAGCGGGCCTATGTCGATCGCGTGGTCGAAGGGATCTGCGTGGCCGAGCGGGAACTTCGCAACGAGGATGGGTTTCCCGAGGTGATGCTCGCCGCTCGCGGTGCGGCCGTCTGGGTCAATCCGGGGTCCCACAACGTCGATTTGCGACCCACACTCGCGTGCAACCACCACTGTGGATTTTGTAATTCGGTCGATCGATCGGCCACCGACAATGTCATGCGGGGTGTCGGTGACATCGTCGACAGCATCGATGACTGGGCATCGGCGGCGATCGAAACCGTCACGATTTCCGGCGGTGAGCCGACGCTTTTACGCGATCTGCCGGTGTTGGTGTCGGTCCTGGCAGATCGCGGGTTTCGAGTCGAGCTGCAGACCAACGGAATGGCCCTGCGGGATCATGCCTATACAACGTGGTTGCGGCAGTCGGGTCTGGACACCGTCCTCGTTTCGCTCCACGCGGCCGACCCCGAGCTCAGCGACCGTCAGATCACGCGCCTTCCCGGGGCGTGGGCCCAGACTGTCGCCGGGATCGACCAGGCGCTCGCGCACGGTTTGAAGGTCGACATCAGCCACGTGATCCACCGCGCCAACTACCCCCACACGCGGCGATTTTTCGAATTTGTTCATCGCCGATGGGGTCGTCGGGTGAAGGTCCGACTTGCGTTTGTTGCCCCGACAGGAGCCGCCGGTGACGCTGTGTCGACCTACATTCCGCCGCTTCCCGAGGTGATGCCGCACCTGCATCGGGCCTTGCAATACGCCGGTGACAAACAGCTGCGTGTCGACCTTGTGGCCTATTGCGGCATTCCACCGTGTTTGCTCGCCCCGTACCACCGGTTTTCCGAGGTCACCACGTTGCGTCGCACCGAGTATCCCGACAACCATCAGAAGTTGCCGGCCTGCTCGGGTTGTCGGTACGAAGCAGCCTGTCCCGGCGTGTGGGAGGGCTATTTGCGTGTACATGGAGACCCGGGTCTTCGGGCAATGGCGCGAGAACAGTCTCGGTATCTACGCCGTTGAGGCGGTGGACGCTGTCACGCTCTCGCGCTGGCCGCCCGAAGTCGCCAGGCACGAGATGCTCCATGTGCATACATCTTCAAGAGCGTCTGCAATTCACGGTGCCCAACCTCGACACAATCTTCGGCGCAAGCCGTCGCACGAGAAAAACCACAGACCTGCTAGGTAATCGTCAAGGTTGCGGCGGGAAAGAACCGGGTGATGTTGCTCAGCGACTTGGACTGCCAACTGACCGAGTTGGAACCCCGGACTTCGAGGGCCGTGTCCCCGCGCTTGCGCAGTGCAATTGCAAACTTGTACAGGTGATTGATCCCCGAACTGTTGAGAAACTCGAGGTCACATAGGTTGAGGGTGACGGACCCACCTGCACAGGCTTCGATCACTTGAGTGAGAAATTCGGCGATCGGTTTGTACTGGTCGCTCGACAGTCGCAGCGAGCCTTCGATGTGAAGCGTCGAGCGTTTGGCATCGAACCACAGGCGGTGTTTGGGGCCGTTGATTTCGGGGAGTTCCATGTCGATTGTCCTCATGTGATATCCAGCAGCGCAATCGTGCGGAGGCGGGGGGCGGCATCCCGGTTTGCGCCGGTCGTCAGTCGCCATCCGACGCGGGTTTGGTAGTCCGTCATCATGGTCAAAAATCCGAGGCCGCTGCCGTCGCGCTCGGGGTTTTCGGCATTTTCTTCAACTCGTTGCATCAGCAACTCAATCGGATCGTCGGCGATCAGGGCTGCGAGCGTGGTCTTGACCTGGTCGACCGTGTCCGGTGCGACATCGTTGTCGACCACAATTACAAATGTATTGCCATCGTTGCCGAGCGCGATCTGAATGGTTTCGCCTGCGGAGAATTTGACGGCATTTTCGACCAGCTCGTTGAGGACGTAGTTGATCGCGTCGCCAGCCGGCTGAAAGCGTTCGCGGGTCGAGAGGTAGTTGGTACAGAAGTCGGCGATCGTACTGCACTGGTTCCAACGCACGGGAAATGCTTGCGGATGCAGCGTCAGCGCGATCTCGGTGTTGACTTCGTCGACGTCAAAATCCTCTCCGAGGGTCCAAAGCAGTGTTGTCGCCATTTGCTTGTGTCTCACGATTCCACCCCTCATCCCGTTGGACGTTGCTTGAGCACGACCAACGTCAGGTCGTCGAAAACTTTTTGCTCGCCGATGTGGCCCATGACATCGTCGATCACCGCCGTGCGAATGGCCTCGGCGGATTGCTTGTGGACGCGCAACAGGGATGCACACAGACGGTCGAGCCCGTACTGTTCGCCCCCGAGGTTTTCTGCCTCGGTGATGCCGTCGGTGTAAAGAGCAACGACATCTCCCGGAGATAGTTGTATCTCCATGTTTTCGATAAAGTCCTCAATATCGTATTCGATGCCGACCGGCAACCCGAGGGCCATGGTATCGATCCGCTCGACGCATTCACTCTCGGCGCGGATGAGCAGGACTTCTTCGTGCTGCCCCGTGAGCCGCAATGTGTTGTCCTGGTAATCGAGCAATGAGAGTGTCAGGTTGCGGTCGGTTTCGATGCGTTGGATATTTTGATAGACAACCTTATTGATGATATTGAGAAACCGGTTTGGATCCTTTTCTTCGCTGAGCAGCAGCGTTTGGACCGCGGTTTGGACCATGATCATCATGACGCCGCTTTCGAGTCCGTGCCCGGTGACGTCGCCGATCCCGATTTTGAGGCCGTTTGGCGAGCGTAACACATCGTAGTAATCACCCCCGACTTCGTCGGCGGGCGACATAAAGCCGGCAATTTCCAGCGGTTCGATTGCACGCAGTTCCTCGGCGTGGGGCAACACCATGAGCTGCAGTTGGCGGGCGACATCGAGTTCGGCACTCATCCGCAGGTTGTCGGCTTTGAGGCGGCGGTTGAGGGAGGTGATTTCTTCGTAGGCGAGTTCGAGTTCGGCGGTGCGTTGGCGGACGAGACCCTCCAAGTTGCCCATATACTCGCGGATCTCCCCGGCCATGGTGTTGAACGTCCGCGCGAGTTGCCCGACTTCGTCGTCGGTCATGACCTCGACCTTGACGTCGTAGTTTTTGCCCGCGATTTCGGTTGCACCTTTGGACAGGGCCTCGAGCGAATGTGTGACACGCCGTGAGATATGAATAATGCCGAGCAGTACGAGGATCAGGGTGGCCAGTGCGATCGCAATTTGGCCGGCGATGATGCTGGTGTTGCTGCTGCTGATCGACGCCTGCGCGGCGAACAGCGAGGCGTAAATTTCGTCGCGCGGGACCAAAAATCCGAGGGTCCAGGTCTCCGGGCGCGAGCCGATCGCACCGGTCCAAAAGTTCATCTTATCGAGTCGACGCGTGGCGAGGATATACTGTTTCCCGCCGATGACGACGTTCTCGAGGTGAGCGTTGTCGAGAGATGGCAACCTGTCTTTGAGGGCTGCAACCTCGGGATCGGAACTCGACCCGAGATTACGCTCGAGGACCGACACCCCGGTGTTACTGCCACCCGATTGATCGACCGCGTGGGCGATGCGAAGCACTTCCTCGCCGCTGTCTGGGACGGCGAGGACATTGCCGTTGGACTGCACCAAAAATGCAAACCCCGTTTCGGCGAGGCGCACACCCTCGATGTAGGCGATGATCTGTTTGAGGGTGAGGTCGAGGCCGATGGCCCCCTCAAAACTCGAGCGTTGGTTGTTCCACAGTGGGTGGAAAAACGTCATCACCAGGCCGCCACCGGCCGCATCTTCGTAGGGTTCGGTGATGGTGATATCCGTGGCGCGTTCGTTGAACGAGTCCGGGTCGCGCAGCCACAACTCCCATCCCTCGACCATGCCGGGAAAGAAAAAATCCCAAAAAGGTTTCTCGTTGTGACCGGGGTAGAGTTGGTCGAACGCGAGGCCCATATTGACATAGGGCGCGAGGCGGACATAGGGCGCGTGTTTGGGACCGACATAGTAGGTCTGTAATTTGTCGGCGCCATTGCGCTGAAACGAGGGCAACAACAGATCCAAGATGGCGGTGCGATCGATCGCAAGCTCGGCCTTTTGCGTGGGTATGTGGGTTTGCGGGTCGAGCAAATACCCCCAGGCAGCGAGTACAGTCCGGCGACCTTCGGGTGATTGGGCCCAGCCGCCTTGGGCATCGTAGGTGAGGTTGGCGGCAAACAGTGGATTTTGGGCTGTGGTCTGTAAAAAATCGCCGAGCTCTGCTTCGTGGTCGAGCAATTCTTGCGTGATATCGGCGAGCATTTTGAGGTCTTTCATCGGCGCGTCCAACATGCGGTTGGTCGCCCGCGCCTTGTCCTCGATATAGTTGCTCAGATATTCGGTGTTGGCATCGGTGAGACCTTTTTGGATCTCGTTGGAGGATGCGTCTTCCAGTTGGTGGAGCCCGTTGAGGGCAAACAAGACATTGAGGGTGAGACCGACAAACACCGCGACGCCGGCGGCGAGGATGAACTTTGTGCGGAAGCTGTTGAAGCGAGCGGCCATCCGATGCCTATACAACTGGTTGGGTTACGGAGATTTGGGTTTTTGACCAGAGGCGACGCATACAGGCCAGCTGGCGAACCCTCGGCGATGGGTGATTGCATACATATGGTCTTCAAACCCGCGACGTAGTTTGCGTTGGGTTTCCTCGTCGGCCTCGGCGGCGGGTGCCAAATCACCGACGATATAGTCGGACCAACTCTCGACAACCCGCTTGAAGTCCTCGGCATCGGTATTGGCATTGGCATTACTGACCTGAATCGCGTCGATTTTGATGTCTGTAAATCCGCAGTCGGTCAAATAGGCCCGCATCTTTGGGCCGAAGTCGAGGTCCATACCGAGGCGGGAAAAGATTTCACTCGAGCGGCGATAGGTCCAGCGAATCGATGCATCCCGCGGGTAGCCGAAGATATGGGACATAAACTCATTGGTCAGATAGACGCGACCGGTCGGCTTGACGATCCGAAACAGCTCACTGAGGATATCCTCGGGTTTGTCGAAGATCTGCAGCGCGAGTCGACAGGTGACAAAGTCAAACGAGTTGTCGTCGAGCAGGAGGCTCGACGCATCGCCGCGCTGGTACTCGATGTCGGACATGCCAAACTGCTCGGCGACCCCGCGTGCGTAGTCGAGGAACAGTTGGGAGTGGTCGATCGCGACGATTTTGGAGGGTGCAAACTCCCGGTGCACCAGGGCCGCAAAGTCGCCGATCCCACAACAGATGTCGGCGATCTGCATCCCGCGGGTGAGGCCGTGACGCGGCAGCAACTCGCGTTCGTAGTTCCACAGGATATTGGTCTGGGTGCGCAGACACGGAATCAAGCTGGATTGCTCGATCAGTTTTTGCCCGGGATAGAACTCGTCGTCGTAGGTCTCGACTGCAAGCGTCGGCAACTCGCGGGCGAGGAGCGCAAACTTGTGGCGGGCCCAGGGAATCACGCTGGTGATCACGACTTTGATGGCGAGTTCGGTACGCGTCCGACAGATCTGCGCGAGGCAGCGGGCCAGGGTCATAAATCCGGTGTGGTTGAGGTGCCGCAACCGCTTGAGGTTGAGGAACACGGTGCCCTGCATGTTGGCGACAAATCCCTCGATACCGGTCACGAGCTCGGCGAGCTCGGCGGGCATCTGCGGACGTACGACACCGCTGAGCATGATCTCTTGATTGCTCGTGTTGAGTCGGATGGAATAGGGCATCGCTGTCATGTCGCATCCCCGTACTGATCGAAGTGTACCGGCACGGTCAGGAGCACTGCCTCATGATCTGGTTGTTCAGACAGGTTGATTTGCAGCCCGTACATGGTGGCGAGTTCGATCAGACCGTGGTGCGCGTCGACTTCGGCCGCGGGGGGGAGCTGTAGGCTTGTGCGCAGGGTCTGCTCGTCGAGGTTTTGCAGATGGCTGCGGTAGGACTCGCGCTGCCGCGCGTCGGCCGGAATTGTCAGTTGCACAATCACAACTTCGGCCCGCTTGAACACGTCAAAGGTCAACTCGCGCTGGGGGAGGTGTAGGCGAAAGACGAACTCGACGAGTTCGTTGAGCAGGCAAGACAGTAGGCTCGAGTAGCGTTCGGAGTCGAAGAAGTTGCTCGACGCGTAACGGGCGAGGAAGTCGGCGAGGAGCTGACAGTGCGACCAACTCTTGGCAAAGCCGTCGGTCGGCATTCGCAGCGTGACGACCGGGGCCATCGGTTCACAGTCGGTTGGGTTGGCGGAGGGTGCCGGAGAGATCGAGGTCATGGACGACTCGCGTTTCGGTTTTAGCCGCGCGGCCCCGAGGGGTGCAATGTTACCGATTTACCGGCAAACGTAGCACGGACAAAGTCTGCCAGGCAATGATGATGTTTTCGCCATGTCTAAACAGACATGTATGTATCGACATATCATCGTGGATGTCGAATCCACTCCGCACGTTTGCGACGGGAAATTTTTACGGCGTATGATTCTGAGCATCCGGCATGTGCCGG
>CAZUPD010000033.1:62876-66137 GCA_964621785.1 uncultured Nannocystaceae bacterium
TGGCGCTGGCGCTGGATCCATGCCTGAGCATCCGGGGGGACCGCGGTAAACCGGATGGTCGTGCAATCCTCCGACGACGTGATGACCTTTCCGTAGACCGCAGTGCCGGCGACTTCGTCAGCCAACAGCGTCAGCTTGACATCCTTGCGCGGCGCGATTGTTTTCGTGCCGACAAAGGTCGCGGCGTCGGGGGCAAGCGCGCTGAGTTCAACCCGTACATGACCTTGGGCGACATGCTTCCCGTCGATCACCGCCAGGTCGACCGCGGGGCGATGCGTCAGCGGGGTGAGGTCGGGCGCAAACACAGGGAGGTCGATTTCGTAGGTGCCGCGGATCCCAAGGATTTCGTGGATCTGCAGCGGCGCGTCGATTCCCTTGGGCGTCGCTCGGAAACTCTCGCCGGTCAACACCCGCTCGCGCAACTGCGAGAGAGTTGCCTCGGACACCAGGACTTGGCCCCCGACCGTATAGGATTCGATCCGACTGGTGATGTTGACCGGACTGCCGACGACACCGTACTTGGTGCGCTTGTCCGAGCCGATGTTGCCGAGGACGATCACCCCGGTGTGGATGCCGATCCCCATCTCGAGCTCGGGGAGACCTTCGGACCGCAGCTTGTCATTGACCTCGACCATGGCCCGTTGCATCGACAACGCACAGGCGATCGCGCGTTCGGCATCGTCCTCGTGGGGAATCGGAGCTCCGAACAGCGCGAGGATGGCGTCGCCGATGAAGTCGTTGATCAACCCGTGATAGTCGGTGATGAGGTCCGACATCGCGGCGAAGTAGATGTTGAGCGTGCGGACGACCTGCTCGGGCGGAAGCTGTTCACACAAAGCCGAAAACCCGCGTAGATCCGACATCAAGATGCTGATCGTCCGGCGCTCGCCACCGAGTTTGAGGGCATCGGGCGACTCCAACAACGTATGCACGATTGTGTCGGACATGTAGCGACCAAACACTTTGCGGATAAAGCCGTTGCGAACTTCGAGGTCGCGGACGAGGGCCTCGACCTCCTCGACCTTTTCGGCGAGTTGGTCCTCGATTTCGTTGCTGTGTTCGAGTGTGAACTCGTGGAGGAGTTGCAGTTCTTTGTGCGAGCTGTCCAACTCGCGTACCCGGGCCACAAACGCGGCGAGGTGCTTGGGATCCTCGAGAAGTACCCGCGCGAGCTCTGGCTGGGTGAGGAGTTGTTGCCAAACCTCTTGGTCGAGCTGACTGGGGGAGTTGCTGTCCATCGGGATAGGTAGCGATCCTTTCGGACCACTTGTTGGGACGAATTATGCGGCAGGAGGCGAAGTACGTCGAGCCTCGAGAGAAGGTCGCCTCCGCGCCCAGAGACGGAACAAGGTGCCCATAAAATATGTACCTACATGAGAGTGACAACAAAAACGCCCCATCGAGGTGGCGTTTTGGTCGCCGAAGGGCGATTTTGGAGTAAGGTGTCACCCATGTCTTCGGCGTGGAACTACAAACAGGGTCTGCACGAACTCGGCGAGGGGGTCTATGCCTACCTCCAACCGAATGGCTCGTGGGGCTGGAGCAATGCGGGTCTTTGTTGCGACGGCGAGCATGCGCTGTTGATCGACACGCTGTTCGACCTCCGGCTTACCCGGCACATGCTCGAAGACATGCGCCGCGCGACGAGGGCCGCCGACGAGATTGAAATAGTTGTCAATACACATGCAAACGGAGACCACTGCTGGGGCAACGCCCTGGTCAAGTCGGCCGAAATCATCGCTTCCCGCCGCGGAGCCGCCGAAATGGTCGAGCTGCCGCCCAAGAAGGTGGCGATGTTGCTCAAGGTCGCCCGGATCGTTTCGCGTTTGGGCGCACCGGGAAAAATTCTAACCCGGACACTCGGCCGCCTCGGTCTCGAGCAGATCGCCGCCGTCGGCGAGGCTGCAGAGTTTGTGCTCGATATCTTCGGCGCGTTTGAATTTGACGGAATCGAGCTCGTCCCGCCGAACAAGACGTTCGACGAGCAGATGAGTGTTCGCGTCGGAGCGCGCACGGTCGAACTGTTCGAGGTCGGCCCGGCCCATACCCGCGGAGATGTGATTGTACATATACCTGACCAGAAGACCGTGTTCACCGGCGACATCCTGTTTGTCGGTGCGCACCCGATCGTCTGGGAAGGTCCCGTGTCCAACTGGGTCCGCGCGTGTGGGCGAATCCTCGAGATGGATGTGGAGACGGTCGTTCCGGGCCACGGTCCGATTTGCGACAAGTCGGCGGTCCGCCGGGTGAAAGACTATCTCGAATATTTGCAGGTGCAAGCGAGAAAATGCTTTGATGCCGGTCTCGGAGCCGAAGAGGCCGCGCGAGAGATTTCGATGGACGGGTTTTCAAGTTGGGGAGAGGGCGAGCGTGTAGCTGTAAATGTGCATACACTTTATCGCGAATTTCGCGGGGAGCACAGGGCGCCAGACGCGGTGTCGATGTTCGCTTGTATGGCGCGCCATCGAAACTATTTGCATCAGCATTGATTTTAAGCGTCGCGTCACGGGTGTGCGCCCGAAACCCCGAGGTGGCCGGGATCCGCGGGGTAGCAAACGGGGTAGATACGCTCGACCGGGATTTGCAGGTGTTCGAGTGTGCCGGCCACGACGTGGCGATACTGCGCGCGGACAAAGTCGCTGATGTCTTCGATGCTGATACACCAATCGTCGGCAAACTTGCGCAAGGTCTCACCGCGCAGGCCCAGTTGGATCGCCCGCCGCTGGCATTTGCCGCCGTGGGGGTCGTGGTCCGGGTCCCACTGCAATCGTACCGAGCTCGAGGCGACGCGCTGTTTCCAGACGTCGCGGTCGGCGTAGACATGGCGGTTGAAGCTCGAGTGGACGGCGTGCGCGAGGATTTGGTCAAGGCCGGCGCGCTGCATTCGAATTGCTAATACAACTTCTTGACCAGGTTTTTGCGCCCAGCCACAGCGGTACATCATCCACAGAAAGTTGGGCTTGATCCAACTCATGCGGTTGTAGGACCAGTCGCCGCCGAAGCGTTGGTGCTGCACGGCGTATTTGCCGATGCTGGGGCGGTAAGCTTGGTAGACGACGACCGATTCGGTGTCGTAGTGGGCCATGATGTGGCGACCTTCGGCGGGCCAGAGGTCGCGTTGTTCGAGATAGGGTCGACACGGAAGTTTCATATAATCGGTCCAGCAACGACGGTTTGAGGGTATCAGCTCCTCCCTCCGCAGACACAAAACAGTTGCAGTAGCACGAGAGCGACGAAGCACTTGCGCGGGGAAGTTCGGAG
>CAZUPD010000034.1:0-42708 GCA_964621785.1 uncultured Nannocystaceae bacterium
GCTGGTGAGCAGGTAGTTGCCACCCACCGAAACATCGACCGGACCGGCGAACAGGGTCACGGCCGCGGGATTTTTCAACTCGATATTGCGAAACACATCGGTGCTCTCGCGCGGCACGACCACGTGCTGCAGCCGGGTATCGACCCCTGTTTTGGTCAGGGCGACGCTGTGATACTGACCGTCGCTTTCGATCTCCACATCGGTATCCGAGCGATACGCGTGGGAAAATCCGTCGCTCTCATCGGGGATACTGTGCCGTGGTGGCAAGCTGACTGAATGGACAGCCTGTGCGTCCCGGGTCGCGCGGTCGATGATGGCGATAAAGTTGAAGCTGATGTCGACCTCGCGCATCACCAGCCATTCGCGGTAGCGTTCGCGGCGTTGCAACAACACCAGGTTTCCGCGGCGAGGTTCTTCGGGCCTTCGCATTCGCAAATCGCCGTAGGCCAACATGTCGTCGCGGATCCCGTGGTCGGGCTCAGGCGCCTGTCCGTGCGGGACACCGCCGCCGCCCGGTCCCATCGCACCATCCAAAGCCTCGTCCATCGCAACGGCCTGGTTTGCGAGGGCCCCGGCGATCACCTCACTCGCGCCTGCTCGGCGTTGGCGAGATTTTTTTGCCCGCGACGGTGCCTGGGGGGCTCGTGCAGGCATCGCCTGTGCCGGAGGTGGCATTCCAGGGGGCGCTCCGCCAAAGCTGATCATCCCGGTCTGCGTCATGGAACCTGTTGTGGTCATCGACGACGGAAGTGCATATGAACGGCTTGCCTCCTCCTCGACATCGGGTCGTGGGGCCGAGGGTGGGGGCGGTGCCATAGGTGGGGGTGGTGGACGTCTCGCCGGAGCGGGTCTGGCCGTCGGCTTGGGCTTTGCCTTCGCCGGTTTGGGCAACCCGGCGACAAAGCGGTCGTATTCGCGGTAGAGCTCATCGGCCCCCTGCGGCGGTGCTCGCCAGCCACGGGTGTGTACCGGAGGTTGGGCACGACCGAGTCGCAAGCTCTGCATCTCCGGCAACTCCGTCCAGCGGTGGGCATCGGCGGTTGTCAGCGTCAGGGCGACGCCTTTCCAATCCTCGCCCGTGCGTTGAACCACCGCCGCCCGCATCGAGAGCTCTCCGCGGCGCATATCGGGACTCAAGTTGATTGTATATGCAGGAGCCCAGCGGGCCCCGGGAACCATATACGTAAGCGAGAGCTCGGCATCATCGTGTTTGCCGGTATCCAGGGTCACGACCACAGACTTGCGCATCTCGTGTTGTTTGGGTTGCCGGGCCGCCGTCGCCTCGCGGTCGCGGGCCTCCAACTCGGCAAGTTCCTCGCGCAACGCGACCAGTTCCTTGCGCACCTCGGCGATCGCGTGGTCGAGGGAGTCGAGTTGCTCCGCTTGAAACCCGACCATCGCCAGCCGGGCCGTCGTCGGGATCGGCGGTGGCGGTTGGCCTTCTTCGCCCTCGGGGCGCGCCCGGACTTCGATTGCGGCGATCAGTTTGCGGCGTGCATTGAGCTGGCTCAAGCGATCCTCCACAATATGTACTTGCAAGCGTTTGGCCTGTAACGCCTCATTCTCACCCGGTGCCATCCCTTCGTCGGGAACACCGAGCTCGAGCACGACTCGAACATCGCGGGCGACGGGTAGGCGGCCACTGCCATGAACTTGTACACGCACACTTCGGTCGGACATGCACAATGGAAGGCCGATAATTTTGACCGATCTCGGGTCCTCGCTGGGGCCCCCTCCGAGTGCCGCCACACGTTCGACCATGGCCCCACTCCGGTACACGGTGACCGCTTGGATACGCGAAGATAGGGCCGACGATTGCAGATTTTGTTCAAGCATGGACGCGGTCGGATCATACCCCCGGCCACCTGTCCGGTCGGTGGCAAATGCCTTCAAGCGTTCGAGCATCCGCGCACGTGCGCATAAAAAACCCGCGAACACTGTCTGGAGCGACAGGGTTCGCGGGCACGCGACGGACGATGGACTGAAACGGACGGAACTAGTTGGCGTTGATGGCAATCTTGCGCGGTTGGGCCCGGCGCGACTTCGGAAGGTGTAGGTGCAGCGTTCCCGACTTCAAGGTCGCAGAGATGCTCTCGACATCGACGGTATCGGGGATTTTGAACCTGCGTCGGTAGGTGAAACGCTCGTCCTCGGGGACATCTTCGCCGGCGTGGGAGGCTTCGATCTTGAGCGATTCATCCTCAAACACGATCTCGAGGGCATCTTCGCCGACACCGGGGACATCGGCGATAACCTCAAAGCCGTTGTCGCCCTCGTAGATATCGACAGCTGGAATCAGCACCGGATGGGACACCGTGGTCTCCGAGGGGACATCGTGGTTGGACTGGGTTTGCACAGCTTGGTCTGACATGATGATTCTCCGTAAATCGTAGGTGTGATTAGGCGTGGAGGGCCTGGTTGGGCTTGACGGTGATCTTTTTGGGAAGCTCTTCGGCGACCCGTGGGAGCTTGAGTGTAAGTACACCATTATGGAGATCGGCGGTGACCTTCTCGACATCGACTTTGCCGGGCAGGTCAAACGTGCGGGTGAACCGATAGCCCGTCCGCTCGCGGCGGTGGGTAACCTTGCCCTCGGGCTTGTCGGCCTTGCGGGCACCGGACACGGTGATGCTCTCACCGGTCGCCGTGATCTCGAGGTCCTCCTCTTGCAAACCGGGCACCAGCGCCCGAATCTCATAGGTCTCGCCGCGATCGTAGAACTTCAGTTGGGGCCATTGTGCGGGTCGGCGCTGACGAAACAGGTTGTGGTTGCGATCGAAATCGCGGAACGCGTGGTCGAGTTGCCGACGAACTTCGTCGAGTACACGCAGGGAGTCATTGGCGTTCATCCAGTAGGTAAACATGGCTTTCTTCCTCTTTGGACAGGTACGTGGGGACACAGTGCCCGTGTGTCTGACTGGCACATCCGCCACAACACACCGGGCAAAACCGGTACATTCTCGAGGTGGCTCGCTCGCCTGTTTGGCGGTTGCCCCCTTCGACGCCGGCAGTCTGTGCCCGTCGAGGCATGCGTCAACCCTTTTTTTTTGCGATCAAACCCGTGAGCCGCGGCACGGAAATTCTCCGCAGCCCGTTGTCAGACCGTTACCACGCGATCCGCATCCCGAGCGAGGGAATGATCGGTAACCCTGCCGTGCCCGTCCGCTGCTGGAAGTTGTACGAATAGTTCCAGGCCTCGATGTTCTGGCGGTTATAGATGTTTTGGATATCGAGATAGAGGGTGATGATCGCCCGCCGCAACACCCAGCGCTTGTCGACGCGGAGGTCGAGCTGGTGAAACGCCGGCAGGCGTTCACTGTTTTTCTCGCCATCGAGTGGCAAGTAGTCGCCACCCTCGGCATCAAACACCCCGTCGGTCCGCGGTGTGTTCGGATTGCCGCTGACGAGGCGAAACCGTCCGCCGATCTGCCAGTTGCGCGGGAGCTTGTAGACCGCCAACAGGGTGAGAATATGGGGTTGATCAAAGTCGAACGGCGCCAGCGAAAACCCCGGCTGCTCCCGTACCAAACTGCGAATAAACGTGTAGCTCACCCAACCGAACAACTTGCGTGTGAGCGCCTTTCGGACCAGCAGCTCGGCCCCATAAATGTGTCCAATCCCTTGGTTGGCAAAGTTCTCGCTCCACAGCCGATCGTCGCGAAACACCAGGTTGGTCGACTGCGTCACGCGGTCCCACACGTGTTTGTAAAACCCTGTCACCTCGATATCGACATCGGCCGGAAGCTCCTGGGCCACGCCCAAACTGGTGTGCAGCGAGCGTTCGATCCCGAGGTTGGGATTGCCCCACACCTCATTTAACTGGGGGATTTCGGGTGTCTGCGAAAACTGCCCAACCCCGCCTTTGATCTTGGTGCGGTCGGCGACCTGCCATACAAATCGCAACCGCGGATCAAAGGCCGAACGATCAATCGCAATCCCGTTGTATTGCAGGCGGGCCCCGGGATAGAGGACAAAGCGGTCACCGATCCCGATCGTCGCTGTCATGTACAGTGCCGGGTTCGCATACGGGATCTGGATGTTGCCTACATTTTCGATACCGGTCGAGCCGAGCCCCGAGCCCGCGGGAAAACTCGGTGCGCGCGCTTCAATGATTGATGTACCTGCATTGACTTCGGTACCCACCCGGATCGAAGATCGCCGCGACATCCGATAGGAAATCTCCGCGCGGCCGGAAAACTCGTGTTGGACCAGCGAGAATTCAAAGATTCCAAATCCTCCGCCACCGAACTCCTGATAGCGATAGGACGGGGTGATCAAAAAATTCCAGGGCCCTTCCTGACGGCGATAAACAATATCTGCGCGGTGAAACAGGATGCTCGTGCCGAACCCGTCACGCTCGTCGGTCTCGGTGTCGTTGGCATCTTCGGTGATCAGGCTGACGCGGTCATCGGAGCCAAACACCCGCAGGCTGAGCTCACCGCCGCCGACGGGATAGTCAAACAGTCCCTGGTAGTCCCAGTAGCGCGGCGCCTGGGCAAATCCGAGTCCGATATCTTCGGGCAGAACAGCCCCCAAAATCGCATCGATATAACTCCGCCTGGCACTGAGGGCATATGAACCCTTGCCGACCGGGCCCTCGACCATGGCCCCGATGTCGAACACATCGGCATCGATGTAGCCGTGAAATCCGTCGCGCCGACCCTTGCGGGGAACGACATTGACGATGCCACCGATCGAGTCGCCAAACCGGCTGTCGAAATTTCCCGGGATGTAGTCGATCTGCGCCAGCATGTCGGCGTTGAACACACTCGACAGGGCGCCGAAGTGAAACAGCTGCGGAATCTTGTGGCCACCGAGGTAGGTGTTGGAGTCGCTCGGCGCCGACCCGCGAATCACCAACAATCCGATCCCCAAGGGTGCACGGGCGACGCCAGGGAAGTTTTGGATCGACTTGAGCGCGTCGCCTTGGGTGCCCGGTAAGCTGTTGATCTCCGCCACCGAAATCGTCCGCCGCGTCACTTCTTCGGGCTCCTCGCGGTTGGACGACACAACCGTGCGATAGGGATTGGTGACCAGTCTGGTTTGGAAATAGGTCACTTCGACCCGCTCACCTGCAGAGACCTGCTCGACATAGTCGAGACGCTCAAAACCCTGGGTCAGGATCACCAATCTGACTTTTCCATCAGGTATCCCGCGCAGTTCAAATGCACCATCCTCGCCGGTCACCGCTCGCACGCTCCAAGCCGGCTCCGCCTCTTCGTCCTCGCCATAGCGTTTTTTTCGCACGCGGCCGACCGGGAGCTCCGCCGGGGCCGGCACCGCCAAAATCACTGCACCTACAACGGGTGTGCGGCGACCTGCTTCTTTGATCGCCCCCGAAAGTCGGACGGGCCCGGCATCTTCGGGCCGATCGTCGGCGCCTTCGTCCCCCTGCCCTTCCTCCGTTTCAGGCTCAGGCTCAGGCTCAGGTTCAGGCTCAGGGGCATCGATCTCGATCCCGATTGAAAGCACGACTTCGACCGCTTGGCCGCGGTAGGTCGCCGGCTGGTAGCGAAGCTCAGCGACCGCCCGCATCGCCACCTGGTCGAGGACCGGATGCACGGGCTGGATCACTTCGAGTTCCTTGGGCACGCCGTCGACCCCGACCACGTACTTGACCACAACCTGTCCTTCAGGCCTGGGATCGAGTTCGAGTAATTCCGCGGGATAGGTCAGGGAAACTCGGTTTTGCAGCACCGGGCTTTGGAGCTCATCCGCGGCCGCCGGCTCGGCGTGCACGGTTTTTCCGACCGCGGCACCGGTGCACAAACTGGCCGCCAAGATCCATCGCCACAGCCGGATAGACGTGCCCCGCACAGTACTCGGAGCATCCCCCATCCCACCCGCTTGCGGCTACCCCACAGTTGGAACCGGGGCGAGAAATCCAAGCGCCGAACCTCATCGATGCACGCGATCGCGTTCGGATCTCCATCATCGATCAACCGCACGCGCGGAGGTGCTCCAACCCGATTGTCGCAGCTACATCTTCTCCGGCCACGCGAGTGGCGCGCAACGTGTGTTGCAGTCGCATCCGCAGCATTTTTGTGAAATCTCTATCCCCACCTGTGCGTTGAAAATGTCGATGGGACGTATCACGCGAGCGGCCCGCGGTAAGGTCCCCACAACTTTCGGACAATGGAGCGTTTCGATGCGCCGATGTGAGCAGGTGTGTCGCGGCCGTTTTGGCCGTCTGAAAGCGGTCTCCCCGGTGTTACACTGCCGACTTTAGGGGGATGTGGCAGCGCTTTGGCAGCCACAGCCAGAAACTCACGGTTTTCGATGCGTACAATTCGCTGGCTTCACTTTACGGACTTCCATCAGGGGATGCAGGCACAATCGCGGCTGTGGCCGGGTGTGCGCGATATCCTGTTCGAAGACATCAAGCGCCTGCACGACCGCTGCGGGCCCTGGGACCTGGTCCTGTTTACCGGCGACCTCACCCAACGCGGAAGTGCCGATGAGTTTGCCCGTTTCAACGACACGCTGGCCCCGCTGTGGCACCTATTCGAGAGCCTCGGCTCCTCGCCGGTGCTGCTCGCAGTGCCCGGCAACCACGACTTGACGCGCCCGGAGACAAGTCTCCCCGAAACCCTGTTGCTCAACCAGTGGGATGCGTTCGAACAGGTCCGCAAGGACTTTTGGAGCTCGCCGGCGAGCCGCTACCGCAAACTTATTGTAGATGCATTCAAAAACTACACCCAGTGGTGGGACGAACATCCGTTCCCGCGGCTGCCCCAATTCCACGCCGGGATCCTGCCCGGCGACTTTGCAGCCACGCTGGTCAAGGACGAGTTCTACCTCGGGATCGTCGGCCTCAACTCGACGTTTTTGCAGCTCAGCGCCGGCGACTACGAGGGCAAGCTGGCGATGGATGTGCGCCAGTTCCACGGAGCATGCCAGGGCGACGGCCCCGCGTGGATGCGTCGCCACGAGTGCGGATTGTTGATGACACACCATCCTCCGTCGTGGCTGTCGGCGCAAAACCGCGACCACATCCACGCCGAGATCCACACGCCCGGCCGGTTTGCCGCGCACATGTTTGGACATATGCATGATCATGCATTGACCACCATGGCGATGGGTGGCGCCGAAGCCAGACGTTCGATCCAGGGGACATCGCTGTTCGGGCTCGAGGCCTGGGGCGAGCACAATCATGTCGAGCGGCGCCACGGGTACGCCGCGGGTGCGATCGAACTGACCGACGACGGGCGGGCATTTCTCCGGATCTGGCCGCGGGTGGCCCGGCGTCACGTTGCCGGTCACTGGCGGATCATCCAGGACCTCGAAGCCTACGAGTTAGAAGATGACCAGGCGACGCCGCCCGAGTCCGTCGCGTTGTTGCGAGTCCCACAGCCGCGCCCGCGTCCGGCCACGCCGGACACCGCCGCCGATACGCACCACGGTTCGCCGCGCTTGAGCCACAAACAGATCACCGACAACAGCGGGATGTTCTTTGTCGGTCCGACCGACGAAAGCGATGACAGCCCCTCCAACGAGTCGCGGGCCCAGCCGCCAGGAGCCGGGTTTGACCCCAAGTGGCACATCCACCGCAACGACGAGGAGCAGACCGCGATCAACTACCTCACCAACCCGACCGCACCGGTCGTGTTGTGGGGCCCGGAAAAGTTCGGGAAGACGTGGACCCTCAACTACCTCCTCAACTGTGTGCATCAGCAAGATGGTGGTGCCGAAACCATCGTGTCGATCAACTTCGACGCCTTCACCACGGATGTGCTCAACGACTACAACCTGTTTGTCGAGGAGCTCGCCTACCTCATCGTCGAAGCAGCCCGGTGTCCTGAGGAGGTCGTGCAAAAACTGTGGAAGGGCCGCGGCAGTCCCAACCACAAGATCACGCGATTGTTGCGTGAGCATGTACTTCCCGCGGTCGACACACGCCTGCTGCTGGCGTTTGACCGGGTCGACACGATCTGGGGCTCGCCGTTTAAAGACGACTGTTTCGGCATGTTGCGGGCCTGGGCGCAAAACCCCAGTTTTAGCAAACTACGCCTGGTTCTGTCGATTTCGACCACCCCGAGTCGGTTGATCGATCGTCCCAACACCTCACCGTTTAACCTGACGCCACCGATCGTGCTGGGCGACTTTACGCTCGAACAGGTCCGCGAGTTGGCCACCCGCTACGGCGTCCTATGGAGCGACGCAGACTTTGCCCAGGTCATGGAATTGATCGGTGGGCACCCCTACCTCGTGCGCCACGTGATGCACCGATCGATCATTACCGGCGGCACACCGGCTGCCGAACTCATCGGTGAAAGTACAAGTTTGTTCGACGATTTCTTGGCCCGATACTCCCGCAGGTTGCAAAACAATCCGCAATTACTCGACGGGATCCGCAACCTTCGCAGCGAGTCCCTCGCCGAGCTCACCCCGGATGTCTCGCACCAGTTGGAGAGCGCAGGGTTGGCAATTGAGGAACAGACGGGCTTCTTCCGCCTGCGGTATCGTCTCTACGAACGCCTGCGCCTATGACCCACAGCGCGCCACACTACCAGGCCGGCGGTGCCATCCAGGTCGGTGCCCTCTACGTCAAGCGCAGAGCTGACCGCGAACTTGTAGCTGCACTTTCCAAGGGCGAGTTTTGTTACATCCTGGCCCCGCGCCAAATCGGTAAGTCGAGCCTGCGGATCCGGGCCGGCGACGACCTGATGTTGTCGGGCATTCGTTGTGTCAGCATCGATTTTTCCGGCATCGGCACCAGCCAAGTGACGCCCGACGAGTGGTACTACACCATCGCCTACGAGATCGCTGTCGGCCTACACCTGCACGGGCTCGACGAGTTTTGGGAGACCCACAGCGGGACCGCCCCGGTGCACCGCTGGTACCGGTTTTTGCGTGACGTCGTGCTCGAACATATCCACGAACCGGTGGTTGTGTTTATCGACGAAGTCGACTCGGTCCTTACCCTCGACTTTAGCACCGACGATTTTTTCGCCTCGATTCGGGCGGTCTACAACCTCCGCGCCGAGTACCCCAACTACGAACGCCTGACATTTTGCCTGCTCGGGGTCGCGGCACCCAGCGACCTGATCCGAAATCCGGTGCGCACCCCGTTCAACATCGGTCGCGAGATTCGCCTCGAAGACTTTAGCCGCGAGGAAGTGACGTCGTTCGCCGAGGGACTCGAGATTTTTGGCCCGGTACGTCATCGGATGCTCGACGCCGTGTTCGCGTGGACCAATGGCCACCCCTATATGACACAGCGGCTGTGCAACGAGCTCGTGCGGCGCGGGCCACTGTTCGGTCAAAATCCGATCGACCGCGTCGATGAAGTTGCCTATACATTGTTCATTCGGAGTGGACGGTCAGAAGACGCCACCATCGCCTACGCCGAAAAGCGTCTCGATCGCACCTCCAAGTCGAAAACCCGACAACTCCTGCACCTCTATCGCAAACTTCTCGACGGTGAGCGGGTCCCGGCCGAACCCAACAACGCCCTGCAAACCGAACTGCGACTGATGGGGATCGCAGCCGAAACGCGCGATGACGACGAAATTTTCCTGCGTTCGCGCAATCTGATCTTTGTCGAGGTTTACGACCACGCGTGGCTCAAGGCTAAGGAACGCGAGTTTCGCCTGGCCGAAGTCGTCGAGCGCTGGGAGGAGTCGGGCAAACGCGACGACTACCTGCTGCGCGGCGAGGCCCTCGAAGATGCCCTCGAGTGGTCCAAGGGCCGCCACGACCTATCCGTAACCGAACACGAGTACCTGCTCGCAGGTGTGGAGCTTGCGCGGCAAGAGGCCGAGGCACGCTCGCGGATCGCCGAGGCCCTGCGCAAAGAGGGCGAGTCGCTAGTCAAGATCGCCGAGGAGCGGGCCCGGACCGAACACGAACGCTACCGCGGCGAAGTCGAACGCGAACGTCGGGAACGTGCCGAGGACAGCGCCAACAGCCAGCGGCGACTGGTCACGATTTTAACCGCGGCCGTGTTGTCACTCATCGGTGTACTTGCATGGACCGGTGCCGAACGCTGGCGCCTCAATACCGCCAAGACCGAGCTCGCCGAAATCACAGCCCGACAAGTCCGCAACGCCCGACTGCAGGAGATCAAACACATGGGGGAAAAGGCGCTGTTGCTGAGCCGTACCCCCGGCCAGGCGGTCCCTGCCCTGGTGACGGCGATCAAGGCCGCCGGCGAAGGTGCACAGCTCGACCAGGAAATGCCGGTGTCGGTGCTGGAAGGGTTGGCTGCTTCGGTCGCCACACCGGCCTCCGATCCGGTGATCCTCCGACACGAGGGCACGATCTATCAGGCTTCGTTCTCGAGTGACGGGACGAAGGTGCTGACCGCCAGTGCCGACCGCACGGCAAAGGTCTGGGGAGCGGCCTCGGGCAGGCCCCTGCTCAGCCTCGGGCGCCACCGCAGTCCGGTCAAATGGGTCGGATACTCCCGCGATTACACACGTTTGTTGACCATCAGCCAAGATCACACCGCCCGTCTGTGGAACACGCTCTCGGGCGAATCTCTGGCTGACCACGCCGGAAACGCGGGCATGTTGCCGGTCGCCGATCGCGACTTTCGCCGCCTGCTGGTCGCCGCCCGCAATGTCGCCACCGTGTGGGATCCCCGGCGCGACGCAAAAATCGGTGTGCTGGGTTCACCGGCAACTGTTGTAGCTGCATCTTTTTCCCATGACGGCCAGCTGTTGGCGACCGCCGGCAGCGATGGACGGGCCTATCTGTGGAACGCCGACGATGCCTCCGCGATCGGGCAACTACAAAAAACCGACAAATCGGTCCTGCGAACATTTTCATTTTCACCCGACGACAGCCGCCTGATCGCGCTCGGCGACCCCGGGATAACCCTGCTGTGGCGTACCGAAGATCGCAGCCTCGTCACCAGTCAACTCGATCACGGCGACGCGATTGTCGAAGGGGCCGTATTCTCGCCCGACGGCAATACCCTCACAACCTTCGCCAGCGACGGAACAGCCGCATTTTGGGATCCGATCGAAGGATTCAAATACGCCGCGACAGCCGGGTTGTCCCACAGTGGTCGGATCCGTCATGTTGCATATTCAAACGATAGTTCGCGTGTCGTGACCGCGAGCGATGACCACACCGCCCGTCTGTGGGAAGTCCCCTCGGGCGAACTCAAGGTCACAATTTCCGGACATACGGGCTCCGTGCGTACGGCGGCATTTTCCCCCGACGACACGCGACTCGTCACCGCCGGGGACGACCACACCGCCCGCCTGTGGAACCCGATGAACGGCGCCCGACTGGCGACACTCGAGGGCCATTCGAAGCCGATCTACCACACTGAGTTTTCACCCGACGGCTACCGCATTCTCACGCTCAGCGAAGATCGGACGGCGCGGATCTGGAGCGCGACGGTCACCAACCCGATCCGCACCCTTCGCCGGCATCGGGGCACCGTCAATAAAGTTGTATACTCACCAACAGGGCACCGCATGGTCACCGGCGGGGACGAGCGCGCGGCCTACCTCTGGGATCCGAGCAGCAATACTGTCGTCGCCCCACTCACCGGGCACCTCGGGCCGGTCGTCGATGCGATCTTTACCCCCAAGGGCCACGACCGCCTCGTGACCCTCGCCATCGGCGACAAAGGAGTGCACCTGTGGGAAGCGACCACTGGTAAACCGGTGCGGACCTTTGACGCCCACGACGGAACCGTTTTTTCGGTCGCGTTCAACCGCGAGGGCAATCGACTCGTCACCGTCGGAGGCGACGGCGAGGTCCGAACCTGGTATGCGAGCAATGGCCACCCTTTGCAAAAAACGGCCTGCTCGGTCTCGAGTACACAAATCCTACAGGCGACGCTCAGCCCCCACGCCCGCTATGTGGTGACCACCGGACTCGACGCCGGCCCGCCGGAGTTGTGGGATGTCGAAAGTTGCTCGCGGGTCGCCACCCTCCAGGGCCATCGCTCCAAGCTCCTGCGGGTTGTGTTTTCCGGCACCGGCGAGATGTTTGTGACCCTGGGAAGTGACCACACGGCCCACCTGTGGTCGGCGCTCACGGGTCACGAAGAAACTGTATACGCACCAAATGTCGGACAACTCCACGCGGCGGCCTTCGATCCGATCGACGGCCGTGTCGTGCTCGCAGGTATGCGGGCGGCGGTGGTCTACCGCACCTTGCCGACGTTTTCCCGGCAAGCGACGCTCGAGGGACACGCGGGACCGGTGCTGCATGTGGCCTTCTCGCCCGACGGTCGATACCTCGTGACAGCAGGGGGAGACACAGCAGCATTTTTGTGGGATGCACGCAAAATCGTCCGTCTCGCCACACTTCAAGGTCACGCGGCTGCCCTCACCCACGCCGCGTTTGCACCCGACCGGGCCCAACTTGCAACCGCGAGCCTCGACCAAACCGTGCGCCTGTTTCCGACGACCCTCGAGCAGTACCTCAAGATGGCCTGTGAGCTTTTACTCGGACATACATCGGCATATCAACAGGTCGAAGCCTACTGTCGCGACGCGGTCTGAACACGTTTTCGCCAGTCATACTTGCAATTACATCAAGATGGTCGATGGCTGACACATACCCGGTTGTAAATGCATACATCTGAAGGTTCGGTTCTATCGCAATCCGGTATGTACCGAACAATTGTGCGCCCGGGTTTCCCGAGGTCTTCTCGCGTTTCGTCGCGTCCGCTCGTCCGGTGACGTCGCGCAACAGATCCGCCGCGCGCCTGGAAATGCGACGGATGGGCTCCGCACGATCCCCCCGAGGCTCGCCACGCGGTGAAATCGGTGTACGCGACCCCCCGTCGCAAGCGTACACAGGGTGGCGGAGGGACTTGTCAAACGCGCGCGCAGACGGCAGGCTGTCCCGGAGCGAAAATCCCCATGTTGTCATACGAAGTTTACAAGGCCGTCCATATCCTCGGAATCGCGTTGTTGTTGATGTCGCTCGGGGGGACTGCCCTGCACAACGGCGGCGACCGGGAGTCGAACAAACAGCGCAAGCGGGTCGCCATTACCCACGGCGTGTCGATGCTTCTGATCCTGCTGGGCGGGTTCGGCATGCTCGCCCGCTTGGGGACGCCCAACGCGTTTGCCGTACCGTGGGTGCATCCCAAACTTTTGATCTGGTTGTTAATGGGGGGCGCGCTGGCAATCCTCAATCGCAAGCCGAACCTCAGCGGTATCCTGTGGTGGATCCTCCCCCTGCTGGCGATGGGCGCTGGCCTGATCGCGCTGTACAAACCGGGCGCCTAACCTGGTGCATGTAGTTACAATCCGCCGCGGGCACCTTTGAAAGCCAGCTAGCAACAGGCTTGTCCGCTCGCTTGTAACGACACATCGAGGACAGTCAACGACGGACCGAGTTTCGCCCACACGCGGCCCAAACGGGGTATGCATCGCAGCATGCAAGGTTCACGTTCCCTCTCCCCGTCGATGGCGGTGTTTGCCAGTGCAGCTGAGCGCATGGGTTTACGGGTCGACGTGCTCGACCCCGACTACCGCCTCTTGATGCGGATCCATCGGGGCAACCAGTCGGCTGTATTGGTCGGCTCGGGTTCCCCCCTCAACGATCACGTCGCCGCCCGGATTTGCGGCGACAAGTACTACACCGGGCTCATGTTGCGGGAGGCGGGATTCAATGTACCTACAACGGTAACATGCCTCAAACCCAAACACTTTAAGATGTTTGATTACAGCGAGCAGGAGGGTCTCGAACCCGGACTCGCATTTGCGGAAACCCACGGTTATCCGGTCGTCGTCAAGCCAAACCGCCTGTCACACGGGCGCTTTGTCCAGGTTGTCGAATCGCGGGAGCAACTTCTCGCCGCGATCGATGCGGTGTGGACACGGGACTATCTCGCACTGGTCCAAACCCCGATCGCGGGCTACGACCTCCGACTCGACTACCTCGACGGAACATTTTTGGCCGGCTATAGCCGCGCACCTTCGGAAACTCGCCGAGCCGACGGATTCGACATTCTCAACCTCGCCCAGGGTGCATCTGCAATTATTGTCGAGGCGATTCCCGACCCTTGGCTAGCGATGGGCCAACGGATCGCCGAGGTGATGGACGTCCGTCACTTCGGTGTCGACTTTCGCGTAACAGTCGAGGCTCCGGATGTAGATACACCGATTGACCAGGTCCTACTGGCCTCGGATCCCGACCAAGCCCATGTGATCGAGGTCAACGCCTCCCCACTGCTCGGCCGGATCTTTGTCCAGGGGTTTGTCGAACAGGCGACGCGTGCACAGATTCGCGTGCTCGAGGCAATCTTGGCCCACAAGAGCCGAAGCGAGGTGGGGTAGCCGGGCTTCTCGGCGTTCGCAGGCCCAGCGACAAGCCGCGCCAGGATTTGATGTATTTGGGCTAGTAGCCCGTCGGTATCTTGCCCTGAAGACAGTGGATCGTGTGCGGATGCTTCGGGCCCGACCAGTGGGCCTGACGTGGCTCCTCGGCGCTGCCCTGCTTGAGGCCCTCCTCGGGGGACCAGTCGGGGCAGGTTCCAGGGGCGAGGCTGTGGAGACCGCTTTGCCAGGTCGCAATAATATATGTATGTCCAGCGATTCGACTGCCGAGCACGTCCCCGAGATGGGCGGCAAAATCCTGACCAGGCCGGGCCCCGAGGGTTTCACAGGTGCGAAACCACCACAGCGGAGATTCGCCGGGTGCGGCCCCTTGCATCCGATCGCGTAGTGAACCTACACGGGCCGCCAACGGATGGGCTGCGCACAGGCTCGTGCGATCAAACGCCTGTTCGCCGACCCGGGCACAACCCCATTTTCCGTGCCCCCAAAACTGGACCTCGGCGATCGGCTGGTGCTCGCTGCGGGCGAGCAACCAATCGAAGGCCTCCTCCCAACTCTCGACACCGCAGTAGGCGTCGAACCGCCGCAGGCCGCGGTAAACCCATGAGCCGAGGGTCCATGCGTGACTGAGTCCAGGCAGCAATGCCCGCCCGCGACAGGTGCGATCGAAGATCATAAGGCGCTGGGTCACCCGTCCATGGTAGCAAAGCCTGCGCTTGAGCTTGTGCGGCATGGTTCGCTTCGACCCCCTCCAACTCGCACCAGCGAAACCGTACTCGCCCGCCAGGGTGCCAAAGCGTCGGCGATGTCGACCCGCATGTGCGCACGACCGTCCTCGGTACGGTCGGCGATTGACAGTCCGTCGACTGGCGGCGCATGGTCGACCTATGAGTGTTGTGCTGCGGGTCGCCTACGAGGGCACCAATTTTCACGGTTTTGCCCGGCAAGGTCCCGAAAGCGATCTGCGGACGGTTCAGGGGTGCCTCGAGGCAGCCCTCGGTCGCTTGTACAAGCAACCAGTCGAGACCCGGGGAGCGAGCCGGACCGACGCAGGTGTCCACGCCCGCGGACAGGTCGTCGCCTTTGATCCACCATTTTCCATCCCGCCCAAGGGGGTAATGTTGGGTCTTGCCGGGCTATTACCCAAGGATCTGGCAATTGTGGCGACGTGGGAACAACAGGGCGCCGATGGCGAGCCCGTGCAGCCGCGGTTTGTGAACCTCGGGAAACACTACCGTTACCGTGTATGCACATCGACTGTTCAGGATCCGCTCCGCCGGCGAATCCAGTGGAACCTCATGCGGCCACTCGACCTTTCGGCCATGTCCGAAGCGGCAGCCCATCTGGTCGGTGAACACGATTTTGCGAGCTTCCGCGGGAGTCATTGCCAGGCGAAGACGACGATTCGCACAATTACCCGGGCCGAGGTGTTGGCCGGTCCTGCACCCGATCCGTGGCCCGACGACCCGACCCCGCTCGGCCACCGTCACCAGACCGTCGAGATTCACATCTGCGGGACTGCCTTTCTATATAAGATGGTCCGGATTATCGTCGGCACGCTGGTCGAGGTCGGGCACCATAAACGTGCACCTACATCGATTGTACAACTTCTTCAGGAGCCCGACCGACGCAATGCCGGGCCGACCGCACCTCCCCAGGGTTTGACCCTGATGGAGGTGCTGTGGCCACCGCAGTGACGCCGGGAGTCACTTCCCGCACAGGGTGTTGTTGACGTGGGTCTGGATCTCCAAGTCCGAGAGGATCCGGTCGTACACCGCAACTTCATCGAGGATGCCGCGGTAGCGCTGATGGGTTTGAAACCCGCCACCGAGCTCGTCCTGATCTTGGCCGAGGATGATCGTCCCCCCGGGCACCATGCTGTAGTCCACTTGGAATGATTGCTCGACGTGGTACAGCGATCCGTCGATGTAGCCACGCACTTCGCCGAGCGCACTCGACCACGTGATCACAACATGGTGCCATTGGTTGTCGGCGATATTGATCCCCGTATCGATCCACGTGTCGCCGGTGACCGTGACCTTGAGGCTCTTGGCATCGCGGATCAAAAACTCGTTGGAGCTGTCGAGCGTCGCGTAGGAAAATGGCGTGCTCTCGGCATCTTCGACGGCTTTGGAGATAAACTCCACCGAGATCTCTGTGGCTGGCATCGCGTTGAAGTTCGCGATCGAGACCCGCGAACTGTCCATATCACCGAGTCGGATAGCTGTGTCGCCTGCCTGGGTGATACCGTTTTGGCCAACCACCACGCCATCGAGATAAACACCCGAATGACCGCCACCGGATGCATCGACGACCGTGTCCATGGCTGACTCTTCGGACAGCCGCCAGTAGCCCACAGGACCGTCGGCCAACACCAAGCTGGCATCGCAGGGATCGCACTCTTGGGTGACGGGGTTGGACGTGCTGTAAATGGGGCAGTCGAACTTGCACTTGCTCGACTTGCAATAGGCCTCCACGCCGTCCGGTGCGGTGCACGTGTTGTCACAGCCGCCGCAGTTGTTGACATCCGCGTATACGTCGATGCAGGTCTCGCCGCAAAACAACTCGTTGGGAAGACATTCTTCGATGCACTCGCCCAAGGCACAGATCCGATCGGGGGGACAGGTAATGCCACAGCCGCCGCAGTTGTTGACGTCTTCCATGATGTCGTAGCAGGTACCGTTGCAGTTGGTGTAGCCCTCGCAGTCGAAGAAGCACTCACCATCGATACACTGCTCCCCGATCAAACACGCCTCCCCGCAGCCGCCACAGTGGTCGGGATCGCTTTGGAAATCCTCGCTCGTGTCGCAGACGGGTGGCCCGGTCGTGGGGTCCCCGGTGGTGTCAGAATCGGTTTCGGTTTCGGTTTCAGTTTCAGTTTCAGTGTCGGTGTCGGTCACCGTGGTCCCGGAGTCCGTGGTCGTCTCCGAGTCCGACGACGTAGGCCCAGCCGTGGTCGAGGTCGAGGACTCGGTTTCGGTCGTGTCCGTCCCCGAGCCAGTACAACCGCCGAGTACCGCAACCCATAATCCGCACACCGCGTACAACTTGTAGGTCTTCATTTAGTCCAAGCTCCGATTTCGCACAATTTTGCCAGATGGCAGCTCAAATAAGTTCGGTGCGGCCAGTGTAGCAGTGTTTGGCGGCATCCCGGAATCCTCGACACCACCGGGTTCAAAATTGTCCGAGCCGTCCGTGTGGATCGCGCTTGCGAAGATCGGTCCAGATCGCAAAGCCAACGTGTTTGACGGTCGACGGGCTTTGGCGGCGACGAAGAGTGGCGAGAAAAACACATCTGCGACGGGGGGCGGCGCTACCATGTCGCGGTGCCCCGCGGCCTCCTCGCTGGCTGTTTGACCGCCGCCGTCATCGCCCTACCTGCCGAAGCTCAGGCCGGGGATCGTGCGCGAACCTCCGATACCCGCTACCACCTGACGTTCAAGCTCCCGTCGCTGCGGATCGGTATGGGGCCGTCGTTTACCGCAAGCCCGATGCGCTCGGCAGGCTTTGGTTTTCAACTCCACGCCGGCGGACAGTTCGCGTTTCAAGATGTCCGCAGGTATCCGGCGTTATTTTTGGCTCCCGAGTTCGGGTACATGTTCGACGGCGCCAATCCGCGGCACCACAGTGCGGCCTTCGGTCTCGGGCTCGGCGTCGGCAATCCGCGGGTCCGGTTTATGTTGCGACCCCGATTCTTGCTCGGTCGACTCGACCGCCACACAGCCGTCGGCCTCAACACTGGTGCAGCGGTCGAGTTGTTCATGGGAGGCCTCGGTTTCGAGGTCGCCCACCAAGTCAGCAACGCCGACCACGTCGTGCGCCAGGGCGTGCAGGTGATGGTGACCTTCGACTTCGTCCCGTGGGCGCTGTTTGGGGTCAAACGCTGGTGGCAATCAGAAGGTTAGCGAGAGAGACACGCTGCGAACCATGAAACGCTGGAAAAAGATCACCCTGTGGATCACCGGCATCGTGTTTGCCGGAGCCGCGACGTTTTGCGTGCCGACGATTTGGGGCAAGCCGTGGTCGGTCAACCATTTCTACGCCCGGGTGTTTCTCGGCTTCATGCTCGAGCGACCGATGTTGTTGTCGCAGATGCGCCTGCTCGAGCCGATGGGGCTCGACTTCCACAACGACGACCTCGACGACTTCTCGATCGAGGCCACCCGGCGACAAAACGCGAAGATCCGCGACGACCTCGAAACCCTGCGGTCATACGACCGCGAAAGCCTCGACGACTCCCTCTCCTACGACGTGCTCGAGTGGTTTTTGGCCGACCAGGCCGACCAGACCAAATTCGCGTTTCACAACTACCCCGTAAACCAACTGTCGGGCTTTCAGAGCAGCTTGCCCGACTTCATGATCAACACCCACCGGATCGACGACCTCGACGGGGCCGAGGATTATCTCGAGCGGATCGCCGGGTTTGAGCAAGCGTTTGCAGATACAAATGATGGTCTGTTGTTTCGCGAGCAGCTCGGGGTGATCCCACCGAAATTTGTCATGACCCACGTGCTGGAGGAGATGCGTGCATTCATCGCCCCGCCGGTGCGCGAGCATGTGCTCTACACCCACTTTGCCGCCAAACTTGGTGCGCTCGAGGGGGTCGACGAAGCGACCCGGACCGAGCTCCAAGACAAACTCGCCGACCTGCTCGATCAGACAGTCTACCCGGCATACCAGCGCCTGATCGACCACTACGCGGCCCTCGAACCAACTGCGAGTACCGACGACGGCGTGTGGAAGTTGCCCGACGGCGCGGCCCTGTACGCGGCCAAGTTGCGTAGTTTTACCACCACCGACATGGGGGCCGACGAGATCCACGAACTCGGGCTTTCCGAGGTCGCCCGGATCCAGGGCGAGATGAAGTCGATCCTGCAAAACCAGGGCTATGACACCACCGACTTTGCTGCGACCATGCAAAAGCTCAACCGCGAACCGCGGTTTTTATACCCGGACAGCGACGCGGGCCGTTCCCAGATTCTCGCCGACTACCAGACAATCCTCGACGAGATCGATGCCGGGATGGATCCGTTTTTCTCGCTCCGGCCCAAGGCGGGTGTCAAGGTCGAACGTGTCCCCGAGTTCAAGCAGGAGACCGCGCCCGGAGCCTATTACAACCCGGCGCCGATGGATGGCTCCAAGCCCGGAATCTTCTACGCCAATCTGCGCAGCGTCGAGGAAATCCCCAGGTTTGGCATGCGTACCCTCGCCTATCACGAAGGTATCCCAGGACACCACTTTCAAATCGCGATCGCCCAGGAACTCGAGGGGGTACCGTTTTTTCGCAAGGTCATCCCATTTACCGCCTACGTCGAGGGCTGGGCGCTATACGCCGAACAGGTGGCCGCCGAGCAGGGGTTTCAAGATGACCCGTTTGACCGCCTGGGCTACCTGACGGCCGAACTGTTCCGTGCCAACCGCTTGGTCGTTGATACCGGGATCCACCACAAGCGCTGGACTCGGCAGCAGGCGATCGACTATATGCTTGCAAATACAGGTATGCCTGAGACCGATGTGGTTGCCGAGATCGAACGCTACATCGTGATGCCGGGTCAGGCCTGTGCATATAAAATTGGTCAACTCAAAATTCTCGAGCTGCGCACACGGGCCCAGGAAAAACTCAAAGACGCCTTTGACATCAAGGCATTTCACACCACCATTTTGCAACACGGCGCGCTCCCACTCACCCTGCTAGAGCGCGTGGTCGACAACTGGATCGCAAGCCAACAACAGGCACCGACGTCGTAAATGCTGCACCAATCGTCCCACCCCTTCGCCCGCGACTCCCGTTTCTCCGCCCCCATGCAAACCCCTGCAAACCTGCTGCAGACCTACGCCAGCGATGGCACCCCGCTGGCCTATTGTGTCACCGGTGAGGGTTCGACGCTGGTACTTGCCAACGGATTTTCGACCTCGAACTTCTTTTGGAACTACCTCTATCCGCGTTGGATTCGCAACCACCGGGTGGTGACGTTCGATTACAAAGGTCATGGCCGCTCCGGCCGTGCCCGCACTGCCGCGGGTGCGTCAATTTCAGCGGCTGCCGACGACCTGTTGCGGGTGATGGATGCCGCCGAGGTCGAGCAGGCGACCCTGATCGGGTTTTCCATGGGCTGCCAGGTAATCTTTGAGGCCTACCGCCAGCAGGCAAATCGTGTATGCGCATTGATTCCCCTGCTCGGCCCCGCCGGTCGGGTGTTTGACAGCGCCCTGCGGCCCCTCGGTGTCGGCAAGGCGATCCACCGGCTCATGCGCGACCTCCCGACCGATGTCCTGCATCCGTTGATGCGGGTGAGTGCCCAGGCAGCCCGCCTCCCGGGTGCACTTCGCCTCGCCCGAGCATTGCGCGTCATCGGGCCTAAGACACGACCCAGCGATGTCGCCCACTACATCCGACACTTCGCGACCGTCGATCCGCGAACCGTCGCTGAGATGGCTGTCTCGGCCCAGGAACACAGCACCGACGACCTCCTCCCGTCGATCACCTGTCCGTGTCTGATCGTCAACGGCGACCGAGATCCGTTCGCACCGGTCGAACTCACCGGCGAGCTGATGCACCAAACCATCCCCAACAGCGAGCATGTCGTGCTGTCGGGTGGTACCCATACAAGTCTCTTCGACCATCCGACCCGGATCGCCAACGAGGTCGAGCAATTCTTGCAACGCCACGGACTCGTGTGAACATTTACGTGCGTACACCCCGTACTGGGGCCATCGACACAAATAGTGCATCTACAAATATGTGAACGAACCGCCCTCGCGCTGCTACGAGGGTGGCGGGACCGGTGGCCGTAGAATCGCACGCCCGGCCGCCTGCTCCTGCTCCGTCGGCGGCCGCGCCTTGAGAACCTTGATATCCATCTTGAGTTTCTTCCCGGCCAAGGGGTGCAACATCCGCACGATCACTTCGTCGTCTCCGACTTCTTGTACAGCCAAGGTAATGCTCTGACCGCCCGGCAGGTCGGCTTGAAAGCTCATCCCTTCCTTGATCTCGACACTGCTGGGAAACTCCTTGCGGCCGATCGTTTTGGTTGGGGCGTCTTCGACCTTGCCAAAGGCCTCCTCGGGGGGGAACTCAAAACTCGCATTGGCCCCGACTTCAAGGCCGAGGAGCTTGGCATCCAACCCCGGGATCATGGCCCGAGTCCCCTGCATAAACGTAATTGGACCCGAAAGATCGGAGCTCTCAATGATTTCCCCCTCCTCGGTACAGAGGTCGTAGGAGAGTGTCACAATCGTCTGCGGCCCGATCTGCATGGGGCCCATCGTACCGCCGCCCCGAACCCGTGACCACCCACGATCACCGGCCGATATTGTGCATGACCCGTGTCTGCGCAGGTTGGTGAAGGGCGACGTCGCACACTCGGTGCGTGTACATTTATTTCCACCCCACGCGTTCCAAACGGTTTGACGCGACGCGATGCTCGGATCTGCGGGACTGGGTCGAGCACCTGCGCGCGGTTGTTAAAGCGCGACGTCGACGTTGAACACTCCGTAGTCCGAGGTTGCCGTTCCGACCACGCGGATCGTCCCCGGCGCGCGGACGATCGTTCCATCGCCGCTGTCCTGCGTCATACCGGTGATCGCAAGGTCGAGCATGACGTCGCCGACGAGGTCTCCATCCATCACAAACCTACCTGTGAGCGAGCCGGTGAGATCGGCGTCGGGCAATTTCTTGAGGCTGAGGTCGAGGATCGCAGGGCCGCCGTTGTAGATGATCTCATATTCGGTGCGTACCGGCCCGTCGTCGTAATTCACCAACGTCACCTCGAGATCCATCTCCTTGTTGTTCGACGCGCCCTGGTCGACCTTGCCGCCCACGATCATCTCACCGGCGACATCCCCCGGCTCGGACTGCTCGGGGATGTTGGCGCTGGTGGCCGCGTTGTAGCCGTCAAACCCGAGTTTGATTGCGCGGTCGATCGCGCGGTCGAGTCCGAGGTAGGCAAGCTCGGCTGCGAGTTCGTCGTCGACAACCCCGCTCGGGCCACCACACCCGGCGACACCGACGCTGGCAAAGGCGAGAGGGAGGACGAGCAGGGAACCGAGGATGTAGCGGCGCATAGGTTTGTGCATCTTCCTATAAGAGTGACCCGTTGGGAATCTTTCTACTTCGTCGCCCACGAACTGGAATGATGAGGCAGCAACAGTCCGCGGTATTGACCGTTCGGGCAGGTATCGCCCATGTTTCTCTGCTTGTGAACCCGTATCCGCAGCGCGACACTAACGCAGGAACCTGTCTCGAAAGCCTGCTATGTCGCCACACACGTTGACCCGAGTACCTGTCTACCTCTGCTTCGCGATCCTCGCGCTCGCCTGTGCGGACGGGGGTGAAAACAGTGATTCCGAGACGGGTGGTGTGACCGGGACACCGACGATGACGGCGACCGATAGCGGTGCGACGACCGACAGTGCATCGGACTCGGAGACAGGTACTTCGGACACGGGTGGGAGCGAGAGCAACAGTGACAGCGGCAACTCGGAGACCACAGAAGGTCCAACCGGCGATCCACCGACAACCAGCGATCCAACCGATGCGACCACCTCGGGCGATCCCCTGTGCGGGAACGGGGTTGTCGATCCGGGAGAACTCTGCGACGACGGTGAGCAAAACGGTGCGTACGGGGCCTGTGCGGACGATTGTGGCGGTCCTGGACCCCACTGCGGCGACGGCATCTTGCAGCCGGTCGAGGGCGAAATTTGTGATGACGGCGACGACGTCGATAACAATGCATGTTCAAATACTTGCCAACAAGTCCCCTGCGACCAGCAAGGGGGGAACGGCGGCGAGGTCCTGAGTTACATTTGGATCGCCAACGATACCCAGGGGACGGTGTCGAAGATCAACACGATGACCGCGATCGAGGAGGCGCGCTATGCCGTCGAAGGCGGCCGGCCGTCGCGGACATCGGTCAACCTCAACGGTGACGTGGCCGTTTCGAGTCGGGGCCCAGGGGCGGTGACCAAGGTCGCTGCCCAGCTAGAGGACTGTGTCGACCTCAACCAAAACGGCGAGATCGAAACGTCACAGGGCCCGAACGACATCCTGCCCCTCGGGGACGATGAGTGTGTGTTGTGGCGGCGGCCGATCGAGTCACCGGACTACAACAACGGGCCGCGGGCCACCGCTTGGGTGGCGGAGAAGCAAAACCCAATGACCTGCGAATACCCCGAAGCTCGCCTGTGGATCGCTTGGCGAGATGCCGACCAACAGGCCCACTTCGAGCTCATGGACGGGGTCACCGGCGATTCCATCGCGCAGGTCACCCACCCCTACCCAAACGATGGTAGTGCAACGAAAAATCCCTACGGGGGTGCGGTCGACAGCGACGGGAACTTTTACGTAACCGGACTGCACGCACAAGCCGTGCTCAAGGTCGACATCGATACCCTCGAAGTGACCGACCTCGGCCTCCCTCCGGGCTCCACACGCCGCTACGGGATGACCCTCGATGCAGGTGGAAACCTGTGGGCCGCCGGCTACGACGGGGATATCCACCGCTGGAACACGGCCGACAACACGTGGGACGTGTTCGGCAGTGGGATCAGCGGAAACTACCGCGGCATCGCAGTCGACAGCGATACCCAAATCTGGGCGGTCAAATCCAATGTCTGCCACCTGACCCAGTTCGATGGCAACACCGATACATACGTCAAGACGGATATCAACCTCCCCGACTGTGTCACACCGTGGGGGGTGGCCGTCGACTTCGAAGGGAATATTTGGGTGGTCGACCGCGGCAACAAGGCCTACAAGATCGACCGCAACACGTACGAAATCCTTGCGGTCGTCGGCGGTTTGGTCGATCCATATAGCTATTCGGACATGACGGGCAGCGTGCTCAAACTTCAGGGGATCGGCTAAGATTCGCGTCGCCCAGCAATTGCGCGGGATACGTCGACCGAAAAATATGCATTTGCAACACAGCGGCAGTGCAGTGGACGCGCGGACAACGAGCTGAAACAATCCGCAGTTCCGTTTCTCGTCTGTCACGTCGCCCAATGGTTGCGTCACAGCTTCGCCACGTCACCGGGCGACGGGTCCTAGACGCGTCGTTTGGCTATACACGCGGTAGTGCTTGAAAGATCGTTTGTGCCCGTGTACGCTCCTAAGCGAATTTGCCCTGATCTGAACAAGTGCCCATGAAACGATCGACGCGTGACCTCCGTGGTTTTTCTCGACACGCCGCCCCGCTGGCCCTTTCCGACGTGGCCTCGCTTCGTCAACAGGTCGGCACCACCAGCGAGGCGTGGACGCGCGGACGCGAGAAACGCTACGGGCTGCTCGGATTGCTTTTGTGTAGTTCGATGGCCTGTAACCCGGGCACCAACGAGACCGATGATACGACGTCGACCACCGACGCCACCTCGAGCGAAGAGACGACTAGCGAGTCGGAGACCTCGACAAACAGCGGGCAAACGTCCGATCCCGAGACAGAATCCGAGTCGGACACCACTGATACCGAAACGACGAGCCCGACATCCGATCCCACCGAGAGCGAGACATCCGATTCCGAATCCGAATCCGAATCCGAGTCCGAAAGTGACTCCGACTCCGAAAGCGACTCCGATACCGAACCCGAAAACTGTGGGGACGGTGTGATCGATGAAGACGAAGCTTGCGACGGCGATGCCCTCCCAGCCGCGACTTGCAGCGAATACGATGAAGCGACCTACAAAGGTGGGGACCTTTCGTGCAACTCAGATTGCACACTCAATACAGAGGCATGCATTCAGTGCCTCGCGCCAGAACACCTCCCCTGCGACCACCTCGGCTTCGATGTGTTCAACGCCCTCGAACTCAACTGCGAAGGCGAGGACTGGGACGAAGGCAATGCCACCCACCTGATCAGCGAAGCAATTGTCTCCCCCGACAATGCGGCGTACCGCGTCGTCCGCCAATACGGCACGCACATGGTCGACGATACCCCGACGTTTGGGCCACAGGCCGGTGAGAAGTTCCTGTTGCTCACAACCAGCGAGTACCCGATGTTAACCCCCGACGGTTATCTCGAACTCCCCCCGGGCTACGCCTCAAACGGCCCGTCCGACAACGATAACCCCAACTATCAATTTACGAATTTTCCTGCGGACATCATGGCTGTCGACGGCGGGGATCCTGCCCTGCAAAACTGCGATGGGGTCAATGACTGCAGCAATTCCCTCGAGGACCAGTGGACCGACAATAGCCACGCACACGACTTCGCCTATCTGCAGTTCACCACGGTCGTGCCCGAGGGGACCGAAGGGTTTTCCCTCGACTTTGCCTTCTTTTCGGTCGAGCAGTCCTTCATCGGTTCGCCACAGTTCAACGATATCGGTCTGATCTGGGTCGCGAGCGATAGTTACACCGGAAACGTGATGTTCCTGCACGAAACGGCTGTCCCCCTGCCGCTCAACGTCACCAACCTCGATTCCGCGGGTCTCCTGACACTTGGGCCTCCCTCGCAGGAACTGGCGATGACGGGGTTTGATACGACCGGCGTCGGTACCGGTTGGTTGCGTATACATAGCCGAGTGACGGCCGGCGAGACCATCAAGGTCACCGTGGCCCTGTTCGATCGTGACGACGCGCTCTATACATCCACGCTTGCCGTCGACAACTTCCAGTGGGCGTGCGATGGCTGCCTGTTTGACATGCCCGGCAGCTGCGGGATCAATACCAAGTAAACCGCACACCGATGAGCGGGGTGTGCCGCAACCCATCCTGCAGGACGTAGCGTAGGTCGTAACTCAGGTCGATCCCCATTGCTGCAGTTTGGTTGAGCCAAAACTCGTAGCCGAGGCCGACTTTCCCACCGACGCCCGCCACCATCACACCAGCGCTGTTGGGCATGCCAGCGGCCCCGAGACCACCGCGGATAAACAGCCCTTTGTAGACAAATCCCGTGGCCTCGACGTCTCCGCCAAAGATCACCTTTCGCCGCAGCTGGGAGGTCAAGTAGCCACCGACGTAGACATTGATCCCGAGGGTAAAGTTTTTGGTCACACCGCCGCCGAAACTGAGGTCGACCTTCATCGGTGCATAGACAAGCTTTACATCCGAGAAGTAACTCGCGCCGGCCGAAATCCCGGGGCTGACGAAAAAGCCCCGACGGTCGCGGGGACCTTCGATTTCGATTCCCTGGCTGCCGACAATACTCGCCTGGGCAGAGTTTGGGGCGAACGCAACCAGGCCGGCGAGTGCAGCCGCTGCAGTGAGGCCGATACGTGCGGTCAACTTGTGCGTGTTCATGATGTTCTCCCTATCGCAGTGTTGTGACGTCGAGCACCGCGTATCCGCCTTGCTGGACGTTGACTTTGTATTCGCGTTTTTCCCGGCCCCCGGGCCCCTGGATCGACACGTCGACCCGGTGTTCTCCGGCCGAGACGGGAACCCGGGCGACATAGACAAAAGCCGGCATCATCGTCCAGCTGCGGGTATCGGGTTTGTCGGCGGCCGCCAGTGCCCCTTCGGTTGCAGCTGCAGCTAAAAACCCAATGATCGCGCCACCGCTGTCGGACTGACGCCCGGCCGCACGGGCACCCTCGGCCGCCAGTGCGCGCGTGATCATGCGGGTGATGGCCGAGCCAATGATTTTGGGCAACATGTCTTCGTATTCAGCTTCGACTTCTGTCGCGAGGTTGGAGACCAACTCGACCGGTACGTCTTGGCCGTCGATGCGCAAACTCGCTTGCTCATACAACGACCCCGCGGGGACGAGCCGGGGGAAGTTGACGAACTTGAATGCGGTGTGTTCAAGCACCCGAATGTCCCCTGTGATGTAGGTTCCAGCTAGGCCAACAGCGAGCCCGATCGGCATCCGCTCCGGGATCTTGTAGGGGACGCGCCCGACGTTGACGACCACCAGGATTTCGGTCGGCGGGCCAGCAGGAGCCAACAGTGCTGTCGCCGGACGGTGGGAACCACCGGTGCTGGCGAGGACGTTGCCGGCTGTCCATTTGAAGGTCGATGCGAGCTGCCCCTCGGGGTCGGGAAGCGAGGTTGGGCGCTGGACCGGCGGATCGATATTTTCGGGCGTGACAGGCTGTTGAGAAGGTTCGCCCGCGGGCGTGGCCGGAGGTTCACCGGTGGCAGCAGGATCCGTTTGTGGCGCTTCACCGAGGGCCTCGCGGATCGCTGGGCTCCGGTAACCTGTCTGACCAGACAGCCTGCGAATCGCCGGCGTCAACGAGGATATCGGACGCTGTTGGAGTACTTCGTCGTAGTAACGCAGGGCGGCGTCGGTCTCCCCGAGTTTCTCGTACACAAACCCCGCGAGGTACGAGCCAAATGCCCCGTGCACGGCATCGGGCTTGTAGTCCTGCAAATAGGTGCGCATCACCGTAAAGCGCTTGGCCTCGACACGGGCGCCAGACAGGTCGCCCAGGGCGAGGTAGTTGATCATGTTAAAGGCGTTGAGCGACAGCTTTTCCGAGGGCGGCGCTTTGTACTTGGTGGCGCTGTCACTAAACATGTACTTTGCGACCTGCCCCGCACCGTCCCTGGCAATGTCGAGGAGTTCAAGCTCCTTGTCGGCAGCCTGAAAATCGCGGGCACTGAGCTTGTACAGACCGAGTGCCTGGAGGATCATGGCCCGCTCTAACACCGCGAGGGCCGTCTCTTTTTTCCACTCGTTGGGCAGGTTCTCGCTTTTACCGACCCGCAAAAACCGGTTGATCTGCTTTTCACCACCGGCGAGGTCGCCCCGCTGTACGGCTTCACGGGCGAGCTGGGTCTTGTCGGAATAGGTCGCGCACGACCCCGCCAGACAGACACAGGCAAGCGCCAGTGCCCCACAGGTCATCCGGCTCGTCAGCGCTGCTGGCCTTTGGTGCATGTGGTTTGCCGGGCTCAGCGGACGATCGCCTTGGATCGCTCCGATTTGAATTGGAACTTGACGAGGCTGGTTTCAACTTCAATGACCTGCATAAACAGGGTGTACTGCACCCGTCGCTCGCCGTTGATCCGCTCGTCGATGCTGCCGACTTTGCCGGTGATGTAGTACTTGGCACCGATCTGGCGACTGATTTGCGCGGCGAACTGACCGTCGTAGATCCGTTGGTTTTGCTGGACTTCGACTTCGCGGGCCATTTCGGCCTGGCGCTCACGGCTGACCACACTGACCACACCGCTGTTGACGAGCTCGGTCTCAACATCGCCCAACAGGGTGTTGAGCTGGTCGTCGATGTGTTCGCTGGTGTCGTTTTTGATCGGCCAAATGGCGACGACGACGGGCTCGGGCGGATTGGCCAGGGAGGCCCACCACGGCGAGGCGAACATGCGGTCGAGGTTGGTCCGTTTGAGATACGCGAGGTCCTCGCGGTCGAGGGTCGTGCTCATGGCGGCCCGGTCGAGGTTGGGATTTTCAGTGCCAGCTCCCCCGCGAACGGCTTTAGGCTTGCACCCGCTCGCAATCGGGGCGGCGAGTACAAGGGCCAGCGAAACGAGTGTCAGGCGGTTCATTCGAGATGGTGTGTGCATGTTGGTCCTGGCGCGTGTGGTGGGAGTGTGCCGTGTTGCCCGGAAGATGCCCGGTGACACCCCTCACAAAATCAACAATAAGTCGTCGAGCCCATGCAGGCGCTCGTAAACTTCCTCGACGTGTTCGACGGTGGAAATCTGCATTGTCAGTGTGACGCAGATCTTACGTCCACTCGCGGTCCCACGGGTGCTGGTGACAACCGCGGCCGCCCCGACAACCTCCGTGGCACAGGCGAGCGCCCGCTGGTGAAAATCACCCCGACCCGGACCGAAGGCCTTGATCACAAACTCACCGGGAAACGAGTGCACGGCGAGCAAGGACTCACGAGAAGGAGCGCGGGGCTTGGGAGCATCGACGGACATAGGCCGTTGGTAGCAGACTTTCGTAGCGTTGAGCGCTGCTGCGACGCTAGCGCACTTGCGATGCCCTACAACCGCTCGCCGTCGGGGCGAACCATCACACGCTCATCCTCGTAGTCCCGGATCGGCAGTTCATCCATCTCGAGTGTGATCGCCGGCCCGAACAGACACACGTCAGGGCCGCCGACAGACGAATACCAAACCGTGGTCGAAGCGTTGCACGCGCCAAACCTCCCATTCGGCAGTCCACGGAAGCGTCCCCTTTTCGCGTGTCGGCCGCCTCTTACTGCATTTCCCTTTTGAACGGCGCCAATCCTCCTGCAGTCGCCACGAGCGGATGCCCGAGCACCACAGTCGAGAGTCGAGGCGCTCGCGCGGCAGGGGATTGCCCTCCCAACCGATTCGAACTGTTTGCAACATCAAGCAGTCATGATCGATAGGCGCGATCCTCACCACTTGGGCGCGGTACAGACAACGTCCGTCCAATTCGTCGCGGACGCACCAGGTCAGGTCGTGCACATGTCCTATCATACATGTTCACACCGTCGCCGAGGTCGGCCACGCCGGACGATTCACACTCAGCCGAAGATACCGCTGCCATCCCAGCGATGGGTCGGATCGGGATAGAAAAACGACCCGCCGAAATCCCGGTGTTCTTGGTTGACGACCACAAACCAACCTCCGGGCACGCGTGTGCGGTACGCCTCGAAGTTGGTGCTCGAGGTCAGTGGTTGCCATACGAGGTCGGGGCGTGTTGTCCCCCGCTCGCGCCAATAGGCCTCACTGTTTGGATCTTTCTTCGGATTGGATTGGGCCATGGTTTGCGTCCGTCGAATCGCGCGCCAAGTGCAAGTTCGACCACGGGAGCATGCACGATTTAGAGCCAATCAGCAATCGCCCGGGCGTGCGGGGTTCTCGCGGGAAACCGCTCTCGCAAGATGTCACGCCTGAACAATCGTTGGGTGTGCAACGAACGATGGATTCGACTGGCTTACTTTGAACTCGCGGGTGGGACGGTCGCAAACCTTCCCTTCGTGCGTGCGCGGGCGGCTTGCTTGGCCTCTTCGATGATGGCCGCGTGTTGGGCGGGGTCGGCCCACCTCGCCTTGCCTGCCTCCGGAAGCCGATCGATCGGGTCGAAATAGAGGTACAGGGCATCGGGGCAGACATTTGGGCTGCGGTAGACACTGACACCGGTCTCGCGGTTGTAGTGCTCGAACGAGTGGGCATCGCGCTTGCCCCCTCCCCCGGGTGCATCGACAACAAACGTCGGGGTGTTAAAACCGGCAGTCAATCCGCGGACTTGTTTTTCGATCTCGAGTGCGTCGTCGAGGGATGTGCGCAGCTCTTCGACGCCCTTGACCAAGTCGTGCATGTACACGTAGTATGGTTGTACATTCACATAGCTCAGACGTTTGATCAGTAGTTGCATCACATCGGGGCAGTCGTTGACACCGCGTTGAAGCACCGATTGGTTGCGCACGGTGATTCCGGCGGCGAACAGCCGGTCCATCGCCCGTTTGGAAATCGCAGTGATCTCGTTGGGATGGTTGAAGTGCGTATGCAACACAACCTCTTTGTGGAGCTTGCGCCCGCGGGTCACCAAATCTTCGAGGGCCGAAAACCACGCGTCGTCGGTGAGGATCTTCTGCGGCATCACAGCCGGTCCCTTGGATGCTAGCCGCATGCGCCGGATATTGGGCATGTCCAACAGGCGATTGCCGATCATGGTGACGAGCTCGGCCCGGAGGTTGTAGGCATCGCCGCCGCTGATCACGATATCTTCGAGCTCGGGGCGCGAAGCGATATAGGCGAAGGCCTTTTCCCAGCGCTGTTGATTCGCTTTGAGGCTGACCTTTTCGACCTCTTCGGTATCGATGCCGACGGCGTAGCTGCGGGTGCAAAACCGGCAGTAGACCGGGCAGGTGTCGAGGGCCAAAAACAGGGCCTTGTCGGGATAACGGTGGGTCAGACCGGGCGTCGGCGCATCTGCTTGCTCATGCAACGAGTCCAGATCGAGCTTGGGGTGGTCGGGCAACAGCGAGCTGCCAACGGGGATAAATTGCCGCCGGATCGGATCGTTGTAGGGATCTTTCCAGTCGATCAGGCTGAGCATGTAGGGCGACACCCGCACACTCATCGGTGCATGTGCAAATCCCTCTTGGACGTCGGCGATAAACTCATCGGTGACGAGGTCCTGGACGGTGTCGAGGAGTTTGCCGGGCTTGGTGATCGACTTTTTGGCCTGCCAGCGATGGTCGAGAAACGTCTTTTCGTCGACGTCGCGGTAGGCGGGAATCTGCTTCCAAAACTCGTCGTCGCGAAACTCGCGGTGGACCAAGGCCTCCGGGCCGACCGGCGGCTTGATGGCGTGGGGGGTCTCCGTCCCGCCCTGGACAACAGGAAGGGATCGCTCCGGGGTTTGCGCCGTGTCCGTCATGCTTCCTGTTTAATGCAAGATTCACCGGTGTGGGGCTCGATCGTGGACTCGTCGGGGAATTCGCAGCAATCTCTGTCCAATCGCGGCTCGGCCCTGCCAGATCCCCGCGCGCACGTGTGCAAACAGGCGTGCTCTCGACACCACGCAACTGGCCGATCCGAGGCACCTTGCGCATCGGGCTTGCCGCGTTGTCGACGTCGGTGAGGTGGTGGCGCTGCCCACGTGGGCAAACAGGCCTCACGAACTGCGCGACACTCGTTACAATCACGAGCGCTGTGGCGCAGTCGCAGACCAGATCACTGGCGGTCTTCGAACTGCCTTCGCCGCCGCGGATGATCGCCTCGGACGAGGAACTCCAAGCGGCGCTCGCTACCTGTGAACTTCCACAGAGCATCGCCGTGTGCCTGTCGCATGTCCCGTTGCGCCGCGGCCACCCTCCAGAACCGCGGACCACCCCGTTGCAACATCTCGCACTCGCGTTGTACCGCGGCGATGACCCGCCCGAAGTCTGGGTGATCGCCTGCGCGACGGTCGACCTCCACCGGCTCGCACAGCTGTGGCGCCCGGCCACCGGTCACTCGCCCTACGTGGTGTTCCCCGATGCCCACGCGGCTGGTCTGGCACTTGCGCGGGCCTTCGGGTCGCCTGCTCTTCCCGATACGCACACCTATCTCCCGCCGCGGTTTGGCTGCCTGCGCACGATCACGGCCCTCATCGCCGCGGGTACCGAGCGCGCGCGTGAGTCGCGAACGTTGCACGGCCTGGCCGCGCGTCTGCTCGAGCGCGAGTTGCCGGGCCAGACCGATCACCACGGGCAACTGACCGGCGATCTAACCTCTTCGCTGACCAACACGTTGGCCTGTGCCGCCGCCTCACTGGTGCCGATGATGCGCAAACTGACACCGATCCTGCGCAAACGCGGGTTGGTGAAGGTGTACGAGCTCGAGTGCTCGCTGGTCCCGGCGGTGGTCGACATGGAACGCGCCGGGGTGTTTGTCGACGGGAGTGCGTTTCAGCAGTTCGTCGCCGATTGGGTACGTGAACGCGAGCAACTCCGTCACGATCCCGAGGCCAGCGATAAACCGTCGAAGGCGATCCGTTCGCGGTTGGCCCGACTCGACAAACTGATCTCCAACTTCGGCCATTTTTCGCGCGACTACATCGAACTCGACGGTCGGGTCCGCTGCCACCTCGATCCGCTGGCCACCGATTCGGGCCGGTTTGCCTGCTTTCGCCCCAATCTCCAACAGATCCCGGGTGAACATACGGTGCCGGGTCTGCGCAAGTGCTTTCGCGCAGCTCCCGGGTACCGCTTGGTCATCGCCGACTACGCCCAGATCGAGCTGCGGGTCGCGGCCCATCTCGCCGGGTGCCCGGTGCTCCGACGCGTGTTTGTCGACGGTCGTGATCCCCACCGGGCGACGGCCTCGCAACTCGCCCGCAAACCGGAGGCGGAGATCAGTGACTACGAACGCAAACTCGCCAAGGCGGTCAACTTCGGATTTTTGTTCGGCATGGGTGCCAAACGCTTTCGCAGCTACGCCCGCCAGAGTTACGGACTCGAGCTCGACCTGCGTCAGGCACAGGAATCTCGCGATCGATTTTTTGCCACCTACCCGGGGCTGCAGCGCTGGCATCGGCGGGTCGGACAACTCGCGGGCCCCGGCAACCTCCGGGCGGTCACCGTGCGCACGGCTCTCGGGCGTCGCAAACACTTCGCCGCCAGCTCGTTCAGCTTTACCGCCGCCCTCAACATCCCGGTCCAAGGCACCGCGGCTGACGGATTCAAACTGGCGATGATCGACCTGGTACCGGTGTTGCGGGAACTCGGCGGCCGCGGAGTCCTGTGTGTCCACGACGAGTACCTCGCCGAAGTCCCGGCCGACCTCGCCGACCTCGCGTGCCGGCGCGTCCGCGAAGTCATGGAACAGGCGATGGCTCGAGTCGTCACGTCTGTCCCAATCGTGGTCGAGGCGCACGTCGCCGAATCGTGGGGATGACACGTGTCGCCGCGCGAGCGAATGGTCACGTCGCGCAGTTGCCCAGCGAAAGCGGAACCAAAGCACGTAAACGTACACGCACCTGGACAGCTAGAAATTCCACCGATCGCCCGCGCAGGTTCAGACTGCGCCGCCAGTATCGTACAGTGCCCGGGCCGACTCGGCGGCAACCAACATGCAAGCACAAGCGCCCCCAACACCGTCCCCCGCGGGCCTTTCGATCAACGATGCCCTGTCGTGGTTCGAGGTCGAACGCCGACAGCTGTCGCGGATCCTTAGCGAACTCTCTTCCCGCGGGGCCCATGCAGCCGACATCTACTTTCAACACTCGCGCGACAACTCGATCACGCTCGAAGACGGGATCATCAGCCGGGCGACCACCTCCGTCGACATGGGCGCGGGCCTGCGGTGTGTCGTCGGCGACCAAACCGGGTACGCGTTTACCGAGGACCTGTCGACACCGGCATTGGTGACCGCCGCGCAGACGGCAGCAACCATCGCCCAGGGCACCGCCGCAACCGCACCGGTCGGCTTCCACCGCGGCCCCAACCTGCCCGATCGCTATCCCCTCATCCGCCGCTGGACCGAAGTCTCGGTCACCGAAAAAATCCCACTGCTCCAGCGCGTGGCCGCCATGACCCGGGCCCTCGACCCGGCGATCATCAAGGTCACCGTCAGCTGGGCTGACAGCGACGAGTTGATCGCGATCGCCGACCTCAGTGGACGGATCCACATCGACCGCCGCCCGATGAGTCGACTGTGGGTCATGGTCACGGCCCGCAAGGGCGACCAGGTCCAGAGCAACGCGGCCAACATCGCCGCCCGTCACGGGATCGCCTGGTTCAGCGACGAGCGGTTGCAACAACTGGCCCGAGACGCGGTCGACAAAACCATGATCCTGTTTGAAGCCACGCGGCCACCCGCTGGCGAGATGCCCGTGGTGTTGGCAGCGGGGGCCAGCGGGATCTTGTTGCACGAAGCCATCGGCCACGGCATGGAAGCCGACTTCAACCGCAAGGGCACCAGCATCTATGCCGACATGATTGGCAAACAGGTCGCCCCCGAGTTTGTCACTATCATCGACGACGGCACCCAAGACCACGAACGCGGGGCGCTCAACCTCGACGACGAGGGCACTCCATGTGAGCGCACGGTGTTGGTCGACCACGGCACCCTGACCTCCTATCTCCACGACAACATCAGTGCACGCCACTACGGGGTCCAAAGCACTGGTTCGGGTCGCCGCGAATCGTTTCGTCACACCCCGATGCCGCGGATGCGGTCCACCTACATGGAAAATGGGCCGCACACCCGCGACGAGATCATCGCCTCGGTCGACCGCGGGATCGTGGCCGAAACGTTCACCAACGGCGTGGTCCAGATCGGGGCCGGCGACTTCACTTTCTACATCAAAAACGGATGGCTGATCGAAGACGGCAAGATCACAGCGCCGATCAAAGACATCAACATCATCGGCAATGGGCCCGAGGCCCTTCGCAGCGTCACGATGGTGGCCGACGACAGCAAACTCGACAGCGGCGGTTGGACCTGTGGCAAGGACGGCCAGAGTGTACCGGTGTCCCAGGGCATGCCAACCACCCTGGTCTCGCGCCTCACCGTCGGAGGTGAAAATGTCTAAGTTACTTGCATCTGCACAGGATGCCGTCGCCATCGCGTGCAAAGCCGGCGCCGACGATGCCTGGGTCAATGTCTCGCGCGAGCGTTCGGTTTCGTTTAGCTACCGCGACGGCAACATGGAAAAGGTCGAAGAGTCGACCTCGCGCGGACTCAGTCTGCGGATCTATGTCGACGGCCGGTACTCGGCCCACGGCACCACCGACCTGCGCCCCGAGCACTTGGCGACGTTTATCTCCGAGGCCGTCTCCCTGACCCGGGCCCTGCAACCCGATCCCCACCGCCGGATCACCGACCCCGCGTTGTTTGCCGGCCGCGCCGATCTCGATCTGCAACTGCTCGACCCAGCACTCACCCAACTCGATCGCGACACCCGCGAGAGTTGGTGCGCGACCATGGATGACCACGCCCATCGCGACGAGCGTGTCATCTCGGCCGAAAGTTCGGTGTTCAGCGGTGAAAGTGAATCCGCATCGGCGAGTTCCAACGGGTTTACGGGGACCTCGGCGGGCGGCTACCTCGGCTACAGCACGTCTGTGACGGTGCGCGAGGATGCCGATAAGCGCCCCGAAGGGATGGACTATGCCGTCGGCCGATTTGTCGCCCCCCTCCCCGCGCCGACACAGATCGCCACCGGAGCGTTGCAAAAAGCACTGTCGCGGATCGGCGCGCAAAAAGCCCCGACCCAACGCACGACGATGGTCGTCGACCCCCAAGCCGCGGTTTCGCTGCTCGCCCGCACGATGGGTCCCGCCTCGGCTGCGGCGATTCAACAAAAGCGTTCGTTTTGGGCGGAGCAACGCGGCAAGCGATTGTTTGGCACCCGACTCACCGTCGTCGACGATCCGCTGCTCCCGCGCGGCCTCGCATCACGCCTGTACGACGGCGAAGGTATCTCGGCAAAACGCCGTATGATCATCGAAGAAGGTGTCGTCCGTAACTTCTATGTCGACACCTACTACGGCCGCAAAGCCGGACTCGAACCGACCACCGGCAGCCCGTCCAACCGGATTGTCACCTGCGGCACACAGTCCCTCTCCGAACTCATCCAAGCCGCGGGCACTGGTATTTACGTCACCTCGTGGCTCGGAGGAAACAGCGACCCAACCACCGGCGACTTTTCCCTCGGGCTGCGGGGCCACTTGATCCAAGACGGTGCCATCGCCACACCGGTCGGTGAAATGAATGTCACCGGCAACCTCAAAAGTCTGTGGGAACGACTCGAAGTCGTCGGCAACGACCCCTACCCATACTCGTCGATCCGGGTGCCGACCCTGGTGTTCAGCGACGTTCAGTTCAGCGGCTGTTGAAGCACGTCCAGAGCACCTTCGCGCCCGAACACTGTACTCAAAAATCGCTCCTGCGGGCCCTCTGACCCAAATGTGTCTACAAGTTGTTGGCCGTTCGCCATCGCGGCGTGCCAACTAGTTGTATATCCTTGGGACTTGGTCGGCGACGGGCCGGTTCGCGCACCAGACCATTCGTTCAGATTCGCCCGGGCAGAAATCCGCACGCGCTGGTTTTCTTGTTCTAGCAGGGCGTCGGCCTGTATAAAGCTTCCGCCTGACGCCCACAATCATCATGGAACATACTTTCAAGACCCCTTCTCTTCTTACGTACCGAACCTTGCTGTCCGGCGGAGCACTCGCGCTGTCTCTCGCTACGATCGGACCTGGATGTGCAGCCACCTGCGATGACGACGGATTCGCGTGGCAGCAGGACGAGCTGTGTGCTGCATCGGCTTCGGAAACTGAGGCTACAGAAACGGAAACTGAGACCGCGACCACGGATTCAGATACCGAGCCCACCGAAGGCCCAATGACCACACCGACCAACGGCAGCGTCACCGACGATATGACGAGCCCCACGACGATGACAGAGGGGAATACGACCCAGTGGTGCGTCGATGCGGACAGCGACGGCTTCGGCGATGCGACGATGTGTACCGACGTTCCCGACGGCGATGACCCGCCGCCAAACACGGTCCCCAACGCCGACGACTGCGACGACAGCAACGGCAATACCTTCCCGGGATCCGCCGAGAACGACAGCGACACGTTGTGCCAACAAGACAACGACATGGACGGCTACGGCGACGATGACCCGCCGCCCGGAGTCGACCCCGGCACCGACTGCGACGACGACAACATCAACACCCACCCGGGCATCGACCTCGACAATCCGACCTCCTGTCAGCAGGACAACGATATGGATGGCCAGGGTGATGACGATCCGCCCGACGGTGTCGACCCAGGGACCGACTGCGACGACGACGATCCGAACACGTTTGTCGGCTCGGCACCCAACGACGATCCCGAAGCCTGCATGACCGACGAAGACGACGACGATTGGGGCGACGACACTCCGAGCAATCCCGACGCGACCCCGGGAACCGACTGCGACGATACCAATCCCGATACGTTTGTCGGTTCCGCCGAACTCGAGGATCCGAATGCCTGCATGAAGGACGAGGACAACGACGGTTGGGGCGATACGAATGTCCCCGACGGCGTGGACGTCGGCTCGGATTGCTACGACATGGCGGCCAGCCTCAATCCGGACACGACGTCGCTGATGTCAATGTTCAACGATGGAGCTGTCAACCAGGTCAACCTCGAGACCGGCGAATTGTCAGAGATCGCGGTCATTGACACGATGGACCTCCCACCGTGGGTGCCCCCGAGCTCCGCCCTCGACCCCGTCAGCGGTACCTTCTATGTAGCGAACTCCACGGACTTCCGACTGTACACAGTCGACTATTGTTCCGACGCACCGCCGACTCCCCTCAATACCCACGGTCAATCACTGTGTGGCATTTCGTTTACAGCCGACGGCAGTCTCTGGGGCGTCGACAGTGAAATCGACCAGCTGGTCGAGCTCGATCCCGATACCGGAGACATCCTATCGACGAAATCCATTCTCGTGGAGGGTATCGACCTCAACGTCGGCAACTGCGGCATGACCTACGACTGTGTCCTGGGCACTGTCCTCATGTCCGACAGTTTCACAAAGAAGGTTTACCGCCTCGATACGGAAACCGGCGACGCCACCACTGTCGCCAATATCGACGCGATCTTCGGACGCGGCCTCGCATACGACCCCGTCAGCAAGAATGTACATTCATGCAACGGTATTTCGAGTCTTACAATTGAAATTGACGGAAGTGACATGTACACGCAAAATGCTGACCTGATGTCGCCTGTCGACGACCTCGAGTTTGGCCCAACGTGCAACTGATGGGAGCAGTCGCTCCATGTTCAAGGGATGAATCATGACAAAACCACACAAGACGCTCCTCTGGCTGTCGACCTTCGCCTGCATCGCGCTCGCGGGGGGTGACGCCCAAGCACAGCAACCCGGGGAAGCTTCGGGCTCGGTCGGTGTATCTGCAGATGCTTCCGCCCAGCCCGCGGCCGCTCCTGCTCCTGCACCCGAAGCCCAACCCGCGCCCGCTACCGGCGAGCAGCAAGAGCCGTGGATCCGGCGCTACCGTCCACAGCGCAACCAGATCGAGCTCGGCATTTACGGCGGCCTGTTCTTTCCCAGCAAAGAGCACGAGCTGTACGACCCCAGCGTGATGCACCAGCCCTACGGCACCGTCGCACCCGACTTCGGACTGCGTGCGGGCTACTACCCGTTGCGGTTTTTGGGCCTCGAGCTCGAAGGAGGGGTCATGCCGACCCGCACCCAGGACGGAAATTCTGCTTTTATCTACACCTTTCGTCCGGTGGTGTTGGCCCAACTTCCCCTGCGTCTGGCCCCGTTTGCCCGGGTCGGCTTCGGCCTCCTAGGCGCCTCGGGAAGCTCTCTCGGCACCGATAACGACCCGTCGCTCAACATCGGCGGCGGTCTCAAGTTCTACGTCAACAACTGGCTGGCACTGCGCCTCGACATCATCGACAACGTCGCGACCCGCCTCGGTGTCGGCAACGACCGCTCCAACAACCTCGAGGTCCTGCTCGGGCTGTCGTTTGTCCTCAACCGCAAAAAGCCGGTCAAACGTGAACTTATCGACAGCGACGGCGACGGCCTGTACGACCCGGGTCAACCGGGCGTGCTCGACTCCGACGCCGATCAATGTCCGCTCGAGCCGGGTCCCCGCGAGAACCGGGGTTGTCCGTGGATCGATTCCGACGGCGACACCCTATTCGATCCGGGACAACCAGGGTTGCCCGAGAACATCACCGACCGCTGCCCGCAAGAGCCGGGTCCGGTCGAGAACATCGGCTGTCCGCTGCGTGACACCGACGGCGACGGCCTGTACGACCCGGGTCAACCGGCGGTCCGCGGCGAGGACACAGACATGTGTCCGGACCAACCGGGTCCCCGCGAGAACCGCGGCTGTCCATGGCCCGATTCCGACGGCGACGGCATCATCGACATCAAGGACAAGTGCCCCAACGAGCCCGAGAACAAAAACGGCTACCAAGACGACGACGGGTGCCCCGAAGAGGTTCCCCAGCCGATCAAAAAGTTCACCGGCGTCATCAAGGGCATCTACTTCGACGTCGACAAGGACACGATCAAAAAACGCTCGATCCCCGTCCTCCAACGCGCGGTCAAGGTCCTCAAGGACTTCCCGGGTATCAAGGTCGAGATCAGCGGTCACACCGACTCCGACGGTTCCCGCGATCACAACCTCGACCTGTCCAAACGCCGCGCCGAGTCGGTCAAGGCGTACATGGTCAGCCAAGGTATCGAAGAAGGCCGTTTGGTCACCAAGGGCTACGGTCCCGACCAGCCGATCGACACCAACAAGACCCGCAAGGGCAAGGCGAAAAACCGCCGCATCGAGTTCCGTCTCATCCAGTAGATGGTCTCCATGTAGATGCAAAGGGTCAGGCGCAGCTGCCTGGCCCTTTTTTTGTTGACCAGGGTCAGGCGCGGGTTCGCTTCGACTCCGATATACTCCGCCGAGATGTCGGTACCACGTGCGTATTCAACAATCGGGTTGACCCTGTTCGCTGTGAGCGGCTGTTGGGGCGTCAACTACGTGCAAGGTAGTACTTCGGACACAGGCGGAGCCTCCGACCCCAGCGAAGGAAACTCGGTTTGGTGTGTCGACGCAGATAACGACTCTTTCGGTGATCCAACCATGTGCACCGATGTCCGCCAAGGCGACGATCCACCGCCCGATACGGTCCAAAACGCCGACGATTGTGACGACACCAACCGTCGAACCCACCCTGGAGCAGGCGAAAAAGAGGCGGACGGCGAACTCCTGTGCCAGAAGGACAATGACCTCGACGGATACGGAGACGACGACCCCCCGCCAGGAGTCGACCTCGGTAGCGATTGCGACGACGAAAGTGCCGAAACCCGTCCGGGTATCGGGCCCAACCCGCTGGCCTGTTATGCGGACTACGACCACGACGGCCAAGGGGACGCAAACCCGCCAACGGGTGTCAGTCCAGGCGACGACTGCGACGACAACGACCCCAACACGTTCAAGGGTGCGGCCCCGAATGACGACGCCAGCGCCTGTATGACCGATGTCGATCACGACGACTGGGGCGACAATTCACCCGGCAATACCGATGTCACGCCAGGCACAGATTGCGACGATTCCCATGCAAATACATATGTTGGAGCAGCCGAAACCGAGAATCCAAGTGCCTGCATGCGGGATGACGATGACGACGGTTGGGGTGACACCAATGTACCCGGCGGAGTCGATGTAGGTTCGGACTGTTACGACGAACATGCCCACCTCAACCCCGATACAATGACGTTGATCTCAATCAACGGTATTTCCGGCGGGGTACAAACCGTCAACCTCGAGACCGGAGCTGTCGAGACATTCACAGGCATCAGCGCAATGGGTTCATGGAGCATCCCGACCGAGGCAATCGATCCCATCAGCGGCATGCTCTTTGTCACCAATACCATCGACAACAGTCTCCATGTGGTCGACTACTGCAATGCGGACCCACCGACGCCCCTCCAGTCGCACGGTTATGACCTGTGTGGGATTGCCTTTACCGCCGCGGGCCGGCTCTACGGCTTTGACAGCGAAGTCGATCTTCTGGTCGAGCTCGACCCTGACACCGGGGACCCCCTCTCGACCCAGTCCGTCACCTTAGAGGGTTTCGGCCTCAACGTCGGCGACTGCGGAATGGCCTACGACTGTGTTGACGGTACGGTGTTGCTGGCGGACGTTTCTACCAAAAAAGTCTACCGACTCGACGTCGATACAGCAGTGGCGACCGTCGTTGCCGATGTCCCCGCCCCGGCGTTTGGCCGTAGTCTCGCCTTCGACCCCGTGACAAAAAACGTGCACTCGAGTAGCGGCATCTCGAGCGTGACCATTGAGATCAACGGAAGCGACATGTACATACAAAACGCTGACCTCACGTCCCCCGTCGACGACCTCGAGTACGCCCCAGCCTGCAACTAGCCCATCCGCCGGTACCGGGCGAAGTACTGCCGCATCAAAAACCGGCGAAACCACACCGCCAGGGGGCCCAGCTCGAGCGCCACTGGCCCGTACGTAATCATCGACCGCGAACCCACGCTGACCCCGTGGAAAAAATCGGTTCGCAATGTATGGGGCCGGAGCGGCGGCACCCCATGTCGATAGCCCTCCGGCTCCTTTGCCAACGTCAGCACGTTTCGGGTCACCGTCGCCGCCTGCCACAGACACTCGATCGCCCGTTGCATCGTCGGCCACTGCCCCTCTCCTCCGACCACGCGGGCTGCATCTCCACAGGCGAATACACCCGGGTGACGCGGCAAAACCTCGGGGAAGCACTGGAGCGTTGGACCGACCTCGAGCCATCCATCCTCTGTCTTTGGAAGGTCGAGCGAGGCGATCACACTGGCCGGCCGTAATCCACCTGTCCAAAATGCCAGATCACATGCGATCGACTCGGTACCGGCACCACCGGCCTGCCGAACATCGACGTGACCGTCTCGCGCCGACACCAACCGCGTCTGCAGCCGGACATCGACCCCCTGGGCCCGCAATCCCCGCAGGGCATTCGCGGACGCCCAGCGCCCAAGTTTGGGCAGCAGTCGCTTCGGTCCCTGTATCAAGACGACCTTTGGGGCATGCCACCCCGCCGGTCTTTGCTTGTGCAAGTAGGCGAGTTCACCGGCCAGCTCGACCCCCGAGATTCCGCCTCCGATCACCACGATCGAGGTCGCACAGTTGCGGTTGTCGAGCACACGGGTGAGCCGGGCACGGAGCTGTTCAAACTCTGGTTCAAACTTGATGCTACACAGATGTTCGTGCCCTTCGAGGCTCTGGGGCGGCGCGACTTCGGAACCGAGTGCGACGACCACAAACCTCGCACGCAGCCGCGTACCGTCGGCGAGCTCCACCCCTCGCTCGGGATCAAATCCGACGATCTCCCCGGCGACATAGGTCGCCAGCGGATCACGCCCGATCCACGTGCGGGAGGGTAAGCGCGACGTCCCGGCCGGGATCCGTCCACACACCCGCTCGTGAACCAGCGGGATATAACCGTGATCGGGAAGGCGGTCGACGACTGTGATCCGCAGCTTGCGTCCCACCGGATCGCGGCGCAACAGGCGAAACACTTCGATCCC
>CAZUPD010000034.1:42718-65087 GCA_964621785.1 uncultured Nannocystaceae bacterium
AAAATGAGGACATCGACGGCCTCAGACCCGTTCATGCCCCACGCTCCACGTCAACAAACATGCATACGCATCTATATCTGTTTGATCGCTCGTCCGTACATCCCACCGATGCGCGTCGCACCAGGCGAAACACTTCGCACCCGCGTACGTCCACGGCGTCGACAGAGAAACTACCAGCCAAACACATGGATCCGGTCCCGCATCGCTGCCGGAAATTTTTGTGCCACCACCTGCTCGACCTGGCTACGCGTGTGTCGGGCGCTTCGATGGACCAGCACCAGGGCCTCCCCGGTGAACTGCTCGGCGACTTCGACCAACTCATCGACATGGGTGTGACCCCAATGCCGGGTGCGTTCGACATCGCAGCGCTCGTCAAAACTCGTGACCTCATGGACCAATACGCGGCAGCGGCGAACCAATTCGTGGGCCTTGAAAAACTCGATCTTGGTATCGCCCGTGACACATAGGACCGGCTCGGTATGCGGACTTGTGATGGTGACGCCGCGCTTGCGCATGTCGCCGATCTCCGGGCCTGTAAGGTGGGCATACTCCGGCAGCAACCGGTGGCTGGTCCGCTCGATCACCCACCCCAACGAAGGGATCCGATGGGACGTGCGTAGGGGCGTCGCCTTGATCGACTTGCCACTTTGAAACGACTCGCCCGGAGCATGCCCATACAAGTGAAAGGGCGGGTCTTGGTTTTCGATTTCGGCCCACACCGCCAACAACTTGCGCACCGGCTCGACAACCTCAGCCGGGACATGGATCCGCGGCGGGCGGGCGCCGATCATCCGGCGGTGGCTGATCAGATAGGCGATCCCCCCCATGTGGTCGCTATGCCCGTGGGACACCAACACATCCCGGTATTTTTGAAACCCCGGCGGACACATGCCGATATCGAACATCAGCCGTAGCTCCTTCACCATCAGACAGGTCTCGATTCCGCCGCGCGTGATCCCGTGAAGGGTCAGCCCAGCGACCTCGAGCGTGTCTAGATCTTTGGGGTACGAAGACATGTCGACCAAGCGGCTGGAGTGTACCCGAAGTTGTCGCCGATGCGACGCGGCTGCTCCATTAAACCGCTCCGCGGGTACCCGCCAACGATTTGTCGGACCCTCCTCGCCGCTGTAGGCCGGATACACTCGCTAGGCGACGAAGTTGCGGTTGGGCGTCCACAGCACCTGTGTGCGCACGGGCGTCCCCTCGACCGGAGCGGCGACCGGTGCAGCGGTCACCTTCTCGCGCGCCATCACATCCTTTGCAGCTGCAACAACTTTTTCTGGACTCACCACGATCGCCTCCTCGACATGGACAGGCGACGGAATCCCCGGGCTCGGGTCCTGGCCCAACACCCGCGTGATGACCTGCTCATCGGCAATCGCCTCGTGCACAGCGCCCTGGATCTCGCGGCCCAAACTCGAGAACACCCGATCTTCATGGACGACCAACAGGCGGCCCGTCTTGCGCACCGAGGCGAGGATCGTGTCCATATCCGGCGGCACGATGGTCCGTAGGTCGATCAGTTCACAGTCGATCCCCGCCGCGTCCAATTCGGCCAGGGCCCTGCTGCAAAACAGTGTGCACCGGCCCCAGGTCACGATCGTGAGGTCGGTGCCTTCGCGTCGGACCGCCGCCTTGCCGAGCGGGACACGAAAGCCCTCGGGCAGGTCGGGGATGTAGCCTTGAAAACCGATCTTTCGCTTGAGCGCCGCGATCTCCTTGGCATCGGTCGGCTCGCCCGGGAACGCATCCCCCAGGGTCATGCGGTAGAGCCCCTTGGACTCAAACACGACCACAGGACCGTTGTAATCGGCGGCGCTGCGCAACAGCCCGTACATGTCGCGAGCAGTTGTAGGCGCAATAATCGTGAGCCCGGGAATCGCCCCGTACAGCCCTTCCATGCACATCGAGTGGTAGACCGAGCCGCCGTGCAGGGGCTCGACCGGCAGGCGCACGATCGTATTGATCGGGTTGCGACCCCCGGAGCACCACAGCTGATTGCCCATGAGTACCAACCAGTGGAGGGTATTGAGGCTGTAGTCGGAAAATTGGATCTCGGGGATGGCGGTCGCGCCCGGGTGGAGGGCAAAGCCGACGGCCGTGCCCATGATCAGCGGTTCGTTGATCGGGGCGTCACGGACCTGGGAGGGAAATTGATCATACAAGCCACGGGTCGCCTGCATGACCCCGCCCTTCTTGGCGACGTCCTGACCGTAAAGCCAGGTCATGGGGTTGTCGCGGAGGATCGCCCGCAGGGCCGCCCGAACCGCTCCATTGAGCGAAATACAGGTCGTGCGCCCCTCGGGCGGGGCCTCGACGACCTCGGGATAGGGCGCCCGAATGTCCTGCAACGCCGACTCGGGCTCTGGGTCGGGCTCACCGGCGCAGATCTCCTGGGTCTTGACGACATAGGCATCGGCCTCGGCCGCGATCGTGCCCCAGTCGTGGCGGCGGAAAAAATCGTTCCCCTTGGTCACGTCGTTGCGCCGCAGGATCTCGTTTGGTTGGAGCACCCCCGCCTGTACCAGCGCCTCCCCGAAGTCGAGCAGCGGGTCGTAACTGTCGAACTCAAACGTAAAGTCGGCGGCCGAGCTGTGGTTGTTGAGGCGCGACAAATTCTTGACCCACATCAGCGCCGGTCGTTGCTGTTGCACACAATACCGCGCAGCATTGCGGGTGACCTCGTAGGCCTCTAAAAAATCGTTCCCCTCACACTCGTAAAACGCAAACCCAAAGGCCTCGGCATAGGCCGAAAAGTCCTTGAGACCGCGGCCGTCTTCGGGTCCCACACTGATGGCGATATTGTTGTCGGTGACCATAATCAACACCGGCAGCTCGAGGATCGATGCACCCGTCATCCCCTCGTGTAGGTCGCTCTCGGCACAGGTCCCGTCGCCGATCACCGCCAGCACCATCCCGTCTTTGATCCCGCGAAAACGCAGCCCTTGGGCGTAGCCCACAGCTTTTCCGAGTTGCATCCCGAGGGCGCTTTGGACCGGCAAAACGTTGTAGCGCATGTCGTTGAAGTGGGCTGTCATCTGGCGACCGGCACTCCACGGATCGGTCGTCTTCGACAGCTGCTGGCGCATGTGGTCGAGATGGAAGTCGGGGTAGCCGCGTAGGCGGGCCCACATCGACAGCAGTCCGGCCGAGCGGTAGTGGGAACAGATCCCAAACGCATCGGGATTGACGACTTCGTTGAGCGCGAGGGCTTCGGCCGCGCCGTGTACCTCTTCGCCCGAACCCCAGATCGCAAATTTCACCGTGCCCTTTGCGCACTCCTGGACGACGCGCTCAACATGGCACCGCGCCATGCACATCTCGCGGTAGGCCAGACGCAAAAGCTCAGGAGTCAGGTTGGGAAACCTGTCGAGGGTGCTCAGATCGAAGCGAAGGTTCGGCGGGGCGGGACTATCCATGGCGCAGCTATCAACTCCTCACGGCCGTTTTGGCAAGCGTGCACCACGGGTGAGGCACGCCTACCTCCGTGGCGTGAGCCTATGCCAAGCGGCCCTCCGGGTAAACGGGTCAAACGGGCAAAGACCGTGACGATACCGGGTGTGCAACGTCTGAGGCAGTTCGTCGATGCGCGCCGATGCGCGCGGGTACGTCGACGCTCGTTCCATGCACATACATTTATACCTGGACACCACCAGCCCCCGACCCAGGCCGAGCATCCATCCGGCAGGAAAAATGTATCAACAAATATTTTCCCGACCGGCGTTATCACAGTCGGAATCAGCACGTGCGGGGATGTTCTCGCCTTCGCAGGCGTGTCGCCGCAGCTTGATTCTGCATCGATTTTGCCCTCTCCGGCGTCGGAGAACGCGTCAATCCACAGAGATTCCTCACAGGTTTATCGGCCAAACACGCACACCTGTGAGGACGCACAATCACGAATCAAACTCGCGTGGGAGTTGGCCGTGCTACGGAAATGAAATGTCCTCCGATGCTCGTACCCCTGTGATTGTCGCGGCACTGCGCACGCCGATTGGCCGCTTTCGCGGAGCCCTCGCTCCGGTCCGTCCCGACGACTTGGCGGCACACGTCATCCGCCACATCTGCGAGCGTCACCCCCGGGCGATGGAACACCTGGCCGATGTGTACTTTGGGGCAGCTAACCAAGCCGGCGAGGACAACCGCAACGTCGCCCGCATGGGTGCCATGCTCGCCGGCCTTCCGGTCGAAGTTCCCGGGGTCACGGTCAACCGCCTGTGCGGCTCGGGGATGGAGGCGGTGCTCCAAGCCGCCAAGTCGATCATGGTCGGCGAGGGCGATGTTTATATCGCCGGTGGCGTCGAGAGCATGTCGCGGGCACCCTATGTGCTGCCCAAGTCGACCGAAGCGTTTGACCGCAGTGCCCAACTCTACGACACCGCCCTGGGTTGGCGGATGGTCAATCCCAAAATGGACGCGCTGTACCCCGTCGAGGGCCTGGGCTCCACGGCCGAAAACGTGGCCGAGCGCTACAAGGTCAACCGCGAAGATCAAGACGCGTGGGCACTCGAGAGCCACCGCCGGGCCGTACATGCCTGGGACGAAGGTTGGTTTGACGACGAGGTCGTCGGCATCGAGGTGCCGCAGGGAAAACGCAAACCGCCGATCCGAATCACCCAAGACGAGAGCCTGCGCCGCGACACGTCGGCCGAAAAGCTCGCCAAACTCAAGCCCGTGTTTCGCGAGGGCGGGACCGTGACCGCGGGCAACTGCTCACCACTCAACGACGGTGCAAGTGCATTGCTCCTCATGAGCGTCGAGCGGGCCAAAAAAATCGGTGCGACACCGCTTGCACGGGTCGTCTCCTGGGGACATGCCGGGGTCCATCCTTCGGTCATGGGCATCGGACCGATTCCCGCCAGCCGGACAGCACTCGAGCGCGCTGGTCTCAAGATCCCCGACATCGATCTCGCCGAGCTCAACGAAGCCTTTGCCAGTCAGACCATCGCCTCGGTCCGCGAACTCGGCCTCGACCCAAAAATCGTCAACCCGGCGGGAGGGGCCATCGCCCTCGGCCATCCGCTCGGCTGTTCCGGGGCACGGATTGTCACCACATTGGTACATGGCCTTCAGCGCAGCCGAGGAGAGTTCGGGCTCGCCAGCATGTGCATCGGTGTAGGCCAGGGTATTGCCTGTGTGCTCGAGCGCACTTAGGTCACCTGGTCGAGATGACAACCATCACAGTCGGGTTTGGGCAAACGCAACCCGGCGACGCGCAAACAGGCGGTAGTCTGCGGCCGATGAACATACAAGTCGCGCCGATTGGAATCGCATCACTGTTCCTCACCAGCATCCTGGCAGCTGGCTGTGGAACCGTGTCCAAGAATACTGACACAGACTCGAGTATGACCACCGGTGACGTCACGGAAACGACGGAGGATATGGAGGAGACGACCACCGAGGGGCGTGACTGCGAATACGATACAGAAGCCGACCCCAGCGCGGGGAACCCCGAATTTCCGAACTGTCCCAGCGGACAACCGCTCATCTGCGAGGGGGAGAACATCATGGGGGATTACGGCCGCCCCTGCGTCGAGGACAACGAGTGCGAGTTCCTCGGCGAAGGATTCAAATGTGTACATACAATCCTCGAAGTTGCACACCCACCGGGTGGATATTGCTCCCGTGACTGCGAACTTCCAGACGGCAATACCAAGTACGTCAAGGACCACGTGATGTGTGGCCCAGGGGTGACCTGCCTGGGCGTCCGGGACTTCTTCGAGGCCTGTGCCATCGAGTGTACCAGCGACGATCAATGCCAGCGCGAGGGCTACGAATGCCGGTTGTTGCCCGTCGTCGGCGGCGAGGGTGAGCCGAAGTTTTGCCTGATGGTCGACGACTGCGTGGCCTCGGATGCGCCCCCGCCATGATCCCATGATCCTGCTCGACGGAGCGATGGGCACCGAGCTCGAACGCCGCGGTGCCCGGATGGATCCTCCGCTGTGGTCCGCCCACGCCCTGCTCGAACAACCTGATTGTATCCGCAACATTCACCTCGACTATCTGCGCGCAGGGGCCCAGGTCATCACGACCAACAGCTTTCGCACCCACGCGCAAAATCTCGCTGCGGCCGGGCCACAGATGGCCGCACGGGCCGACGAGCTGACGCAGTTGAGTGTCGCGCTGGCCTGTGAGGCACGAGCGTTGTATCAGCAACAATCACACGAGCCGGTCCGGATCGCAGGCTCCGTAAGCCCCGTGGGCGACTGCTTCGAGCCCGAGTGCTCACCGGTCTACGAGCAGGCACTCGCGGCCCACCGCGCGATCACGCGTTCCCTCGCGACCGCCGGGTGTGACCTGTTTTTGATCGAGACAATGTCGAAGGTCGATGAGGCGACCGCAGCGGTCCAAGCAGCCAGTGAGTGCGGCAAACCGGCCTGGTTGTCGGTCGTGTGTGACGCAAAGGGCAACCTCCTCGGAGGCGAGTCGCTGCATGACTTAGTCGCTGCGTGCCGCCATCACCTGACCGCGTTGCTCGTCAATTGCACAGACACACAATTTCTCGACGCCGCCCTGCCAGCCCTCCGAGCTGCAACCGCCCAGGGTCCGGCACGCGGGTGCTACCCCCACACCGGACGCAACGACCCCAAAGGATTTGTCACCCACGCAGGCAATGCCGCGTGGTTTGCCGACCTGCTCGCACAGTGGGCTCAACGCGATCCCGGACTTGTGATCGTCGGCTCGTGCTGTGGTTCAACGCCACAATGGACTGCGGAGCTCGCACGGCGGATACATCCGACGGCCGCAGATCGGCGCCGCGGATTTGACCTGCTCGACGAGCTTGTACCGCTTCACAGCGGTGTTTGAGCTGCAAGCTCACCGGTCGGCCTGTCGACCGGCTTTCAGTTGCATACTCATCTATTTCCGAGCGAACACAGGCGCTGGCCAACCAGGCCAAAACCCCCTACCCTCCGCCCATGCGCTGGCTCGTCGGCGATCTCCAAGGCTGTGCCCGGGCGTTTGAGCACCTTTTGACGACGATTCGGTTTGACCCGAAGCGCGACGAAATCTGGTGTCTCGGCGATCTACTCAACCGCGGTCCCGACTCGTTGGCGTGCCTTCGAATGTGGCGCGACATCGGAGGACGCGGGGTCATCGGCAACCACGAAGTCTATGCCCTGCTCGTGCACGCCGGAGTCTGGCCCCGCAAATCCGATACCCTCCAACCGCTGTTCGACGCCCCCGACGGCCCTGACCTATTGGCCATGCTCCGGGCACTCCCCGCACTTGCGTACCTGCCGGGGGGTCCTGGGTTTGAACCGTGCTGGGCCGTCCACGCTGGCCTCGACCCACGGTGGCACGACCTCCACCAGGCCGCGGCCTCGATCAATGCCGATCCCCACGACAACGCGTGGCTCGACAGCCCGGCCATTCAGTTCGCCACCCGGGTCCGCTGCTGCACCAAAAGTGGCAAGCGCTCGCGATACGACCGGGGGCCCGAAGGATGTCCGCCACCTTTTTCCCCGTGGGATGCCCTGTACTCCGGCCCCATTCGCGTCGTCCACGGACATTGGGCCCGCCGGGGGCACTACCGCGGACGCTACACCATCGGCCTCGATTCGGGTTGCGTCTACGGAGGGCCACTGACTGCGTGGTGCCAAGAGGAAGATCGCATCGTCCAAGTCGTCGCACCAACCTAACGGTGTGGGCGGAATCGTTGCAGCGTAAACAATCTACACGACCGGGCAAAATCGAACATCATATTTGTATTGACAAGCGACTGGCAGCAGCTTGCACTCGGGTCACCCAACCGTGGCGAGGTAAGCATGGCAATCAAGAAGAAGACCGCGAAGAAGAAGACCGCTACCAAAAAGAAGGTCACGAAAAAGGCCGCTACCAAGAAGAAGGTGGCAAGTAAAAAGACTGCCACCAAAAAACCCGCTGCCAAAAAGGTGGCCGCCAAGAAAAAGACGCCGACCAAGAAGGCTGCCAAAAAGGCCGCTGCCAAAAAGGTCGGCTCGCGGACCGTCGACAGTTCGTGCCCCCTCTCCGGTTCTGCCACGGTTCACGAGGACTGGGACGCGATGCTCAACCAGACGAACATCGGCGCCAACAACAACAAGTTCTATGTCATCCAGCTGCTACTCAAGGGCGGCAAACACTACGTCTGGAACCGTTGGGGTCGTGTCGGTGAAACGGGTCAAAGTGCCCTCAAAGGACCGTTTGATTTGGCCAAGGCCGAAGCGGAATTCGAGAAAAAGTTCCGCAGCAAGACCAGCAACAAGTGGTCCGACCGTGCCAACTTCAAAGCCAAGTCCGGCAAGTACACGCTGATCGAAGTCGAAGCCTCGAGCGACGAGGATGCCCAGGAGCTCGAAGACAAGCTCAAGGCCGTCGACAAGGCTCGTCCGGTCACCAAGACCCCGCCCAAGTACAAACCGTGCACGCTCGACGGCGCTACGCAGGCATTCATCAAGTTGATCTTCAACCGCAAGATGTTCACTGACGCGATGGCGGACTTCGAGATCGACGTCAAAAAGATGCCGCTCGGGAAACTCAGCAAGGCCCAGGTCGGACGCGGGTTCGATGTCCTCGAACAAATCGAAGAAGCGATCAGCAAAGGCAGTACCACCAACAAGCTCGCTACCCTCAGTTCGACGTTTTACACCCTCATCCCGCACTCGTTCGGCCGCCGCAAACCAACGATCATCCACTCCGACGAGCTCCTGCAAAAAAAGAAGGACATGCTCAACGTCCTCAGCGATATCGAGGTCGCCCTCGGCATGCAAAAGAAGGCCGACGACACCAAGAAGACCGCCGCGGCCAAGCTCATGCATCCGATCGACAAACAGTACGGGACGATCAAGGCCGACCTCGAAACGGTCGATACCAAGTCCGACGAGTACAAGTTTATCGAGCGCTACCTCAACGCAACCCGCTCCAACAGCAGCCACCGGATCATCAGTGCGTTCCGTGTCAACCGCCACGGTGAGGATGTCCGCTACGCTGCCCACGACAAGCTCGACAACCGCAAGCTGTTGTGGCACGGCACCAACGTTGCCGTGGTCGCGGCGATCCTGGGCAGTGGGCTGCGAATCATGCCCCACTCGGGTGGCCGCGTCGGCCGGGGCATCTACCTGGCCTCCGAGCAAGCGAAGTCGGCGTGGTACGTCGGCCGTTCCGGACGCACCGGGATCATGTTCTTGTGCGAGGCCGTGCTCGGCAAAGAGAACCATATCCAACGCGACAATTCGCGTCTGCGCGCCGCTCCCAAGGGTTTTCACAGCGTGGTCGCGCTCGGCCACACAGAGCCCGATCCGGCCAAGGACATCACCTACAAATTCGATGGGCGTTCGGTGACCGTTCCCCAGGGCAAGCCGATCAAAATGAAAGGTCGCGGACGCAGCAGCTTTAGTCACAGCGAGTACCTGCTGTACAAGGAGAGCCAGGTTCGGATCCGCTACGTGCTCAAGATGAACATGTAGCTGCAAATAATCTGGGCGCAGCGGTATGCGCCCGCCGGTTCCAAAAAACATATTGCGTCGGCCATTGCACAGCGATGGCCGACGCGTTTGCTATCTACCCTCGTTTTGGTCTAAGAGACCGGACCGATGCGAATTGCCATCCCTCTCCCGCTCACCGACTTCGACCCAAGCGAAAGCGCAATTCCCTGGAGTGTGCTGAGTGAAGCGGGTCATACACCCATCTTTGCAACGCCCAACGCCGAGGTCGCAGCGGCCGACGAGCGAATGCTCAGCGGCCGTGGGCTCGCACTTTGGCGACCCATTTTGCGGGCTCGTCACGATGCCCGCGAGCAGTACCGTCGGATGGTCGCATCACCCGAGTTTCAGGCACCCAAACGTTGGGAAGAGCTCGCTGCAGATAACCTCGACGCGCTCGTGCTCCCCGGTGGGCACGCCCCGGGGATGAAGCCGTACCTCGAGTCCGAGGTCTTGCAGGCCCGGTGTGTCGAGATGTTTCGCGCCGACCAACCTGTCGCCGCAATCTGTCACGGCGTCCTCGTACTCGCCCGCAGCATCGATCCGAAGACAGGTCAAAGCGTGCTGCACGGCCGCCGCACAACCGCACTCACACGCGCGATGGAGATGTCGGCCTACGTGATGACGGGTCTGTGGCTGGGCCGGTACTACCGCACCTACCCACAGACCGTCGAAGACGAGGTCGTTGCGGCCTGCGCAGACAAGGCCCTGTTTTCCCACGGTCCGTTTGCCGTCCTTCGCGATGCACCCACACACCTCGAACGCGGATTTGTTGTCCGCGACGGCAACTACTTGTCGGGGCGCTGGCCCGGGGATGCCTACCGATTTGCGACTGAACTCCGGGACATGCTCAAACAAACCCCATCGGCGAGCGATCAGCCTTGCTGACACGCCACTGGACCGTTGGAATTTCCGACTGCAAACGTTTGCAGTAGTGCGGCAGATACGGGCGTTCGGTCTCGGTGTGCCCCGCCAAAATCACCGCCTGCCCGCGACAGGTCGCATCGAGGATATCGTGGTGCCGCATCTCCCCGGTCACCAGCAAGTCAACTTGGGGGCGTTGCTCGGCGAAAAAACCTCCACCCGCCCCGACACACACACCGATGGTCGCGATTTTTGCCTGACTTGCAGATACACCTATTGGCGCGGCGACCGTGAGATGCGAGGCGCCGAGATGTTTTTTGAGCCTGGTCGCAACCGTCTTGAGGCTCGCGGGGCGGCGCGTGACAAGTCGCCCCGAACCGGCGCCCGCGAGTGTTTCGTGGGGAACCAACGGTGCGACCGTGGCCTTGCCAAAGCCTTGACACAGCCAGTCGTTGACCCCTCCTGGAGCCGCATCGAGGGCCGTATGTGGACTGTAAATCGCCATCCGACGACGGATTGCCGTCACCAGCAAGCGCTCCTTCCAGGTCGCATCGGTCAGCCGCGAAAGCCCGCGAAAGATCGGAGGATGGTAGGCGATGATCATCTCGACCTTGTGCGCGACCGCCTCGGCCATCACCGCCTCGGTCAGGTCGATACACACGAGTCCGCGGCGAACTCGAGTGCTGGCACTTCCGACATGCAACCCGACCTTGTCCCACGACTCGGCGAGCTTCAACGGGGCGATGGTTTCGAGAGCGGCGACGATCTCACGGACACGCATACGGGCATGGTACCAGCCCGTCAATAAAGTACCCACCCCGCGGGCTTTTCCGGCGCCGGCACATCGGTCTCTCCGAGCAGTTGCCGTACATCGATCTCGATCGCCCGGCAAATCGCATTCATCGGCACATCGTTGAGGCTGCGTTCAAACGGATCTTCGCTCGAGTCGCCCACCCCTTCCATCGTCGTAAAGATCCAACCGATCAAGCCGCTGGCGACGATCATGGGGAGGGTCTCGATCACGGTGTTCCAAAACCCGACCGCGTTCTCGACCTGGACGCCGAACACATCGAGGAGCCCGAGGGGGACCAACAGTACAAACACACGTGTAAACAGCCGGCTGTATTCGGCGTACTGTCGGGGAAAGGGTGTGTTTTTAATCCGCTCACACTTCCCCTGCAATGTATAGAGTTCGGTGACGAGCTCCATGAGTGCAAGTTGGTGAAAAAGGTTGAGGTGTTTGCTGGCGAGTAACGCGGAGAGTTGTTGTGATTGACGGTGGAGCAGGTGTGTCGCCGGGTTGGCCATGGGCGAAACTTCGGCGAGCTCGTCGGGCGACAAAAACGGAGCGAGCTCCCCATCCCAGTCGTTGCGCATCGCCTCGCCATGCCGCTGCAGGCGTCGACGCGTATACCAGGATGGCTTGTCAAAAAATCGCGAGGTGCGTCGCAGCTGCAACCGAAGCGCATTGATCCAAGCGAGTTGTCGATACAACAACTCCCGCTGCATCGCCTGGACCTCGGGCGTGCGCTCCCCCCCACCGACGTGGGCCAAAACCGCTGCCGCCCAACTCCTCGACGTGTTGACAATCCCACCCCAAATTTTTCGCCCTTCCCAAAACCGATCGTATGCAGAGTTGTTTTTAAACCCGACATAAAACGCGACGGCGGTGCCGATGGTCGAGATCGGCAAAAACGGCTGCTGTAAAAAATGCCACCCCGCAAACACATAGAGGGCCAGCACGATCAGGGTCCAGACGAGCTCGAGGGCGACCAGCGGAATACTGATCCACAGCAGGAACCAGGTTGGAAACCGGCGGGCGATGATCATGGCTGGATAGTACCCGAGCAGACCTGCCGGTTCTCGTGCGCCTGTAAAATCCACGGACTGACACTAGGATCCCGCGTGGAAGGGCATCCATCTGGTACGCTCTGCGTCCCGCGATGGAAACGGGACGTTTTCTGCGTGCCGACGTCCACCCAGGCATCAACCTACGACCGTGGATGCCGGAGGGGCTCAAACAACTCACACAGCGTCAAGCAAAAGCTGTAGGAACATATTTATCAGCCGGGGCATCGCCCCATATGTGACGCACCATTTATGTGCACATACACTGTGAGCTCCACTGCGCTTGAAACACGTCCATACACGTTCCAGTCATCGGCGGGTTGTTGGGCATACACGGACTAAAATCTGATTGTCCTGCACGGAAAGCACAGCCATCGAAGCCCAACACGCAACAAACATCTGCGCAGGTGACCCCTGGCGCCGACTGAATTTGTCCCACAAGTGTCGGAGGATCGTCACACGCGACAAAACTTTGCATGATCAATTCTGTGTCTGCATCGCCACAATCGGGGGGCTCCTCCGTCGTTGGCTCCTCCGTCGTCGGTTCCTCTGTCGTCGGCTCCTCTGTCGTCGGCTCCTCTGTCGTCGGCTCCTCTGTCGTCGGCTCCTCTGTCGTCGGCTCCTCCGTCGTCGGCTCCTCCGTCGTCGGCTCCTCCGTCGTCGGCTCCTCCGTCGTTGGCTCCTCCGTCGTTGGCCCTTGTGTCGTCGGCTCCTCCGTCGTTACCGGATCCGACGTGTCCGAGGTTTCACCGATCGTCCCGCTACCGGAGGGGCTCGTCGAGTCGTCCGTCGAATGAGGTTGAGTCGTCGCATCTGTTGTGGACGCGTTGACCGATCCACCCTCCGTCGTGTTTCCCCCATCGTTTGTGTCGTTACAGCCCGCGACACAAAAAGCAGTCCAAAGGGACATGACCATCAAAATTCTGCAACCAACCTCACAATCTCTCATGCGACAATTGTGGCTGGCATCCGCCACGTTCGCAAGCCTCACTCGCGTGGTCGTTGGGACAGATTCAAGCGAGCACGGGCGGCATGTCCTGGCTCAACACAAGTACTGCCAATCGTCGAGCCACTCTTCTAACTTCTTGCTTCCGTTGTTGAAGCGGACAAACAGATGCATCGTGCACGGCTTGGACGGACGGTTGCCCGGCAACTTGAGCTCGTACACGCCGTCGCGTTGCTGGCGGTCCCGCAACGGGATCTTGCCGCGCTTTCGCTTGCGAAACACCATCTCGTAGGCCACCGTGCGCCCGGTGGGATTGACTCGGCGCTTGTGCTCGTCGAGAAATACGACGTAGGCCCTCGATCCCGATGGTCGCAACTCGAGACCCACAACCCGGATCTCTCGGACCGACTTCCAACTCTCGGGCCCCTCAGGTGCGAGTCCGCAACCTCCGTCTGCGCGGTACACCGTGCTGCGGTCGGTTGGACCTGTCGGCAACCAGCCGCAATCGGGTTTTGAAAGCGGGGCCGTGCCTTCGGCATGCGACGTATCGGGCTCGCCCCCACCTGTGTGCAACGGCTCTTCGACCTCCCCTTCACCCGGGTGGGACGGACCGCCGGCCGCTTCCGATCGGCCCTCGTCTCCAGCAGGTCCCTCGCCGCGTCTGCCCTCGTCGCCATGCGAGCTCTCGCCACTTCCACCGGTGCTCGCATGAGTACCAATCTTCACCTCCTGGCTCGGAGTTCCTCCCTGGAGCCCGTCTGCCACGTGTGGCCCCAGCGTTGTAGCAGTCGTCGACTCCTGGTTTGTAGATACATTCGTTTGGGCTACGGCATGCGGTGGACTCACGCCCTGGCTGCGGCAACTCAAACCCACACCGACGAGCAGCCCGTACGTCCATACATGCCGGTGCACCCATCGCACCGGTTACCTGGCCTCCCCCTGACGGTCGAGCACGCGGTGAATCGCCGCCACCACCTCCTCGGGATCTGCTCCAAGCTCGATCGGTTTATTTGCATAATCACCTGAGACAGGACCCGTCCCGCGGTGATACCCCGATTTGAACTCGGCGAACTTGAGTCCATGGGCAGTCGACACGACGACGACACGGGCTCCTTCTTCGATGGTTCGGTCGCCCACGAGCTGCTCCAAACAGGCCAGGGCCACACCGGTGTGCGGGCAAGTGAACAATCCATAGCGATCGACCCTTGCCGATGTATCCGCAAGTTGTTGTTCGCTCGCCTGGGCCACAACCCCGCGGCACTTGACGATCGCTTGTACGGCCTTGGGCAGAGACACCGGGTCGCCGATCTGGATCGCCGAGGCCTGGGTCGCCTGGGCGACGACCGGTTGGAAGTCAGACGCGCACAGATCGCGTCCGGCTTCGACAGCCCGGCGGTACGCGAGGTACAGCGGGTTGGCCCGCTGCGCTTGACAACATACGAGCCGTGGAAGTCGGTCGATGACACCGATTTCTTGCATCTCCAACAATCCCTTGGCGATTGCCGACACATTGCCGAGATTGCCCCCCGGCACCAGAATCCAATCGGGTACCTCCCAATCGAGCTGCTGGACGATCTCACTGGCGATGGTCTTTTGCCCCTCGACCCGCAGGCTGTTCATGGAATTGGCGAGATAGAGGTGGGGATCCTGTGTCAATCGCTGTACCACCCGCATGCACCCGTCGAAGTCGGTGTCGAGACTACACACCAACGCCCCGTTGGCGATCGGTTGGATCAACTGGGCCGCAGTGATCTTGCCGCGGGGCAAAAGGACGATCACGGGGATCCCGGCAGCTGCTCCATAGGCCGCCAGCGCTGCTGAGGTGTCACCGGTTGAAGCACAGGCCACCGCGCGGATCTCCCGGCCCTCGGCGATCATTTGATTGACGCAGGACACCAACACCGTCATGCCGAGATCTTTGAACGAACCGGTGTGACTGGTCCCGCATTGCTTGACCCACACGGCTCCGAGCCCGAGGGCCTCCGCATATCGTTGTATTGGCAACAAATGGGAGTTTCCCTCGCCCAGCGAAACAATGTTGGTTGTGTCGACGTGGGGCGCAACCCACTCGTGACGACTCCACACCCCGCTGCGGTACGGCCACGGTGAACGTCCGGTGCGGCTGTCGAGGAGCTCCCGCCACCCCTGGGGCGAGCGCTGGGCCCAGGCCCGATGGTCGTGGACAACCTCGAGGAGGGCTCCGTCCCGGGGACAGCGGTAGATCACCTGGTCGAGGGGGTGGTGCTCAGGGCAACCTTCGACACATTGAAACCATGCGTGGTGGGGCATCAACCCGATCTATACTGCGCCCGCATTCCCGTGAACACCCGCCTGCGACAACATCTCCGCGAACCGCGGTTGCGCCGACTGTGGCTGTGTCTGCTGCTGACTGCTGCACTCACCCCGTGGCCCCTGATCGGCACCCCGGGCTATGAAAACAGTCTCGCCCTCACCGCACCATTGGCCCTACTGGCGGTTGCGGTTGGAGTCGATGGCGTCCGCACCCTCTCCACCACCCCCCCGGCATCGGGCAACCTCCTCGCCGAACTCGCGCGCAGGGGCCTGTCCGAAGTCCTGTGGCTGCTCGCCGTGAGTCTCGCCACCCTGCTGTGTGCACTCGCCTGGCAAACCAATTGCGACCCGGTCGGCGGGCTTGCGTTTTTTGTCCTCGGCCCCGGCGTGTCTGCGGTGCTCGGTTGGGCCTGCGGGATTTGGGGCGGGCTCCTGGCACGACACCGATCGCTGCAGCTCACCATTGGTTATACACCTATTTTTGCCTGCCTCGCCGTGAGTCTATGGCGGCTGTACCACGATCCCGTTGTCTTTGCACTCGACCCCTTTTGGGGCTACTTCTCCGGACCGCTCTACGACGAGGCAGTGGCGATCAACCGACGCTACCTGCTATACCGTGGCTACAACCTACTCGCGCTCACGGGTGCATTGGCGGTCTTTTACCTCGCCAGCGCCGGCCCGGAGACCACGCGATGGCGCCATCGGATTCGCCGACACCCGTGGGTTGCGCTACTCGCTTTTTGTACATGCATCTCGAGTGCAGCGGTCGCCTCTCGCTCGCCCCAACTGGCATTTACGGCCACGGTCGAGAGTCTTTCTCAGGCACTTTCGGCGACGCGGGAGACTGAACACTTCATCATTCACTACGTGCCGGGGTCCCCGACTGCACGGGACATCGAGTTGGTGGCCGCCGAGCATGAGTTTGCCTGGTCCGAACTCGAGTCGACCCTCGGACGTGTTCCGGCGGTTCCGATCCACAGTTTCGTGTTCGCAACGCCGGAACAAAAGCGCTACCTCTTGGGCGCGGGTCGAACCGAGGTCGCGCCCCCGTGGCGTGGCCACATCTACCTCAACCACGCGCCCTACCCCCACCGCGTCTTACAACACGAACTTGCACATGCATTTTCGTATACCGTCGGCGATCGAATTTTCGGAGTCTCAGGGTCACTCGACGGGGGATTACGGGTCAACCTCGCACTGGTCGAGGGATTTGCCACCGCCCTGGCCCCACGGGCCAACGACCGCCTCGACCTCCATGACCAAGCTGCGGTCCTCGACCGGCTCGACAAACGTCCGCCGCTCGAGAGCATCATGGGCGTCGGGTTTTGGGGAAAGTCATCGCGTCCGGCCTATACCGCCGCGGGCTCATTTTGCCTGTGGCTGCTCGAAACAGCAGGTATTGAAGGCCTTGTTCTTGCCTATGCAAGTGCAGGAGACTTCGAAGCGATCTACGGGCAGCCACTGGCCGACCTCGAACAACAATGGCTCGCTTTTTTACGGGCGCGACCCCTCGACGAACGCGACATCGAGGCACAGCGTGAACGCTTCCGCAGGCGACCGATTTTTGCCCGCCCGTGCGCCCACCGGGCCGCCAACCTCATCGTCGAAGCGACCGCAGCCCAAAACCGCGGTCAACCCACGCTCAGCGTTTCACTGCTGTCTGAGCTCTGTACGATCGAGCCCGAGAAACCTCAAAACCACCTCCGACTCGCGTTTGCCGAGGCGGCATCTGGTGCATATACAGAATCTCGCACCACGCTGCAGCAGTTGTTGGCGACACCTGACCTCAGCGACACCCTACTCGGACTTATCGACGAACGGCTCGGCGACCTCGCACTCGCCCAAGGGGACACCCAAGCCGCGCGTGATGCCTATGCATCGGCGCTGCAGCGCCATGTGGACGAGTCGCGGACCCGGATCTTGCAGCTCAAACACCTCTCCTGCGAAGACCCACACTTCGCGGCGGCGATCGCCGACTACTTTTCCCCGTTTGATCTCCGCTCCGGGAAACTCACACGTGCCGTTCGGCGCCTCGATGCAGCCCACCGCCTGGGCGAGGTTCGTAAACACAAGGCTCTGTCGGACTACCTGATCGGCCGGCAACTTCTCAATATTCTCGACGGCGAGCGAGCTGCGTTGAGCCTACACAGAAGTCTCCATCCCACAACGAGCGACACCCAGCTTCCGACATCGGAATTTGTCCGTGCGGCTCGCCTCGCCCTGGTCGAGGCATATGTCCGGCAACGAAACTACGTCGCTGCAACCGGTGTCCTCGACGAGCTCGCCTCCCAGCCGCACCGGCACAGCGGACATGTGTTTGTCGAGCAACGCTGGCGCAAACGCATTTCGTTTTTACAAACGTACCTGGCCAAAAATTCCGCTGTCGAGCCCACGACATAGCACCCTCGCACCCGTTCTTGTAACTGCAACCTTGCATCAGGAACGAATGGTCAGCTGCAATCGCGGACAGCTCGTTTGCTCGAAGCCCAGCCCCTTGCCGATCGCACAAGCGTTTGTCATGTGATCAGTTGTGGAGCATCGCCCGTGGGAATCGTCCGGACGCCTGAACATCGACTTCTCGTCCCCGAACGGACAACGTGAATCGCTGCCAGAACACGCACTCGAGGCTTCAGTCGCGCAGATGTGGTCCGAAGGCGCGAGCAAGCGAGTTCGTGTACCTGCAATTTTAAGCAACTACCGCGACCAGAGCTTCGCCACCCTGCTTCAGTGGTGTCTGGGGATCTTCCTCGTCATTAGCACAATCCGCCTGGTGATGGTGCTCGAGCTGCCCAGTGTCTCCGGATACGTGGACATGACGCTACAAGCCTCCATGACGCTCTTGCTCGTGGTTTGCATGTACTTGCAACGAAAAGGTCATACGACGCGAGCAAAGTTTTTGTTCCTAACAGCTGTCCTAAGCGACATGGCCTTCACGGTCCTTGTGCTCGAGGAGGACATCCGCATGGCACCGGGGCTCGTGTTGACGCTGTTGCCGGTGGTGGCCGGGATGATCCTTTCACCCCGCCACGCACGGGGCTGGGGATTTGCCACCCTGTGTGTCTGGCTGGCCATGGCGGGTCTCCGTGTCGGGCTCTTTTCGTCGCCCAACACACCTGTCACATTTGAAGTCGTATTTATTATCATTCCAGCCCTCCTCATTGGTATCATTACACTTCTGATCGGGATCACGACCCAGTACTTAGTGGGTGTGATCGACGAGGTGGACGGTGCCCATCAACTTGCGGTGACCAATGCCCATCTGCGCGAAGCTCGCGAACAAGCTGAGGCCCAGAGTGCTGCCAAAAGTGCGTTCTTAGCCAATATGAGTCATGAGTTACGCACTCCGCTCAATGCCATCATCGGCTACTCCGACCTTCTGATCCGCCAGTCCAAGTCCCTCAGTGCCGACCATATCGAGCTCGACCAAATCCAACAGGCAGGCCGCCACCTACTCGCTCTGATCAACGACATTCTCGACTTCTCGAAGGTCGAGTCCGGTCGGATGGAGTTGTATATCGAAGAGTTTGATGTGGCCAAAACGATCCACGAAGCGACGTCAACCCTCGGGGTATTGGTTGAGAAGAATAACAATACACTCTCGTTGACCCTGGCGCCCGGCCTCGGCCTCATGGTCTCAGACGAGATCAAAGTCCGCCAATGTCTCTACAATCTCATCAGCAATGCCGCCAAATTTACACGCAATGGTCGGATCGAAGTCGAGGCGAGTCGAACCGATGATGCCAATCGTTCAACAATCGAATTTGTCGTGCGTGACACCGGTATCGGGATGAGCAAACAGCAGCTGTCGCGGATGTTCCAGCCATTTGTACAGGGGGATTCGTCGATCACCCGCAAGTACGGGGGTTCGGGACTCGGCCTGGCCCTGACCTACCGTTACTGCGAGATGCTCGGCGGTTCGGTGAACGTGGCGAGTACCCCGGGCAAGGGGGCGACATTTACCGTCCGGCTCCCCGCAACAACCTCCGCACGCCGCAGCGATCCGCGTCCGGAGGACAGTTTGCATGTATCAGCACCGAATGTATTGTTAATCGTCGACGAGTACGACTTTGATCCCAAAGTCCTCCAGACCCTGCGAAAAAGTGGATACCGCACCTTCCTGGCCCAGGGTGCTGACGAGGGCATCAAGCTGGCGTCTGAGCGCCGTCCGCATATCATCATTCTCGACGCGTTCACCCGTGAAACCGAACACTGGCGGGTGCTGGCGGACTGCAAGACAAACACCAGGCAGCGGCAGATCCCGCTGATCATGATTGCAGATACATCCATTCGAGAGAAGGCGACCATGTTGGGGGCCGATGCGTTTGTCGAACGTCCCGTCGATCCCAAGTCCCTGCTCGACCTCCTCGCGCGTTACACCCAGCGATTGGCCCACGACATCCTGGTCGTGGAAGACGACGAAGCGAGCCGCACACTGATCCACCAGATCCTGACCGGAGCTGGCTGGAGTTGTCGCACGGCATGTGATGGACGTGAGGGCCTGGAACAGCTCAAACAACGGATCCCACAGTTGATCTTCCTCGACCTGATGATGCCGACGATGGACGGATTCACATTTTTGGAGAAGCTTCGGGCCCATCAACCCTGGCAAAAAATCCCGGTCGTGGTGGTGACAGCAAAAGACCTGACCACCGATGAACGCCTATTCCTCCGCGGCCGGGCGGTGAGCATTCAACACAAGACCCTGTTTCAGTCCAAGGAGCTGATCGAAGAAGTCGAGCGCCTACTCGGCCATGAAAGCCCCGCACCAGGCCTCACCGTAGGCCCCGCTACCAAGGCACCGGACGGTAATCCTTGAGGAAGTGACCGTAGGTCGGCTCCCCTGTGCGAATCCCGGAAAAAATTGGGTCACAGATCCTTGCTGCTGCATCGATTTCGTCGATCGGTGTGTCAAACCCCGAAGCCGCCATTTTCTCGATGATTGGATAGGGATTCTCGTTGGTGATCCACCCAGTATCGACGCTGTTCATAAAAATCCGGTCGCGGGCATAATCGCTGGCAGATGTCCGGGTGAGCATGTTGAGTCCCGCTTTGGCCATGTTGGTATGGGGGTGGTAGACGCTTTTAAATCCGCGCTCAAACTGCCCTTCGACTGCAGAGACATTGACGACAAATGTATCCACATCTTTACTGGCGAGTAGGCGACGCAGACGCGCGACCAACAGGTAGGGGGCAATCCCGTTGATGAGATGAACTTCGAGGAGCTCTGGGGTAGTAACCTCGTCGGCGCGCAGTCGCCAACTGTTCCGAGTTCGTAGATCGAGGGGCTGCCCGTGACCGTCATTGCTCCCCGGGGGAAACAATTCGCCCTGGCCCGGATCAATCCTCGACAGCACCTGGTCCTTCGCACCGGTCCCGCCCATCATCGGTCGGCCGTAAACTCCGCCCATGCCAAGCTCGATCCGAGAAAATCCATCGGCGAAGCGTGCGGGGAAATGTGGCGTATCGGCGACGAGTGGGCGAACAGCTGCGGGCAAGGCCTCGACCGGCTGCGCCTCAAAGGCGGTGAGATGCTCGTAGAAAGCCCGGGGTTTGAGCACCGTTTGGGCAGCGTTGTTGATCAAGATATCGAGCCGCGGCAAGGTATCAGCAAGGTGATTGGCAAACGCCTCGACAAATGGGATGTCGCGCAAATCGATACGATGAATATGCAAGCGATCGGCGAACTGCGAGAAGTCGGGCTCACGGGCGTAGCGACGGGCGGCGTCATGGGCAAACCGCGTGGTCGCGTGGACCTCGGCACCGGCACGCAACAGCTTGAGTGTCACTTGATAGCCGATCTTGATCCGCGCCCCGGTGATCAACACAACCCGCCCGCGCAGATCGGCGGAGGCAAACCGCCGAGCGTAGTTTTCCGCCGCACACCGGGGACACAAACTGTCGTAGAAATGATGGAGTTGGAGATAGCTGCGCTTACAAATATAACAATGACGCGGATGTTCGAGTCGGTGGTCGGATGTCGGTGACGCCTCGAGTTGGTGGACCAAGGCGTCGTAGTCCGGAAGCTCCTGATCCCGCATTTCCCGGCGTAGTTGGCGAATCCCGGTATTTTCGATCCTCCTCCGGTCACGGGCGCGACGCTGCTTGCGACCGTCGACCCGGGGGCGCCCCCGCCGCTCGATGCGAAGGAGTTTGGCCATCAACGACCGCAGCTCCGCGAGCTGGGGGGTATGCGATGCCAGCAGATCGCGCCGCGTCTGCAACCCGCGCAAAACCTCGAGACAGGTTTCGAGCTCGGCTTCGCTGCACCCCAACACTGCCTGCTTGGGTTGGCCTGGTTTGTTCGTCCTGTCCGGATAGACAGGTTTTTTTGAGGTGTTTTCGGGAGGTCGCACCGGGGTCTCAACCGCACGAACATCGGCACCGGTCTTGGTGCGGTACACACTGCGGATCGCCGCCAAATCCCGGTCGAGCTCGGTCCGCCCTGCCCGGGGAAACAGACCCGTGTTGCGGCACATCCGCGTCACCAGCTGGCCCGCGAAGGGCTGGGGTAAACGCCGCCCGAGGCTGAGTTTGACCAGGGGTGTCGGGTTTCGGAGAGCTTCGACAAGCACGAGCGCTCCGGCCTCGGTGAGCTCTCCGCCGTTGAGTTTAAGCTCGCGCAAACTTTGGTGTACCTGCAACATATTCGCCAGCGCGTGGGCACCTTCATCTCCGATCGAATTGGGCTGTTCACCCAACACGTCGGTGGCTGGAGCATGCCCGAGATCGAGGACCTCAAGGGCAGGATGACGTGCGACCGCGGCGGCGAGCCGACACACCCCGCGCGGCCCAATGGCGTTGCTCGCCAACCCGAGGACACGCAGATTGCGATTGCCCGCCAAGCCGTCGGCGATTGCTTCGGCTCCGTCACAGCCGATGTGGTTGGTCGACACATACAGCGCATGAAGTGTATCTGCATGTAATAGCTGGGTGAGGCTCGGGCAACCCTCGGCACCGATGTCGTTGGCACACAAGAATAGAT
>CAZUPD010000035.1:0-43378 GCA_964621785.1 uncultured Nannocystaceae bacterium
TCTGCAATGGCAAACGGCACGTCGAGGATCCGCGCCAGTGTCTGTGCCATCAGGGTCTTGCCGGAGCCGGTGGGCCCCAACAGCAGGATGTTGCTCTTTTGCAGCTCGGGCTCGTCGGGGTGCTTTTTGGCGTTGATCCGCTTGTAGTGGTTGTAGACCGCGACGGAGATGATTTTCTTGGCGAGGTCCTGGCCGATGATGTAGTCGTCGAGGATCTTGCGGATCTCGCGGGGCTTGGGCACCTTGCCGCCAGCGTCCGAACGCTCCTCTTTTTGCACCTCTTCGGCGAGGATGTCGTTGCACAACGAGATGCACTCATCGCAGATATAGACCGATGGCCCGGCGATCAGCTTTTTGACCTCTTTTTGGCTCTTACCGCAAAAAGAACAACTCAGGTTTCCGTTGTCGCGCTTGGAACTCATGAAATCTCCGGGTGGGCCTACGTTACTCGCGGTGCGACGCCTCTTTGCGCACCAATACGTCGTCGACCAGGCCGTATTTTTTGGCTGTCTCGGCGCTCATAAACTTGTCTCGCTCGGTGTCGGCAAGGATCTGATCGACATCCTTGCTGGTGTGGTTGGCGAGGATCTGGTTGAGAAGTTGTTTGAGACGTTGAATCTCGCGGGCCTGGATCTCGATGTCGGTGGCTTGGCCCTGGGCGCCGCCGGATGGTTGATGGATCATGATGCGGGCGTGCGGCAGGGCAAAGCGCTTGCCCGGTGCCCCTCCTGCGAGGAGCAGTGCTCCCATGGAGGCCGCTTGTCCGAGGCAGTAGGTCGCCACGTTGGGACGCACGTACTGCATCGTGTCGTAGATAGCGAGCCCTGCTGTGACCACACCACCCGGCGAGTTGATGTACAGAGTGATGTCCTTCTCCGGGTCTTCTGACTCTAAGAACAGCAACTGGGCGATGATGACGTTGGCGACCTGGTCGTTGACCGGGGTGCCTAAGAAGACGATCCGATCCTTGAGCAGGCGACTGTAGATGTCCCACGAGCGTTCGCCACGGTGGGTCTGTTCGACGACGAATGGAATGTTGGCTGTTGTGTTCATCGGGCCGTCATTTCGATTGCGGTGCAGGCCGTTGCTCCGAGCAATCCCTTGCTATGGTGACGGCCCGCGACTTGTGATGCAAGGGGAGGACTCGCCCGTTTTGGCGAGACAACTCCAGTTGCGCGGCTTATTTTGCTTGCGATTTGCCACACCGAGGCAGGCCGGTACGTGCTGTGGGACTGCGGGAGTGCGGATGATTTCACGGGAACGTCTGCGGGGCCTGTCAGTTCTGGAAAAAACCATGGTCCGGGCACCATCGCGCTTCTTTTAAGATCGCGGCGTCGTCTCTTCGCTAGGCGGAGGACGCGGACCGCGACAGACGGTCGAGGTTGGTGCTGGGGCTCTCTTGGCTTCGAATATCGAACTCTGCCGGTTGACGCACCGTTCGAACGAAGTCGAGGTCGGTGCTGGGGCTCTCTTGGCTGCGAATGGGCGCCGCTTTTTTTAATTCGCGGCGTTGAGTTGGGCGGAGAACGCGGACGGTCGAGGGCGCTTGGGCTTTTTATAATCGCGGTGTCGCTTACTCGCCGGGCACAGGACCCGAACCGCGACTGACTGTCGAGGTCGTGGCTCGCCCAGTCTTCTCACCACGATTCGTGAAGCAAAGGGTGAGACGTTTGGGCGAACCTGTCGCGCAACATCAGTCGTGGTCGTGGTCGCAGTTTTCGTCGTGGACGTGACCCTCGTGGTCGTGACCCTCGTGGTCGTGACCCTCGTGGTCGTGACCCTCGTGGTCGTGCTCGTCCTCTTCGGGGTCGGGGGCTTCGGTGACCTCGGCCTTGTCCATGAGGAACTCGAGGATCTTGCCCTCGCGTAGCTGGGCGCGCAGAAGTAACAACTGGTTGTTCTTCTCCATCTGCGCCCGCATGCGGTCGACGTTCTCGCCCCGCTCGTCGGCGATCTCTTTCAGCTCGGCTTCGAGGGCCTCATCGTCGACCGTGATGTCGTGCTTTTTCCCGACCGCGTCGATCAGCAAAAACGCGGTGACGTTGTAGCGGGCGCGACCCTGCATCTGCTGCGCGAGCTGGGCCTCGGTCATGCCCAATTGGGCGAGGTTGAGTCCCTGTTGGGCCAACTGTTGCTTGTACATGTTGACCTGGGCCGAAACTTCGCGGGTGATCATCGACGGAGCGACCTCGACCTTGTTGCGGTTGAGCAACTCGGTGACCAGACGCTGGCGCGCCTCTAGCTCGGCCTGTTGCTTGTCCTCCTCGAGGATCTCCTGCTCTAATTTTTGCCTGTACTCGGCAAACGTTTCGGTCTCGCCGATGTCCTTGGCGAAGTCGTCGTCGAGCTCGGGAAGGCTCTTGTGCCGAAGGTCGCGCAAACCGACCTTGAGCTTGGCCTCGACATCGCGCAACTCGGCCCGCATACGGTCGGCTGTCGGTGTAAATACAATCTCTTGGGTGCTGCCGAGTGCGGACACCGGCACCTTGGCTAGGGCCTCGGTAAACCCGGGCAAGAACTCCTGGTCGCCCGCTGCTCCGAGCTCGATCTTGAGGTCCTTGCGCGAGAGGTTGTGCTCGCCCAAGGTGCCTTCGATGTCGACGGTCCACACATCGCCGTCGACCGTCTCGGCGCGGCCCTCTTCGACCGGTGCGAGCTCGGCGTGCTCCTCCTGTTTTTCGCGGATGATCTTCTCGACTTTTTCGGCGTCGAGGACCGCCGGCCGCCGGCGCACCGGCACTCCTTCGTAGTCGGTCGGCTCGATCTCCGGAACGACCTCAAATCGGACCGAATAGGCGAACGGCTTGCCCTTGGCGAACTCGACCGACTCGCGCACAGGGTTGTTGAGCGGGACTTTGTTGTGTTCGCCGATCGCCTCTTGGAAGGTCTCGTTGACCAATTCCTGAGCGAGCTCGTCGCGGACGCCCTTGCCGTACATCCGCTCGATGATGTGGGGCGGAACCTTTCCCCGGCGAAACCCCGGCAGCTGGGCGCGCCGCTGCAGGTCGCGGAGTTTGGCCGTGAGCTTGGGCGACACTGCGGCCCACGGAATTTGGACACGGACGCGGCACTCGACCGCACTGATCCTCTCGAGCTGGCTTTCCATTGTCATTTCTCGGGCGTTGCACGCGGGGAGGCTGCTCCCAGCGGTTGAAGAGGGGGTCTGTAACAGAGCCGAAGCACGGAGACAAGCGTGAGAACCGGCAAATCGCCGCGAAAAACCCGTTGCCAAAGCCTGCGATCACGCGATGCAGGTTCCTAACCCACTGAAACCATTAGGCCGCGGTGTGCCATGACGTGGAACGCACAAATTCCGTCGGTCGCCTGGACACCATTTAGATCTCAGGCTGGTTCGGCTGACCCCTCACCGCGAAAATCGTTGAATACACACAGAGTTGGGATCACTCGAGGTCGTCGTTGATCTCGGCGAGCCGCTCGTCGCGGTCGCGGTAGCCCGAGTCGACGCTCAACAGCAACTCACGGGCCTTGGCCGGATCACCGACCGTCTGGTGCACCACCGCCAACTCGTAGCGGGCCTCGCTACGCTCGACATCGGTTCTGGCACAGTTGATCGCTTCGCCGAGGTCGGCGATCGCTTTTTCGGTTTCACCTCGATGTAGATGCAAGCTTGCCATCATGACCAGGGACCGGGCCGTCCACGCCGGATCCTGGGCCGCGAGTTCGAACTGTTGAATCGCGTCGTCGACCAGTCCCATCTCGCGGTAGGCGGTCCCGAGGTCAAACAGGGTACGGGCATCGGCCGAATCGTCGAGGTCGGCCCGGGCGCGCGCGGGAACTTTGACGTCGGCAACCGGCGACGTGGTCCGTTCATCCGGCGCGGCAAAAATCGACGACAGAAAATCATCCCCCTCGTTGAGTTCCTCGTCACCGAGGAGATCTTCGTACTCGGGTTCGGGCTCGGATTCATCGAAGGACAGTGCATCGAGCACTTCTTCGGGGGAGGCTGGCACGGCTTCCTCGGAATCGCGTTTGGCCGGTTCGCCGACATCTTCCCTCGCGGGGTCGTTCGCGTCGGGAGCTGCATCCGGATCTGCTTCGCCCGCCAGTTCGCCTGCCTCACTGGTCGGCTCGTTCGTTGCAGTTTCGCGACCTGCCTCGCCCGTACCTTCGCCCGCAACCGATTCGACCTCACCCGAGGACTCGCTCGTCGCGCTTGCATCAACCGATTCGCCGACGGTTTCACTCGCCGATTCCCGACCGTCACTCGGGGGCTCACTCGTCGCGCTTGTATCAACCGATTCGCCGACGGTTTCACTCGCCGATTCCCGTCCGTCACTCGGGGGCTCACTCGTCGCGACCGGCTCGCTTGCACCTTCAACGGATTCGCCATCGGCATCACTCGGCGTCGATTCGCTATCTACGTCACTCGTCGCGACGACGCCTTCACTTGTCGCAGCTGACTCGCCCGCATCTTCGCTCGTCGCAACCGACTCGGCGGATGGTATCTCGGAAGCGGATGGACGTTCATCCTCGGGCTGTTCGCCACTCGCGGCCACATCGCCCTGGGCAGGTGCACCGGTATCCGCTTCGGATTTCGAAGTATCAGCATCTGTGACCACACCACTCGAGAATTTTGCTCGATAGGGGTCGAGTGCAGGATGGCCCGGATACTTCTTGTCGAGGTCGATGTAGGTAAAACGGGCGTCGTCGTCGAACCCTTGGTCGATGAAGAACGCGAGTTCCTCGACATCTTCGGCGATGTCTGGCCACTGCTCGTCGGCCGTTTCCTGAGGCGCTTCGGCCTCTTCGGGCGTCTCCTGCGAGGTTTCGGGAACCTCGGTCGCCGGATTGACAGCTGGTTGTTCGACCTGAACGTCGACCGGTTGTGCAGCTTCGGTTGGTTCAGCCTCGGTTGGTTCAGCCTCGGAGGTTTCCCGCTCGGGCTCGGCGGCTTGGGTCGCGTCGGCCGGTTGGTCCGACGTCGCCGAGCTCGCCTTGGTCGGGCCCGACGGACGGCGAATCGGCAGGCGTTTGGTCGGGAGCCCGGCCGATGTTGTATCTACATCTTGACCGCCCTGGCCATCTTCCGAATCGCCGGAATCGTCTTCTTGGTCGCCCGACGGTTTTGTCTTGGACTGACGGGCCGAACCTGGCTCTTTGGTCTTTCCCTTGGGCAACCGCGATCCGAGGGCGAGCCCGAGACGCGCCATCGACGACTTACCGGAGGTCCCGGACGACCGCGTCGAGGTCTTTGCACCCGGGCGTCGCGGCAATCCTCGCAGGCTCCGCGGCGGAGGAGGCTTGGGGCGCGGAGGAGGTTTCGGCTTGGTCGCCTCTTCGACCACCTCGACTTCTTCAACCTCCTCGACATCGAGCTCGAGGACTTCGCTGACCAGTGGTTGTGGCTGGGACTTGGCCTGTTTCGGGGACACAAATCGGATCTGGCCCGAATCGTCGGTACTGGTCGCGCGCCCCCCTTTGGTCGAGGCGAGCGGTGGCAGCGGACTGGCGTTGCTGTCGTCGCGGGCACCGAGTGTGGGCAGCGGCCGCGATTTACTGTCTTCGTCGGAGCTGCCCGTGCGGCTGGCGACTTTTCGCAGCACTGAGCCCAGCCGCAGTGCACGGACTTTGCTGTCCTCGGATTCCGGTGCAGCTGCAACTTTTTTGGGACCGGAGGGCTCGGCCACATCCGCGGGGGCGAGGGCGGCCTTGAGATCGAGTAGTTCCTGGTTCCGCGGCGCGAGTTTGAGGGCCTTTGTGAGCAACTCCGACGCGTAGGCACAATCGCCGTCGCGGTGGCGGGCGATCAACTCGAGGTACAGGGCGACGGCATCCTCGTTGCGCTTGAGGTCGGTGAGGATGATGGCCTTGAGCTCGTTGGCCTCGCGGTGTTCCGGGTGTTGCGCGAGCACACCGCGGATGTGCCGAAGTGCATGTTCAAACATCTTGTAGTTGACGTAGACACGTGCCTCGACGAGGATTTTTTCGAGTTGCTCAGGCGTATAGGGGGCGGCGTCGTCTTCGGCTGACTCCCCGCTCTCTGGATGGTCGGTGGCGGGTTGTTCGACCTGTTCGGCAGGCTCAGGCTCAGGCTCCGTATTTGTATCTACATCTTCCTCGGAGGCCGGTTCGGATGATTGCTCGTCGACCGCCGATGCCTCGATCGGTTCGGGTTCGGGCTCCGGCTGCGAAGCCTCTTCGACGGGTGCTGGCTCGGCAGCCTCCGCAGCTTGTTGTTCGGCATGGGCTTGGGTCGCCAGCTCGGTGACGGGCGCACTCTCTTCGGGACCCATGTCGACCGAATCGTCGAGATCGATGTCAAACCCGTCGTCATCGTCGGCGGCGACATCCGAGACGTCGATCATCACCGCGTCCTCGTCCGGCTCGGCGGCGCGGAGCTTGCCGAGTTCGGCTTCGATCTCGGCCAGCGACTGGTTCATCGCCTCGACCTGGCTGTGCTCCCAGCTCACCGCCTTGCGCAACACTCGAGCGGCGATTTCGAGGCCCTCTTTTCCGGCCTTGCGCTGCTCTTTGGCCAACTCGCCGACGACACTGACGGCCTTGTCGACCTTGCCGAGGGCGATAAATGTATCGCCAAGTAGTTCGAGACCGACCGGGTCGGTGGGTGCGGCCCGCAGTAGGGCATTGAGCTTGACCAACGCCCGACGGGATTCGTTTTTCTTGAGGTAGATCCGCGCCAGGGTGCGCAGGACCGGCAGCTCGTCTTCTTTGTGATAGATCAACCGCTCGGCCACGCGGATGTAGTCGTCGAATCGTTGATCGATCAACAATCGGTTGGCGGCCAAGGCAAAGTGCTCGACGGCCTCTTTGACCATTCCTTCGCGGGAGTAGAGCTCGGCCAAACGCAGGCGCTTGCCGACGGCCCGATGGTCGAGCTCGGCCACGCGTTTGAACCCTTCGAGACCCTCGGCGATCTTGCCCGACTGAAAGTAGGACTGGGCGACAAACTCGTAGGCCGCCACCGCGTCGGGGATGTGCCCGAGTTCGCAGTAGAGTTCGGCGACTTGGATGTGGATGTCGAGGCGACCGGGATCGAGGTTGAGAACCGGACGAAACACAGCGAGGGCTTTTTGCGACTCACCGATCTTGACGTAGTGGTTGGCGACCTTGAGGTACTTGCTGATCGCACCGTCACGGTCACCCGCCCGCACCAAACAATCGGCCAGCATCAACCAGCTGCGGATATCACTCGGATCGTCTTCGACGATCGCTTGATACTCCCGAGCTGCCCGGTCGTACTGCTTCTTGGCCGCGTACTTGTTTGCGGCCGCCAGTGCTTTTTCGCGATTGAACGCCAACCCTCCGCCTGCCTTGTTCCTTTACTTATGAGTGCGCGTCAGCTTCTTTCACGATGGCATCCGCATCGAGGGATTGTTCCAAGAAGTGCGTATCGTATGTACCATTGACGAAGGCTTCCTGCTTGAGCAACCACCGGTGAAGTGGAAGGTTGGTTTTGATACCTTCGATCACGCACTCGCCGAGGGCCCGCCGCATTCTCCGGATGGCTTGCGCACGATCGGGCGCGTGTACGATCAGCTTTCCGAGCATCGAGTCGTAGTAGGGCGAGACGGTGTACCCCTGGTAGACATGGCTATCGACCCGTACACCGTAACCTCCGGGAAAATGCAGCGCGGTAATCGTCCCCGGCATCGGGGCGAAGTTGACAGGATCCTCGGCATTGATGCGGCATTCGATCGAGTGCCCGCGCGGGTTGTGCCGGCGCTCTAGATGGCCCAACGGTTCGCCCTTGGCGAGCCGGATCTGCTCTTGGACGATGTCGACCCCGGTGATCATCTCGGTCACGCAGTGCTCGACTTGGACGCGGGTGTTCATCTCCATGAAGTAGAAGCGGTCGCCGTCGAGCAAAAACTCAACGGTGCCGACGGAGTGGTAGCTGATCGCCCGGGCGGCCTCGACTGCGGCGGCGCAGATCTGCTCCCGCAGGGCTTCGGGGAGGTTGGAACCGGGTGCCTCTTCGAGCAACTTTTGATGGCGGCGTTGGATCGAACACTCGCGCTCAAACAGATGGCTGACATTTCCGTGGTGATCTGCGATCACCTGGACCTCGATGTGGCGCGGGCTTTCGACGTAGCGCTCTAAATACATGTCGCCACACCCAAATGCGGCCTTGGCCTCGGCTTGGGCAGTCTCGAGCGTCGCCGGCAAACTGGCCGCCTCGCGCACGATCTTCATGCCGCGCCCGCCCCCGCCGGCCGAGGCCTTGAGGAGGACCGGGTAGCCGACCTTTGCGGCCGCCGCGAGGGCCTCTTCGCCGGACTGCAACACACCCGTCCCCGGCAGCACCGGGACACCGGCTTTGGTCATGGTTTCGCGGGCACAGACCTTGTCCCCCATCAGCCGCATGTGCTCTGCACTGGGACCGATGAGGGTGATTTCGCAGCGCTCTAGGATCTCGGCGAAGTCCGAGCGCTCGGACAAAAACCCGTAACCGGGGTGGATCGCGTCGGCACCAGAGAGCTCGGCGGCGGCGAGGATGTTGTGTATGCAGAGGTAGCTCTGCGCGGCTGGGCCCGGACCGATGCAGACGGCCTCATCAGCAAATCGCGTGTGTAGCGCATGCTCGTCGACGGTCGAATACACGGCAACGGTTGCGATCCCCAACTCGCGGCAGGCCCGGATCACCCGCAGGGCGATCTCCCCGCGGTTGGCGACTAGGACCTTGCGGATCTTCCGTGTGCTCACAGCTTGCGCACCCGAAACAGTTTGGCCCCGTACTCCACGGGCTGGGCGTTGTCGACTAGGACCTCTTCGATCACACAGGCGAACTCGGCTTCGATCTCGTTGAACAACTTCATCGCCTCGACGATGCACAGGGTCTGGCCGGGCGTGACCCGGTCGCCGGCCGAGACAAACGAGGCCTGCTCGGGGTTGGGCGAGCGGTAGAAGGTGCCAACAAACGGCGAGGTGATGTAGTCGGCGTCGGCCGCTTGTTTGTCGGGCTCGGGAGCGGCTGCCGGAGGACGGGCGGCCGCCGGGCTCGGTACGCCGATCAACTCGGAATCACTTGCAGCTACAACGACTGGTTGCGGCGCAGGCTGTGACGATCCGACGTTGCGCCGCAGGAGGATGCGGTGCTCGCCGGTCTCTAACTCGACTTCGCCGAGGCCGTACTGTTTGACGACCCGGGCGAGTTCGCGGATGTACCTGAGATCAGGGAGAGACTTGGTGTCCCGGGAATCGGCGGACATGACACTCCAGTGGTGTTTTCAAAGAAACAAAATCAGTTTGGCGGCAAGACAGTTGCGAGATGTTGCAGTGCGAGCACATACGACTGGCGGCCGAGTCCCATGATGATTCCGCAACAGGCGCTGCCCGTCACGGAGGTGTGGCGATAGGATTCTCGCGTATACAAGTTTGTGAGGTGAACCTCGATTGCCGGCTTCGAGATGGCCCGCAGTGCATCTGCAATTGCAACGCTGGTGTGGGTGTAGCCACCTGGGTTGATGATCAACCCGTCATAGGTCCCAGCTTCAACTTCGTGAATCCAATCGATGAGAGTCCCGACGTGGTTGGACTGCCGACATGTCACCTCGAGGTCGAGTCCTTCCCCGACCGAGGCGAGCCGGGCATCGAGTTCGGCGAGCGTGCCAGCCCCGTAAATCCCCGGCTCGCGGCGACCGAGAAGATTGAGGTTGGGCCCGTGGACGACGAGTACTCGCGGACGCGAGGGAGCATCCTGTCGCTGTTGCTGGGTCACGTCTACTGCCCGATGGTGGAGCCCGACCTTGGGATTGCGTGCATCTACAAATGACGCGGCTGGACCGTGGCGCGCCGCGTTAGATCTCGGACCGCAGGGAGATGGCTCCCTTGCGCAGACGCCAGCGGCTGCGGCCAAAACTCTTGGCGTTGCTCAAGATCAGGGCGACAAAAATCTCGTCGTTGACCTCGTGAAACAGCATGGTCTTGTTGGAAGCTTTGACAGTGATATCGCGAAGCTCGCCGAGATCGAGGGATTGGGCCGCCTGGCGCAATTCTCGGATCTTGATCGAGAACTCGGTTGTCACGATCTCGAGGTCCATCCCAGCCTTGGGCGAGATGTACTTCTCGATGGTGATACCGTCGTATCCCATCATGATAGCGCCCAGGGCGCCTTCGTTTTGTTCGACGAGTTGTTTGAGCGTGTCGAGCATAGTCTTGGGGGCCGCCAAATGGGCGTGCATCGGGAGGGTGTCAGAGATTGTGACGGGAGGTCAAGCTTTCATACGTCTCGGCCACCCCGCAAACGCGCGGGTCAACACAACGACCGCTGCGCTTAATCGCCGGACGGCTGCAAGCTCTCGAAAATCTCGCGCGTCGACAAACTGACCACGGTCGGCTCGGCCAACCGATGTAGAGCCACAAAACTGATTTTGCCGGCGGCTCGTTTTTTGTCGTGCAGCAACGCGGCCTCGACTACTTCGCGCCGCGAACCCACGAGCCATGTGTCGAGCTCGGTCGGCAACCGCAACGTCTCGAGCGCCCGCACCATCTCGGTTTCAAACCCTTCGTCGGCCAATCCGCGGCGCTCCGAAAGACGGGCCGCCGCCCGCATCCCGAGGCCAACCGCCTCGCCGTGGGACAGAGCGAAATCCGAGGCCGTCTCGATCGCGTGACCCAAGGTGTGCCCGAGGTTGAGGAGCACACGACCCTTGCCCGCTTCGCCCTGCTCCCACGGATCGCGCCCGACACAGGCGGCTTTGAGCGCGACCGAGGTTGCGACCACCCGCGCCAGTACACCGACGTCGCGTTTGTAGATCGCATCGGCGCTGGCGACTGTGTCCTGGAAGTGGTCGACCGAAAACAGAGCTCCGTGCTTGAGGATCTCGGCCAGGCCACAGGTCAACTCGCGGTCGGGCAAGGTCGACAACACTTCGGGATCGATCAACACGGCGAGGGGAAAATGAAACGCGCCGAGGAGATTTTTTCCCGCCGGTAAGTCGACGGCGACCTTGCCCCCGACCGAGGCATCGACTTGGGCCAGCAGCGACGTCGGAACCTGCATCAAGGCAATGCCGCGCATAAACAAAGCCGCTGCAAGTCCGGTCAAATCGCCGACGACGCCACCTCCGAGGGCAACCACGGCATCCCGACGTCCGAGACCTCCGCGCAGCATCTGGTCGACGACCTGCATCATACACGCCGGCGTCTTGTTGACTTCGCCCGGCTCGATCTCAATGCCGATGACTTGCAGCCCTTCGGCCTCGAGACTTTCGCGAACCCGGTCGCCGTAGAGCGGCTGGACATTTTTGTCGGACACGAGTGCGACGTGCACCGCCGACGGCTGGCGCTGCCGAAGTTCCGAGCCGACCCGCGACAGACTCCCCGCCCCGACAATCACCGGATAACTGCGGGGCTCCCCGGGAACCCGGACATCTTGAACGAGCAACTTGGGTCGCTTGCGACGAGACTTTTGAGTCGAACCTAACCCGCCCATTGCATTCTCTTCGCCTTTCGAGGCTACGTTTCACGGGCCGCACACACGGCGGCGATGCGTTCGGCACAGACCTCGGGGGTCGTATCGGCATCGACCGTCAAGGCGGCCTGACCGTAGGCAAAACGCCGGTCGGCGAGCAACTGTGAAACGCGGTCCTCCACCTCGGCGAGCGTACCACTCAGCAGGGGCCTGTTTCCAAGGTCATCCGAGCGCATCAATCGCGCTACCAAGCGTCCGGCCGGCACCTCGAGAAACACGACGCAACCAGCCTTGGACATCTGCCGACGGTTTTGCGGATCGAGGACGATGCCGCCACCGGTCGCCACCACAACTGTGCGAGCGCTCACCCCTGGCTCGCACACAAAGGAATGCAAGGCCGCCGCTTCGCAACTGCGAAAATAGGCCTCGCCGCGCGTGAACAACTCCGGGATCGAAGCGGCGAACAGGCGCTCGACACGGGTATCCAAGTCGAGCCAGCAGCACTGCCAACGCGCCGCCAACAAAGGTGCGACGGTCGACTTTCCCGACCCCATCATGCCGGTCAAAAACACAGGTCGGCCAGGTGGTCGAGCGGGCATGTCCCGGTGGTTGTAGAGAACCTTATGACCCGTGTGCAAGCGGATTGCGGCGAGCATTCACTCGCCCATGGATTTCTCGAGTGGGCCTACTGAACTTGGGCGACACGCGAGAAAACCATGGGTTGCTGCGTTCACATCCCAAAAAACCGCGGCGATCAGTTTTGTTTGTCGACGTCGGGACCAAACACTTTGCTGCGCTCCGACGGATGAATCCCGAGTGCTTCGAGGATCTTTCGCTTGGTATCCATACGGCACGGACAACCGGCCTCGACACGGTTGATCGTCAGCGGACTGACACCCGCACGTCGCGCGAGTTCGGCTTTGCTCATCATGGCTTCTTGCCGCAACTTACGAACGTTGTTGGGATACATCCCGGCTCGCGACTTGGGTTTTGCTGGAGCCGGTTTTTGCGGCGCGGGTGCGGTGGCCGAAGCGGTCGACGAGGCCGCGACGCGGCGATCGGATTTCACCGAATTCGAGTCGTCCGTCGCCACAGTGGCGTCTCGGTCCGTTTTCGTCGTGGCGTCGATCACAAGTCGATTCATCCGCAAGGGCCTCGTCATTGTCTGCCCCCGGATATACAGAGTCAACGTGTTCGTTCTTTAACAGTGATAGGTAAATGAATGATAGTGATAGGGATTTGATACGTAATTAACTTAACACCATCGCACGGCACAACCGCAGGTCGCACGGTATATTTTCGTTCAATCTACTGATTTTACTTCAATTTCCCTGCTTCGTTGGGGGCCTGGCTCGCGTCTATCGCGCGGCCGAGCGCGAACCGGAGAAGACTCTCTCACGATTCGTGTTTTCGCCCTTTTTTGATGTGATGAGGCTCCGATGCCACACGATCTATCTCGGCCATAGGCGATCCCATGCGCAATTTCGGGATTGAACCCGGGGGCCGGCCGTGATGCATTGGGCCCGCCTATCGCCAGGGACTCGCCATGCAATCACCCGATCTCCTCCTTGCGATCGACCAGGGCACCACCGGAAGCACCTGCCTATTGGTCGACCAAAACCTCCGTATCCTCGCCCGGGCCAACCGGGAGTTTCCCCAACACTTTCCCCAACCGGGTTGGGTCGAACACGACCCGGACGAGTTGTGGGCTTCGGTGTGCTCGACCCTCGCCGAAGTCATGGCGATGGCGGACATCGACGCCAAGCGGATCGCGGCGATCGGCATCACCAACCAGCGCGAAACATCTGTGATCTGGGAGCGCAAGTCGGGTCGGCCGCTGCACCGCGCCATCGTCTGGCAGGACCGTCGGACCGCATCTCGCTGTGCCGAACTCAAAGCCGCCGGTCACGAAGACCGCGTCCGCAGACGCACCGGACTTGTCCTCGACCCCTACTTCGCGGGCACCAAACTCGCCTGGGTACTCGACCATATCGATGGCGCACGGACCCGTGCCGACAATGGCGAACTCAAAGCCGGCACCATCGACGCCTACCTCGTGTGGCGCATGACCGCTGGGAAAGTCCACGCGACTGAACCTTCCAATGCCTCGCGCACGTTGCTGTGGCCGCTTCAAGGAGGAGGCTGGTGCGACGAGATGTGTGACCTGTTCGGCGTGCCCAAACAGATGCTCCCCGAAGTCCGCCCGTGCAACGCCGACTTTGGAACCACCCAAAACGTCCCCGGGTTGCCCGACGGAATCCCGATCCGAGGTATTGCGGGCGACCAACAATCGGCACTGTTCGGTCAGGCCTGTTACCGCCCCGGCGAAGCCAAGTGCACCTACGGCACCGGTGCGTTTGTCATGCTCAACACCGGCGATACCCCGGTGGTCTCCAACCACGGCCTGCTGACCACGGTCGGCTGGCAACTCGGCGACACCACCACGTATTGCCTCGAGGGAAGTTCCTTTATGGCCGGGGCCGTCGTCCAGTGGTTGCGCGACGGGTTGGAGTTGTTTGCCAAGGCCTCCGAAGTCGAGGCGATGGCCGCGAGTGTGCCCGACAGCGGCGGCGTCGTATTGGTCCCGGCCCACGCCGGACTCGGTGCGCCCTACTGGCGACCCCACGCCCGCGGCCTGATCTCGGGACTCACCCGCGGCACGACCAAGGCCCACATCGCCCGCGCAGCACTCGAGGGAATCGCCCTGCAGATCACCGACCTCCTCACCGCCATGGCGGCCGACATGGGTGAGTGCTTGTCGCAGCTGCGGGTCGACGGCGGCGCGGCGGCGAACAACTTGCTGATGCAACTACAAGCGGACCTCGTCGGGGTCCCCCTCGCCCGGCCAACAAACCTCGAAACCACCGCCCTCGGAGCGGTGATGATGGCCGGCCTCGGGATCGGCATTTGGTCCGACACAGCCGCGCTTGCAAACGCGTGGGACGGCGATCGCACGTTCACCCCCGACGCGAACAACCCCCAGCTACAGGAACTCAAAGAACGCTGGGCCGCGGCCCTCGAGCACTGCACGTAGGTTTCACGACCTACACAAAACCTTCGGCGACCATCGAGCGGTGGTACTGGCGGAGGTTTCCGTGTCCACGCGCCCCCGCGAACACGATCGTCTTGTCCCCACCGTCGGCTCGATCGTCGAGGGCAAACAACAGGTTCTCGGCGTGGGCCGGGGTCATGCGGTGGAGCGCCCCACCGCCGTCGACCCGCAACCAGCTCGCAAACAGCGACTCCTCGCGCGCGCGTCCGGTGACATAAAACGCCGGCGCCATCGCGTCGATGCTGTGGCGCCGACACAGCCCAGCGATCTGCGGAGGCTCCCACAGGCCTTCGGGCTCCCAGATCAACCCCATCCCACTCGCGGCGAGCGGGCCCTTGAGCCAGGTTTCAAACTTCGCCCGATCGCGGGGACCCGGAGACAGGCTCGGAGGTGTCCGCAAAACGATCCGCCGCGCCTCCAGGGCTTGGGCACAGGCGAGCGAGGTCTCCCATGCCGCCCGCACTTCTTCGGTGTCCTGCAACAGTCCAAAGGCCTCGGGCGCCCCGGGCAACGTGCGGCTGCCGAGGTCGCGCAGACCATCCCGCAAACCGTGGCTGACGTAGTGCCAAACATAGGGAACAATCTCGGCCCGCGGATGCGCCCGCCGGATCTGTTCGACCAAACTCCGAGCCCCGGCAGCCCGCGGCGGATTGATGAGGGTGGTCTGCAACACCACCACGTCGACCGGGTCCTCGCTGCGAGCGGCGCGCAGGGCCTTGAGATCTGAAATGAGAATGCCGAGCTTGGCCATGGCGCGGGAAGCTAGCAGGACACAGACAAATGCACCACGCCACCGACGCTTGCCTGTCCAACAAGCGTCGCTCGACCGCAGCCGACCGCCTGTGTTACCACCGCCGCGAGATGAAGATCTTTATCGACACCGCAGATGTTGGCGAAATCCGTGAAGCAGCCGGACTCGGGCTCCTCGACGGCGTCACCACCAACCCGACCCTGATCGCACGCACCGGACGCCCGATGCGCGAGGTTCTCACGGAGATCTGCGCCCTCGTCCCCGGGCCGGTCAGTGGCGAAGTGCTGTCGACGACCTACGACGAAATGCTGGCCGAGGCACGCAAGCTCGCCGAGATCGCCGACAACATCGTGGTCAAGATCCCGCTCATCGCCGACGGCCTCCGAGTCGTCCGCACGCTCACCGACGAAAATATCCAGACCAACGTCACCCTGTGTTTTTCCCCGCTGCAGGCGACGCTCGCCGCCAAGGCCGGAGCGACCTACATCTCGCCATTCGTCGGCCGGCTCGACGACGTCGGCCACGATGGCATGGAAGTCGTCGACCAGATCCTCGAGATCTACGAGCACTACAACTTCGAGACCCAGGTGCTGGTCGCATCGGTGCGTTCTCCGGGACATGTCCTTTCGGCCCTGCGCATGGGTGCCCACGTCGCGACCCTGCCGCTCAAGGTGATCCACCAGCTCATCAAACACCCGTTGACCGATGTCGGGCTCGCACGGTTCTTGGCAGACGCGGCGAACATCGCCAAGCCGAGCAACTGACCTTTCCGACACTTTTGAAACGTGCCCGAGCTGGCCCGCCCGTGTGGAGGTTCGAACCTCAACCGCACGGGTGCGGTTTGCGAAGCGCAACCTCGTCGATACGACCGGCGCATCCGGCTCCCACCTGCGCGGTCGACCGTTTGCCAGGCGTGCGCATACGCGTGATGCACCATTAAGATCGCGCATCCAAACCACAGAATCGCAATCGCCCTGTTGTATTTAAATTGGTATGACCAGTTGACAAGCCGACAAGCTTCGGGACACTTTAAGCAAGCGTATGAGTCTCAAGCCTGTTGCCAGACAAACCCTCCCAGACGCCGTTTTTGACCAAATCTCCACGGCGATCGTGCACGGCGACATGCGCCCAGGCGCGCAGCTCCCTTCCGAGCGTGAACTGTGCCAGATGCTGCGTGTCAACCGCGGGGCTGTGCGCGAAGCCCTCAAGCGGCTTGCCCAGGCCGGGTTGATCTCGACCCATCACGGGGGCGGCACCACGGTCCTCAACTTCCAAAAAACCGCCAGCTTGGATCTGATCTCGCGACTGCTGTTTTTGCCCGACGGCACCATCGACCTCAAGGTCGCCCGCAGCGTGATGGAGATGCGGGCCGCCATGGCCCCGGACATCGCCCGCCTGTGTGCACGCCGACGCACCCCCAAGATCACCGCCGAGTTGCGTACATGCATCAGCAACATGCACAAGGCGGCCGACGATTTATTGCAGCTACAAACACTTGCCCTGGCGTTTTGGGATATCCTGGTTTCGGGTTCCGACAACATCGCCTACCAGCTGGTGTTCAACAACCTGCGCGAGACCTACGACCACCTGCGCGAGTCCCTGATCCACGTCCTCGCCGAGGAACTGCAGGACATCGAAGCCTACGAGACCATCGCCGACGCGGTCGCCCGCGGCGACGACCTCAGTGCCACCCACGTCGCCCGGGCCCTGATGGAAAAGGGTACCCGGGGGATCCTTGAACTCTTGGCCGCTATCGAAGGCCCCACCACAAAGGAGTCCTAAGCTATGAAACCGTCCAATCTAAAATCCCCCAATCCATCCCTCGCCCAGGTGATCCTCGTGTTTTTGCAATACCGCAGCCCGCAGCTGCTGGTTGTGTTTTCGATGCTCACCGTCGGCCTGAGGTTGTGGCTCGGACACTTCAGTTATTGGGACCTGTGTGTGATCGCCGGGGCGTTGCTCATACAACCTTTTGTCGAGTGGCTGATCCACGTGTTCATCCTCCACTTCCGTCCACGGACCATCCTCGGCCACCAGTTCGACCTCCACGTCGCCCGCAAACACCGGGCACACCACCGCTCGCCGTGGCAGCTCGACCTCGTGTTCATCCCCCTGCGCACAGGGTTTCTCGGTCTAATTCTCTTTGGACTGCTCTACTACCTGTTGATGCCCACGCCCGAGCTGTTTCTGACGGCGATGAGTTGGGTGTTGCTCATGACGCTGACCTACGAGTGGATCCACTACCTGACCCACACGAGCTATCGCCCGCGCAGCCCGTTTTACCGCCGCCGCTGGCAGATCCACCGCCTCCACCACTTCAAAAATGAACACTACTGGATGGGGGTAACGGGTCATTTGGGTGACCACGTACTCGGGACATTCCCGCAGGAGCCCAACGCTGTCCAAACCTCACCGACGTGCCGCACGCTCGGGGTCGAGGAGTAGCGGCCACAAGCCCCACAAAACATTCGAAGCCACAAACCGGAGTGCACCACACGTCCGGGCGTTGCATCCTCGGGCGTGTTCGTTGACCAAGGACAACCCGTGCCCCGACAACTTCCCGACCTCACACACGACCCGCGGTGGCAGGCCGTCGTGACCCGCGACCCCAGCTGCGACGGAACGTTTTTTTACTCGGTTCGCACGACCGGGGTCTACTGCTACCCCTCATGTGCTGCTCGCACGCCGCTGCCCGAACACGTGGTGTTTTTTGCCACCCGGTCCGCGGCCGAACACGCCGGGTTTCGCCCGTGCAAGCGCTGTCGTGCCGACCTGCCGCCGCCGGCCCAACGCGACGCGACCTGGGTCGCCGGCCTGTGCCGCCTGATCGAAACCTCCGAACCAGCGCCCACACTCCCACAGCTCGCAGCTCGCGTCGGCAAATCACCCGCGCAAGTCCGGCGGATCTTCGCCCGCGTCACCGGCCTCACCCCCAAGGCCTACGCCATGGCCCACCGCGCCCGCAACCTCCGAAAACACCTACAAACCGGCGACGGCGTCACCGAGGCGATGTACCGCGCGGGATACACCTCGCCCGGCAGACTCTATGCACATGCAAAAAAATACCTGGGCATGTCCCCGACCGCCTACCGCACCGGGAATGCCCCTGACCCGATCACATTCGCCGTCGGTCCGTGCTCCCTCGGCGCTGTCCTCGTCGCTGCGACCACTCGGGGCGTCTGCGACATTTCCCTCGGAGACGACCCGGAGCACCTTCTGCAGCAATTTCAACAACACTTCGCAGCCAGTGAAACCATCGGCAACGACCCAGATTTCGCCCACACGGTCGCCCGCGTGATCGAGCTGCTCGACCATCCCGCGCCCGACTGGGCGGCCCTCCCCCTCGACATCCGCGGCACCGTATTTCAATGCCGGGTATGGGACGTCCTCACCACAATCGGGCCCGGACAAACTGCGACCTACAAAGACATCGCCTGTGCGATCGGCCAGCCCAAGGCCGTGCGGGCAGTGGCCCGAGCATGTGCCCATAATCGCCTCGCAGTGGCGATTCCCTGCCACCGCGTGGTCCGAAGCGATGGTCAACTCGCGGGTTACCGCTGGGGGCTGGATCGTAAGCGGGCGCTACTCGAGCGCGAGCGCGAGGTCTGACTGGAAACCACGGCGCTCGGTGTCGACACAGTCTGCGTCGGGCATATGTCGGTAGTCCCCCGAATCAAAGCACCTTTATTAAGTACACCCAGAGCCCAAACGAGAACAGGAGACCAACGATAAAAATCCACATCGGTGCTGAAATCATTGGCTTGACTTCCCGCCACTGCGGATGATTCTCGGCAGTTTGACGTACATCGCTGTCGCTGTCTCGAGCGAGTCGTCGCAGTTGCTCCTCGCTCAATGCCGGCGAGCGGGCGAGCGTTTGGCGGACCTTCCAATTTGTACTGCTTACCAGGGCCTCGACCACCTCCGGGCTTTGGCCCATCGGCGACGCGATCAGCTTTCTGGCGATGTCGTCGTCAGCGTTTGCACACAGTTTGAGCGCGACCTCTCGCGAGAGGCTTGCATTGCCGACCACCGCCTCGCGGACATCACTATCGCTATCGCCGGCGAGGGTTACCAGCTGTTCGGGCGGACAGGAGGGATTGCCGGCCAGCGCGGCGCGAACGTCCCAATCGCTGTCGCCAACTAGGGATACGAGTACATCGGTTGGTGCATCGGGGTTGCCGGCCAAAGCCTTGCGGACGTCGGACTCTTCGTCTCGGGCAAACAACTCGTAGCTTTCCTGAGGTAACCCGGCGACCGCGGCATCGGCCCGCCTCGCGTCCTCGTCGACATACTTCAGTCGCCGCATCTGGTCGCGGGCAAACGATGCGACAATAAAAAACACCTCGATTTTTTGGACCGGGTGTAGCCGCAACCACAGCCCGTCGGGGAGGTAGTTCGGGGTATTGCAATAGCTACAGGTCACCATCCGTGACGAACCGTCGACTTTCATGGCACCTGCGCATTGCATACACTGAAACACCACAGGTTGGGTACCGCCTTTGCCCTCGCCACCACCCTTCCCAATCGCCCCTTCATGGACCACGTATTTCGCTTCGGGCAGGACGTTGTGAACAAATGCATCGGCCTCGCGCACGCGGATGTGGTTTTGACAACTCGGACACGTGAGACCATTTTGCGGGACGGCTGCGGCCAACTGCTCGACGCTCGGCGAAAATTCCTTGCACTTTTGACACCTCGGCATGCGATTGCCGTAGGCGTAGGTCCCTCCCCCCAATGACCCGCCGAACATGTTGATCTCGCGACCTTCGCCCTCGGAAAACCCAATGGCCTCGGCAAACGCGTCCCGTCCAAAACGCTCCTGCCAAAACTCGAGCGTCAAGGCTGTCTCGGTCGTACAGCGCTGGCAATACACCGCCTCACCGAGACCGACCACGGGCAGCGGCGATCCGCACCCGGGACATTTGCACAAAACTTTGAGGACAAAACCGATGTGGGTGTCAGGCGTCGGCACGTCGGCAATTGTCGTGGCTCGGGCCGCGTGGCGCAAGTACGGATCGGGATGGGTCGTCGATGTACGACGTTCGGGCCCGACGGGTCGGGGCGTGTGGTTCGGACGAACACGCACCGGGCATCGAGCGGTGACACATCTTCGATTTGATTGGATATACATTTTTAATCGATTCACTCCCGTCCCCCAAGCGATTGCGCCTGAAAGCAACCGGTCACAAAGCTTCTGACTGAGAACACGAGGTGTGCGCGACCATATCCGCCTGCGCGAAGTCGATGTATCCAATGACCTGGTGACTCGGCGTCGCTGGTGCTCGCGGAACGGCGGAGCGAATGCGGTGCGCAATCCATGGTTGGAAGGGCTGCCCGCAGGCGGACCTCGTTGAGAGTTGGAGTGTGTGCTTCGAGGTATACTCGTGGCGATGAAACAGACTCCGGCCCCTTCTACCGTCTTCGAGCAACTCCGGGAAGCGTCGATGACGGTCGTACCCGATGTCCTTCGGGCCACCTTTTCGGCGAGCGTCGACGACTCCGGGCGTTCGGGGCTGGCCGCGTTGGAGCGGGCTGGCAGCGCGCTCAGTACCGCCGTGACGGCGACGTTGCCCGCAGCGAAGGTCGTGTTTGAGGGGTTTCACCTCAAGCAAGTGGCCAGCAAACTCAAAAGTCGCGGCGACGAATCTGTCCAACCAACCATCCTCGGACATATCGATGTCCCGCTGGCGCTCGAGTTGAGCTTTTGGGGTCGGGCGCGTCTGGTCACCGCTTTGCATGCAATCACCGATGCGGCCAGTGCCGAGGCCGCGCGGGCCAAACCCAAGATTCGGGTGGTGTTTCACCAACCGGTGGCGATCGTGGCCGATCCCGACCGACTGCGCAAACAGCTGATCCAACGCTGGTTCGAACAGGTGGCACAACTCCATGCACAAGCAACTTCTGCGGGCATTTGCCAGGCGGTTCGCCTACAGTCGTGTTCGCTCCCCGGACCAGTCCAGCAGCGCCCGCGAAACTTGATGGAGGTTACGTTGGAACTCGACCTCCGGCCCGCGGGCCCGCTTCAGGTGGTGCACGCGGACGATTGAGTCGCTCGCTCGACTCCAAACGGTGGTGAATCACGCAACGAAAACTGGCGAGCGACGTGCCAGAGGCCTACGCGCGGCTGCGTCGGCGGCCGGATGCTTTCTTGTCGGCATCGCACAACTCACCGAGTTGGACGACCTTCCCGACGGCGACAACCACGCCTCGGTCGAGTAGGGAAACAGTTGTCCCAATGGGCATGTGTAGTGGCTTGCTGACCGAAAGGGTAGCGAGCCTTCCTTCATCGACCGCTCGCTGGTCTTCGTGCTTCCATTTGACAACTGCAGGCACTTCGCGCGGACCAACCCGCAGGCGCACCCGCTCGCCTGGCATCTGCCAGACATCGAACCTGGCCAAACAGGTCCGGGAACGCGCGACACTTCCCGGCTCAAACAGCAGCATGCCGGGCCGCACACGCACGCCCGGCCGATGTTGAACATGCATCAGCAACAACTGCCCGACTTCGAGTGGTTGTGCCTGCATCGAGATCCGTTGCTGCAGCACAAGCGTCGTCACGTGATGGTCGCGCGCGGTTCCGGTGAGTTCGAGTTTTGCCCCGGGATACAGGGTTCCCTGCCACAGGCGAACGATCGCGTAGTCGGTGTTGTTCTTCACCCGAACGACATCGCCAATCGTCAAAAGAACGCCGTCGCCGTCGCCGCCGTCGCCCATCCCCACACCCGGGAGGTGGTCGAGATCGCCGAGCAGCCGCAGCGCTTCGGACCCAGATGTCGGGTTCGACTCCAACTGATGGAGCGAGCGAATCGGTACGGCGTCGCCGTCAAAATCATGTATATAAAATTGTTCTCGCACCTGGCGGATGTCGTCATCATCGGTCGAAAAGTCGGTGGTGACCGCAGCCACAAGTTCGACGTCGGCCACCCGCAACGAGACCAAAAGCGCGTTGAGATAGCGCGATTGACCGCGCAACGGGAGGATACAGATCGCGGCATCACACAGGCTCGCCGGCGCGACCGGGGGGCTCACACCAGGTTGTCGCAAAGGACAGGGAACGATCGTGAGCTCGTGCCGCGGAGCCTGGATATGGACGCGGGGAAGGTAGGCATCCGGCAGGGCGATTGGGATCGGGTTAACAGCGGGATAGGCATCGCAATGGCGAAACACCCGGGTTTCCATCCCGGCCGATTGGGCGGCGTGGGCGAGGCTGAGGGCAACCGCCGAGGTCTCGCGAATCCCCATCCCGACGACCGCGATCACAACATGGGGGCGACGGCCCAACTTCGGTGATCGCGGCTGCTCCGTCAACACGTCAGGGTGGATAACACGCGCCGCGGCAACCGGCACGGTATTCCACATACAACCGTCGCGTTCGACTGCACGGGCCCGCAACCGGCGAACGGTCATTCCGTCTCAACTGCGGTCGTCAAACCAGTAGGTCGACCACCTCAGACCGACCCCGCGCCTACGCGAACGGTGGCACATCGATCGTTGGAGCGAGCCTGCGGGCGAGGTCCTGCTTGACACAACGTCAAGCTCCGTCCACAGTCGCCGCGTGACCGCGATTCGGACAATGCAGTACGGGGATCTTTCGGCTGTGTACATGCTGATCCGGGCCGCGTTTTCCCAGGATGTTGCCCCCGGTTACAGTCAACAGGGCGTGCAAAACTTCCTCGCCTATGTGTCCCAAGAGCAACTCGTCCGTCGACTCGAACAGGGCCACCTCACATGGGTCGCACACGAGTCGGCGACGATCGTCGGCGTGCTCCAGATCCGGCTCCCGCTGCATCTGTGTATGTTGTTTGTCTCGCCCGACACCCGGCGCGTCGGTGTTGCCCGCAGGCTGTGGGATCACGCAGTGCACACCCTGCGGGCGCAACACCCAGAGGGTGTGGTCACGGTCAACAGCTCGCCGTATGCGGTCCAAGCCTACGAACATCTGGGCTTTGTCCGCACGGGGGCGGTGACCGATGTCGGGGGGATCATCAGCCAGCCGATGGAGCGACACCTCGGACAGTCGTCCGAACACCTCCATTGATTCCGACCGTTTGCAAATACTCCGTTCGCAAAACTCCGCGTTCGCTCGTCCATCGGGCAATGAGTTTGCAAATACAAAAAATCCGTCGAATCTGCTCCGGGTTCGCGTCCGTGTGCGCTCGAAGTCTTGGCCCGACGTTCGTCACCGAACACACCGACCCAATTGCCCCTGAGCCACTGGCCGTGTACCTGCCACTCCGATTCGTGTTTTCTGCTTTGGACCACCGCGCCAAATCGGTACACTTGCGTGGATGCGAACATGGCGTCCTCCCACATGGTTACCCGATCCCGTCCGTCGCCGCGTGCGGGCGGTCCACAGCGGAATGATGCGACGGGGCTACCTCACCGCACTTGCCCACGCGAGCCGCTGGGGCCGTCACCTGCCGATCGCTCGCCGGGCTTTTCGCGATGTCGAGGTGTGGACCGACCTGCGCTACGGGAACGGCCGCGAGCAGGTATTTGACCTCTATCGTCCGCGCCACCTCGACGGCCCGGCGCCTGTCGTTTTGTATATTCATGGAGGTGCCTTCACAGACCTGTCGAAAGATACACACTGGATGATGGGACTGACATTTGCCCACGCCGGCTATCTCGTTTGTAACATCAACTATCGCCTCGCACCGGAGCACCCGTTTCCGGCGGCGATTGAGGATTCGCTGACGGCAGCCCTGTGGATTCACCACAACATCCGCAAGTACGGCGGCGACCCGTCACGGCTGGTGATCGCCGGTGAATCGGCGGGGGGCAACCTGGCGACGGCCGCGACCCTCGCTACATGTCACCCGTTTGACTTGGCGATCGCCCGCGATGTGTTTGCCGCGTCGCTGCAGCCGGTTGCCTGCATCGCCGCCTGTGGGATCCTGCAGGTGACCGACACCGAGCGACTCAGCGCGAGGCGCAAACGGCCGCTCCCGACCTGGGTCGAAGACCAGCTGTCAGCGATCACCCGCGAGTACCTGCCGGGCCACGCACAACAGGCGAGCCTGATGCCGCTTGTCGACCCGCTTGTCTTCCTAGAGGACGGACCGGCGACAAGCCGCGAGCTGCCGGCGTTTTTTGCATTTGCCGGTACCCGTGACCCACTGCTCGACGACACCCGGCGCCTGCAAGCCGCACTCGATCAGCGAAATGTTGCATGTGCATCTAAATTTTATCCGGGTGAGCTCCACGCGTTCCATGCCGTGCTCCCGCGGGCCGGGGCCCAAGCCTGTTGGCGCGACCAGTTTCAGTGGCTGTCCGAGGTCATGGGTGGGACCTGTCGCAGTCCGATGCTGCAAAAAATCATCCGCGCGAGTCACTGACCGGCCACGACCGCTCCGGGCGGTCGCGAGGAACCGGCCCCAAAGCTTTTTGACCGGCGTCACCGCGATACAGGTACGATCGGCGGATGGTGAACTATCACTGGGGCGTGATTGGAATTGCAGCGTTCGCACTCGTCGGTTGTGGCGCTGGTGACCAGGAAAGTGCATCCGAGGCCGGTACCCTCGAGACCACAACAGCTGGGCCGACAACCGATCCGACTGATTCGACCGGTCCGACCGATTCGAACAGTATCACCGACACCTCTTCGGAGACGGACAGCAGTGGGTCCGACAGTGCATCGATGACCAACTCGTCGATGACCGATCCGACAACCGTCGGTCCGACCGATTCGGAATCAGACCCGACGACTCAACCAACCGAGACCGATCCGACGACCTCGGAGACAGACTCACAGACCGACACCGACGGCGAATGTCACGACCCTGAGTGTTGTGAGCCCGAGGAAGCATTTTGCGATGATATCTGTTGTCCGGCCGGCGATGTGTGCTCGTTCAAGGAGTGCGTGACGCCGGGTGACGAGTGCGAAGAGTCGAGTGACTGCAATGAGGGTGCGTACTGCGAATTGACCCTGGGCGAGCCGGAAATGATGCCACCTGACCCAATGTGCATGGGTGGCGTGATGGTGCCCAATGGCAAGTGTTTGCCCAAGCCCCCCCTGTGCGGCCCCAACGATCCGCCCCAGGACCCCAACGACCCGGAATGTCTACAGAGTTGTGAGTACCAGCCGACCGAGAATATCTCCGTCGAAGTCAAGTACGCCTGGGGCGGCAAGATCACCCCCCCCTACGACACCGATATCATGATGGCACCGATCGTCATCCAACTCGACGATGATGATTGCGACGGCAAGGTGACCGAACGCGATATTCCAGAGATCGTGTTTTCGACCTTCAACGGGAGTTACGACAACTTTGGGACCCTGCATGCCATCTCGATTGTCGACGGGATGGTCATCGACAAGTGGGCGGTCCCAAATATGCTCAATGCCACAAAGCAACTTGCGGCCGGCAATATCGATGGGATACCCGGCAACGAGGTCGTAGGTTGTGGCCAAGACGGGAGTCCGCGGGCGTTCTCAGGTGACGGTTCGCTACTGTGGACCGCTCCGACCACCGCCTGTGTGATGCCCTCGATCGCCGATCTCGATGCCGATGGCTCGCCAGAAGTGATCGTCGAAGGGGCGATCCTCAACGGGGCGGACGGCAGTATCAAAGCCATGTTTTCCGAGCCGCTGGCGACCTCGTTTGTCGTCAGCGACCTCGACGACGACGGCGAGCTCGACATCGTCACCGGCAGCCAGGGCTTCCACGCCGATGGGACATTATTTGTAGATACAGGTCTGGCCAACCAAACCTCATTCCCCAACGACCCGGACTGGAAGAGCCCATGGCCGGCGGTGGCCGATTTCGACGGCGATCTCAACCCCGAGGTGGTGGTGATCGACAACCTCAACCACGCCCTGTCGATGTGGCGCTACGACGAAAATATGCCGGGCAACTTTGAGGTCGTGCGCAGCCCGGTCGATATCAATGGGCCGCTGTCGCCATCGCTGTGTCCGAACGGATCGTGGGGCAATACCCACGGCGGCGGCCCGCCGACAATCGCCGATTTCGATGGTGACGGTACGCCCGATGTCGGGACCGCCGGTGGTGTCGGCTATGCGGTGTTTTCCGGAGCACTGTTGATGGACGACCAAGTCGCCGGCCCTGACACGCTGTTGTGGATCAATCCAACCACCGACTGTTCGTCGGCATCAACCGGGTCTTCGGTGTTCGACTTCGACGGCGACGGCAAGGCCGAGGTGGTGTACTCCGATCAGCTGTACCTGCGGGTGTACGACGGCACGACCGGCTCGACCCTGGTCGAGCGCTGCAACACCACGGCGACCCTGATCGAGTATCCACTCGTGGCGGATGTCGACAATGACGGTCAAGCCGATATTGTGGTCATCTCCAACGCCTATTCGCAAACCTGTATCGAAGGCAATGTCAACAAGCAGGCGGGTGTCCGTGTGTTTGGGCCAACGTCGGGGCAGTGGGTTCGGACCCGCCGGGTGTGGAATCAACACGCCTATCACGTGACCAACATCGACGAAAGCGGTGAAGTGCCGACCGCAGAAATTGCCAACTGGCAGGTGCCAGGACTCAATAATTTTCGCCAAAACAAACAGCCGGACAGCGAGTTGGGGGCACCGGACGCAATCGTTGCAATTGCACCGTTTTGCGATGTCGACGACGGGTACTCCCTAGTCGCCACCGTGCGAAATGTTGGCGAGGCCGTGCTCCCGCCCGGTGTGGTGGTCGGTTTTTATATCGGCGACCCACCCGACGGGACCAAGGTCGGAGAGTCGATGACGACGACCGCCCTGTATCCGCTAGAGGCCGAGACGCTGGTCCTACCCTACGACGATGCCCCACAGGATGTCAAAGATGGGGTGATCAATATCTACGCAGTGGTCGACGATACGATGCAGCCGCATCCCGAGTGGCAAGAATGTCGGACCGATAACAATACGGGGGTCAACTCGGGGAAATGTCTTTCCGTGGAGTAATCACAATTGATCATGAGGGTGAGTCGTCGCCGCCGTCTTCGGAAGAATCGAAGTCGGCACGCGCCTTGGCTCCGAGGCGTGAGAGGGCAACATTTTCGTCGAGCAAACGCTTGCACGGGACGGCCACCTCTCCGGTCTCAGTCTGCAAAATCACGCTGACACCAAAAAATCGGATCACGGTCCCGTCGACTCCACCTATCCGGACGCGATCGCCGGGTCGGGCGAGTCGACGCAAAAAATGACCGGCGACGAGGTTGTGAAACGAGTGTCGACTGCCGAGGGCAAAGGCAAACGCGATCGCAGCGCAGACGATTGCCGCAATCGTCACCAAGAGTGTCTCGATCAGCGCTGTCTCGATTCCGGCCTGATCGGCGGCGACCACCGCTGAAAGGGTCATGATCCCGTAGTAGGCGAGATTGCCGAGGAGCTCGGGGTGCTCCACATCGCTGCGCCGACGAGCAAAACCCAGTGCAATCCGGCGAAGAATCCCCGCGAGACCCGCACCTCCGAGCAGGACGAGGCCGCCCGCAACGAGTCGGGGCAAAAACGCGATGATCGCCGCTGTCCCGTCCGAGACGGCACTCAACCCGAGCACATCCGCAGCCGCGGCCGCCGTGATCAGGATGCCAGCGGTCCATACAATTGCACCTACAAGATGACTGACCCCCTTGCGCACGCCGAGTGCGTAGAGGAGTCGTGAGGCCCCGACCCGCTCGGCGAGGGCGTCGAGGCCACTTTTCTCGATCGCCCACCGCACGACGCGACGCGCGACTGCAGAGATGATGAGTCCGCCGACGAGAACGCCGAAGAAGAGGGCGGCAGTCGGCCAAATACGGATGAGTTCCTGGCGAATTGTCTCGAGCATGTTCCGTCCTATTCCCCGCGCGGTTTGTCCGATGCGAGTTGTGGGTGTTCGTGATCTGCAGAGTCCTTGGGAGAATCTTCGTCTTCTCGCGGCGATTGACCGCGAATGAGGTCACTTGCGATCTTACCGGATTCGATCGCAACCGAAGCGAGGAGGGAGGCTGCGGACGGAGGACGAATCCCCTGACTCGCGGCAGCCTGATCGATCTCGCCTTTGACACGATCGCCGAAGTCCGCCGCAATCGCGACGACCTCCTCGCGCAGCGCTTCAAAGACGGAGTGGATCCAATCCGACTTGAGTTCGTCAGGTGTCTCCACGTGTCCCCCCCTTCTTCTCAAACGTTCGTTGGAATTCGGCTCGCGCACGCGATAGCCGCATTTTCGCCGCCGACTCACCGATCTCTAGAATGACGGCGATTTCCTTGATCGGTAGTTCCTCGACAAAACGCAGGACCATGATCTCGCGATATGGGTAACTGAGCTCGCTGAGGACTTGCTTGAGGAGGTCACGGCCCTCGACCTGTCCGGAGATCGGCGCAACAATCCGTTGTGTAAGGGCGCTGCTGCGTTCCTCGTATTGGGCTCTTGTCTTGGCGTCGCGACGGTAGTTGAAGGCGAGTCGACGGGCGATGACCCGCAGCCAGCCGCGAAAGCGACTGCCATCACCGCATCTCTCGATCGCGAGAAAGGCGCGGAGGAACGCCTCTTGGGCAACGTCCTCCGCATCACTTTGGTTCCCGAGGAGGTGGAGCAGCAGTCGGACCAGCCAGTGCTGGTGACGGTCGACTAGCTTCTCAAAGGCGAGTTGGCCGGGGATCCCCCGGCACATCGCTAGCTTCACGAGACTTGCATCGTCGTCATCAGCCGCGTCTGTCACTCGCCAACCTTCGAAGGAGGTTTCGTGGGTGCTGCACAGGGACCATCGAGCTGGTTACGGGCTTTGTACAACCGCTGTGCGGGGGTGCTGAATACGGTAGGTCCCAGCTGCGAGGGCAGCCCCCAACAGCGGCCCGACTGCATAGATCCAGATATGTCCGATGGGCTTGCCCACTGCGACGAGCGCCGGCCCAATACCGACGGCGGGATTGAACGCGCCACCACTCACGGAGCCGCCTGCGAACGCTGCGACCGTAACCGTGAAGCCAATCGCAAGGCCGTAGTAGGAGTTGCCGCGAACGCTGTCGTCCGTCGCTACGTTGAGAACGACGAGACACAAGGCGAACGAGAATACGGTCTCGACAATGATCGCCGAGGTCAGGGATACACTTTGCGGCGGTGCTGCGAGAAACGAATGCTCCGTCACCAGGGCCGCGAGGACGGCCGCGAGAATCGCCCCGAGAAACTGGCAACATACATACAAAAAGGCCTGGTCGGCACTGATTCGGCCGCGGAGGTAAACCGCGAGCGTCACAGCCGGGTTGTAGTGTCCGCCCGAGATATGGCCGCCCATATAGACCACACACATCAGCGCCGCGCCGATAGCGAGCGGAGCGGCAGCACCCGCATAGGTGACTGAAAGGGCGATCGCAAATACGAATAGAAACGTTCCGACGAATTCGGTGGTGGTGTTGCGCATGGTTGTGCTCCCAGCACACGTGTCGAGCTACGGACGTCACACAAAAACCACCCGAAAATCTCAATAACCATTTGTTGACTTCAGTTCAAGAGCGAAATCATTCGCGGGCTACTGAATCAAGATCAATACCTCTTCAAACTGTGGCGGGAACGTCGAAGTTCGGGCACACAGCTCAGCCGTCACAACGACAGCCGCGAAAGGATGTCTCGCCGCCAGGCTTCGATCTCTCGCAGCCGCCATTTGTAGCCCGACCCTGCCCCTCGATACCAGACCTCCGCGCGGTGGGCATCTGCCTCGGCGTCGGCCCGAGTCGTGTCGAAGTCGTCGGTCAGGAGCCGGGCACACCGGCGACGAGGATTGGCGTGACGACGCCGGACGTTTGCTCGACGCAGATTGTGGATCCGATCAGACGGCTACAACTTGGCCAGCGACTGCAACTCGAGCCGTAATCGAGGCGAAATTCGTCAATACATGCAGGCGTAAAAAAGAGTAGGAGTGCGGGACGAAACGTCACTCGGCGAACGGAACAAATCACTCCGCTGCTGCAATCTCTCCGCTGCGGAACATGTCGAGGCGACTGGCTCGAAACCCGGACAAGACTGCGTCGAAATCGTCCCCGCTCTCGCTCGGGGAATCGAGTTGCTCGCGGATCAAGTGTTCGAGCTGCTGTATGCGGCCCGACCCCTGTGGCAAGCAATTCGAGATACCGGCCCGACGACTGACCAACACCCGCAAAAATGGTTCGATCATCCGGACCTTCTCCGCCACGCGGCGGGTCGCTTCACACGAGCCCTCACTGCGGGTCGCTTGCAGCGTTGTACAGCCCTCGAGCGCCACAATGACCTCGCGGACAAATGCGACGTCGACATGCGCCTCAGCACCGAGGTTGGCGAGGACAATCGGCCGGCTCTGGCCACAACCGTTGCTGCGACTTTTCCAGATGTTGTGGGCAATAGCCAGGTAGCTACGATTGCAGCGCTTTACGGTTGTCCTCCGGATGTACATATTTCGATTTCCTTCCACGGGCTCGCACCCCGATCACACGCCCCGCCGAGGCGACGTCACATGGTTGTCAGATTTTTTTCCGCGCAGCCCAAAGCCAACCGCTGGTCGCCCCGGGACATCGCGCCGACGCATCCAGAAGTCGCGCAAAACTCGCCCAAGTTGTGGGAGCCACATACTTAGAGCAAAATCGAACAAGCGGATCGGTCGCATCCATGACGAGCGGATTGTTTTCTCGCTCGGGAACCTTTTAAAACCACCACCGTAAGACCCAGCGATGCACACGACATGGCGACAATGGGCACTTTTGACGGTCTTGGGTGTCTCAGGAGGATGTGCCCACCGGCAGCACGCGACCGCGTCCGCCACGACGGACCGCGTTGTCGCCCCGGTCGTCGCGGACTCGCCAACGCCGGCGTCCGAGCCTCCCCCCCCCCAACTCGCGGTTGCAGTCGAGGTTTCGGGTGGGGAGCAGGAGTGCATGCGTATACAAGTTGAAGGTCGAGGTTCTCCGGACTCACTGGTCGAGTGGGAGCTGGCACTCGCCGACGGTGTGGCGCCGACTTCGGTCACGGTCCGCGACGCCGGCGGGCTGGTCGAGGTCGAACAATACAGACATGGCGACACACTCGAGCTGACCTTGGCAAAACGCCCACAGGATTTTGTGCAAATACAATTATCTGTGGGCCCGGTGGGCACGCAACACGCGCGAACGTCGGTCAGCTGTGGACCGACGAGCGCCACAGTCGCCGGTGAATCGCTCCCACTCCCGCCCAAACTCCTTGAACAACGGCTCCCAGTCACCCTGGATGTCTCGCACAGTTCTCGCCCGGATTACCGGGTCGCCACGAGTTTGGGCCTGGGCAACCACCACGAGGTCACGTTGGGTGCTTCGGAGGTCCGCGGGCTCAACGTTTTGGTGGGCGATCTCGGTACGGCCAAACTCGAGACCAACAACGGGCGGGATGAGGTCGCATCCCTGGGATATACAAGTTTTGATATGCGCTGGGTCGCGGCCGAAACCGCGGGTGTGCGCACCGCGATCGACAGCTCGATCGGCCTGGTTTCAGATCTCGCGTTCGCGGTATTGATCGTGTCGGACTTTCGCCCGCAACATGTCACCTCCCAGGTCCACCTGCGAACAGCGAGCCTGTGGCTCGAGCTCAATGCCCACGAAGCCTGGGGTGCTCACCCGCGACTCCAGGTCGCGCAGACCCTGACGAGTCGCTGGCTCGGGGGGCAGATCACGATCGGCGATCCGGGTGAGGCAGATGGATTGCGCGCGTGGTTCACCCTCGGGTTTTCCCGCTATGTCGCGCGCGAGACCCTGTTTTCATTGGGCACACTCGATGTCGGTGAATACCTCGGGGACCTCAACCGCGGCCAGGCCGAGTGGGCGACATCTCGCTACCATCGCTCGACCCTGGCCGCCTTGGCAGGCGAGGAATCGACGCCACACACCCGCCGAGAAGTTGCCCTCCACATGATGAGCCGCGGGGAGATGGCGGCCGCGTTTTTGGATGAACAGCTGCGAAAAAAAGGTCGTACGCTGCCGAACTTTCTCACCCAACTGCTGTCCCACGCCCGCGAACAGGGTGCGCGACGAATCCCCCACAAATCCTTTCACACGATGCTGGTACAAGCGATTGGCGAGGGGCCGAGCGATGTGTTTTGGCAACTGCTCGACGGGGCCACACCGCCCGCGACCGACTACGGACCCTGCTTTCGCGCGCGCCCGGAGGTCTATCGCCGCTACGACCTCGGGTTTGCTCGTCCGACCGCCTCACATGTAGATGCAACTGGCATCGAGCCGGTGATCACGTCGATCGATCCGCAGGGGCCTGCGGCCAAGGCGGGTCTGCAGGCAGGCGACCGGCTGATCGCGGTCGACGGTGATGGCACCGATGCAAAAAAACCGGTCGTGGTACGTGTGCGGCGCGACGGTCAGGAGATCCAGGTGCGCTACCTGCCCCTGGCCGGAGAGGGTCGCGGTACCCGGTATGTCGCCAAACCAAAAATCGACCCCGGTTTGTGTCCGCGGTGGGAGTTTTAGACCCGCATTATAGTGTACACACAAAGATTCCCTGATCCGTGACAACCCGATGCATGACCACATCGTGGTCGTCTCGCACGAGCTCGATACCCGAGGGATCGAGGGCCTCGTGCAGGCACACGCCAATCCGTTGCGGCGGCCGCAGGTTGGCGACCGGAGCGAGGGCGCGGTCGTAGTGGCCTTTGCCAAACCCGAGACGACAGCCATCGCGGGTAAACCCGAGTCCGGGGATCAGCAGTAGAGCCTGTGGATCGCTGCGCAAATCGTAGGGGGTGTCAGGGGGAGGCTCGCGCAGACCAAAGGTCCCGGGGATGAGGTCGGCGAGCGCTGGCAGGGTGTAAAAGGCGATGTTCCGGCGATCGTCGGTGACCCGCGGGAGGACGAGCTGTTTGCCGGCCTCGAGGGTTGCCCGCAATAACTCGTCGGTCAACGGCTCCCCGCGGACACCGACAAACGCGACGATCGTCGGGGCGTCGCGAAAAAACTCGCTGGCCAACACATGCGCAACAAGATTGGCGGAGCGTGTGGTCAGTATGTCTTTGGGGACCTGCCGACGACGGGCGAGGAGTTCGCGGCGGGCGAGTTGTTTTTGGTTCTTGAGCGCATCCACGACCCGAACTGTGCCACGAAGAATGGAAAAAACGGGTCTTGCACGGGTGATGGCGGGTGTGCTACACGAGTCCGCCCTACCACGCGGGAGTAACTCAGTTGGTAGAGTGTCAGCTTCCCAAGCTGGATGTCGCGGGTTCGAACCCCGTCTCCCGCTCTCCACAAAGCCACCGAATCGGGTGGCTTTTTTATGCGCTCACCCACCCCGCTGCAGCGAGATGTCGAGGTGAAACAACTGGTCGTCGACGGCGAACACGAGAGGATCGTCCGTCGACGCGACTTCATAAAACACACCGCGGGTATCGAGGTGAACCCGGCGGATCGTTTGGGTCGCGCCCCACCCATCGTCACGTCGACGGCTGTGGACGGTGATCGCTTGGTCGAGGGCAATCGATGCAGGTGCATCTTTGTCCCCGAGTTTGACAAGCCGCGGCGTGAACACAATCGCAAGGTCGATGTCGAGGTCGGGCCCGAGACGCACCGTCTGGCGGATCTCCGCTTCGACACCGATCACGGTGGTCACCACCGGCTGCGAGAGCGGGTCGGAGAGGTGCTGCTCGTCTGGAAGCGATCCCCCGGGCGGAAGCTCCACCTGCTCGTAGCGCCGCAACACAGCTCGCATCTGCACGGCCTCGGCAGCGAGGGCCCCAGCCCCAGCCGGCTCGACCTCAGGAAACCCATCACCGACGAGTTCAGGGGTGGGTTTTTCCGGCGTCGGCGAAGTCCGAACCTGCTCGGGCGGCGTAAACTCAACGGTGCGGGTCAAAACCAACAAGGCCGCCGCAACGAGTCCGAGATAGGCATTGCGCCGCAACCAGGGACCGACTTTCGAAGTGATCCGGCGCAACTTGGAATCGGGAGGCACCCCGCCAACCTGACATAGGCTTGGGTGTGCCGGCAATTTTCTGGCAGTTCGCGTGTCCGGTTCAATGGTTCCAGGCGGCATGTATCTGCGACAACGATCACTCCACGCTTGTGGCAAACCGCAGGTGATACGCCACGATCCCAAACGCGACCGAAACATTCAGCGACCCTTTGATCCCGAGCATCGGCACCCTCACAACCTGCTCGCACAGCTCCATGATCCTCGGGTCGATCCCGGAGACCTCGTGCCCGACCACCAATACCAGGGTGTCGCGGCCCCGAGGTGGCGCAAGCTCGTAGACCGGACGTGACCGCGGACCACCTTCGATCGCCCACAGTTGACAGCCGCGGGTGCGAAGCTCGTGGGCGCGTGCGAGTCCGTCGCGGGCGTAGGTCCACGCCACACTGCGCTCGGCCCCGAGGGATGTCTTGGCCAACTTCGGATGTTCCGGCGTCGGCGTAAATCCTCCGAGGTGGAGAACCGAGATGCCTGCACCGTCGGCGGTGCGAAACATCGACCCGACGTTTCGCAGGCTTCGGACATTGTCGACGAGTACTTCGACCGCAACACCGGGGGCCCGATCCCCCATCTCCCGCGCTTCCTCGCTATGGTAGGCCGGACCTTCGGCACGCGTCGGCGCATTGCACCGCGGGCACAGCTCGCCCAACCCCTGGTCGACTGCGACCGGAAACCGCAATCCGCACTGTGTTTGCTGGCATTGGCGTGCCTGGTACCGGCGCATGACGCCGCCCAAATAACACGTCTCAGGCCGGCCGACATGTGGGAGGCTCCCCCGGTTCGCGTGCGGTAAGGAGCCGGTCATCGGACCGGAGAGCGTGCCACGGATCCGCGTTATTCTGCTGCCGATGGCCTACCGCGATGACCGACAGGCTCTCGTGATGCAGGTCGCCGAGCTCGAACGCGCCAACCAAAAATTGCGTGAGCAGCTCGAAGCGACCAACCGCAGACTCGCACAAGCGCGGTCCGAGCACGCGGCACAAAGCACGGCCAAGGCACGCAAGGGCTGTATCGTCTGCGGCGGAATCCTACTCCCCGTCGCGATTTTCGCCGGTCGCGACATCACCGCCCCGCTGCCCCTCAAAATGAGTACACTGCGGTTTGTCGACCCGAACGGGGGATTCACACACTCGGCGCCACTGCATTCGATGGCCTGTGCGGCCTGTGGATTTATCCACAATTTTATTGATATGCAAGTTTCTCCGGCCGAGCCCCCGTCGGATCAATAGCTCCCTTTGATCATACATCAAAACCCGTGGCAGGCGTCGATGCTGGAGGTCCCAAAGCGCGGTGGCATGGCGTTGCGCGGTCGCAGCGATCTCCATGGGGAGACGGCTTCGCGGAGTCATGGCGAGCAAACACGGCCACAACGCTATTGCGCTCATGGAGCTGCGCGTGCGAAAAAAGCCACGGCAGTTCCCCGGGAGCAATTTATGGACCATATGCCGACGATCATGAGCACGATGACCCCGTTTCCCCACGCCATCGCCGGCGACCAAACACTCGGCGCGGCGAAGGAGATGATGACCGAGCGCAGGATCCATCACCTCCCGGTGGTTGTCAGAGGTGACCTGTTGGGCATCATCTCCATGCGGGACATCCAGCTCCTCAGCTCCCGCGAACCGGAGTGGGAATCCCTCGAGGTAGCGACGATCTGTGCACGCGAACCATTTGTCGTCGAGCACTCGGCCCCGCTGATCGAGGTCGTCCGCGGCATGGCCCGCCGCCACGTCGGCACCGTGCTCGTCACGCGCGCCGACAAGTTGGTCGGAATCCTGACCACGACCGATCTCTGCCGCAGGTTTGGCGATGCGCTCGAGCGCTTGTATCCCCCCGATGATGTCGCCTAGGCCGTTGGTCTTCTCGCGCGTCACCTCGCGCAGGACGATTTGATCAGCGTGGGTTTGTGAAGCGAACCTCGGTTCAAACCCAAAGCAGATGATTTCAGCGGTCGTTTGTGGAACTCTCGCCGGAGGACCATGCCCGCCCCGACGCTCGCCGACCGTTCGTTGTTTCCCGATCTCGCTGCTGCGGCGTACCTCAACCACGCCGCGATTTCGCCCCCGTCGACCCGGGTCCTCGAAGCGGTTGCACGGATCACTTCCGACTACGCCCGCCGGGGCCTCGGCGCTTTGATGGATGCCTTCGCCGTGCGCGACCACCTGCGCGGACAGCTTGCCGATCTGATCCATGTACCAGCACATACCATTGGCTTCGTCCCCAGCACCACCCGCGGGTTGTGTGACATCGCCCTGGCGATCAACTGGCGACCCGGTGAACGAATTATTGTATTTACAGGTGAATTTCCGGCCAACGTCACCCCCTGGCAACAGGTCGCCCGGAGCCGTGGACTCGAGCTTGTGTTCGTCTCGCTCGACGGCTTTGCCCATCACCCCGAACAGGGGCTGCGGGACCTCGAAGCTGAGCTTTTGGGCACACGTTTGGTCGCGGTCTCGATGGTGCAGTTTCAGACCGGGCTGAAGATGCCCCTGCGGCAGATGGCCGAGCTGTGCCACAGCTACGGCGCCGAGCTGGCTGTCGACGCGATCCAAGGCCTCGGGGCCGTCCCGCTCCATGCCTCCGACACCGGAATCGACTACCTCAGCTGCGGCTCGCACAAGTGGCTGATGGGGTTCGAAGGCCTGGGATTTGTGTATATACGACCCGACCGGATGCCGGGTCTCACCCCCCAGACCGCCGGCTGGCTGAGCCACGAACAGCCGCTCGGGTTCCTACTCGAGGCCAAACCAGGACTGCTGCGCTACGATCGTCCACTCCGTCGACAGGCCGACTTCACCGAGGGCAGTGCACTCAACCTACTCGGGGTCGCAGCCCTTGACGCGTCGCTCGGCTGTATCCGCGAACTCGGGGTCGACTCGATTTTTTCCCACATCCAAGACTATCACGACCACCTCGAGCCCGAGTTGCTCGCCCGTGGTTTTCGCAGCCTGCGGGCAACCCAGGTGGCCGGACGTTCGGGAACCTTGTCTGTACAACCTCCTTCGGGTCTCGACCTGCGAGCCCTCCACCAGGCCCTCGACCGCGGTGGCATCTCGTGCTCGACCCCAGACGGAGTGCTGCGGTTCGCACCCCACTGGCCCAACGACCGACAGCGCGAGATCCCGGCGATCCTCGCCGCGCTCGACGGGTTTTTATCGGCGGGCGTCTTTGCCGGGGGCGGCGATATCGAGGATGAACTCGAGGCCGCGTGTGCGGTCGAGGCGGAGTCGAAGACAGACGCCACGGATCCACAGACACCCAACCTGCACGCGCCCACCGGCGCGCGTGTTTCCGAAGAGCTCGCCACCCGCCTCGGCCTGCCGTTGCACGGACCGGAGTTTGTCGTCGCCCATCCACAGACCGAACCGCATCGCAGCGCGTGGGATCTCGCGCCTCGGCCGGTGCGTCCGGATCTCGAAAGCCGGGTGCGCCATACACTTGCTTATGCAATCTTAGCGCCGTCGGTTTGCAACTCCCAGCCGTGGCAGTGGACCGTCGAGCTGGCACCCCCCGGTGAGAAAGATCCCAGCCAGGCCACCGTCGTCCTCTCGCCGCGAACGCTCCCCCACCCCCTCCACGATCCCGACGGCCGCTTTGTCACCATCTCCCTCGGAGCCGCACTCGCGGGGTTTGACCTCGCCGCCGACAACCTCGGTCTTGTATCTACACGAGTTCCCAAACCGGCACCCGCGGTCGCAGCCCGCCGCCTGGAGCTGGCACCCCCCGACGCTCCGCTCTCCGCTGGTGAGCGCCATTGGATGTTTCAGTGTATGACCAAACGTCGGACCCACCGCGGGATCCTGGCCGCACGCCCGCCGACGGCCCGTCTTCTGGCACGGCTCGACTCCGTGGCCCAAGCTGCGGGTTGCAGCCTGCACCTGCTCCATGGCAGTGCGCGAACCCTGGTGGCTGCGACGATCGCCGAGGGGCTGGCGCGACTCGAGGTCGACCCAAAGAGGAATGACGAGATGGCGGCCTGGACCTTTCCCGCCGAATCCTCGCAGGCGTACGGAACACCGCAACAAGTCGGTGGAGACACGTTCGCCCATGACCCGGGCGACGGCAAGCTCCGACCGGCACGGACGCGAGATGAGATCTTGGCCGGCTCTCCGGTGTTGGCAGTGGTCGCCACCCCAACGGACGGACGCGAAGCATGGCTCGCGGCCGGCCAGTGCCTGATGTATCTACAACTTCGTGGCCGGGTCGACCACCTGTGGATGTCCCCCCTCAACGCTCCACTCCACAACCCGGCCCTGCGCGAACGGCTGGCCGCGATCGTCGGGGCGACCCCTCAACTCGTACTCAGAATCGGCCACGGCGGCGACACAGCCAAAGCCCCGCGGATCGCAGTCGACGAGGTGACCAACATCCGGCGGGTCGACTCGTAAAAATGATTGTTCATACAAATTTTATAGTCTGTGGGGCCCTCGCGGGTCTGCTCACCGTCGCCTGTGGGAAGCAACCGCAGGAGCAGCGGGCGGTCGCCGAACCGGTGTCCCCGCCTCCCCCGGTCGAGCAAGCCGCGAAACCTGGCCCACCCGGCGAGGCCCCTGCCGACGTTCCATCTCGCGGCCCATCTCCTGTGTGTGACGCAGTCCTGGGGTCGGCGGCACGGGCTCTGCTCGCGCCAGAACCCGCGACCGATCCCACATGGATCCACGACCCTGCCCTGGCACGCCTGGTCTCAGCACACGACACCGCGTTCTCTCGCAAAGACGGTGAGAAGCTCCAAGCCCTCGACGCCTCGCAGCCAGACGCATATTTGCATGCACATGAAATCTTGCTGACCTCGATCATTCACGGATTTCGCGGTCATCTCGGACAGGCAGCCGAGCTCGAGCGAACGCCGGAGGATCGGATGCAGGCGTGGGAGGATGCCGCCTGCCTGTGGGACCTCGCCCTCGTGGAACTGGCGCGCCAAATTCCGCAAACTCCCGACGATGCCGCGATCGCCGAGGAGGTCGCCCGAGCCTTCGCCGACGGCCGCAGTGGATCGGGCGATCAAAACGATGTAGACGCACTCAATCTCGCCGTCCTACCGGCGCGCCAGCGCATTGAAAAACGCCTGTACCGCGTGCTTCACCGCACGATTGTGGCGGCTGTCCAAGCGGCCCACACCGGACCTGAGCCGGCCCGAGCCCACGAGCTCCAACGTGCCCGTCGCGTCCTGGGATACCTCGCCGACCGGATCGAAACAAAAAACACGCCCGGGCTTGTGTACCTGCACCAATCTTTCGAACGCCTCCCACCGCCCACGCATGAGCAGGTCCGCCACGAACTCAACATCGCGTTCGCCAAACGCACACGCAAGTACTGTTCGGATGCGGTCGATCATCCCGAACGCACGCTCGCACTGCGACTTGCGAGCGCAGCCGAGGGCGCGACCTACATGCGTGTGATCCTGCCAGATATGGCGCAGTTGCTCGAGGAAGACGGTTTTGATGTCGACGCATATCAAGATACATGGGAACGCTTCGAGCAGGAGCTGGCCGCCAATCCCGAGGCCGACTTCACCACGATCCGCGACGAGCTGGTCCGCTGGAACTGTGCATATCAACTCAAATTGGGAATCGCCGAGTGCACGTCGACGAAGGATGAGCTCGCGCGGCCCGGTTGAGCTCACCGCGGTGATTGCAGAACCCAAGCACCGACCTCGATCTGTCGCGGTCCGACGCCTTCGCCCAGCCAAACACCTACGCCGCGCTCATAAAATCTAGGGTACCGCCGGGTCCTCGCGCTCCCCACGGATCCGCGGCAACAACTCGACGAAGTTACACGGACGGTGACGGTGGTCGAGCTGCTGCAACAAGATTCGGTCCATGGCCAAACGGACAGCTCCGGTCGAACCCGGCAGGACAAACACATAGGTCGAGCCACACAGGGCGGCGCAAGCCCTGCTCTGAATCGTCGAGGTCCCGATCTCCTCGTAACTCAACATTCGGAACAACTCGCCAAACCCGGGGATAGCTTTGGTCTGGAGTGGCTCTACAGCCTCGGGGGTGACATCGCGCGGGGTGACACCCGTGCCTCCGGTGGTGATCACAACCTCGATCGCCGGGTCGTCGATCCACTCAGACAGGCGCTGGCGGATGCGGTCGCGATTGTCGGTGACAACTTCCCGCGTAACGAGGTGATGACCGGCGTCGACCAAGCGATCGGCCGCGAGTTTGCCGGACCGATCGGTTTCGAGGGTCCGGGTGTCCGAGACGGTCAGGATCGCGACGTTGACAGGGATGAAGGCTCGCTCGCTCACGGGCGAACTGTACCAATCACACATGCCCTGTCGATCGGGTTCGCCAAGCCGGTCCTGTCCACCCGGTTTGCAACGTGGCTCGCGCTGCACGGGAGTCACCACACATCGCCGACGACCCGAGGTGACCACGGCGTTGGCTCGATCCGCCAAACTTGTGGTACCAGCGGGCGCCATGGCCCTCGCAGTCGGAATCGTCGGACTCCCCAACGTCGGAAAATCCACCCTGTTCAACGCGCTGTCGAATGCGGGGGCACAGTCCGCCAACTACCCGTTTTGTACGATCGAGCCCAACGTCGGCATGGTGCCGGTTCCCGACCCCAGGCTCGATGCCCTGGTGGAAGTCGTCCACCCAAAAAAAGTTGTCCCGACGACGATCGAGTTTGTCGACATCGCCGGGCTTGTGAAGGGTGCCAGCCAGGGCGAGGGATTGGGCAACCAGTTCCTCAGCCACATCCGCAATGTCGATGCGATCGTCCACGTGGTCCGCTGTTTTGAGGACGACAATATCGTGCATGTACACGGAGGAATCGACCCCGCCGGCGATGTCGATGTGATCCACACCGAATTGCTGCTGCGCGATATCCAATCGGTTGAAAGCCGCCTCGCCCGCGCCCGAAAAAACTCCAAAAGCGGGGACAAGGTCGAAAAGCAGGCGGTCGTCAGCTGCGAGAAATTGCTCGCGGCGATGGGTGAAGGCGTGGGTGTCCGCGCGATCGACCTCGACGAGAGCGACCGCGAAATTGTCCGGGACCTCGCCCTGTTGACAGCCAAACCGGTGCTCTACGCCGCGAATGTGGCCGAGGACCAGCTCGCACCCGGGCTCGCCGGCGAGGATCCACAGGTCGCCAAGTTGCAGGCACTCGCGGAAAAAGAAGGCGCAGAGGTTGTTGTTGTATCAGCATCGATCGAGGCCGAGATCGCCGGACTTTCATCCGAGGACCGGGCCGAGTTTTTAGAGGGGCTCGGGACCGAAGAGCCCGGTCTCAACCGCCTGATCCGCAAGGCCTACAACCTCCTCAACTTGATCACGTACTTCACTGCCGGGGAAAAAGAAGCCCGCGCCTGGACCATCGTCCGCGGGACCCTAGCCCCACAGGCAGCCGGCAAAATCCACAGCGACTTCGAACGCGGGTTTATCCGGGCCGAGGTCATGCACTGGAAACAGCTCGTCGAACTCGGCTCCGAGGCGGCCGTACGGGCCAAGGGATTGCTGCGAGTCGAGGGCAAGGAATACGTGGTCGTCGACGGGGATGTGATGCACTTTCGCTTTAATGTGTAGCTGACCACGTCGCTGGTACGCCGCCGTCGGTATCATTGCAGACACATCTGCATCGCCCTCGCAACGGTTTGCGAGTTCGGTAGGTAGCCCACAACTAAAACCGCGCTCGCAAGCTCGCCCCAGCGTGCCAAAACGTCGGCAGCCCGGAGCTGACTTCGATACCTTCGTCCCGGCCGGCCATGTCGATCAGACCAATCGGTGCACCTGCATTGAGTTCGGGGTGCTTGGCGGCGATGACGATGTGGTAGCTGTAGACCCACCGAAACTCGAACCCGACGGCGACATTTGGATGGGGATAAAATCCGACTCCCCCGAGCAATGGGATCGCAAGACCGTGGAAGTCGAGCCGCAACGGCCCGCCGACGGTTTCGTATTTGTTGCGCCACAGCTGGTAGTCAAACGCGGTGCCGACATAGGCCGAGATCCGTCCGCGGGGCACCAAGTGGATCCGAAGTGCGGGCCCGACGTTGAGCACCCGCATCTTGGCGGTACCCAACACCAGTGAGTCGACGCTGAAGTCAGAGCCGATATAGGTGGCATTTTCAACGAGTAGTTCCTGCAGGCGCACGCTGTCGATGCCGTAGAGGTCGACGACGTTGCGCCCGCTGTAGGCCCGCGGCGTCATGGTGGCCCACATCAGCTCGAGGCCAAAGTCGGCGATCCCAAAGATGTTGCCGCCGACAAACCCACCGAGGGAGATGCCAGGCTTGGCGTAGTGCCCCGCCTGGCTTTTGCACGCCCGCTTGAAACAACCCGCGGCGCCGATCTTGAACTCGCCGATAAACCCGCGGTGGCGAAAGCGTTTGCGCTTTTTCTTGTCCGGTTTCGTGTCCGATTCTTCACGACTGTCTGAAACTTCGGACTCGGGTTGTTTGTTTTTTTCAGCTGGACCCTCGGGTTCGGCTTCGGGCTCCGCGACGACTTCGGGCTCTGCGACGGCTTCGGGCTCAGGCACCATCGGCTCGGGTTCGGGAGGCGTGAAGTCCGAGCGCGGAGCCTTGGATGAGGTCGCAGGCGGCGAGGGCTCGACGATCGGTGCTTGAGTTGGTTGCGCAGGCGCCTTTTGAGGTCTGGGGCGTTGAGGTTTTTGCGCCGGAGGGTTTGGTTGCTCCGGCAACTGCTTGGGAGCTTGTGGCGGTTGCGCAGCTGGAGGTTTGGACGCAGGGGGATCTGGGTTCGGCGGCTCGGGCGACCCGGGCTCGGGCGGAAGAGTCGGGCTCCGCTCCGGCGGCAACGTCGGCGGTGGACCCGGGTCTTGAACCGCGACGGTCAGAGGGTGCAACACAGGCGCCGCCTCGCCGCGAAGCGGGACGAGCGAGACACACAGGGCGAGAGGCAGAACGTTCACCAACCGGCGCATGCGTATGAGTAGTGCACCCAACACTGCGTTTGGATCAGATTGCCCAGCAATTTCCTCTTCGATCATCAAAAATGCGGTCGTCCCTGAGATCGGGTTGTCTGGTTGTACCACCTTCAACCATCGGAGACGAGCGGCCTAGCGCCCGACTGCGCAACGACCACCACAGAATTTTCGCGCACATGTGCGAAGGTTCACCCTCTAAAAATTTGCAGACACAAGTGTTCTTGCCCGCGACCACAAAATGTTGCATGAACAAATAATTTACGTAAAGGAATTTAGTTCTGGACCTGAGAGAGTCCGTGATCGCAGGCGAGCACCAGGAACGAATTGCCGATTTGCTCAAAAATTTCTCGCCCCCGTGTGTATGCCTCCACCGCCAGCTCACGCTTG
>CAZUPD010000035.1:43388-64402 GCA_964621785.1 uncultured Nannocystaceae bacterium
GCTTGCTCTGGCGGGCAAATGCGTGGCCGAGCGCGAGGAGGCTGCGGGCATTGCCCAGCTGATCGTCGACCCCAGCGTAACAACTGCGCGACTCTTCAAATAGCAGCACGGCGCGCTCGAGGTCGTCGTCGTCGAGGTGGCTGTGACCTAAGTTGAGCAACACACTGGCGCGTCCTTTGGGATCTTGAAGCTCGTCGTGGAGAGACAGGGCCTGTTGGCCATAGCGAATCGCGAGCTCGCAATCACCTTCGCGTCGGGCCAAAAACGCGAGGGTGTCGAGGGCACCTGCTCGGGTCCGCAGGTTGCGGCTGCGCACACTCGCCTGGACCGCGCGTTGGGCCTGTTTGCGGGCGCGGGCAAAGTCGCCGCTGCGGACCAAAACGTCCGCATGCAACGCCCACCCGACCCCCCAGCGCGGATCCGAGGACGGAAGGTGGAGACGACGCAGAGCTTGCTCATACAACTCCAACAGACGAACGGCTTGGCCCGGCTCACCACAACGGTGGCGATGACGGGCAGCTGTCAGCAGGGCCTTCGATGCGGCTTCGTACTCCTCGGCCGCCAACAGGTGCCCGGCGAGACGCTCCGCGGTCACCGATGTATCAGCATATTTTTCGAGCTTGATCACCGCGGCACAGGCGAGGTTGTGGTCCCGCAGTCGACCGTGTTCCCGCGCCGATCGCAACAGACACTCGCGCAACATCGGATGGGCAAACCGCCAGCCCTGGGCCTGGGCGACGCACAGGTGGGCGGCGTGGAGACGGTCGAGGAGATCAGGCGCCATGTCCACGCGGGCGGCGGCACACACCCGCTGCAACTGTTTGGTCGAAAACTCGTGACCGATGGTGGCTGCGAGCTCGAGTGCGTCGCGGGGGAGATTGTGGCGATCGAGTCGCGCGAGCCACAGCGCGTGGAGATCGTCGGGAAACCGGATCGAGGTCCCGCGGGCGAGGACAAACCCCGAAGGCCCGGGGTGCAACAGTCCGCGGTCGATCCAATCACCCAACAGGGCGGTGGCCAACATCGGATTGCCGGAGACCTTGTCGACAACTTGCTTGTGCAACGGAGGTTCGAGGTCGAGGAGCTGCGAAACCAGTTGTTCGGTCTCGGCCCGGCTCAACGGGTGGATGGGCAGCGTCTCGACCCGCGGGTGCTCGCTCAAACGCGTGACAAGAGCGTCGGTCCGCGGACGCTCGCCGAGTGACTCATCACAAATCGTCAGCAAAAATAGCAGCGGACAGGGTGACTCAAATTGTTGCTCGAGCATGTAATGCACCAACTCGACGCCGTCATGCCCGTAGTGGGCATCGTCGAGCCACACCACCAGGGCGCGGTCACGGGTCAGCTGGGCGAGTAACTTGGCCGTCAAACGCCGGCGATCATCCGGACGGGCACGGTACGAAGAGGTCTGTTGGTCACCCGGCACCGGCGAGGCGAGCTGCAAAAAGTCGGAGGTCTCCTCCAAGGTCGCCAAGTCGTGGATCCCGAGTCGCGCAAGCAGCTTGCCCAACCGCAGTTTGATGGCCCACCGCCGCAGCCCGACACTGCGAAAGTGGTCGGCAAACATCCGCGGCAATCCGGTGTCCGAGCGTCCCTCGCTGTCGTGGACAGCCCGCAAAAAGGTGGCGACACCGGCCTCGTGGGAACGCTCGCACAGCCAACTCGCAAGTCGGCTCTGCCCCAACCCTGCGGCGCCGCGCAATACGACGACCTGGGGCCGACCCGTTGTGTATACATTTCTCAGTGCACGCCACAGCTGCTCGCGCTCGTGTCGACGCCCGATAAACGGAATCCGCCGCAGGTGAAACAGCCCGAGTCCCGCACCGGCCATCCCCGGGGGCGGCGGCGGTTCTTCCTCGGGGCACCCCGGATCGGGCGTGCGCAACACGCTGCGAGAACGCAGGTCGATCGCCGGTTCGAGCAGGGCATTTTTGGGTGGCGAACCGTCGAGGGATTGGGTGATCTGGTCGCTGGACTCGCTGAGCTTGTGGGATTTTGGCGGGGGTTTCGGGGCCGGTCCGACAACGGTGTCCGGCTCTTCGGGGGCAACCGGGATCGGGCGGACAACCGTCACGGGCTCGGCCGGATCTCCGAGGGCCAACAACGCGTGCAAGGCATCGCTGGCCCGCTGAAATCGTCGACTCGGTTGTTTGTCGAGCATCCCGCCCAACCAACTCTCCAAATCCGGTGGCACGTCGACGATCGGCTGCAACCGCGGGAGCGGTTGGTCGAGATGGCGACGGCCGATGGCGCGGGCGGACTTGCCTTCAAACGGCCGTGAACCACAGACCAGCTCCCAGGCCAAAATCCCGAGGGCATATAGGTCGGTCCACGGTCCGTAGTCCCGCCAGTGTCCGCAGATCTGCTCGGGCGCCATGTACCACGGGGTGCCGCGCGCCTGTTCGACAGTGCCGTGGGGCGACGCGCCGGTGGAACACGGCTGCTGACGATCGAGTGCGTGCACCAAACCGAAGTCTGTGAGTTTGAGCTGCGGCCGGGGGTCGTCGCTACTGCCGAGCAAAACATTGCCGGGCTTGATGTCGAGGTGAATCAGTCCGCGGGAATGGGCGTGGGCCAAGGCCTGTAAAAGAGCCGTGACGATCCGGCGAAAGTCGGTCCATGTCAGCGGCGGCGTGAGGGAGTCGAGCGATCCGCGACTGGCGTACTCCATCACCAAGTAGGGACTGCCCGGGACCAATGCTCCGCCAGCACGCTCGCCGACTTCCTCGCTGAGAAACCCGTGGTCGAACAACAGGATGATCCCGGGGTGCGTGAGCCCGGCAACCGCTTCGGCCTCGCGCAGGAAGTCGGCCTGGTACCCGGGCTCCCGCATCTGCTCGGCGGTCAACACCTTGACTGCGACCGGCACATTTTGATGGCGATGCACGCCGCGCCAGATCTCTCCCATTCCCCCTTTGGCGATGCGGGCGTGCAACTCAAAGGGCCCAAGAGGAATCCGCTGCGCACTGGGCTCGGACATCGGTTTCAGCGGCTGCCAAACAGCTGTGTCGATGGTCTCGAAGCCGTGGTCCGGCCGTCAAGCGCGAGGATCGCGAACGCCGACCCCGGTGTTTTCGGCTGTGTCCAAACGCCCCAACCTTGCTCAACTGTTTTTACGATTATTCACGATATATTATTGCACCGGTCAGCTTTGCCGTTGACGATGTTTCACTCGTGGTCCACAGTTCACAAAATCTCGGCAATTTTTAGCGAGCAAGAAAAACCTCGCCTTCAATCGGAGAATTACGATGACGAGCTTTAGCGAGATCCTCGGCAAGGTCAAACAATCGATTCGCGAAGTGTCCGTCGACGACACCCAGGCCCGCCTCCAACAACCCGACGCCCCGGTGATACTCGATGTGCGCGAGCGCGACGAGTACGAGCAGGGATTTATCCCCGGAGCCAAGTGGGTGCCGCGCGGGTTTTTGGAGCTCAAGGTCGAAGACCTCGCACCCGAACGCGAACGTGAAGTCATCATCTACTGCGCAGGTGGGACGCGTTCGGCTCTGGCCGCGCGATCCCTCGGCGAGTTGGGCTACCAAAATGTGGCCTCGATGGCGGGTGGATTCCGGGCCTGGAAAAACAGCGGTCACGCGTTTGAGCGCCCGCGCGTGCTCTCGCCAGAGCAACTCAAGCGCTACAGCCGACACATCATGTTGCCCGAGGTCGGCGAAGTCGGTCAGGGCAAGTTGCTCGACGCGCGCGTGTTGTGCATCGGCGCGGGTGGCCTCGGCTCACCGTCGAGCCTGTACCTCGCGGCCGCTGGCGTCGGCACCATCGGCATGGTCGACGACGACTTGGTCGACGAAAGCAACCTGCAGCGGCAAGTTCTCCACAATGTCGAGCGCCTCGGCATGCCCAAGGTGGAAAGTGCCCGCAAGACCCTCCAAGCGCTCAATCCCGACGTCAAAGTCCATACCCACCAGGTCCGTCTGACCAGCGAGAATATCCTCGAGATTTTGGCGGGCTACGACTTGGTGGTCGACGGCGCGGACAACTTCCCGACCCGCTACCTCCTCAACGACGCCGCCCTCAAGTTGGGCAAACCGGTTGTCCACGCATCGATCTTCCGCTTCGACGGTCAGCTCACTACGTTCCTGCCCGACCAGGGCCCGTGCTACCGCTGCCTCTACCCCGATCCGCCGCCGCCCGGGATGGCGCCTAGCTGCCAAGAAGCGGGCGTACTCGGCGTGTTGCCCGGGATCGTCGGATGTCTGCAGGCCAACGAAGCGCTCAAACTGATCCTCGGCGCGGGCGACAGCCTCAGCGGTCGTCTGCTGGTGTTCGACGCCCTCGAAACCAAGTTCCGCCAGCTGCGTCTGCGCAAAGATCCCGACTGTCGCGTGTGCAGCAAGCCCCCTGAGTCGATCGAGCTGATCGACTACGAACAGTTCTGTTCGCTAGCGACCTAGTTTTAATGATCGCGGCGTAGGTGACTCGCCGGGCGAAGGCGTCGGGCCGCGACCGACGCTCGAGGTTGGTGCCCGACTTCGGGTTCAACGCACTTCGATCGTCTGTCGCAGCCCACCTACCCCGCAATCATTAGAAACGTGGTGAGAAGTCGCGGCCCGACGCCTTCGCCCGGCGAATCACCTACGCCGCGATCATAAAAAAGGGTGTAAAGTTTTGCCGACCCCATGGAGCAGGAAGCCGGCACGCGACACCACGAGCGCCTCTTGAGCTTTACGACGATGGCGAACTTCGCCCGCGGGTACTCCCCGTTGTACGCGGCGATCATGCAGCACATGATCGCCTGGATTCAGGACGATCACGTTATCGACGAAGCTCATACCGTCGGGTTGACCGGTCGACTCGCGTCCCTGCGCAGCCGGGTGATCGCGTTCTTGGATCGGCCCGAGTGGACCAACGACCTTGATCCCGTGCTGCGCCTCGCAGCGGTACTCCACCGCATGGTGATCGACGGCGACGAACGGGTCGAAGGGCTGCGCAACTTCTATCGCACTGTCGGGGGCGAGCGCTCGCCCTCCGAACCTGGGTTCGCCCTCACGCTCGTGCGGGCATTTGCCCGGGTCGGTGACGAATTGTTGGAGCGCGCAGGCGGTTGGGTGATCCAGTCCAATGAGACAGCTCGGGGACTCATCTGGTTGTTGCCCGCTGCGATCTTACAAATCGAAGCCGCCTACCTACTCGAGCTCGGAGCCAGTGCCGGCCTCAACCTCTACGCCAATCACCGCAGCTACACCCTGCAATGGCCCGACGCGGATCCCGTCAAACTCGGCCGCGCCCCGTCCGAGCAATTTGTGATTCCGTGTACCGGACCGCGACCGCCCGAGCTTTTGCAAGCTGCCCGCATGGGTCCCGAGATTTTGCTGCGCCGCGGTGCCGATGCCAGCCCTGTCGACCTAGACAACCCCGAGACCGAGCGCATCCTCGCCGCGTGTATCTGGGGCGATCAACCTCGTCGGTTGCACCGGTTGCGCGAGGGATTCGCCCTGCATCGGCGGATTTCCGAGGGTGGGGATGAGCCCGCGGCCAAGGTCGAGCGCATGGTGTTTCCCGAGGACACCCAGACCTTCCTCGCCCAGACCTTGCCGACGGCTCCGCGGGCCCCGGTGATCCTGTTTGACACCTACTTCACCGCCTACCTCAACGACGTCGACATCCGGGCGCTCGAGCGGGACGTGCGGCAATTTGCACATACATGGACGCTGCGCCATCGCTTGCCATGGTTGTGGAGTCGATTCGAGCCCGCACGTGCTGGCGAAACCTCGCCCCACACCGGTTGGTGCCGGTGGTTTGTCGACACCTGGACCCGCGGGCGTCACCGCAGGATCGAACTCGGCTGGGCCCACCCCCACCTCGTGCGGGCGGAGTTTGGCCCCGGACTGCGCGACCTCGAATCCCTGCGGGGTCCGGAGTAGTCCAGCATGCACATACAACCAAAACGTCGAACAGGCCAGGCGACCGCTTGGTTACCTTCTGTGTTGTGCTGCGTCCTCACACTCCAGACGATCCCCGCCCACGCCCGCACGGCCGAACATCGCGAAAGTGTGCAGCTACAACTCTTGATCGCCCGCACAGCCGGTGACGACGCGGCCCGCAAGGAGTTTGAACTCGGCAAAAACGCCTTTGCCATGGGCAACTACGACGACGCGATCAAGCACTTCGAAGCCTGCTATACGCTGTCGAAAAAACCTGTCCTCTTGTTCAACATCGGACAGGCCTACGCTCGCCTGTACACGATCACCCAGGACGTGACCCACCTGCGCAAGGCCAAGGCTGTCCTGCTCACCTATCAACAATTTTTAGACGAGAGCCAGACCACCGACGACGAGCTCGCACCCCTGCTGCAGGATGTCGAACAACAGCTCGAGGGACTCGAAGCGGAGCCCGAACCCGAGCCCGAGCCCGAACCCGAACCCGAACCCGAGCCCGAGCCCGAACCTGAACCTGAACCCGAGGGCCCGCAAGTGACCGAGCCCGTCGACACCGGCACCACCCCGGAGCCGGCAAAAAAACCCGTTTATAAAAAGGGGTGGTGTTGGGGCACGATTATCGGTGTGTTGGCCGTTGCCGGTGGGGTAACTGCGGCGGTTGTACTCACGCGGCCAAACGGAATCGACGAGCCTGAGCTCGGGGAGATCGGCGGGTTCCCGGAATCCACGGGTTTGACCTTTTCGTTCTAGCTCGGGATTTGTCGTGCACATGCCAACGACTGATGACGTGCGTGAATGAGGCAACTGTGATCACTGGCGACATCCGCTCGACCTACCGCGACCAAGGCTACATCGTCCTTCCGGAGTTGATCCCACGCGAACAACTCACCCGGTTGCGGGATGCCGCCGGCACTGTCGTCGAAGCATTCGACATCCGAGCCCACCGCAACGTCTTCACCACCCGCGACAACGACCGCGGGCGCGACGATTACTTTTTTGCCTCGTCCGAAGCCGTGCACTGTTTTTTAGAAGCCGATGCCCTCGACGCCCGCGGCGAGCTGTGCAAACCAAAACACCTGGCGATCAACAAAATCGGCCACGCGCTCCACGACCACCTACCTGCATATACATATTTTTGCCGACAACTTTGGCTGGGTCAGATTCTGCGAAAGCTCGAACTTCGTCGCCCCCAAATTTGGCAGACGATGTACATCTTCAAACAGCCGCAAATCGGCGGAGAAGTTCGCTGGCACCAAGACGCGACCTACCTGCTCACCAACCCGCAGGCGGTGACCGGGATTTGGCTCGCACTCGAGGATGCCCACCGCGAAAACGGATGTCTGTGGGTCCAACCAGGTGGTCACCGCAGCCCACTGCGCGAGCGCTACGAGGTCGATTGGGAATCCCGACGAGGCACCCTCACCACGCTCGACCCGACGCCGTGGCCGAGCTTGGACCAGGCGGTGCCACTCGAGGTCAAAGCCGGCACCGTCGTCGTGTTTCACGACCATCTCCCGCACTACAGCGCGACCAATCGCTCAGCGACCTCGCGCCACGCGTTGACGATACATGTCGCGGACGCCGATGTCGCGTGGTGTACGAGTAATTGGTTGCAGCGGCAGCATCTCGACCCATTTTTTGTGTAGACACAATTATTTAAGCCGCGTCGGGATCACACAACTGTGAACGAAATGCTCACCCGCGGACAAGCGGTCTCCAGACAGTTGGAGTGAACGTTCCCGGTCGCCCAAACTCGAACCGCACGGGAGACGAACCGGAGCGCACACCGAATCGATGTTTCGAGCGCGCTCGGCAGCTACCCCGGCCGCATCCATTTTCCGCGCTGCCGGACCTCAAACAAGCCAAACCGCAGATCGAGCCCGATATCAAAACTCGGGTAGGGATAGCGGGCCCCGATGGTCAGTCCGTAGCGCCGGGTACCAAATCGCATCGTCACGCCCCCCGCGATCCGATCGACGTCCGTGTATTGTTGGTCGACCACCACAGGCATTGCCGGATAGGGTTCAAACTCGCGTCCACGTGCCCACCCGAGCTCTATCGCGGCCGAAAACCACGCCTGCGAAAAACTCAGTCCGCCCATCAGATAGTGGACGCGTTGCTGAAACTGGATCGGAATGGGGATCTCCGGATCCTGCTTGTTGGCCGCCACCGCTGCCGCGTATTCCTCCTCGCTCACCGGCGGCGGGTACAACAACTGGCGGTAGTTGGCCCCGATCACAAACCGGCGGCTGCGAAAAAACGCCGCGTGGATCACCGGCGAGAGGCCGGGGCGGGTCTGTCCGGGGAGCCAGTGCGCGGTCATCCCGACCGTCAGATGATCGAGTAACCCGAGCGCGAGCTCCAAGCGGTAGACGTGGGGATAGCCGAGAAACAAACGGGTGGCCAACACTCCGTGCTCGAGGTGCCCGGGAATCACATCGACCCGGCGACCGAGATACGCCTTGGTGCGTTCGTTTTGCTGTTTGCGGCGGTCCTTCGCAGTCATTGGCAAGACTGGTTTGGGCGGGTGCAATGGCAGGGTCGAACCATCCGTGTGATTGGGCGTGGGCCCAAGCGATGCCTCGGAGTCGTCGGTTGGAATCGCGATGTCGGACTGGGAGGCGTTTTTTTCGAGGTCGAGGTCAGCTTCGGCGGCATCGACGTCCTGTGTATCCACACCCTGGTTGGGGTCAGGTTCGGTTTCCGGCATCGGTCGTTGCGGGTCGACAACACGGCCGCCGGTTGCGGGCTCGACCTCCCAACAACATGCATCTACATTTTGATTGACGCCCCCCCGTCGGCGTGCCAATTTATATGTGCCTACATCATTTTTTAAAACAGGCCCCAAGGCCGACGCCTTCGCTGGCTCGATCTGCGAACGGATTTGTTTCGGCGCGGCCGTTTGTGCCGGTTCGGCAGTGGCCGTTCCGGCGAGTGCGGCGAGGAAAATCGTGACCGTGAAACACACGCGCGGTCGGCATTGAAACGCAAACAGTGAGCAAGCTCAACGAAGAATCGCGTTTCGACGCGGTCAGGCGCGAGCTGGCGATCCGATACTCCAACCTGTGGCGGCCTTGAAGTGTCGCCCTCCGACCGACCTTCCATCGAATCGAGGAATGATGACGAAAAAGCCCCTGTCCCGCGCCATCTACATCGTCGCTGCCAAGCGCACTGCATTTGGCACCTTCGGCGGGAGCCTCAAAAACTTCAGCGCCACCGACCTCGGCGTGATCGCGGCCAAGGCCGCGCTCGAAGCCGGCAGTGTCAGCCCCGAAGTGATCGACGCGGTCTGCTTTGGCAACGTCTCGCAAACTTCCGCCGACGCGCTGTACCTCGCCCGCCACATCGGCCTGCGCAACAACGTCCCGGTACCCGTGCCCGCACTCACCGTCAACCGCCTGTGCGGCTCGGGCTTTCAATCGATCATCAACGGCGCCCAAGACATCCTGTTGGGCGACGCCGAAGTCGTGCTGACCGGCGGCACCGAGAGCATGAGCCAAGCCCCCTACGCTGTCCGCGGCACCCGCTGGGGCACGCGCCTCGGCACCGACGTCAAGATGGAAGACACCCTGTGGTCGTCGCTACTCGACACGTTCACCGGCTGCACCATGGCGATCACAGCCGAGAACCTGGCCGAGAAGTACAACGTCACCCGGGAAGAATGCGACGCCTACGGCCTGCGCAGCCAACAGACCTGGGCCGCCGCGCAGGAGGCCGGCCGCTTCGACGCCGAAATGGCACCGATCGAAATCAAGTCGCGCAAGGGCACCAAGGTGTTCAACGTCGACGAGCACCCGCGGCCACAGAGCAACCTCGAATCCATGGCCAAGCTCCCGGCGGTGTTCAAAAAGGGCGGCGTGGTCACAGCCGGCAACGCTTCGGGGATCTGCGACGGAGCCGGAGCCATCATTTTGGCCAGCGAAGAAGCCGTCAAACAACACGGTTTCAAACCACTCGCACGGTTGGTGCAGTACGAGGTCGCCGGCGTCGACCCGACGATCATGGGAATCGGCCCGGTCCCCGCGATCAAAGGCTCGCTGACACGAGCGGGGCTCGAACTCAAAGACATGGACCTGATCGAGGTCAACGAGGCATTCGCCCCGCAATACATCGCCTGTGAACGCGAACTCGGCCTCGACCGTGAGCGCGTCAATGTCGACGGAGGAGCGATCGCATTGGGCCACCCGCTGGCAGCGTCGGGCGCGAGGATCATGACCCACTTGGTCCACGAACTGCGCCGCCGAGAGGGCCGCTACGCGGTCGGTTCGGCGTGTATCGGCGGCGGCCAGGGAATCGCGGTGGTGATCGAACGCGTGTGATTCTCGGCAACTTTTTATAATCAAAGCCCCCGCTCGTCGGGGGTTTTGCTTTGGGACACCGGACTCCATTCGGTCTGTGGATTGGGACCGTCGGGATCACCTGCGCCTGCGCCCGCGGGTCAGCCGGCGAAACTGCGTCTCCCCAATGATCGAGATCTGGTTTCCCTTGGCGATTAGCTTGCGTGCTGCATCGAGCTTGGCCCCGGTATGTCCGGTGCGATAGTGCGGGGAACGACCTCCTTGCACCACCACATCGACCTCTTTGGTCACCCGCGTAACGACCCGTCCCCCGGCCTGCAGGACCAAGACTTCGGCGTCGAAGCGGGGCATCGACAGGGGACCGGAAAACACCACCGTTCGATTCTCGAGACTGTCGAGCTTGGCCGCGTCGGCGACTTCGTTGCCCTCGAGCGCCTGGATCATTGCGTAGGCATCGGGATACCGCCGCGCACGTGGGCCGATCGCCCGCCGCAGCACCTTCTTGACCTGTGCACTCGCATCGAGCCCTTTGACGTTTGCCGGTGTCATGGGTTTGCCCATTCGCCCCGTGAGCAACACGCCGAGGAGTTGCCCCATTTGATAGACATCGTCTGCTGCCACCCAATAGCGGTGTTGTGAATCCTGGATCCCCTTGGTGACAAATGCGGGATTATAGGCGTCAATCGCCATCGGCGATCCTTTGACAGTGTGCCGGGCGATGCCAAAGTCACCGAGTTTCAGGGTCGCACCGCCGCAGACAAACACGTTCATCGGAGTGATGTCCCGGTGGGTCGCGGCGGCCCCGTGCAGACCGTCGAGCATCTTCAATAGGGCGAGGATCTCACGGATGGCGCGCTTTTCGGTGAATGGCTTGTTGTCCCGACGCTCGAGGAAGTCTTCGAGGGTGCCGTACTCCGCGAGCTCGAGCACCAAACAATAGAGGAGTTTGGTCCCCTGATGCCCGGTGAACAGCGGGAAGCTATCGTAGGTCTGGATCGCCCGCTTGCTCTTGCCGAGGAGTTCGCCGAAGTAGGACTCCCGGTGCCAGCTGGCCTGGTCGGGCGTCATCTTGAGACAGACCTCGTCGATGACCTGACCGCGCGGATCGAGTTCGTAGGCGCGGAAAGCCTTGCCAAAGCCGCCTTCGCCGAGAACCTCTGCGAGCTCGTAGGTGATGTCGGACACCGGACTTGTGATCCGATCCCCCGGCCCCGGAACGCGGTGCTTCCTCGCTGCCATGGCGCCACTGTACCGCGCCGCGGCCTCTCAGCACAGGCTGCGTTAAGGGTTCGCTCCGCTGCCGCGCGCCAGCCCAAATACATCGCAAATCACATCCGCCATCGGCGTGCGGTCGAGCTCCTGGGCCCGCCCGACATACGGCGAGTATTTGGCCATGTACCGGCTCACGAGCGGTGCGAGAAACTTCATGCCGTAGCGCTTGAACCCAGCCCGCTGGCGAACAAACGCGAGGTAGTCGGCGAACGTGTGTTGCTGGTAGCGCAGAACTGCCTGCGATTTTGTTGTATCGACAAAATCTTCAAAGTACCACGCTTCGTCGACCTCGGGATGGGCCCGGCGAAAGGCCGATGACGGCAGGGGGCGAAGTCCCCGGGCCTCCATCAACCGCACGTGGAACTCGCGCCCCAGCACCCGGCAATCCGGGGGACCTCCGAGGGCAAACGCCTGCCCGACACCATCGGCCTCGACCGCGTGTGCAAGCCCCAGTGCTGCGTCGCGGGCATCGAGTAGATGTTCGCGTCGGTCGGGATCGAGGAGGAAAAAGAATTTTAAAAAGGGCGGGCTTCGGCCCCAGCTCGGGTCGGTCGGCAAGACGGCCGGCAGCCGCAGGATCATCCACGGCAAGCCGCTCGCCCGCACCATCTGTTCCCCCCGGACCTTGTGCCGGCCGTAGTTGTCGCCCGGAGCCACCGGGGTCTCGCCGGTGATCGGGTCGAGCGCGCGATGGGGGTTGCGCGGGCCGTGGACCGAATAGCTCGAGGTAAACACAAACCGCACCGGCGCCGGCATTTTCCTTGCACATTCAATTAAATTTGCAGTTCCCTGGACGTTGACCGCCTCGGCCAGGGCGTCGTGGACATAGGCGACCGGGGCAATCACCGCACCGACGTGGAGCACAACCTCGGGACGGGCTGACGCGACGATCTGGGACACGCGGTGCAGGTCGCGAAGATCCCCCCAATGCATGGTGAACCGCCGACTGTCGAAGGTCTGTTGACGGGCGACGGTGGCCGGGGTCGGGAGATCAAACGCGTGGACGTCGTGGCCCAGGCGAATCAAATGCCGCAGCGTATGCCTGCCGACACTGCCCATCGCTCCGGTGAGTAGGACCCGTGCTCCTGCCATGGGGTACTCTACGACATGCCCACGCGCCTGTGAACGCAGGTACTCCCGTGCACCTGCAAGCCCACATCTCGATCGATCCGTAACAACTGCGGCGACGTATCCGATTGGACAGCTGATGCAGACACGCCTGCTCCGACTTCTCTTGCTCGCCACGCTCCCGGTCCTCGGCTGCGGAACCGGACACTCCGCCGCACCGATCAGCGAAACCGTAACCCCTGCCCATGCGGAAGTTATGTGGTCGCCCTGGGAGAAACAGACGTTTGAGACAGCCAAGCGCGAGCGCAAGATCCTGCTGGTCAACGTGGCCGCGAGTTGGTGCCACTGGTGCCACGTCATGGACGAGAAGACCTACGGCAACCCAGAGGTCGCGGCCCTGCTCGCCAAACACTTTGTGCCGATCCGAATCGATTCCGACGCCCGCCCCGATCTCGCCGAGCGCTACATCGACTGGGGTTGGCCGGCGACGGCGGTGCTGACCTCGGATGCGCGTCCGGTGCTCGAGTTGCGCGGCTATCAAGAACCGGAAAAATTTCTCGAGCTCCTGCGCGAACTAGTCGACGCCCAACAAAAAGGAGAACTCACCGGCCGCCGACCGCCCCCGACTCCTCCCCCGAGCGACAGCTCGCTCGACCAGCTCCACACACTCGCCCGCGCCCAACTCGATCGCTACTACGACGCCAAACAGGACGGTTGGGGCGGACCGAAAAAATATCCCTTGGCACCGGCGATCGCGTACACGTGGATGCGAGCAACCCTGCACAGCGATGCCGAGGCCAAGGACCGAGCGCACAAAAGCCTGAGCAAAGAGATGTTGCTCCTCGATCCCGTGTGGGGCGGGACCTATCAATACTCGGTCGGCAATGTGTGGACCAAACCCCACTACGAGAAGTTGGGCGCCCACCAAGCGGGGTCGCTCGAAAGTTATGTGGCGGGCTTTCAGGTCACAGGCGACACCGCGTTCAAGCGAGGGCTCGAAGCCCAAGCGCGGTACATCCTCGAGTTCCTACAGGATCCGCAGGGTGGCTTTTACACCAGCCAAGACGCAGATCTGCGACTTGCCGACCACAGCTCGATCGTCGGTGCTGACTATTACAGCAAGTCCGACGACGAGCGCCGCGCCCTCGGGATCCCACGGATCGACCACGCGATCTACGCCGATATCAACGGGGCCCTGATCACCGCACTGTGCCGACTCGCGGCGATCGACCCGGATGGCCCGGCTCTCCCAGCGGCCCGGCGCGCGACCGATCGGATCCTCGACGAGCACACAACCGCATCGGGTGGTCTGACCCATGCAGCAGGAACTTCCCAACAGGAACCTCTGCTCTACTTGCGCGACCAAGCCAACATGGGCCGTGCCCTACTCGCGCTGCACCAACTCACTGGCGAGGCGAAATACCTGGCCCGTGCGCAACAACTCGCCGACGTCTTGCTACGCGACTTTCAAGACCCCGAGCACGGCGGGTTTTATGCCCAAACCGCCGATCCAGACGCAGTCGGAGTGTTTACCGAACGCCGCCAGCCACTGCGGGAAAATGCCGTCGCCGCGCGCTTTTTGATCGAAACAGAGCGCTTGCTCGACCACCGCGAACAAAAGCTGCCCTATCGGGCAGCTGCGAGACGAGCCATCCTCGCCCTGTCCCAACCAAAAACAATCAAGAGCTACGGACGGATCATCGGTGAATACCTGATCGCACTTGAGCTGCTCGAGACGACCCCCGTCGACATCACCGTCGTCGGCGACCCTGCCGACCCCGCCACCCGTTCGCTCCACCGCGCAGCACTTTCACTGTATGCACCCCAGGCCTCCGTCGCGCTCAGCAAACCGGGAGAGCGTTATCCCGACCGCGGCAAACCGGCCGTCTATCTGTGCACCGATTCGACCTGCTCTCCGCCGATCTTCGCAGCCGGTGATGTCGCCTCGCGCGGACAAGCATTTCTCGCCTCGCTTTGACGCGACCCCCAGGTACCAGGTTCTCGTCTCAGTACAATCCGCCAACTTGGAGCCTGCGAGACATCGGCAGCAACGGATTCTCGCACCGATTTCCGCTGGCGGTGAGGACAGGTTGGATGAGGACCTGCGTCCGTCGTCCCGTTGGATGGGTTGATCTGCATCTTGAGAGTCCGCAACGTTTACAACCTGCGCGTGGGGCAATTTTCGTCTCGAACACCTTGCCTCTCGACGGCCCTGATTCGCAGCGACTTCGCCCGCCGAGCATTTTCTCGCATCAAACGAATCGACCTCGGGGAAAATTGCCACCGCTTGTGGCCTCGAGAACACCACACTTCTCACTGCGACGGCCGACCCTCGCACCGAGACTCGGGTGGTACCATGCGCCACCGAAGAGGTAGCCATGCTTAGAACTCTGTTGTCCCGACTTCCCCTCCTGACGACCTGTGTACCGCTGCTGCTGGCCGGCGCCCTCATCGGCGCCTGCGATTCCGGGGGCGATGGCGACGGCGACGGCGACCTGCCCGAAGTCGACTGCGACAACTCAAACGTCCCGAGCTACGCCGACCTCGCAGCGATCAACTCCTGCACCGGTTGTCACTCGTCGGACCTGTCGGGAGCAGACCGAGCCGGTGCGCCCGAGGGTGTCGACTACGACAACCACGCCGACGCGATGCGCAACGCCGAGTCGGGAGCCAGAGAGGTGTTCGCCGGGCGCATGCCCGTGGGCTCGACATTAGGCGCGGGGGACAAAGAAGAGTTCTACCTGTGGGCACTTTGCGGCACACCGCAATAACGTCCTCCAGCCCCTAATCCTGCCTGTGAGCCCCGTTGCAGGCAGGAACGCGGTGGTACTACGACCACCGCGACGAAACGCGAGCGGCGATGTACGCCCGAGCTCAGCATGACATTTCGTGTACATTCGCGAAAATGGAGGACAGCAATGTCGTAAAAAAAATTTTACACACGCCACCTACCTGAAATCATGAAAATAAAATTTAGGTTCGGGACTTGCTTACAGAGCAAGTACCTCAAAAGGATATCGAACATGTCTATCTACTCCCGAACCCTATCCGCCCTAACTACGATGATTGTGCTCGCATCAACTGCGGTTGCGACCGGTTGTGTCTTGTTTGACCAGGACGAGTTTTATTGCGGAAACGAAGAGAATGATTTCAATTGCCACGACGGTATGTATGTAGGCGCACCGCGGGTCGGCTCCCCCTGTGGCGAGATCGGAGAGGGGGACCTGTGTGGATTTGGTGACCATATCGGGCTCGAAGTATGCACTGAAGATGAGGAAGAGGAGCTCGTATGGAGTTCCTGTTACCTGTCCGAGTGCGAAACAGTCGGCGAAGTGAAACCCTGCTACGGCCCGACTGGAGAGGAGTGGGTAAGCCACTGTATCGATGGCGGGGGCTTGGTACCGCGATGGGGAGCATGCGCCCCGGATGTATGCACCCCCGGGGTGCACGAGTGCTCAAAGACAACCTCAACCTGGACGTGCTTCCTCGACGAAGTCGGAGCACCCTTCTCGGTCAACCAAATCTGCGAGTAAGGCCAACACGAAACGGATCAACTCCGCCGGCAGCTTAGCTGCCTGGAAACGTTTGCCCGCCGCGATTGCAAAATCGCTGCCGCGCTCGACTCGAAACTGAGCGTCGAGACGCTGCCGGCGGGCAGACATTACGCCGGAAATTCGTACGAAGTCACGCACCGCAAGGATGGACGACCACCCGCTGCCCCGCATCGTCGAGGCACTCCGAAATTTCTGGCACGTACCACGGCGAGCCAATAACATGACCCAAGAGACATATCATGTTATCGCCACGCAATTTTCAGAGCCTTTGTTTTTCTAGCTTGATCAGCCTCACCCTCGCCGGTTGCGGCAGCGCCGATGAAGGAAACTCGAGCGAGTCCGGGACCAGCTCCGAAACCACCACCCCGCCAACAGAGACGCAAACAACCGAGGATACGATCGCTACCACCGCGGGTAGCAGTGGAAACACGTCCCCGAGTGGGTCGGATAGCAATACCGATTCAGGCTCGACCGGCGATGGTGATGGAGACGGAGACGGCGACGGGGACGGGGACGGCGATGGCGATGGAGACGGAGACGGAGACGGTCTCCATCACTAGCCAGAATCGCGCAGAACAAGGTATTTCTGGCAATTTACCGGCGAAAAACCTATCCTAAGAGACATCTTTTTGGGTCCGATTTTGTGGCATTGGGAGGGTATGCAACTGATGGCCTCGATCACCGAGAAACTTGTTCGTGCACTCAAGCCTGGCCAATTGGTCATGTGCGACCGGCTCGCCGGTTTTGGTGTGCGGTGCTCGCCGAAACGCTTGGTCTCCTTCTTTGTTCGTAGGCGGGTGGGGGCGAAGGATGTTCGTCGCGTGATTGGTCACTATCCGATGATGTCGGTGCGTTCTGCTCGTAGTGAAGCAAAGCAAGCTTTGTACTGTCTCGAGCAGGCCAAGCCCAAACGCCAGCTCGACTTGCCACTATCACCGGAGAAAACCGAGCTTAAGGAAGTAAAAGAGCAGATACAGACGCTCGTGAAACACTTCGGTTTGGGCGATTCGCAGCTGACATTCGCCGAACTGGTACAGGAAGTTCGCGAGGACTTCATTGAATCGAAGCATCCGTCGTCGCAGCGCAAATACAATTCCTACATCGACTCGGTGCTCCTCCCACAATGGGGCGCGACCGGCCTCAATGACATCACTACGAGGACGGTTCAGGCGTGGGCAAAAGACTATGTGGGACCGCAGGGGGGCAAGGTCAGCGAGCCGGCTAAAATCCTTCGGTTGCTCATGCTTTGTGCGAAACAACTTTGCTACATCCAACACGAAATAACAGTTCGCGGAACATTCGCCTCAAAACGTGGCGAGGAGGTCCCCTTGAAGGACATCAAACGTCTCGTCCGGTTCCTCCTCCGAAAAATCCAGGCAGAACCCGATATTCGTGACTACGCAATCCTGCTCGTTATCTACACAGGCGAGCGGTCGACCGCACTCACGACACTACGAGCCGACGAGGTCAACTTTAAAACCGGCCTCGTGACCAAAAAACGCAAGGGTGGCAAGATTGAACCGTTGCCATACTCGACACTCGCGCTCGACCTCCTCCGCGAGATTCGCCCGAAGTCCCGTGACGGATATTTTTTTCCCGGGGCCAATCGGCCACACATCACCGGTCAAAGTCTTCGGCGGTACTTCCAGCGAACGTGCCTCCGACTTCGGATTACGCTACCGAGTGGCGATAGGCCGAAAATCCATTCGTTGCGCCACAGTTTCATCACGAGCGTGACGAACCTGCCCGGCCGCTCACTGAAACACGCGGCGACCCTTGCAGGACACTCGGACACGAACACAACGGCCCGCTACTCGCACAAAGATTTTGCCGAGGCTCGGAAGTTTGCTAACCGGGCAACCAAGGTCATCGCAGTCGGCAGCTAACAACACCTTCGTTCGCGCCAGGGCAAAACGGCCCGCTCACGCACCCAGTACAGAGTGCCTTAATCTTTAATCGGGTGCTCGTCGCTACGGGGATGGAGACCCGTCGATGCTGCTCCGCAGCCAATCTTGCTATCGAGAGCGACCGCCGGTTTCGCGCTTGCAGTCGAAATAGAGCTGTCGCAAGGGACGTCGGCACCGCGATCATAGAGGGTTTCTAGTAAAATATAGTTTCCAGATCGCCCGACAACTAGAGGGGGTAGCACACCTCGAACCACCCTTCTGAGGGTAAACACTGATACCCGGGAGGGCAATCGCATCACTGAGGTCATTCACCACTCCAGCCTCGGCCCCAAGCGCCGGAGGTCTTCCTTGCGCCGGTCGTAGTCTGGCATCGCTTGCCCGAGCCTGGCCCAAAACGCCTTGGTGTGGTCTGTGTGGATGAGGTGCACCAGCTCGTGGGCGACCACGTAGTCCACAAGGCGCATTGGGGCCTGGATGATCTTCCAGTTGAGGCGGATGGTACCGGCCTGGTCGCAGCTTCCCCACCGCTTTTGCTGGTTCTTGATGACAGTCTGTGGGGCTTCGACTCCCACACGATCGGCCCACAATGCGACGCGCTCGGGGAGCTTTTTACGTGCATGGTCGATGTACCAGGTTCGAAGTGCACGCTTTGCACAACTCGATTGTGTGGCGGGGTCGAGGCCGCGCTCGACTGGCACGATTAGAAATCCACGCTCCAATTTGGCTGCTCGGGGAGTTTTGAGGGGCTTTACCTTGAGCCGGTAGTGGCGGCCGAGGTACGCGAAGGACTCTCCGCTGACGAACTCGTGGGAGGCTCGCCGCTCCGCCTGGGCGACGAGGCGGAGGCGGTCGACGATCCAGGGGGCCTTCTCGCGGACCACGGCATCGAGGCGCTCGACTGGGGCGTTGGCCGGGGCGGTGAGCATGACGCCCTCCACGGGGTCCACAGCAACGGCTACGGTCGTTCGCCGAGAGCTACGACGGATGCCGTAATCGATGGTGGTCTGGCCAAAGCGGATCTGGCGTTCTTCCTCGATGTTCATGTAGACCGTCTCGCCTTGGCCAGGTCCACGAGCTTGCCCGCGAGGGCATTCACATTGGGGACGCCGGAGGCTCGAAGCTGGCGTTTCACCCTGCGACGGATCTCTCGCAGGATGTCGTCTTTCTTGTGCCAGTCGACAAGTTTGGTGAATGGCTCGATGGCGTCATCGATAAGCGACGCGAGGTCCCGGTTGGGCGAGTAGCCGTCGTCCACCTTCGAGGGGCGGGCCTGCTCCAAAAGCCCGTAGATCGCATAGCCGGACTCGCTTAGGTCGAGGTCCTCCGCCGACTCCTTGGCCCCGGTGTTCATCTGCTCAACGAGGCGCTGGAGTAGCGAGAGCTGCTCGGCGGCATCGATACGCTTGGCCTTGTACTCGGCGATGATCTCTTCGAGGCGCTCTCGCAGTGACCGGTAGAAGACGGGGTTTTGCTCGAGCTTGACGTGAATCTCGTGGCGGATGGCGTGCTCCATCTCGCTGGCCTTGGCCTTGTTGGATTTCAGGCTGCCGATCTTGGTCTCGAAGTCGTGGGAGAACAGTGACACCTCCTTGACCAGGATCTGGATGCCATCGGCCACTACTGCGTCTTCGATGAGCTTGCGGACCTTCGCCCCATACTCCGAGTAGTCTGGCTTGCCGTCGCGGTATCGGGCCCGTGACGCCTGGCGAATCTTCCCGAGCCAGCGGGCATCGTCGACAAATGCCAGGGCCTTGGGGTCTGGGTAGAGCATGTCGAGGGACTGGGCGAACTTCTTGAATGCTGCCTCGAACTCGTGGCGCACGTCGGCGTCTTCGAGGGCACCCACGCAGGCGTCGAGGTCGTTTTTGTTCTTCACTGCGTGGAAGAACTTGAGGGCAACCTGATGACGCGACTCGAGGCGCGGCAGCTCGTCGGCTTTGGGTTCGAGGGCGCCCACCACATCATCGGAGGAGAAGACCGCCAGGGCATCCTTGAGAGCCTCGGAGATGCCCCAGTAATCCACGACCAAGCCGTAGGTCTTGGATTCGTCATACTTGCGGTTGGTCCGGGCGATGGCCTGGAGGAGGTTGTGCTCCCGCAGTGGGGTGTCGAGGTACATCACCTGCTCGATGGGGGCATCGAAGCCCGTGAGCAGCATGTCGCAGACGATGAGGATGCTGAGCGGGTCGTCCTTGCGCTTGAAGCGTTCGATCAACTTGTTCTGGTCTTGGCGACGCAGGTGCCACTTGGCCAGATGCTCCTTGTCGTTGTGCACGGCCGAGAAGATCAGCGCCGACTCGGGGCCGTTTAACGAATCCAACGTCTCCTTGTAGGCGACCGCGGCGTCACGGTTGACGGCGACGATCTGGGCCTTGAACCCGTTGGGTTGGATGTACTTGCAAAAGTGCTCGAGGATATCGAGGCTGACCTCTTTGATCCGGTGGGGCGCGCCGGCGATGGCCTTCTCGTTGGCGTATTTCTTCTGGATCGCCGCCTTGTCCTCGTCGGACAGGTTGGGAAACATGTGGTCGAAGAGCCTGTCGAGGCTCCGGCCGAGAATCCGCAACTCGGGCAGTCGGCTCTCGTAGAAGATCGGAACGGTGGCACCATCCTGGACCGCCTGCTCGATGGTGTACGTGTCGATGTACGGCCCGAAAGTCTGGAGTGTGCTCTTGTCCTTCTTGTCGATCGGCGTGCCCGTGAACCCGAAGAAGCAGGCATTGGGCATAGCGCGGCGCATGTTCATGGCCAGGCCCCGGTACTGGCTGCGATGCGCCTCATCCACCATCACGACCACGTTCTCGGCGTCGGTGAGCAGCGGGTGTTTCTTCGTGTTGACCCGGATGCCCTCGCTCTGACTCCCGGGCGCGACCTCCTGGAATTTTTGGATCGTGGTGGTGATCGTCTTCCCGGTGGCGTTTTTCAGAAGCTTGCGCAGGTCCTTGACGGTCTTGGCCCGCTCGGGGTTCGGAAAGCCGCAGGCGACGAAGGTGTCGGCGATTTGTTTGTCGAGCGCGG
>CAZUPD010000036.1:0-54651 GCA_964621785.1 uncultured Nannocystaceae bacterium
CCAAAACCATACTGTCCGAAAAGACACAATTTCCTAAATATTGCCGCGCAGGGCGTTTTTAAGTAACTGTTAAGTTATTGGTGACGTGATACGTATGCTGATTCCAGATCCGCCGAGCCTGAATCCATCGATCTTCGATATCGCGAATCACCTGGACCGTCGGTGCAGTCTGGTTGTTTTGAAACCCTGCATCCGACACAACCACGATCTCGGCCGAGCCATCATTATCGACATCCGCGACAATCGGGTATTCGGTCAAGGTACGGGCGCTGCGGGGAACGGAGAGTAATGTCTGACCATTGCCGTCGTAGACATACAAGTTGACCTCGTCGCCGTACATCGCCTCCGCGATCCCGTTACCGTCAAAATCGAAGGCCGTACCGGCTGCCCACCCGCTACCGTCTTGGACATCGGCACTCCACTTGACGGTGACATCGGACTCATAGACGGCATACTTGGCCGCGGTACTGACTGCGAATTCGGAAATATCGTCGCCGTCGAAATCGTGGATGGTCGACGGACGGAAGCCGCTGCCACCGAGCGGGTTGGCATTGAGGACCTTGATGGTGCCATCATGCTCGAGAATCGTAATCCCGGCATTTGAGTTGACGATGATCTCGGGCTCGGGATCGTCGTCGAGGTCGGCCACCTGCGGAAACCCGGCAATGACCTGCTGGTTGAGGTAATAGACACTACCGTCGTGATGGTAGGCCGAACGCCCGTGAATCACTTCGAGGTCATCGTCGCCGTCGAGGTCTGCGGCGGTCGGTGCATTGTTACCGGTGACCTGTGCAGGTGCCTCAAAGACCAGCTGACCATTGTGGTCGAGGACGAGCCCGTGGGCGATGATTTCGACGTCTCCATCGTTGTCGAGATCGGCCAGGGCAAGCGACCCACCCTGCTGGTGTGTCCACGTCGCTGTACTCGTCCATTTGAGGGTTCCGTCGTGTTCAAATGCAAGGATGTGGGCTGTGCCGCTAAAGCCCGCCCCGTCGGCCGCAATGATCTCGGGGATCCCATCATTGTCGATATCGCCAATCGCTGGTGTGACCGTAAACGCGACGTTGGTGGGAATCATAAAATGGACCGTACCGGTTTCGCCGTCGAGCACATAGATGTGGGAGGAGCTGTTGAAGTCGCTCGCTAACACAACAATGTCTGGTACATCGCACAGGTCGATCTCTCCGTTTTGATCGTCGTCTGTGAGGTTGGCGACCAGCGCGGGAACAAAGCTTTGGGTCTCATTGTTGGGACCCCACCAATCCCACTGAATGTCGGGGTCAAAACTGTCGGGTGGCGACTCCATGGTGCAGTCACCGACACCATCCATATCATCGTTGACCTTACACAGATCGGGCATCATGCCGGTGGTCTGCGTGTCGGTGTCGTCGGTCGGGTCATCGGTTGTGCCCTCGGTCGTCGGGTCATCGGTCGGGTCATCGGTCGTGCCCTCAGTCGTTGGGCCTTCGGTTGTCTCGTCGGTGGTGACCTCGCCCGACGACATCGAATCACTGCCGCTCATCTGCGTGGTCGCGGAGTCGGTGTCCGAGGTTTCGGAGGTTTCGGTGGTTTCGGCGCCAGTTGTCGGGCCGACCGTAGCGTTTGTCGTCACGTTGGACGTGGACCCGGTTTCGGTGTCCATACTGCCGTCGCCACAGGCAGCTGTCGTTGCGGCGAGCACCGCGATGAACGAAGCCAAGGAGATCCTATGTTTCATGGGTGCATGGTAACAGTTACCCGACGAACACACCAGCTGTCGGAGGCGAAGTGAACGATGGGCGGCACACTCGCGGTGCCCCTCGCCGGCGATTGCTATATCCTCGCCGAGACATGTCCTCGCCAGCCCCACTCACGGTTTTGTACCGCGACGACAACTATGTAGCGATCGACAAACCGCCAGGCTTAATCGTGCACCGAAGCCCCCTCGTTCCCCCCGACACACCGGCCGCCTTGCAGCGTCTGCGCGATCAACTCGGGCAGCACATCTTTCCAATACACCGTCTCGACCGCCCAACTTCCGGTGTACTCGTGTTTGGCCTCAACGCGGAAGCTGCGGGTGCACTCGCCGGACAATTCGCTGCCCGTACGCCGACGAAGCGCTACCTCGCTATCGTCCGCGGCTGGCCTCTCGAACATATCGTTCTCGATCACCCGCTGCGTGCATTGGACTCTCCGCCGCACAAAAATCTCCCGTTGGAAGCGATCACGGAGTTTACGAGGATCGCCCAAACGAGCTTACCTGTCCCAGTCGACAGCTATCCGGAGCGGCGCTATGCGTTGGTGCTGGCGCAACCACGCACGGGAAGGCGTCATCAGATCCGACGCCACCTCAAGCACCTCAGTCACCCCATTGTTGGCGATGTTCGCCACGGGAAGGGCACTCACAACCGATTTTTTCGCGAGCACTTCGCTGTCCACCGCCTCCTTCTCGCTGCGATTTCACTTGCGTTCGATCATCCTATCACCGGCGAGCGGGTGACGATCAACGCACCCCCGGGCGAAGCGTTCACCCGGATATGCGATGCATTCGCCTGGACGGAGGTGTTGGTTCAGACACTGATGGAAACGGACGTCCCCGCCCTTCCCGCTTGAGCCGTCTCGTTGGCGACCTACGGCATTCTCGTCGGGTGAACCGGTTGTCGGTCTAATTCATCCAGTTTGCTCCTCGGCCGCACGCTCCGCATTGAGCACATACAATCGCTCGATCACTTCGTCCTCAAATTCCTGACGCGCGGCCCGTTCGCCCCGCGTACGTGGACAAAAGGGCGGCACGACAATATCGATCCAACCATAGGCGTCGAGCACAGCACGATCCATGGCTTCGGTCAGGCGACGAAGTCTGAGAATCGCAGTGTCGGTACGACCCGGGTCTTTGAGAGCATTATAGGTTTTCGTAAGGCCGCGGTTGGTCGCAGTCATATGGGCGCTACGAGCCTCGTAAAACTCTCGTCCGGCAGCTTCGACCTTCGGAATGATGGCCCGAGGATCGGTCCTTGGAAATGGAAAACTATCGAAACAGTTGGAGGCGGTGTAGCGAATACCAGCATCCCGCATCGTCGACGAGTGGAGCCATGCCCATCGCACGTGGACCCGAGACTGGACGGTCGCAAATGCAGTCATGGAGTCGAGTGGAAAAACGTACAGTGCCTCACTAAAAATACGGTCACTCGGTTGAAATGTAAATGCGAGATGCTTGGATACCCGAGAAACCACCAGGCACCGCAGAATCCGGGCAATTGCGGCTCGCATCTCCAACCGAGGTCGCCACCAATGCCACCAAGGGAAATCCTTCGCGTCGCGGCTCTGGAGACGTTCGCTCCTCACAGTCTTGTCGAGATGTCCAACTAAATCCTGCCACTGGGATGCTTTCGAGAACTCTAGCCCATTGAGATCGATGACATACCGGTGATAATTCTGGGTTGGACGATCGTTGACCTCGTCCCCGCCAATGTACGGTTTGAGTCGACGGCGGGATTGTACAGAGAATTCCTGAGACCGATTGACCGGGATGATAAATCCTTTCCCGCGCGTGATGCATCCCTGATAGGCAAGCCCTCGATTCGCTCGCAATGCAAGCGCGTCGGCCCGCTCGGGACGGCCGCGCAGTCGTGAATTGATTCTTTGAACTTCTACCCCATTTAACAGGCAGACGCCCGCGTGGCTCGCCGGAGCACCTCGAGCCCCAATCACCGTACGAATCGTCACCGCCGCGTCGCCTGGCCACGGCGTAGACTGAGTCGCTTCATATAAAATCCACCCTTGACTGATAAGTGCTTTGAGACCTGTCTTACGCGTATCCCCCTGACAAATTGTGTTGGTTGCGATGAGACCCATCGACCCGTGTAGACCCACGAGCTGTGCCGCCCGACGGAAAAAATGGGCCGACAGATCTGCATTTCGCTGGGCCTGTCCCCGCAGACATAACCACTGGTTGTACGCCCTCCCAAACACCTCGGAGATACGCTTTCCACCCAAAAACGGGGGATTCCCGACAACGGCCGTCATCATCGTTCCCCCCTTCAACTGCCCTTGATTGCACGGATCTGACTTCTTCTTGGCAAACACCTCTGGGAACTCCAGCCACCAGTGAAACGGCGCAAGGTGTTCACGGACCTCGTCGGCCAGCGCCCGGATCGTCGGCTCGACCTCCGTATCCCCCGCCAGCCAGCGTTCGACCAACGCTTGCCTCCTTGCGCGCTCGTCCTCCCTCGCCGTGGTCTTCACCTCGTAAAAAAATGCACCTACACACAAATCGGCGATTGTGCGAGCCCTATCGATCGCGCGCTCGGCCCGATTCAGTCGCGTGCATGTTTCGTCTCGACCCACCTGCTCGTGTTCGGTGACCAGATCGCCGACCTCATTGTGGGGGTTTGCCTGTTCGAGTGCATCCAAAACCGCGGCCAACGTCGGCAACGATTCCTCGCGCCGCCAGTGAAACCTGGCGATTTGCTCGGGGTCCAAACCCACCAGCGCATCGCCGTGGCGCAGGGCGTGGTCGACAAACGTAAATGGCAGCTCTCGGCGCATCGTCACGAGCCACAGCGACAACTTCGCCAACTCGACTGCGGTCTCGTTCTTGTCGACCCCGTACAGACACCGCTGGGCCACAAGCCCGCGTGCGTGCAGGATTGGGTTCCCGTGTGCTTGAGCGATGGCCTCGATTCGACTTTCGCGTGCCCACGCGGCCACCAGTTGCGCGCCCAGCTGGCGACAGGCCTCGACCAAAAAGGCTCCTGAACCCATCGCCGGGTCGCAGACCGTGAGGCTTAAGATTTGCTCGGCTGTCGGTGCATGTCCCAAACAAGCCAGCACTGGCTGTAATGTGCGTCGGACAATTCTCGCGGTCAGTGTCCGCGGGGTATAGTGGCTGCCCGATCGCCTACGTGCATCACCAGGCTGCAGGACCAGCTTACCCGACAGTACGCGATGGCGAGCGCGCTCATGTTTTGGACCCGGTGAGAGAGCATGCAGAGCCTCGAGCAGGGCGGCATGATCCGGTGCTTCTCGCAGCGACACCTCGACCTTTTTTTGCTGGGAAGTGCTCAATCCACAAACTTCCTTGAGCCACTTTTTGCGCACGGAAGGTGTCCGATTCGATAGGTCCTCAACTTCGACCCAAACCGCGTTTTTACCGATCCGCACTGCAGCTGAACGGGTCCGGACCACGTTGTATCCCATCAGGGATTCGTAGATCGACCCTATCTGCTCGACTTCGAGTGCGCCGTAGTTCAGGCGTTGGCCTTCAACCACAATCAGCCGGTGCAGGACCGCGTAGGTCACCGCGTCGTCGATGGGCGGTGGGATTTCGACGCCCTCCAAGAACGGAAAGCTCGACGGGTCAAACAAGCTTGTTTGGCGGGTCGTGGGCACGACATCAGCGGATGGAGCAGCGATGAAAACTCTGCGAAACAGAGCCAACAACCGTCCGTAGGCACCAAAACGCTCGCGCATCGAATTGGGTTCAGAGCCCGTATCTTCAGACAGATCCTCATACAGTCGCAGTACACTCGCGTGGCCACTCGGGAACAGCCCTCGTGCCTCGGAGTAGAGGAAAAACACCGCCCGCAAAACGACGCTCAAAAGGCCGCGGTAGAGGTGGTCATGGGGTGCCTCGAGAGCCAGCTGTAACCAGGAAGTCCCGCTTTGGCAACGAACCGCTGCCTGCTCAAACCCGGCGAGCAACAACTCGATGGCGTCGAGCACCTGGTCGGCGATCTGCTTGACCAGATTCATATGAGGCGGGTTCTCGTGCGCGAGACGACCATGGTTTCAAGGCCGCGAATCACTGTGCCCGCGCCTCGGCATAAAACCGACGCTCCATCGCCGCCCAATCGCAAACGGCACCGAGGCGAGCCAACACGGCAAACAGACCAAACCGGATCCGGAATAAAAACATGAGACGTCCGGGCAGACGCAGGCGGGCAATCGCCAGCTTGTCGCGGGCGACCTGCCGCATATTGACGACGATCCGCCCTTCAATCGCGTGCGCGCCGGGGGTCAACATCGGGCCAAAAAAACTGCGGAGAATCTTCCGCAAATGTGCATAGGCTTTGTCGTTGCCAGAAGGGGCGGCACCTAACCCACGCAGCGCCTCGCAGGTCGCCTCGCGGTCATCGTCACGGACTGCTTGGGCGAGATCTGCGAAAGAACGTGCAACCTCTGTCGGAAACACCCGCACGCATCCGTAGTCGAACACGACGACCCGCCCATCATCAAAAAATGCGTAGTTTCCCGGGTGCGGATCGGCGTGAAACAAGCCGTGGCGATACAACGTACCGATATAAAAATCGAACAACGCCGCGCCGATGTGGTTGCGCTCCTCGGCGGAGGCCGTTGCACGTACATCTTCAAAACTCCGACCCTCGATCCACGACGACGTGAGCACCCGGGCGCCGCAATACGCACTGTGGACCTCGGGCACGACGATGATCGGGTGATCTTGAAACAGACTGCCAAATAATAACTGACGCCTGGCTTCGAGCTTGTAATCACACTCCTCGAGCAGCCGTGACCCCAACTCGTCGACAAAGTCGCGGGCCGTCGCACCCATCCCCGGCATCACGATCCCTGCAAAACCGGTGGCCTTACCCGCCACACTCATGTCAGATTGGATCGCCTGATCAACAGTCGGGTGGCGTACCTTGACGGCAACAGCTGTACCATCGGGCAGGTTACCGCGGTACACCTGACCGATCGAAGCGATCGATACGGGCTCAGGATCGAGTCCACGCCACAAGACTTCACCCCGCGCTCCCAGGTCCTCGAGCACAACTTCCCGTGCCTGTTCGTTTGGCGTGGCCGGGGATTGGGTTTGCAGCATCGACAATAGCCGGCGCATATCGTCGGGCATGTCGAGCTCGAGGTAGCTGACGATCTGCCCAAACTTCATGGGGAGGCCCTTGAGGTCACCCAATTGACGCACCAACGCCTCGACTTTGAGCAAGTCCTTGGCGCTGAGCGAGTCGTCGTCCCCCTTGCCCGAGACCATCCGTCGCGCCAACCCGGCACCTCCGCGTAGCAGTCGCATCGTCCGGCGAAACCCACGTCCCGGTCCCCGTTCACTCGCCTGTCGCAACTGCTGAAGAAAGGAGCCCTTTTGGTCTTCACCCATACCCCGGCATAACGATTCTGCCGCGCAATTCCAAGTGAATCCCGGATCGTCGGCCAAGTCGAGGGGTCACATTGTGGTTTTTCTCGCATCTTCGTAGCGCAGCAGATGTACGAGCCGTTCCCACGCTCGCAAAGGCTCGTGTACATTCACGCCCATGGTGCCGTCTGGGAAAGATTCTTCATCTTCGCCAACAATCCTGATGGTCGGGTTTCGCCGGGGTGCCTTTCGTGCTGCGCAAAAGCTCGGTATCGGCATCCGTCTGATTCACAACAAGCCGCTGCCGAACGAAATCTGCGATGAAATCCCGCCGGCCCATCGGCGACACGTCGACTTCGAAGATGCCCCGGCGGCGGCCATCCAACTCGCCACAGGCATACCGTTGCAGGCAGTGATGGCGACGGGCGAGGGTGCGGTCCTTCCCAGTGCACAGATCCGTGCACAATTCGGCCTACCGGGCAACGACCTCGACACGGCATTGTGCTGTGCCGACAAAGCGGTCATGAAGCGAGCGGTCAATGCCGCCGGAATCGCAACAACTCCCTGGCGCGCAATCGACATCCACGACAACCCCGTCGCACTTGCCGATGAGCTTGTATCTGCATTCGGATTGCCAGTCGTACTCAAGCAAGCACAGGCTTCCGGCAGCCGTGGGCAACTCATCGCACACGACCGCGACACACTGCTCGCTGGACTACAAACCGCTGAGACGACACGCGAGAACAGCCACGGGCTGCTAGCCGAGCAATTCGTCACCGCCCAAGAGATGAGTGTCGAATCATTTGTATCTGCAGGGAACATCGAATTTGTCAACTGCACCTCCTACGTCGTACGCGGCCATGCGAGCCTCTTGCCCGCACCACTCACGGATCAACTCAAGGCAGCAGTTTTCGACCTCAACGCCCGGGCGATCGCGGCGTTGGGTGTCGAGCGTGGCATGACCCACCTCGAGGTTTATCTGACCGACAAAGGCCCGCTGTTCGGCGAGTTGGCCATCCGTCCACCGGGAGGTCGGATCATGCAACTGATCGCGCGAGGATGGGGATTTTCCCCGTGGCAGGCCGCCATTGAGCTCGAGCTCGGACGTCGGTTCAAGTTCCCACAAACACCCAAACGCACCGTCGCCGCGTGGCTGCTCCACCCCGGACCCGGTCGACTTGCAAGTGTACGCGGGATTGAAGCCGCCCAAAAGATGCCCCTCATCCGCCGTGTCGTCTGCCGCGTTGGAGAAGGTGACCTGATCGGCCCTCGCCTCGGGACCGGCCAAGACGTGGGATATCTCGAGGCTGAAGGTGATGACCCCCAAGCGCTCGTCAGGGCGCTACACGCAGCCCATGCCGCGTTGGTGTTTGAGTTTGATGCACTCGCTCGCCCACCGACCTACCCGGGTAGCCAGCAGTCAAGTTGATCGGACCGCCGACGACTAAGCCACCGGTCGTCGGCGAAATAAACCTCTACTTCGGGCCTGCCCGGCCCGTTTCAGAGCCCGCGCGAAGGTATCAACCGGCCACCCGGCTCACCCACGCGGCAAGCAATTGGGCGTGGTACCCTCGTTCCATCGCGTCCCGATCAAAAATATACATTCGGACATTTCTAATCAAACATGTTTGTTTGACCTACACACTTGTGTTGCTCACGAACCTGTCTCTCACATCATGTAAGTCGCCAGGGACGACCACGGCGACCAGCTCAAGCACGGAGACAACATCCACCAACACAGGCCCGAACGAGACGACGCTGAGCGAGACGACGCTGAGCGAGACGACGCTGAGCGAGACGACAACTGGCACCGAGAGCAGCGACACGACCGATCTCGGTACAAGCAGCGCCGGGCCGACAGATTCAGATACGGCGATCAGTGATACCACGACCGAGAGCGAGACGGATGATGATACAATCATCGAGCTCGTCATCGAACCAGTAGATGCAACCGTGACCGTCGCCAGCGGTTGGTCGTTTCCCGTCACCTTCACAGTCACCGGTACCGATGGCCAAGGCGATCCGGTAGCTGTGGACCCAACCTGGAGCATCGCTCAAGCGTCGCTCGGCACGGTCACGGCCAAAGGGGGTACGTTTCACGCGCACAACACCGCGGCGGGGACAACGGCGATCACCGTGACCGCAGCCGGGCTCGAGGCCGCCACGGACGTGACCGTTGTCATCGATGAGTCCTTTCCAACATGTCCGCCCCGACCTCCACTGACGGAAGGCGAGCCGAGCCCAGGAGCGTTCGTCAAGGTGGTCGCACCGGAATACGAGGGAACCGAAGTCTACCACGGGGTCTATCTCCCACCCACGTGGCAACCTGGACGGGTGTATCCGGTGATTGTCGAGTCACCGCCGAACCAGTACGGGTCCTTCACCGGCAAAGTCGATGATGCGAGCTTGGGCTACTACCTCGCCGGATGCCGCAACTTTATTTGGGTCGTCGTCCCCTACATCGAAGGCCAGGCCAACCTCGACTTCGGCTGGGGCATGGTCGACACCGCGATCACCTACTGGGAAACAAATGTCGCGCGAGTCTTGGCAACCTATGGCGGTGATCCGGGAGCGGTGATCATTTCGGGATTCTCCCGCGGCGCAATCGGGACGAGTTATATGGGCCTGCACCACGAGCAGGTCGCCGACCGCTGGCTCGGATTTTTTATGCATAGTCATGCAGATGTCGAGACCAACCTGACGCCCGATCAGGGGGCCGGGTCGATGATGCGGATGCAGCGGATCGCCGGCCGGAATTCATTTCTCTCATGGGGAGCCGTCAATGACGGAGGACAGGTCAACAGCGAGAAAGGTGTCGACCTCCTTACCGGCTTCGGATATCCCTTCACAACCTTGGCTGTGCCCGACGTCGGCCATACCGATACGTGGCTGGCCGATGACCCACAATCGCGCCAGCTTGCCCAGCAATGGCTGTTTGAGACCCTGGCTGCACGCACCGGAACCCATCACATTCGCGGCCGCGTGACCGATGGGCAGGGGGAAGGCATCGAGGCGGTCCGCGTGACATCCGGAACCCATCAGGTCGTCAGTGACAACCAAGGCTACTACCGATTGGAGGGTCTCGTTCCAGGAGTCCGCGAGGTTACGTGCACCCATCAACAAATGAATTGCTCGCCCCAACAGGTCGACATCTCCGACGCAGACGCGGACGGAGTTGATTTCGTCCTCCCGTAGCCGCCCAATCACCGCAGTTGGAACCGCACTAATTTTCGACTGCGCCCCGTAAACACTCGTCGCGCAATCGCTCGGCTGCAAAGTAGTGCACGTCGGACTGACCGAAGTAGAACCCCTCGTCCATCTGAGCTTGCTCGAGCTCCCTCTGGGCTGCCGCCCGGGCCTCTTCCGTGACTGCTGCCTCCAACGCCAGCTCGGCTTCCCGTCCCAACTCGCGCGCCTCGGAGCCTGCATGTCCGAGTTCCGCGGCCTTTTGGGCATGGTCATCAATCTCCTGCTGCTTGGCGCAGACAGGCTCGAGCGGAGGGGTACGCGACTCCTGTTTGGCCGTCGCACAGCCACACGAGAAGACGAACATCACCGCAAGCTCGCGCATGACTCATGGTACATGTTTTGGCGGGCGATGGGCTGCAGTTCTCGGTACTTCGGGCACATCTCATCTCGAGGCAGCAGCAATCACTCGCGACACGTGTGGTGCCAAACCCTGATCGGCTGCACAGGTGTGGTGGATTGACCGGGTTTGGGTGTCCGTTCGAGCATATAGACCAACCGCAGATCGCGGAGGCGTTCAGGCCCGTGGTGGGTCGTGTTCCATTCTTGGCACAGGTACTGCGCCAAGCGAGGCCGCAACGCGAGTTGGGTCGATCGGCGGATGTTATTGAGGAACTTGCGGTGGCGGTGATTGGGCATCAGCTCGGTCGCGTCGGTTGGTTTGCTGCGGTCGAGCTCGAGGGTCGCATCGACGGGGTGTAGCATCGGACTGTGGCCATCCTTGCGATTCACGGGGACCCAGACTGGAGGCATGCCCGTCGACAGATCGACCTCGCCACCACCGACGAGACGGGCAGGCGTTCGCCACCAGCCATCGCTCGTGCCGGGTGTCGGTGCAAACATCGACCAGCGCTGACGCATCCGCAGGCCTTCGATGGCTGCCCGCTCGAACGCTGCTGCCCGCGGGATGATGCGATGATCGCGGTCGACGGTATGTAGATTCCAGTGCGTCAACAACAATACAACCATTGCAAGTACAACTTCGACCGGCCACCACCGACGGATCGGTTTGCCACTGGTGGGCAGCCGCCAACCGACGCGATCCCACAACCATCCGGGGATGCACGCCAGCCACGCGACAATGCAGATGAGTGCGAACAGCCCGATCGCCAAGCAGATGTCGGTGGCCACGTGAAACCCGATGAACACAGTGACGAGTAACGCCCGTGTGATCCTCCGGCGCCACGGGCATAGCAACAGCAACGGTCCGACGTATTCAAACACCAGGGTCGCGTAGGTCAGCACAGCTGTGACCCACGGGGTCGCGCCCAGCACGGGCAAGCCCATGGCGTGTAAGGCCGAAATGGTCGACCCACCGAGAACCTGTTCGAGCGGAGCTGTGCTCAACAGACACGAGGCGAGCCAGTCCGGGGCGAGGTGATCAAAGGAAAGTGCGTAGTAAAGTGCGGAGCCGTCGAGCCATGCATCTCCGGTTTTGAAGATCGCGGTCATGATATACATCAACATCAATTGGGCGTACAGGCCGACACTCGCCATCCCAAACACGACACGCCGCGGAGGTCGTATCGTCCGTCGTCGCGCATCGAATCCAAGACATGCGCCGAGTGGGAGAAACATCGCCCAAAACATCATGCATCGCAACAACACATCTCCCGAGTTGAGGATGGTGCCATTGCGTGCATGTAGAGACTGCAGCAAAAACCACGACAAAACAGTGGCGAGGCGTGTTCGCCAGCCGACGATCAACATACAGGCAAATACCGCAGCGACCGCAAATAGTCCTGCCTGTACAGCATAGTCCCCCGAGAGCATATGTAGCGAGGGCAACAACGGGTCGTAGCTGTCGAATGCTCCCCGCGGGATGATTCCAGAATCGGTGTAAAAACGCTGGAGATCGGGTACGCGCAGGGCCAGGTCGAGCAAGAGCGTTCCCCCGAGCCCGATGCGAAACACAGCGAGTGAACGCAGGTCGAGCCCAAACGTGTCGCGTGCATAGGCGAGAAACGCAGCGAACATACGGGAGGAGGAATGGGGAGTGTTCATGGCGGTCCGGGAGGTCAGGTCGATCAAACAAAACAACCGTGGCCTCGCCCAAACTTCCCACCCAGCATTCAAAGCAGAATTGGTGAGAAGCCTGAACGATGACACCACGGGTGATTCGCGAAGTGACGGTTGCGAATCTCAGGTGTTACTCGAACTTGATCTTACCTTTGTCTTCCTCGATAAACGTCGTCGTTTTGCAATCCCCCTCCACCGCGAGAGCCTGATTCTGGGAAATCACGGTCGCGCCGGTCGACAGGGAAATGGTGCCATTGGGGCGGAACCAGATGATGATATCGTCCTCGATCACGCAGCAAGTACCGTTGTAGTCAAACGCGGACAAGCTGGGGACTCCCCAATCAAACGCATGTCCAACCCCGAGTAGGAGGTCATTCGCCTTTGGGTCGACCTCTGGTGAAATCTTGAACCCATGCTCCGTCTGTACGAGGCTCCCAGCACCTCCATCCGGCGAATGTTGCATGATTTCTGGGGCCAGTCCAGAGACGACGTCGGCGACTTCGGCCAAACGCAAACAACCCTCGTAGTCTTCGAGTCCCTCGCAGGCGGTGTACGGGTCGTTGGCTTGATTTTGACTAAACTTTCCGTGGGCATCCACAGCACCCCAGGTCGGCGAGGTCGGGTCGAACCAGAAGCTATCTTCGATGAGCAGACCTTCTTCACTCGGGGAACAGGTCAAGCGATCTTGGACGAGGATGCATTCGGTCGCGGAGAGTCCCTCACAGGTCTTGGACCAGTATTCGTCACAGGTTTCGCTAGAGTTCACCGTTGTGGGTCCGAGAATATCCCATTGCTCTGGGTTTTCCATGGCGCGAAAGTCCGATCCAATCGCAGAGTCTTCGGTCGCACATGCCCCGGCAAAGAGTCCGGCGCTGAGGGTCAGGAGGAGGAGAGTGGAACGTGTGTTGCTCATATTCTTTTCCGATGGGTCGTGTGTACGCTGGGGTCGTCGCCCGCAAGCACATCCCCCTATCCGGCGAACTGGAAAAATCCGTCACAAGAATTTTTAAAAATTCTCGGAGACCGGTTTCGTTCCCGAACGCGCACATTCGCAGCACAGCGGCTGCCTCTCCGTGTCGAGTGCGTTGCGCGTCAACGCGACGTCTTCCGAGCTCGAAGGTACTGACTTATGCAGGAGAGAACCCGACTGTTAGACGTTCCGGACGTAGCAACAGCGGCTTGACAGCAAAAAGGCCGCTGATCGCAATCGTCCCCGAGTAGATCCAGGCTGTCGTCATGACTCCCGATCCAAGCAGGCCGGCACCTCCGATCGCAATCACGGAATAGCCCGCCCAAATGCCGAGTGTGAGCTTGAGGTCGCGGCTGAGCTGTCGCGAGGTGGTGAAGAGTCCGGGAAGCTCGCGCAGGTTTCCGGAGCGGAGCAGCAACTGAGCTGTCTGCATCGTCAGGTAAGCTCCACCGGCGAGTGTGATTGATACGTCGGCGCGACCCATCGCCAGGGCATCGTTGATACCATCGCCAACGAAACACACACGACGCCCCTGCCGCTGGTGCGCGACCACGATTTCGGCCTTGTCCCCGGGGAGGACCTGTGCGTGCCAGGCATCGAGTCCGAGGATTCGAGCGACTTCTTGCGTCGGTCCGGGAGCATCACCTGACACGACTGCGATATGGCGGACCCCCAACTTGCGCAGGGCCATGACAACTGCGGCCGCTTCGGCTCGGATGCGTGGCCGCAGCGTCAACACCCCTTCGGTCACCCCGTCAATCGCAACAAAGACATGTGTGGCAATGCGACCTCCCTCGGCTGACCAGCTTCGGATCTCAACACCTTCGCGTCGCATCCACGCCAGACTCCCGACTTTTACGTGCCGCCCCTGGACCGTCCCGGAGACGCCTCCACCGAGCACAACTGCGGGTTCGTCGACCGCCGGGAGCCGAATTTGTCGCTGCTTCGCCTCGGCCACGATCGCTCGGGCCACCGGGTGTTCGACACGGTTGTCGAGCGCAGCCGCTACGGTGAGTAGCATTTGCTCATGCAAATTTCCAAGGGAATGAATTTCCTCGAGATACAGAGCGTTCTCCGTCAGAGTGCCTGTCTTATCAAACAGGACTGTATCAACATCAGCTAAAGCTTCTAACCCCCGTCCGTCTGCGACCAGTATCCCGCGGCGAGACGCGTTGGTGAGATAGCTGGCGGTCATCAACGACCCCGCACCGCGGATCGCGTTGGTCGGCGCGGCAAACAACATGCCGATCGCCGGCGAAAGACCGACAAACGGATAACTACAGGCGCTTAGTAACAGCACAGGCAACGCGGCCCGGTCGGACCAATGCTCCCCCGCGAGTTGAATCTGACTTTTAAAACCTGTCGCTTCGTGCAGTAGATTTTCGATGCGTGCTGCCATGGTGTCTGCACCGGACTCGTGCAACTTGATATCGATCGAACCGCTGATCACGACGGTCGAGGCAAACACACGATCGCCCATCTGCTTCTCGATCGGCAGTGGTTCCCCCCGCAGCGCCCGTTCGTCGATCGTGGCATACCCCGCGCAGATCGTCCCGTCGACCGCAATCGTCTCCCCCGCGCGCACAACAACGATGTCCCCGAGTTTCAAATCGGCGATCACCGTCGCAACCTCGGCCTTCCCTGCCCGTCTCCACACCGTGGTCGGTTCGTCGACCGACTCGATAATGGCTCTCTCGGTTGTCTCACGTGCAAAATCCGTGACCAGCAGTGCCAGGTGATAGGCCGCAGCCTGCAGGCCTGCGGCAAACACTTCGCCGATTGCGAGTGTCGCCAATGAGATGATCGAGCTCAGGACGTGGTTGTCGAGCGATTTTTCGGTCAGCGACTGCTCGGCACGCCGGAGCATCGGTACCGTGCCGTAGATGGTGAAGATGAGGCTCGACACCGTGGCATAGGGCACAGCGACCCCCACCACTCCCAAGGTGCTGAGTCCCATCGCCGCGACCCCTGCCCCAACGCCCTGGGAGTGCAGGGTCCGCGCAAGCGCGCGACTGTCCGTGGTTTCAACTGGCTGAGAGTCACTTCCACTCAATGTGCCGTCATCGGTCGACTCGTCGTTTTTGCCTCTCGAGCGAACGAGCTCGTAGACTCGACAACCAGCATAAACACCGAGTAAGACCACTACGTCGACGAAAAGCATCAGCGGCCAAGTATATACCACACGACGAGGGGGCGAAAACCACTTCCTGCATGCCTCGCACGTTTGTTCGTATACCCGGCATGTCGGTCATTTCCGGAGCACGTACACATACGCCCACCATCTGGAGCTGACCGATTGAACTGGTGGATCATCGGCCATCGACTACACAGTTGATGACTTCTATCAACTTTCGTCGTGTCCGCTCAACTCCCGACAGTGCCGGATACACGAATCACATGACCCCGGCGCCCGGGTTCTTCGCTGCTCAACCAGTCTTTCGATGGCGGCCGATGCAAGCAACGATCCAAAGAGGGAGCCCACCGAGGAGCGCCCACGCGAGTGGGATGATGGCAATCCCGTTACCAACCGCGGTGAGTGTCGCCGCCTGTTCAGGTGGAACAGTCCGTACCGCCTGACCGACGTCGGCCAGACCGAGTACTGTCCCAAGTATACCGAAACACAGGGCCGTCAACAGGGCGCGATCGCAGGTACCTAGCCAACGCGTGACGTCGCCACGCTTTGCAAACAGGAGCGACGCGGCGGCGAACCCCAAGCTGATTGTAATGAGGTGATTGAAAAACCCACCGTTTTGATAAAATTCGAACAAGCTGGACATGTTGACCTCGTAGACGCGTTGTGCTCAGCGCCTCGTGTTCGACAGTGTCGACCCGATCCAAAACCCTACACGGCCGACTCATTTTTTTTGCCCAACAAATCGCTGGCAAGTTGTGTGTCGGAGGGTGGCAAGTTCTGCCGACCCCGGGTGCCTGCAAAACTTGCCACCCACTGAAACCACTCGTCTTCTGGTGTTGGCACGGACTTCGCTCTATCAACTCGGAGTCATGAACGAACTTATCGGATCGACGATGACCCTGATCGTCGGAGGCATGTTCCTCCTGGGATTTATCGGCCTGCCCATCCTCCGGGCGGTCGCACTGATGATCACCGGCGTACTTGCGGCTGTGCGGTCGATCGAGGGATGGATCAACATCCGCTCGCTCGGTGCCGAACCAAATCGCCCACTGTTTGTCGAAGGTTTGACTCCCGGCTTGGCCGCACTCACCCGCCACACGCGTTATCTCAACCTCGAACTTCGACGCTTCGCCGAGCAGTCGCCAACCTGGACGAAAGCGGCAAGCGAAGGAACGCAAACTTGGTGGAGCGCACTCGTCGGTGCCGGTGGATTTCAGGGACACACGGAGGCGACTCGCGAAGCATGGGAATGGGTTCGAGCATACGAGCTGCTCCCGGAGACAGATCGGGCGCGCGCATCGGGTCTCGGTGTGCAACCACAGCCTATCCGTGAACTCCTCGCAGCCGATGTCGGGCGCGCGGAACAGGTCCGCACCCTCACGGGATTAATCTCATCGTTTGACGAACGCCTCGCCGAGCTCCAACCCATGGGCTACCGAGGCGCAAATACCTGTCATGCTCGCTCACCGAGTCGTCCGACACGCTCACCTGCATTTACCCACGACGATGATGACTATATACCCAACCGCCACCAACGTTGGCACGAGGTACTCAATCAACACAGTCGAGGAATTTCACGAATCGCCGCGTCGCATGCCCACAGTGCCGCCGAACGCGAGGATCTCGAGCAGGATATTTCCCTCGCCCTGTGGCAGGCACTCCCCGAGTTCCGCGGTGATTCGTCGCTAAGAACGTTCGTCTACCGGATCGCCCGCTACTGCTGCTTCCGCCTCCTGCGTCGCCGCGGGCGGATCGCCGTCGATACCTTTGACGACGAAATCGGCGATCCGACAGTGTGCCTCGATACGATGCTCCACCGTGCAGACAAACACATCCAGCTCGAGCAAGCTCTCGCGCGGCTCCCCGAAGGACCGAGGTCGACGCTCGCCCTGCGCCTCGAGGGCAAGAGTTACGCCGAGATTGCCGAAATCCTCGGTATCTCCGAGCGCAACGTGTCGGTCCGACTCGTCCGCGCCCGCAAGCGGATCGCCACCGAGCTCCGCGCAGCCGCATGAAACGGTGACCGGTTACCAGCAACTACAGAGCTCGGACGGTCTTTGCCAACGCGGCGACAAACACCTCATCGGGTGTTTTGACGCCGGTCACATCAAGGATAAGCATACGGGCACCTCGTGACGCCGCCGCCTCGACGGCTGCCACAAGCATCTGTTCGTTCCGTGATCCATGGTACCGACGAGTGGTCACACCAAGACATCCTCGGTAATTCTTTCGAGCTATCTCGAGGGACCACCCACTCGGCATTGGTATGGCGAGGCGTGTAGGCATTTGATTGCGGTGGGATATACCCGCGATGCTAGCAAGCTCGTTCCGTGTTCGCACAACTACACGCACGAACAATCCGTCACAGACTTGAGCGAATCCAGTCGCTTGTGGTACGTTGCGTGGCCGACATGGAGGTTGTACGTCTCGCTCCAATGAGGTCACGGCATGACCCCTCCAAATCTCAAACAACTCGAAGACAGCTTGTGGGAGGCCGCCGACTGCTTGCGGGCCAACAGCAAGCTAACTCCCGCCGAGTACACGATGCCAGTACTCGGCCTCATTTTCCTGCGTCACGCTTCGAGCCGTTTCGACCGCGTTCGCGAGCGAATTTCTCGTCGTCGTCCGTCTCCACTCACAGCAGCGGACTTCGTCGGCACCGGGACGATCTTTCTCCCCACCATTGCACAGTACACAACGATCGCACAACTTCCCGAATCACAGGACATTGGCGTGGCGCTCGACCTCGCCATGAAAACCCTCGAGGACCAGGTGCCCGACCTGCTCCGGGATGTCCTGCCGAAAACGTACTCACAGCTCGACCAAAACCTGCTACGCAACCTCGTTCGGGTGTTTGACAGCACCGAGCTCCGCAGTCCAACCGGCGACGATCTGTTCGGGCGGATCTACGAATACTTTCTCAATAAATTTGCGATGTCGGGTGCCCATGAAGGGGGGGAGTTTTTTACCCCGCCGTCGCTGGTACGGATGATTGTCAATTTCATCGAACCGACACATGGACTCGTACTCGACCCCGCAGTTGGGAGCGCTGGGATGTTCGTCCAAGCAGCTCATGCGGCCCAAGATCGACCACCCGAAACCGTGCATTTTGTGGGGCAGGAGAAGTCGGATACCAATACAAAGCTCGCCCGGATGAACCTCGCGGTCCACGAACTCAATGGAACGATCCGGCGGGGTAATAGCTTTTACGATCGCCTCGATGACTTGATCGGCCGATGCGACTTCGTGATGGCCAACCCTCCGTTCAATGTCGATATGGTCGACCCGACCAAACTCATCGGCGACCGGCGTCTGTTCGCCCACGTCGACGAACTTGGCATTCGCAAAAAGACGCAAACGATTAGCAATGCGAACTATCTGTGGATTCAATATTTCCACGGCTATTTAAAACCCAACGGCCGGGCCGGCTTTGTCATGCCCCAATCCGCCACCGATGCCGGGCACTGGGAACGGAGCATTCGCGAGCAGCTGGTGGCCACTGGCGATGTCGACATCATGGTATCGATCGGCACCCACTTCTTTTATACGCGGCCCCTCCCCTGTTCCCTGTGGTTTTTCGACCGCGGGCGACCCCGCGGGCGCAGGCACACGACGCTGATGCTCGACGTCCGCAGCATCTACCGCGTGATCAGCCGCAAGGTCCGGGACTTCTCGGAGGAACAGCTCGCCAACCTGACGGCGATCGTGTGGTTGTATCGCGGGCAGACGGGCCGCTACCTCCAACTCATACGCAGTTACCTCGCTGCGAGCTCCAAGGCGATGGCGACGCTCGGCGAGACCCTGACCAAAATTGATGTCCCGAATGACAGGTTGACAGGTCTGCTCGACGGGTTGCTCCGGGGCGCTCCAAACGATGTCGACAAAGACAAATTTTCTAGGCTCGAAGCGACCGTCCACGAACGCCGCGAAATCGTGACGGACTTGCAAGATACCCGCAAAAAGCTGCTGGCCGACCTCTCCGTGTGGAGAGACGAACAAGGGCCCGAAATCCCCGCGACAAATGCCAGACAGGTCGCACGCCGCAGGAGCTTTCAGGCGTTCCTCGAACGCCTCAGCTCCCTGCAGCGACAACTCGACGAAGCTTCCAGGTTGACCACCCGCGCCTTCGACATGGCACGACGCGACCTGCGGGCGATCACGTGGGATGCTTGGGACAAACTCGCTACCGACAGCCACCGCGAGGCCCTCCGGCAGGCCCGGGACAATGCCCTCTCAGCTCTCCACGCGGTGACCTTCCCCATCGACCAGGTCATCTGGCTTCAGTCGCGTTTTCCGAATGCTCGATTCACGGAGGTCCCTGGGCTATGCAAGGTCGTCACCACCAAGGACATCGCTGGGCAGGACTACAGTTTGACGCCAGGCCGCTACGTCGGCATCGCACCACCGGAGTCCGAGAGCGAGGAGGCCGTCGGGGCACGGCTGCGTCAGCTCCACGCAGAGCTGGCCAAGCTGAACAAAGAAGCTGCTGCCCTTGCGGCAACGATTACCACCAACTTCGAGGATCTGGTGGAATGAACGACATCTGTCCTCAAGGGGCAGAGGCGATGACCTGGCCGATGACAACGCTGGGGAAACTCGCTTCATTTCGCAATGGTCTCAATTACACCAAAGCCAATTGGGGACACGGGTTGCATGTGATCGGGGTCAAGGACTTCAAAAACCGTGTATATCCACACTATACAACCCTCGGGCAAATCAACCCCGAAGGAGTGGCATCTGACCACGACCTGTTGGCGGAAGGAGACATCCTACTGGTCCGTTCAAACGGGAATCGCCGCCTCATTGGCCGTAGTCTGTACATCAAGGAGCTGCCGTTTCCCGTCGCCTTCTCGGGGTTTTGTATCCGTGCGCGCCTACATCCCCTTGCGGGCCACAGCCGGTTCTACGCCTATCTCCTGCGCTCCGATCCCATCCGACGCCGTTTGTCGGCACAAGGAGGGCGAGCCAATATCGCTAGTTTGAATCAGGGGACATTAACACGTTTATCGGTACCATGCCCGCCCCTGGACGTCCAACAGCGGATTGCCGAGATTCTGTGTGCCTACGATGATCTAATTGAGAACAACAACCGGCGGATGGCTCTGCTAGAAACCTCGCTTCACCTCGTGTTTCGCGAATGGTTTGTCGACCTCCGATTCCCAAAACACCATTGTGTGAAGGTTCTCGACGGGGTTCCATCCGGCTGGATCCGGACATCGGTACATCACGCGATCGCCGTAAACCCCCCCACCCCAATCGCCAGAGACCAGGTTCGGCCATATGTACCGATGCGTTCGCTGTCGACGAACTCGATGCGGCTATGCGACCTCGAGCAGCGGCTCCCCAAGGGCGGATCCACGTTCCGAAACGGCGACACGCTACTCGCCAGGATCACACCATGCCTCGAAAACGGGAAGACCGCGTTGGTCCAGTTTATGGACAGCCCCGACGAGGCGGCGAGTGGTTCGACCGAGTTGATCGTGATGCGTGGAAAAACCGTTCCGGCGACGTGGGTGTATTGCCTCGCGCGTTCCTCGAGCTTTCGCCAGGAGGCCATCAATCGGATGTCGGGCTCAGACGGACGCCAGCGGGTCGACTCGAAGGCCTTGGCGGAGGTCGAGATTCTCGTCCCACCGGCACATGTCACACAGGCATTTGAGTCGAAGGCCGGCGCGATTGTCGATCAGATCCATCATTTGACCCGACACAATCGTAAACTTCGCGAAGCTCGCGACCTGCTGTTGCCCCGCCTCATCCCAATGAACCGATGAAGAAGGTCTGATGCGTCAACCGTCATCCCTGCCGCTGAATCTGTTCTTCGAGGAAGCTCCAAACAGCGGCGACCCGCGGCACACGGCGTAGCGCGCGATGGGTGATCATCCACAGTCGCCCCGGTTCGGGAAGGGGTGCCTTGCGAGCTAGCCCTCGGGACAGGCGAAGACCGACGAAGCCGGTCGCCGACAAGAACGCCGGGGAGAGAAACATCGCTCCGAGACCGGCTTTTGTGGCGTGGATTTGTGCGTCCATCGAGCTCGTGCGCAGGGCAACATTTTCGGCTGGGACATGGCGAGCAATCCACTGTGCATCGGGCATGTGGGCGAGGTCGGCTCCCCACGTGATCCAGTCGAGCTCACTGGGATCGTCAAGCACCCTATGCTGTTTTGCCAAGCCAGGCGAAACGGCTGGGACGAACGCCTGCTCGGCCAAACACTTGAGAATCAGATCGCCGCCACGCGGCCGACGGACCCGCAGCGCGAGGTCGGCATCGCGTCGTGTCAGATCGGCATACGAAACCTCCGCGAGCAATTCGATCTGTAGTCGCGGATAACGGACGCGCAGCGGTTTGAGCATGGGCGCGAGCAGCCAGTTGGCGACACCAGGCGGCGCGGTCAGACGCACCGTGCCTTCAGGTTCGGACTCGTGGCCGGCGACGAGATGCATCGCTTCGGCGTGGGCGCGCTCCATGTTCTCGGCGATCACCGCGAGTGACTCCGCCAGCTCGGTCGGGAGAATTCCACTGACTGTCCGATCGAACAGGTGATGTTCCAGCTTCGCTTCGACCCGGTCGAGACGTCTCGCCACTGTCGAGACTTTGACCCCGAGACGCTCACCTGTCCCCGTCATTGTCCGCTCGCGCGTCAACGCGAGAATCAACGCAAGTTCGTCCCAACCAAGATCGCGCGGTGTGTTTTTCTTCGTTGCATTTTTGCGAATCAAAGTTGTTTTTTTGGCCATAGCATTGCGTCTTCGCAAGAATCATTGTGAAGCCATGGAACGAGACAATCAACCGCTGCACACGATTTTCGGAGCCGGTCAAGTCGGCTTCAAACTCGCACACGTGCTCCTCGACCGCGGCTACCGGGTCCGTCTGGTCCGCCGAAGCCCCGCCGGTGAGTCCCGCAAAAATCTGACGTGGATGTCTGGCGACGTCACCGATCCGAGTTTCGCCATCCAAGCCGCTGCGGGGGCCGAAACGATCTATGATTGTGTCAATCCACCGGACTACAGCCGTTGGCACGGTGTGCTCGAGCCGCTCAAACGTGGTGTCCGCGAGGCAGCTGCCCGGGCCGGTGCCCGCTTGGTCATGCTCGACTGCCTTTATATGTACGGTATCCCCGAACAGTGCCCATTCGACGAAACGACCCCCATGCGCCCATGCTCGGACAAAGGCGAGTTGCGCAAACAAATGGTCGAAGAACTGTTTGAGGCCCACCGCCGCGGGGATGTCGAGGTCACAACCGGTCGCGCCTCGGACTATTTCGGCCCCGAGACACCCCTTTCAATGGTTTTCCATCAGCGTGCGATCGCCCGCCTACTCAAAGGGCGCACGGTCGAAGTTTTCGGCGATCCGGACATGCCCCACGCCTACAGCTATACGCCCGACGTCGCCCGAGCACTCGCCGTACTCGGTACCCGGCCCGAGGCGATCGGGCAGGCATTTCACCTGCCCGCAACATGGACAGGGACGACCCGCGAACTCCTCGTCCGTGCAGCGGCGGTCGTCAAACAGCAGCCGAACGTCACACGCATGCCCAACTGGATGCTCACAACCATCGGATTGTTCAACCGGGAGCTGGCCGCAATCCGCAAGATGGTCTACCAGTGGGAGCATCCGTATGTCCTCGACGACAGCCGCTTTCGCGCAACGTTTGGGTTTGAGGACACACCACTCGATGAGGCCTTGGCAACGACACTCGGGCTCTCGGCACAAACGTCGCAAAGTGCTGTGGCCTGACGCACCCAACGCTCTTCACAACTTCTAATACACCACCATCTTCAATGCATGTACAATATGATAGTACACCCGCGTTGTATTCTCACCGGTACTTGCCAGGCGGGGCGACATCATCGCCATACCCTGAGCGCCCGGCAAAAAAGTCGATTCGGTCGATATTTGTCGCCTCGAGTCCGTGTTGGGCCGCAAGCATCTGCTTGACGACTTCGGGATTCGCGGTCCGGGGGGCTGGTACACTGATATAGTCACTCAGTAACAGGGTCTGTGGTTCGGAGCGGTCGCGAAATGTCACCCGCAGCGTAATCGTCGAACGCGGTGTATCTCCGACCTCCGCGTCGAGCCTGTAGGGCGACTCCCCGGGCAGGCTATCGTCGCGACGCAGAACATAGCAGGCACAATTCCCCGCATTCCACACGGTACCAAATGTATTGGGGGACCAGCCATACAGCTGCATCAGGATCAATCTCATGGTCAATCCATGGGTGACCACGATCAACGCCTCAACAGGTTCGAGCCCGGGCCGCGTGTTGACCCGAAGGACATCTTCATTCCACCACTCCCGGGTCCTGCTATAGACATCGGCGCCGCTCTCCCCCGTGGGAAAGCGATACCAAAACCGGCCGACCTTGAGCTGTTCCTTGCGAAAATGTGCGAAGTCGTCACCTTGCAGATTCCCAAATTCCTGCTCCCGCAACAGCGGCTCGACCGAGGTCCGTTTGATCTGATCTGCATCAAAGGCCAGCCTGATATTCCGCGCAGTTTGAAGCGTCCGCGCGAAGGGAGAGACAAAGAACACGCAGTTTCGCCGACCGACGATCGCTCGCAGCCGCTGTCCTGCAGCCACCGCTTGGGCCGATCCCTGTTGTGTCAACTCAATCAGGTTATCTGGCTTGGTCCGGTACAGCGTGTGATCGGCATTGCCCTCGGACTCGCCATGGCGAACGAGGACAACGAGTTGGGGCAGACTGTTGCGTTGGGAGCGTGCCACCACGCGGGCGAGCTCTTCGGGACAGGCCTCGACCGTATCCCTCGCACCCGCGAGTGCTTCGAGCCGGGTGAGTTCGAGCGCCGTCGAGAGCCGCTTCGCCGCTGTTTGCAACGCGATGAGCTTGCCTGGATTGTTTGAGTCAGACTCATACGCCACCTCTGCTGCGGCGAATAACCGCTCCGCGCTCTCCAGATCCATGAACTCTCCTCGGCTGTAGGGTGAGGGTAGCATCACATGAAACTCCGTGGAAGTACGATGAAACGTCAGGCCTATCCCTCCACTCGAGTCCCCTTTGTGCTATATAGCCCTTCGTACACATCAGGTGTCTCACGTTCGCCAACTCGCCATGTCCGAGATCACGAAGGAAGAAGTTATCGCCTATCTCTCGGCCCTGCGGTCGAGTGACCTCCAAGACCTGATCCTCGAGCTCGAAGATCGCTGGGGGATTGAACGCCTCGCCACCCAACCGTTCCCCGTACACATGGGCATGCCGATCGAAATGGGAGTTCCCTGCGGCTTGACACTGATCCTCCGCGATGCGGGCGAGCGGCGGATCCCCGTGATGAGAACACTGCGTGAGCTCTTTGGCGTCGGCTTGCGCGAGGCCAAGTCGATGGTCGAAGCTGCCGGTGAACTCGTCCTCGCCGAAGACTTGGACCGCGACGAAGTCGAGGCAATCCTCGCTCGCCTGCGCGAGGTCGGGGCGAAGGTCGAGGTGACCTGAAATGGCCCGTCGATCGTTGCAGCTGCGCTTTGCCTGCCATGAAGATTGGGAGTCCTTCGACGGCGACAAACGCCGGCGCCACTGTGAACACTGCGATCAAAACGTCTACGACCTCTCCGCATTGACCCGACGCGAGGCGACCGAACTGTTCCGCCACCGCCCGCCGGGATTGTGTGTACGTTACTCGCATGACGGCCAAGGGCGGATCCTCTTCCGTTCTGAGCGGTATCCGGGGCGGATGGTCTGGCAGCGTTTTGTCCTCCCATCACTCGACGAGTAGTGCGTTCGGGCGAAGTTCGCCCCCGAAGTATTCGCACGAGAGACGAGGTATCATCTCGGTAGTGGAACACCACGAAGCAAACCGACACCACGAATCCCTGATTGACCAACGAGCGCGACCCGGACGGGCAGAGGCTCATGCAAAACGCGTTGCAGTTGGGTGAACATACATTTACCGGGGGTGAGTTATGTGCGAGTTCATCGCCGCAGCGAGTACTCCTGTACCCACACGGGGTTAAATGCACTACCGCCATTACCAGGATTGTAGAGATCGCTGATAAACTCGATCCATCGTAAAAATATCTAAAATATAGACATCAGGGCGTGCCATCTGCGCAAATCAGTGCATCTCACGTGACACCTTGGTCCGCGCAGCAACTCGGTCAGCCTATGATTACGACCGCACGAGATACACGAGGCTCTCGCACATAAACTCCCGCAGCGCATCACGGCTGTGTCCCGCCCGCGCACGTATCGACAAACTGTGGAGGATCGCAGTCGCCAGCCGACCTCGCCGACCTGCCTCCGACTTCGGAAAGAGCCCCTCGGAGGCCGCACGCATCAATCGTTTGGTTAACGCCGATTCGAGCCGCTCGATACTCCCATCCACAATCGCGCGTGCCTCGGGATCGTTCACCGCCTCCACCACCGCAACACTGGCGGCCAGACACCCGCGTTGCCCCGACAGGAAGGTCTCGATGTATTGGGAAAAACAATCGGTCAGCGCAGTTTCGAGGTCGTTCGCACGCAGGGAGCTGATGAGAATCGCGCGCATCCGTGTACTGTAACGAGTGAGAGACTTGAGGAAGATCGTGTGTTTGTCCCCAAACGCAGCGTACAGGCTCGGGCGATTCATCCCGGTCGCCTCGCTGAGGTGGGTCAGGCTCGTCGCCGCGTAGCCACGCTCCCAAAACACGTTCAACGCTGCTTCGAGAGCCATATCAGGATCGTATTCGCGCGGACGTCCTCGGGTGCGTTTCATTAAATACTATCTTGCACAATATTTTGCGAGGAGCTATTATTTTACTTATCGGTACAAAAACAAGTCCGAACGACAACGAGGAACGAGCATGAGCCAGCAAGACAACTACCCTGCCGCGACCCACCACGATCCCGTCGAAGCGTTGTTACCCGACCTGTTTTGGGTCCACGGGAGCGTGGAGATCAGACCCGGGAGGTTTCTCAGCCGCAACATGGCGGTCGTCCGCCGAGGTCGCGCACTGAGTCTGATCAATGCAGTCCGCCTTTCCGAAGCAGGTGAGCAACAATTGAATGCACTCGGAGAAGTTGAGAATGTCGTGCGAATCGGAAACTTTCACGGAATGGACGACCGCTACTATGTCGATGCATACAAAGCGACGTTCTGGTGTCTACCCGGCGAGCAAGCGCGCCCAGAGCCAACGCCGAGCCAGTTGCTACGTGCGAACAACCTCCCGTTTGATGGAGCTTCGCTGCACGTGTTCGAAGGCGCAACCTTTCCAGAATGCGCCATCTTGCTCAAGCAGGATGGCGGGGTGTTGCTCACAGCTGACAGCCTTCAATACTGGGCTGATTGGAGCAACTGCAGCCCGGGTATGAGCGAAGGAGCAAAAAAGATGGGGTTCGCACTCACGATGCTCATCGGACCTCCGTGGCTCGGGGACGCGACCCCGGAAGGAGGTTCACTCGAGGGGACGTTTCGCCAATTACTCAACAATGATTTCGAGCACATGCTCGGAGCTCACGGAGGGTTTCATCGCGGCGGAGCCAAACAGGCCGTGGCAGCCGCGGTTGCGAGGACATTTTCCTAACAGCAGTATCTCGCGCACCCGTGGCGGTGTGCTGGCACGCGCGTGGCATCTTGACCATGCCGAATCATCACCCCACGACCAACTCTCGGGCGACGCTCCAACGCGGTCTGATATGCATGTCTTGGTGTGCAGGAGCGTGATGATACGGACTCGACTGCGGCAGCGAAACAAGCCGTGCGCACAACTCGAGGAGGGTCCGCGAGAGCTGTTGCCGTCCGGGAACGTCCGGCACCGCTTCGTGCATGCGCGTCACGAGCGATTGAAACCGCGTCAAGGCGCCCTCAATCCCGCTGCAACTCACCGCATTGGGGCGCCCGTGTACGGCATCTTGACCGACTGGCTTATCGTCGACTCCGCCGAGCACATCGTACAGGTCATCGGCAACTTGGTAGGCTTCGCCGAGCAAGCTCCCGACTTCGGACCAGGCCTTTGGGTCATGCCCTGAAAATTCGGCCCCGCACGCGAGCGTCGCCTCGAACAACGCCCCTGTCTTCGCCCGATGATAGGCTCGCAGGTCGATGCTCTGCTCCGACTCCCATGCTTGGCCCGCGATCATCCCTCCGTTGGCTCCGATGCTCCGGGCGATCCGCAGACTGATCTGCGACATGCGGGGGGTCGCGGGAAGTGTCGACAACAGTTCAAACGCCAACACGATCAGGGCATCACCTGCGAGCACTGCAAGCGGCTCACCAAATGCTGCAACCACCGACGGACGCCCGCGACGAACAGCTGCATCATCAAAGCACGGCAGGTCGTCGTGGACTAGCGAGGCACAGTGGAGCAGCTCGATGGCAGCGGCAACAGCCATGGCACAAGGACTGTCGAGTTCCTGAGCTGGTGAACACGCCTGGGCGACAGCGAAAAACAGACGCGGTCGCACACGCGCTCCACCGGGGAATACTGCGTGGCGCATCGCTCGAAAGAGTGTGGGCGGGGTCTGCTGACTTCGGGCCAGCGACAGGGCACGATCCAGAGCATCTTCAATGCCGGCGTGATGCATGAGCGCCAGCTTGATCGGGAAGTTGTGTTTGTCAAAGCGCCGGGTTAGGAATTGACAAATCGAACGCATCGGTCAGCTTGGCGCCTGTGAATCTACATGCGAACGACCCCGCTGGCTTTGCCTTCGACACCGCTGTCAGGCCCGGCGGATATCTGTGGTGGTACGCCGATGGCATCAGCGAAGATCGGCGTCACGCGATCACAGTCATCGCGTTTGTCGGCTCCGTATTTTCGCCAGCTTACGCAGCTGCAAAGCGTCGCGGACGGGCAGACCCACGACAGCACTGTGCCATCAACGTTGCGGTCTACGGGGCCGACACCAGGCGATGGTGCTTCACGGAGTACACCGCCGCATCCGTTGACCGCACAACCAACACATTCAAGATGGGGAAAAACCGAGTGCGTCGAACCACCGAGGCGCTCGAATTTTTTGTCGACGATTGCTCGCCATTGGGCCGTAAAAAAATCCGTGGAACTATTCGCCTGGTCCTTGGGACAGGATCTCTAATTCCTGTGGAACTCGATCGCCAAAGCCGACATTTGTGGTGGCCCGTCTCGCCGCACACCACCATCGACGTGGCACTCGAACACCCCGGACTCGAGTTTCGCGGACATGGGTATCACGACGCGAACCTCGGTCACGACCCACTCGAAGATGCATTTAAACGCTGGTCGTGGTCGCGGACGACAACCCCAGAGCACACCCTCGTCACCTACGACTGCCTTGTGCGCGGCGAGACCCAACCGATCCCCAGGGCTTGGACGTTTGATGGCCTGCACCCTCCAGTGTCCCATGATCTCGAGCGGGCGCCCCGGCGGATGCCCACAACCCGATGGTGGCTATGCCCGACGACTCGCCTCCCAGGATCTGCGGATCCTATCCATAAACTTGAAGACACACCTTTTTATGCCCGGCACCAGCTGTCTACGGACGTTTCTGGTCATTCCTGCCCGACGGTGTATGAGTTCCTCGACCTCGACCGTTTTCGCCGACGCTGGGTCCAGACCCTTCTGTGGTTTCGCATGCGTCGGGCTCGCATCCCCCGCCCTGCCCTCGCAGAAAAAAATGTATGCTCACCGATCTGACACCACTTGCCGGGTTCGCATTTGCCTGGCTCGCCGGTATGACCGGTGCAGTGTGCCAAGCTTCCCTCACCCGTCTTCCCCGACCAAAGACTTGCTCCCTACTCGGGGTTGACGTCTTGATCACGCGGCCTTGTGCAGGGACGGAGCCGCGGCTATTCGACAACCTCGTATCGATTGCAGACGCCCGCTTCACGTTTTGTCCGCGCGTACGGATCTCGGTGTGTAGTCGCCGTGACCCGGCCTTTACAATCGTCGTGCGAGCTGTCGCCGAACTCCGGCGCCTCGGTTTGGATGCCGAAGCGCGGGTCATCGAACCACATGGACTCAACCATAAGACCTGTCAGCTCGCCGCCATCATGGATCCGGCCGAGCAAGCCTACGCGCTTAACTTCGACAGCGATGTCGACCTGAGTCAAGTCGATCTCGATCTCCTCGTGTACCCACTGTCCGACCAAACAGCCGCTGCTACGTGGATGATGCCGGTCGAAACGGTCGCCGCCCAAAGCCCGTACATTGGCGACCGTGCATCCGCTGGGGTATTGGGTGCATCGCTCCACGCATTTGCCCTGCTCTCTCGACTCGATCGCACGGGGTTTGTCGGCAAGGCGTTTGCGGTCTCCGTCGCGCATCTGAAGCGCATCGGCGGGTTCGCTTCCCTGGTCAACTACCTCGGCGAAGACACAGAACTTGCCCGTCGTCTGCGGGACGCTGGCCTTCGGGTCATCGCGCTCCCGAGCACGGTCACGTCGACCGCGAGTGGCCGTAGCTTTCAAAATGTCTATACACGGTTTTCGCGGTGGCTGATGGTCATTCGTCGCCAACGCCCCCTACTCCTATGGTCCTACCCTTTGTTTTTCCTCAGCTCGCTCCCCCTCGCAGCGCTCTCGTTAGCCGTCGCGTGGTCGGAACCCATAACAGGTATTGCGTTGTTGTTATGGACTCTCGCGCTCCGCCTGTGGATCGCCTGGCTGGCCGCGCGGACATCCAACCTCCGCTACTGCTGGTCGGGTATCTTCGCGGCCATAGGCCTCGGCGAAGTCACCCTTTGGATGGCATTGGTTCACGCACTCGGCCGCTGCCAGGTGTGCTGGCGCGGGCGGGTACTCTCCGTCGGCGAACGCGGCCAGCTACTCGAGGACGCTGAAACATCCGTTCGCTGATTCCACACACCTCACCTGCCGGGGCCACACGTATTCGCCCGGACCGGAAGTCGAGCTGGCTTCGCCGCAGCCGAACCAAACCGGGTCATGGCTGCGAGCAGGTACTCCGCCAGCACAGCAAACCGCCCCGGACGAAACGTCCACTTCCGTTCAAAACCATCGCAGTCGTCCGGTGCTTGGGAGGCCTGCTCCATCTGCTCGAGCTCCTGCGTCACCGCCTCTTCGAGCACCCCACAACGACTGGCGCAGGGATTTCCAAACGACACCCAAAGCTCAGGCCGTTCCTCACCGCCAAAACGGTACAGCAGACCGACCGGTACGACCCGGGCCTCGCGGGCGATACGGCCAACCACAACGGCACCTCGGGAAAATCGGAGGGGCCGAGTTGCCTGGGGTTGCTCGCCCCCCTGGGGAAATATCCAAACTGCTCGCCCTGGCCTGTCGAGCAGGCTTGCGGCAAAACGAACGGCTGATGCGCCGTCCCCAGGTATGCTTGTATCGACACCAAAACCGCCAGCACGGGCGAAGAAGAACCGCTGACGCAACTGGCTCGATAACATCATTGCATAGGCATCGAGATTGAGTAGCCGCACACTCAGATAGAGGATCACGAGACCGTCCCACCAACACACATGATTCGCCACAAATAGGATCGGTCGTGTTTGCGCGAGCTCGGCAACCGCTTCAAGCCCGCGCACGCGAACGTTTCCAAACGTCCTGTGCAGTCGCTTCTCGGCATGTCGGGCCAACCATCTGGCAAACCACGGCCAGCGCTCTGCAACGATCAAAATGCCCCTCGGCATGCGTCGATCAAAAATTCCGTCTCACGCAGCGGCGGGAGCTCCAACGCAGGCGACTGCGAAGGACGTGTCCATAGAGCTTGCCACGTGAGACGAAACTTCTGCGAAGATGACGTCACAGCCCGGTTAGTCACGCTGTCAAACTTGTGTTCGGCGACGACATCCCCGATTGCAGCATAGATCAACCGCGCACCGTAGATCGCCGTTTGGCAATCCCGAGGAAGCGTCGCTATCCCTGCATCTGCACGGGCGTACAGACGATCTGCGTGGGCGAGGAGACGATCGACCGCACGCCGAATCACCGGGTGTGGCTCGGGATGCGCACGCCAATGGTCGAGATCAAAAGATGTATCGTCAAGCCAAGATTGTGGTAGATACAACCGACCAGCTCGGACATCTTCCCCAACATCGCGAGCGATGTTGGTCAACTGCATGGCCACACCGAGATCGCAGGCACGGGCCAAACGCTCCGAATCCCGGACACCCATGATCAGTGACATCATCACCCCCACACTCGCGGCGACTCGGGCAGCATAGCCCTGTAACGCTCCGAGATCGGGGTAGACTCGACCGGAGTTGTCCCACTCAAACCCTTCGACGAGGGCGTGTAAGAGCATTACCGGGATCCTATGTTTGTGAACAACCTGTGCAAGCGCGCGATCGACTGCGTAGTCCCGCGGTCGACCGGACGCGAGAGCATCGATACGTTGACGCAACGCTGCGGCTGCCAACGCGGGACTCGAGCCGAGATCGATCTCATCGTCGGCGACGCGGCAAAACGCATAGAGGGCGACCACATCTTGCCGCACGCGTCGCGGAAGTAACCACGAAGCAAACGAGAAGCTACGTGACCCTTTGCGCAGGATCGCCTTGCAGGTCTGTTGGTCGCTACGCGCAAGTGTAGCTGTGGTGCGATTCAGTGTTGTAAGTGCAACAGTCATCGTTTCCTCAAACAAAGTATGATGTTCAAACTCCGCTACGCAGCTCGACGGGCGAGTACCTCCGAAGCCGGCGCAATCACACGATCGAGCACCTTCGCCGACGACAGTACTCCCGGTAGCCCCGCACCAGGATGGGTCCCTGCCCCGACCAAATACAACCCTTCAACTTCTTCACTGACGTTGTGCGGACGAAAATAGGCGCTTTGTAGCAGCACCGGCTCCATCCCAAATGCAGCGCCCTTGACTGAGAGCAGCTCGTGGCGGAACCCGTGGGGGGTGAGCATCCGCGAACTCACGACATGACGCGAGAGTCCAGGCATCAGAGAGTCCTCGAGGTAGGCTGAAATTTTTTGGCGATAGGGCTCAGCTTGCTGCCGCCAGTCGATCCCGCTATCGAGATGGGGTACCGGTGAAAGGACATAAAAGGCATCCCCACCCGCAGGCGCAAGACTGGGATCGGTCGCCGTTGGTCGATGTAGATACAAACTAAAATCATCGGCCAAAACTTTGTGCTCGAAAATGTCGTCAAGCAAACCACGGTAGCGAGGTCCGAGTAAAATCGTGTGGTGTGGGACATGCTCGTAGGTGCGATCTGTCCCGAAATACCAAACAAAAAGGCTCATCGAATAGCGGGAGTTGTCGACCTTGCGGTCGGTCCACCGTTTGCGAGGGTGATGCCCGAGAAGATGTTTGTAGGTCCATCCAGCATCAGCATTTGAGATCACAAGGTCAGCGGGAATGGACTCACCACCGGCGAGCGTCACGCCCACAGCACGACCATCCTGAACGTCAATTGACTGTACCTCGGCAGATAGACGCACACAATTATGCTGCCCTTCGATCAACTTCACGAGTCCCTGCACGAGTGCACCGGTACCACCCATCGGAAACCACACGCCCCAATGTCGTTCCAAATGGGCGATCAAGGTGTAGATCGAGGTGGTTTGGAATGGATTCCCGCCGACCAACAATGGGTGAAAACTGAACACTTGGCGTAGTCGCGGGTCGCGGATAAACTTGGAAATCAATCCATAGACAGTGCGGTAGCTCTGAAGTTTGACCATCTCGGGGGCGATCCGTGCCATGTCTCGCCACCGCGTAAATGGCACATCGGCCAGCTGCTCAAACCCAACTTCAAAAATCCGCTTGCTCATCGCCAGCATGGCCTCGTAGCCCGCGACATCTTCAGGGCGAAACCTTGCGATCTGCTGGCGCATGGCCTCAGTATCACCGGTGTAGTCGAACACCGATCCGTCGTGAAACCGGATTCGATAAAATGGCGACACGGGGCGCATATCGATATCCTGCTTGATATCCCGACCACACAGGGCCCACAGTTCTTCGAACAGCTGAGGCGCGGTAATCACCGTCGGACCGCCGTCGAATGTGAAACCATCTTGGCGGTAGACGTAGGCACGCCCACCGGGTTGGTCGCGGCGGTCGAGCACGGTCACACGATAACCGCGGGCGCCTAGACGAACCGCGGCAGCGAGACCACCAAAACCACTGCCGATGACAACGGCGTGGGGTCGAGCATGGGAGTGTTCCATGCCGCCGACATATTCGTGTCTTCCGAATTGACAACTGAAAAAACCATGGTCTCTTGGAGCCGGACGTTTCGATGCTCGCTGCAACCCTGCTTCCTGCCATCCTCGCAGCCCTTTCGGGTCCGGTCGAAAGCCCAACGACCACAGCCGCGACACCTCGTGTCTGGGCTGGTCACCACGTTGTGTTTGGTAAGCGTAAGATCCCCGTCCGTGGAACCCTACGCACGCGGATGGATACCTTTGTGCTCGCCACGATGGTTGAGCAGGACGGGCACCTCGAAATTGTCGAGCAACCGTGTCATGTCGAAATCGCACCGGTCGCCGGAATTTCGGTGACGATGGACGCTCGTCATGTCCCTCCGGCAAGCATGGCCCTCAAGGTCGACGCGGGAAGTCATCATTGGGTCGGCAGTGCCGAAAATGGCTGGCAGGATCAGGACATCGACGGCGATGGCCACCCGGGAATGACGGTTTCCATCGATGCGCCGATCTGTAGTGGAAAGTTGTATGTCAGTCAGAGCGCACGCACAGTTGCGCGTCTGCACCGGGCCGGTGACCACATCAGTGGCTCGACGCATGTCAGTGTACATCAAACAATTCTCGGAGCCGAGGGAGCCTGTCTGTCAGCCCTGGCCCGCGATTCTCGTGAAGTCGTGACCGGACCGCGGGCCTATGCCCCGGTTCCTGTCGGAACGACATGCGAACAGTTACTCGCGGGTCCGTGGCCGGTGAAGGCCACCCGCGAGATGTCAAAACAATGACACTCGGCAGATGTTGCAATTGCGTCGAAATGGCTCGGTCCTATCTGACCTCCCGCATATAGATTACCACGGGGTTGGGTACTTGCCGCAAGACCCCCAATTATGCTCACCTGGCTTCACCGCCGAACATGTCCTCCCGACACGCGGCGGCGAGGATGCGCGTGATGGCTGCAAAACGTCGAGAAAATCAGGAATGCATACGTACACAAACCGAGTACGTCCCGGCTTCGGGAGTGGCGATGAACGAGCATGCTGTTGTCATCGCCGGGGGTGGGCCGACGGGCTTGATGCTGGCCGGCGAGCTCGCCCTGGCAGGCGTCGATGTTGTCATCGTCGAGCGCCGTACCAGTCAACAAGTCGATGGTTCACGGGGCGGAGGTCTCCACGCCCGAACCATTGAAATCCTCGACCAGCGTGGCATCGCCGAGCGGTTCCTCTCGGCTGGTCAAATCATGCAGGTACAAGGTTTCGCTGGCATCCGCTTGGATATCAGCGATTTCCCCACACGTCACAACTACGGACTTGCGCTGTGGCAAAGCCAATTTGAGCCGATTCTGGCGGATTGGGTTCATGAGCTCGGAGTCCCGTTCCTGCGTGGCCACGAGGTCATCGACTTCGCGAGCGACGCCACAGGTATCACCATTACCGTCTCTGAGAACATGTACTTACGAGCAAAATATCTCGTCGGTTGTGACGGTGGCCGCAGCCTCGTGCGCAAGAAGTCTGGAATCGACTTTGTCGGCGAGGACCCCTCCACCAGCTGGATACTCGCCGAGGTTGAGATGGACGAGCAGCCGGAATTCGGCCTTCGCCGTGACGCGACTGGAACCCACGCCATCGGTCGGAGAGCAGCGGATGAACCCATCCGCGTCGTCCTCACGGAGCGACACCTCCACCGCTCCGGCACTCCCAGCATGGACGAGCTACGCGAAGAACTCGTCGCAGTCTACGGGACCCACTTTGGATTGCGCAGCGCCGGCTGGATCTCCAGGTTTACCGACATGACGCGGCAGGCAGATTCGTACCGCCGCGGTCGTGTACTGCTGGCAGGGGATGCAGCTCACGTACACCCACCACAGGGAGGCCAAGGCCTCAACACCGGCGTCCAAGATGCCGTGAACTTGGGCTGGAAACTAGCTCAGGTGGTCAAAGGGACATCCCCGGAAAGTCTGCTGGACACCTACCATGCCGAACGTCATCCCGTCGGAGCTCGCGTGTTGCACAACACCATGGCACAGGTTGCACTCAATCGCCCCGACGAGTCCCACCAAGCTCTCCGCGACACGATGGCCCAACTCCTTGCCATGGACGAGCCCCGCAAACGCATCGCCGGCATGATTTCGGGTCTCGACATTCACTATGACCTCGGTGGGGGGCACCCGCTGCTCGGGCGACGGATGCCGGACCTCACGATCGAATCCACAGCCGGACCCACACGTGTATTCGCTCTGCTACACACAGCCCTCCCTGTCCTCCTCAACTTCGGCCAGCCGGGAACATTCGACATGCCGATTTGGAAAGATCGTATCCAAGTGCTCGATACCCGCTACGATGGTCGCTGGGAACTCCCAGTCCTCGGTGAGGTCTCCGCGCCCCAAGCGGTATTGATCCGACCTGATGGATATGTAGCCTGGACAGGACAAGCGTCCGCGAAGAGCGTGCTCGAGGCACTTGAAACGTGGTTTGGAACTCCAGCCGAGACGCCTCAATGTGCGGCGAATTGACGTGGTCGAAAACAAATGCGTGGCAACACAAATCGATGCCCCGAGACCTATGAGCTGCTCTACTTGCGCCTGAGCGACCACGTGTACTCGGTGGCGTCACGAACGATCCATCAGGAAGTCGGCAACATTGGACCAAACGGTCGCAAAAGTTCGGCTGTTGAATCCGCTCCCTGACCGCAACCAATCGCGGTGGGAAGGTCGATCCCTCGCGCCGTCAAAGTGCCCCAATAGATCTAAATGATCGCCCCAAACGGCTGCGATAACTGTTTCCCAAACCTGCGAAAGTGTCGGGACGATCGCATCATTTGCAGCCGCACTCGGGAGCATACCATATGACGTATGCAACACGACGCGTTGGTGCTGCGTGAGCGGTGGCTCGGGAGGTGGGCTGAGAGCTGTCAAACGATAGATCGCGCGAAACAAACTATAACTCGCCTGGTCGAGCGGGCTCAAACCGGTTTTCACATGACCGCGAAGAGTCGGTTGCCGCGCCTGACTGATCACGCTTCCGTAGCGAACGCCCGGGCGGGCGGTACATCGGGTGTTGAACAACTCCATGGCCGGCGGGGCGAGTTGTGGCAACAGCGAACGGTCGGCACGGATGAGGTGAAAAAATGCTTCGAGGTGCTTCGATTGCTCGGCATCAAAGTCGCGAAGAAGGTCGACATAGAGCTGTTCGATCAGTCCGCCACGGGCACCGAGCAACCCGCCGACCGGAGCGAGCAATCGGGTCAATCTCACCAGGATAGGCAGCGGAAGTGTACCGAGTTGGATGCTCCGAATCGTCGCTATCGATAGGAGCTGAAGGAGCTGTTGCCCCATCACGCTTGTAAGTACATCGGCCAACGGCGAGCCACGATGAGGTGATGAGATCGCAACAACAGACCGCACACGGGCCGCGAACGGCTCGATTTCACAGTTGCTCGGGAGTGTGACACCCGGCGCGAGCAATAGGCGGGCATCCAGCCCCCCCGTCGAGTGGCCAATTAGATGAATCGTGGAGCCTTCAGACGCGGTCGAGGCGATCGTTTCGAGGAGCGTCGCCGCTCGCCGCGGAAGGGAGGCCGTCGGCAAAATTCTAACTTCGTGAAAAGCGGCCACAAGCCCGCGGGCGGACAGCAAGTTGGCAAGCGTCCGCTTGACGTGGGTAAAATATTTGAACTCGCCGAAGTTGGCGAAGCCAAAAAATCCCGGGATCAGGTAGACATCGACGGCCGCAGGCCCTGATTGTGAGTGGTGTGGTACGACCGCGGTAGACATGATGCGAGCGATACAGCTTGCACATGTCTATACAATGTTTTGTTGGTCGATGTCAAGCTACGACCTTGCGCCGTATTTTCCGGCGTCGCGGGCGACATTCGGCGGGCCTGTGCCACGGTAGTAGCGTGAGCCACCAATCGCGTTCGTAGAGTGCGCCTCCACACCAGAAGAATCTGGCCCGGTGGTCGGGAGCTCCGTGTCCGAGCCCACTCCCGTCGGCTCCCATTCACAGACTGCGTCTTTTTCATGTATAAACACAAAATTTAAAACATGTTTATGCAAAAAATTGACCTGTGGTCGACCCCGTCGCTCCCATCATGGGTCCCATGAGCGATCAACGTCTGGGTAACCGCGCAGGCGAGCAGCAGAGCATTTGTACGTTCCGGATGCCGCGCGGCAGCGTGGATTGCCGGTGGTCGAGCTCCAATGTATCGAGCAGTGCGCGACCGCGTCGGCAAACGCTCGTAGGTCCGGCCGGCTGCGGACATTCGACAGCCGGGGTGACTGGCGAGAACGCTCGAATCCCGTTCTCCATCCTTCTTGGTTGTGTATCTGTCCGGCTCGGAGTCCAAAAAAACGGGGCAAGTTCAGTCTACGACCTCAAACCGATCCGTATTTCCCGCAGCCACAACAACTGCCGTCATCTTCACGTTCCTTGGTCTCGCGCCCCGCGGGGACGTGGTCATCTCATATCCACTGGGACGGTTCGCCGATTTTCGGCACCCAACCTAGTTTACTGCGTTTCGTTACTTCCCATACCAACCGTCCTGGTAGGTTGGTTCCCCTAGCTTCGCACGTGCCCAACTCGACCAACACAACGCGGGTCTCCATCCTCGAACGAGAGATTCGCGAAATTGATCTCCCCGAACCCGACGATCTGGCGTCTGCGCTGTTCCGTGTCGAACGCAACCTCATCGGGGTCGCTCCCCCACCGAGCGACGAGAAAACTCGCTACATTATCCTGCGCTTACTCGGTTCAGGTGGGTTTGGCCGGGTTTCCCTCGCCTACGACAGCGAGCTCGATCGCAAGGTTGCGCTCAAGCAACTCTACCGGCGTACAGACTCAGAGTTGCTGATGCGTGAGGCGCAACTTCTGGCCCAGTTGCGCCATCCGAACATCGTCAGCGTCCACGATATCGCCGAAGTTGCGACCCCGCGTGGGCGACGTCTGTGTATCGTCATGGAGTACGTCGAAGGAGTCTCGCTCAAGCAGTGGCTCAAAACCCCGCGCCGACGCCAAGAAGTCCTGCGGGTGCTATGCGAGGCAGGCCGGGGCCTCGCTGCTGCCCACAACGCGGGTATCGTCCACCGCGATTTTAAACCTGCCAACGTTTTGCTCGACAGCCAAGGACGAGCACGCGTCCTCGACTTCGGCATGTCGCAACGCCCAAAAACCGAAGACCACGTTGAAGAAAGTCTCGATTCCTACGAATCGACAAGTCGTGACACTCCAGGCACCATCGCCGGTACGCCTGCCTACATGGCCCCTGAGCTGTTTTCTGAACCCCAGGGCAACGTCGCTAGCGATGTTTTTGCATTCGGGGTCACCCTGTGGGAGGCGCTAACTGGTGCGCGACCGTTCCAGGGGAAATCGATTGCCGCCCTTCGAGCCCGGATTGTCGCGGGCGAGCTCGAAGAGCCGCGCAAACGCATTCCGCGAAGGATGTTGCGGATCGCCAAACGGGCGCTGGCCTACGATCCTGAGGACCGCTATCCGGATATCGGGTCCCTGCTCGTCGACCTGACATACAACCCCTGGCAGCCCGTGCGACAGGTCGCGCTCGCCCTCGCGTCTGTGCTCACGCTCGCAGCTGCCTACGTCCTGATTGTATTTGCAACACGACCCGCACACGTCGAGGTCTCAGTCGCGGGCCCCGACGGTCCCCTCCAACCGAGCGGGGTGTGGGTCGATGACACAAAACTTGAGCGTACAACAAATGGCGCGAGTGGGCTCGCCGATCCCGGCCTGCACCTCCTGCGGGTCGAGGCAGAGGGAATGGAGCTCGAGCAGGCGATCGTCAACCTCGAGCGCGGCATGACCCACCAACGCACCGTCGTTCTCAATCCACAAACGGGTATGCTCGACATTCAAGCATCACCTACGGGGGCGTCGATCTGGATCGACGATATCGAATACGGTTCACGCATCTACAATCAAAAGCTCCGTATCGGTCAGCATCATTTGCATGCGCATTTGTCTGGTCACTATAGTCTACAAGCCCCGCTACCACTCGCAAACGGCCAAACAGCCCAACACTACATCTCGCTCGAACCTGCGATAGTGTGGTCGCGCGACCAGACGGGTGTCGAGCATCCGCCAGAGTGGATCGGCGACGTCACAGGCGACGGACAGCCCGAGGTCGCCCACCGCCTGTTCAGCGTCATCACTGTCAGCGACCCGTGGAATGACCGCGAAATCTGGCGCGTCACATTGGCGAACACAACTGGCCAGAAAGCCGTGTGGTTTAAAACTACGGGAGGGTTTTCCGAACCACTCACGTATGAACCTGTCGATGACGGGATCGTGGTGACGCGCTGGCACCACCCAAAAGCCGATGGCGCTCGACCGACGAAGGCCTGGCGGATCGCCGCCCAGAGCACGGCAAAGGTACTGTCACCTGTCCTGCTCGCTCGCGCAGGGGATATCCCCGATACCGTCGTCCTCGCAAATTTTCCAGAGGGCGAAACGGTGGCACTCGACCTCGACACCGGGGCTGAGCGCTGGCGGGTGCCCGGCACCGTCGTCGAATCGCAGACCGCGATTCGCTTGGCCGACGGCCGCACCGAAGTTGTCCAAATCGAGGGCACACAGTTGCGGGCCCTCGACGCGCTCGACGGCCACACGCGCTTTGCCCTCAGTGGCTTCGCCCACACACTCAAGCCGCTCGACTTCAACCGCGACAGCAGCGACGACTTGGTTGTGAAAGGACTCGGGTCATCCGAAAGCATCGTCCTTGATGGCAATACCAAAACGCCGCTCGCCAGCTTCACAGGAACTCCGGTCTTCACACCTCGCGAACACGGACCCATGCGCCTGATCGCCCTGCGTGAGACAGGATTCGCCCAACCGGGGCAGGTGCATATTGTCGACCACGCCGGGGAGGTCGTCTGGAGCGACGAAGTGGGCCCATATACCCGAATCTACGACTGGCCGGCACAGGGTGTGGATGCGGGCATGATCGTGTATTTACATCAATCTGGTGTCGAATTTCGCCGGGCCGAGGATGGCACCGTCGTCGACCAGATCGCGATCGATGGCCCGCTTTCGTCGCACCCACTTCGGGGCGACTGGAATGGAGACGGCCGCCGCGAGTTGGTCCTTGGAACCGACGAGCAAACCATCGTCAGCGTCCAACCGGGGGATGGGCAGGTGTCGTCTGTCCCGCTCGAGTCCCGTATTCGAAGTCTCATCGCCCTCGACGATGCGAACGGTGATGGGTGGCTCAATCTACTTGTAGATGCAAAAGGTCCACGCATCCTCAGCGGGCCCAAACAACTGTGGTCGCGCGTCGCTTCCTACGGCGTGCGCTCGACACCCGTTGTCGCCGACTTCGACGCCGATGGCTCGCTCGAAGTCGCCGTATTTGGGGCATTTTCCACGTCCAACACCCTCCATCTATTCGATGCAAAAACTGGACGAATCAAGGCTGTTCTACCTGGATACGACGATACTGAGGTCATCCGCCCACCAACCCCGATCCCACGCACCGACGGGGGATTTGACCTCATCGCCCTCGGCGGCCGTAGTACCATGCGGATTTCAGGACAGGACGCTTCGCTGCTGCACAAGACGTTGGTTACGAGGTCATACGCATCACCTGTTGTCGATGACATCGATGGCGACGGAACCTTCGAGGTTTTGATCGCCCCGTGGGGGGTGACCGAGCCGCTCGAAGTTCGGCGTGTGGACGATTTTAGTCTGAAGTGGTCGTTTCCCATCGATGACGGGGTTTGGGCCAATCCATTGGTGCTCGAACGACCGGAGGGCCAGGGCAAGATGATCGTCGTGGCCACGCACCGCGGAGACATTTTGGCGATTGCAAAGCACCGAGAGCTCTGGCGCACCCTGACCGGTTTTCGCCAGGTCTACGCTCCGAGTCTGTATGACGTCGATGGCGATGGCCGGCCAGAGCTGTTGGTCAGCACCCAGGGAAAAGATGCAAATACACTCGACTTGCTCGCGGTCGAAACAACCGAGGGCCGCATTGTCAAGCGCTGGCCCCAACGCGGAAGTAACCTCGGTGCTGCGATAGCCCTCGAAGGTTCCTCCGACCTCGTCGCAGACAGTGCCGGTATTGGCATTGTTCGGTTTACACGTGACAACCAAATTCAGTGGAGCTTCAATCCAACACCTAGTCAAGCGGCACCGCGGGCATCCGCTCCGATCCAAGCGGCTTCTCTTACCGACGACGGACAAACCATTCTCGCGCCGCTCAACGGGACTCTTTACGCCCTCGATGCCGCATCAGGCCAGCAGCAGTGGAGATTCACAACCAACCACGAAAATATCGAGGCCATGCCGGTCGTGGTCGATATCGACGGCGACCTGCGGCCCGAGGTCCTCGTTGCCGGGCACGACCGAAAGCTCGTTGTCCTCAAGCCACCGCGGTGAAGTCCTGGATCCTTCCTCGTACGATGCGGTGGCATCTCCGGTGCTCCTCCCATTTCGGTGCAACCGAGCCGCCCCAGCCCGCGTTTGGACCGTCTGCGACCACCGAGCGAACCTCCGATGCCCCTCGAGCAACCCATGTTCGTGGGGGCGAGTGCAAACCCAGATGAGCCGACCGAGGAACGCGCCGACGAGGTCGAATCGAAACGGTCGTTCCTCGACTGGATTCGCAGGCGCCGATGCGATCGAATCGTACCGGCGACCTTGGCAGATGAAGACCGCGCTGAGGTCGAAAGGCTATGCGAGGCTCTCAGGCGAATAACAAAAGCACGAACGCCCTAGACAAATCTCGCAAGTGCTTGGACAAGATCCGTCGAGCCACGTCGAACCTGGTCTGGATGCTCGAAGGTGAGTGTCCCATGGTGAATGGCCGAGAACAGTTCTTGATAGAGGTTGGCGAGATCCTGGCCCATCCCCATCGACGAAAACGTTTCTGCAACTGCAGTAACAGGTGCGGTTGCGACTTGGACATCCCGCCCGAGAAGTCGGCTGAGAGCCTCGGCGACGTCGAGGTCCGAAAAATCACGGGGACCAGCGAGCTCGATCGTATGTCGACCCTCCACTGCAGAAATCAATGCATCTGCAATCGAGTGGCCGATATCGGCTGAGGCGACCATTGGTATCGCATGCCCCAGAGGCAGAAAACTCGGGACCACCCCCTGTTGGCGTGCCGTGTCGACCAGCGGAGCCCAGTTTTCCATGAAATAGCCCGCCCGCACGGACGTAAAGCTCGGTGCGGATTCTCGCAAAATCTCCTCGGCGCGATGGGTTGTCACAATCGGCCCGGTCCCGCTCGGAAGATGGGCACCAAATGACGACAACAAGGCGACGGTCGGGACCTGTGCCGATTTGATTGCATCTGCAAGTATTTTGGCCAACGCAGTGCGGGAGGTAAGCACATCGGCGGCATCGGGCGCGGGAGGCAGTAGAATGTAAGCTCCTTTTACGCCCGAAAGTGCTCGTGTGAGCTCGGCTTCGGACTCGAGTGAACCGATCACAACCTCGACCGAATCTCGATTCCACATCGGATGGGGTTTTCGTATGAACACGCGCACCTGCTCACCACGCGCGAGTAACGCGTCGGCAACTGAACGACCTGTGTTCCCTGTGGCTCCTGCTACGAAGTACGTCATGTCTGCAGTTTGCCGAGCATCATCTATATTTCAAATGCATATATATTATTTATAATATATCATTTTGATATGTATGATGTGGAAGTAAACCACCTGCTCGCCCTCGCGGTGATGCTCGAGGAGCACAGCATCTCGAAAGCAGCACACCGGCTCGGGACAAGCCAGCCGGCGATGAGCCGCACACTCGCGCGTTTGCGCGACCACTTCGACGACCCCTTGTTGGTGCGAGTTGGCAAGACGATGCGACCTACGAGATTTCTCCAGTCACTGGCAGCAGGACTCAAAAACCTCACCGAGCAGACACGCGGGCTGTGCATGGCACGCCCCGGGTTTGAACCTCACTCCGCGACCCACCGATTTCGTATCGGTAGCGCGGATTATTCGGACCTCACGATCCTCCCTACATGTGTCGCCAAGATTCTACGCGAGGCACCTGGAATCTCGATTGAGGCGATCCCACGACCTGTACAATTGCTCGACGCTTTGGCATCGGGTGACCTCGACCTGTGTCTCACACCGCGAAAAACCCCTGGTAACTCGCTTGTATGGTCACCTGTTCTTGAAGATAGCTTTGTCTGTCTGGCGCGCGACGACCATCCCTACGTTTCGAACCGACTGACACAGGAGGCGTTTTTAAAGCTTCCGCATCTTTTGGTCGCACCAGAAAACAAGCCGGGAAGCACGGTCGATGACCAACTGGCACGTATCGGCCTCTTTCGTCACGTCGCCTTGCGAATCCCAACATTTGCATCTGCCGGGTATCTGCTCGAATCAACCGATCTGATAGCGACGCTTCCACGGCGGGTGGCCGAGCAACTCATGTCGCACCACGACCTAAAAATCTTCGAGCACCCACTCGATCTACCTGGGTTTACCCTCTACCTCGTCTGGCATGCGGAGCGCCGTGGGGATCCGGCACACCAGTGGCTCCGGCAGCTGATCAGACCGAAACAATGAATGCTCAGTTCGGTGTCGATGCAATCAGGGCATTGACGGCGGCAGCGAATTCCGGGCCCGAGTCCTCCTGCAGAAAGTGGCCGCCACGCAACGTTTGGTGGGGCATGTCGGCGCAGCCCGGAATCTTTGTGCGCAGCAACCTGTCGGCGCCTCGTGTAATCGGGTCACCGCTGGAGAAGGTGGTGAGGAAGGGTTTGTCCCACGCTTCAAGTACTTTCCACGCCTCGCGGTTGGCGGGTGCGGCGGGGTCGTCGGGTTCGGTGGGGACGAGGGCGGGAAATGCCCGCGCCCCGGCTTTATAGGCTGAGGAGGGGAACGGAGCATCGTAGGCGCGTCGCTCGTCGTTCGAGAGCTTGCGGCGGGTTCCGATGTCGAGGATGCGCGAAATCGGAAACAGGGGCGACCAGCGGGCAAAGGCGCGCCAAATTTTGAACACCGCGGGAAAGGGCTGGTCGCCGGTGGGCAGAAAACCATTGCCGACAACGATGCGGTCAAAGCGGTCTTGTTGCTCGGCCGCGAGGCGCAATCCGATGAGGGAGCCCCAATCCTGGCAAACCAGCGTGATGTTCCGTAGATCGAGTTTGTCGATAATCAACTCCCTCATCCAGTCCATGTGCGCCTGGTAGCTGTAGTCGGACACCTTCGCCGGCTTGTCCGACTTGCCAAAGCCCACGAGGTCGGGCGCGACCACCCGATGCGGCCCAGCACAGATCGGAATCATGAACCGGTAGAGGTACGACCACGAAGGCTCGCCGTGCATCATCAGCACCGGATGAGCATCGCGGGGACCCTCGTCGACAAAGTGCACTCGGATCCCGCTCGACAATTCAGCGTAGTGCGGTGCGAATGGATAATCGGGCAGATTCTCGAACCGTTGTGCAGGCGTGCGGAGGATCTTGGAACTCGGCATCGCCGAAGCTTCCCCCAATGAATCGCGCGGCGCAAGCGAGCCGACGCACAGTTCACGTTCCGGCGACAGTGTCGTTGGCCGCGACACAGGCGCACTTGCGATGCTTCGAGGAGGAAGCACGGTCAATGACCATTTGGTGGTCGCAGCCGGAACGTGGTGAAATAAAACGTTCCTCGCATAACATTGTTCGGCGGCAAACACTGCACCTCTCGAAAAATCTCGCTATCCACCGAACCTCGAGGGGGAACGCGGCAACTACCCCGGTATGAGCATCTTCAATCTCCGCAAGCTATCAAGCTATCTTCAGACGAGCCTACTCGTTGGTATTGTGGCCGCAAGTTGCACCAGTCAGTCGGCCGAAACCGATATGGAGACTGAGATTTCAAAGGCCGCTGTCACCTGCGATGAGCAACATCCCGGGGTTGAAGTCTTTGAGATGGATTCCGCAGAAACGGGGCGCACCCACCGGATCTATGTCGGGTATCCGCTCGACTACCTCGAAAACCCAGACAAACGCTATGACGTTATCTATCTGACAGACGCTGACGGGGCGTTTTATCCGGCACTCAACGCTCTGCGGTCGCTCAGTGCCCCTGCCGGTGACGGTCTGCCCAATGTCATCCTCGTCGGGATCGGCTACCCCACGGGTGAAAACAAACGCGGGCTCGACTACACCCCCTCCGAAGCCAAACACGAGGTGACCCTGCTGGTTCGTCCTCCCAAGGAAGGCGAAGGATCTGGTGGTGCCGCCAACTTTTACTCGTTTATCAGCAACGAGCTTGTCCCCCATATCGACTCGGACAATCGCACAAGTGGTGTGAACACCATCGCCGGCCACTCGCTCGGCGGCCTGTTTGCTCTGTTTTGCCTCCAGCAGGTAGACAGCCCATTCACCAACTATTTGATTAGCAGCCCTTCGGTATGGTGGGAGGACCGTGAGCGACTCAAAGTCGACCCAATGGATTTTGATACGCCGCGAACCGCCTACCTCTCGGTCGGCGAGTTTGAGCAGATCCCTCCTGGCCTCGGTGAAATCCTGGGCCTCCCCGAGGATCTTCTCGCCTACGATGAAGCCACGCGGATGGTCGACGGGATCGCCGAGACCTACGATCACCTGTCCGCCTACGGCAACCTCGAGGTGTTTGCCCATATTGAAGAAGCCGGTACACACTCAGGTATTTCCACCACGGCCTTTGCCCGCGGTGTTCGGATTTTACTCCCGGCAATCAACCAGGGCGAGCTGCGTACACGTTCCAGCGAGCGCCCGCCGCTGCCGTGGGAATAACAACAGTTTGATTCGCATCCAGCCCCGTCCAACCGACGCCTGTTGCAGATGTAATGGTGCATCTGCAACAGGCGTTTTTTATGCCGGCCGCACCCACGCGTTCACGCATCGATCTGCTGGGCGAGCTCCTCCGGTTGACATGGACTGCTAGTGGCTGCTTGACGTCCGTACCGAGCCATTCGCAGCTTTATATGCGGATACATCGAATTTACGGATCGCACGAACAACCTGCTCCCAGCCACCTTCCACCAGTTGTGCCGCGCGCTCCGACAACGCCGCTGCAACTTTTCCGGCGAAGTGCTGTTGAACGCCTTGTTCGTCGGCAAAAAGATCGAAGATCACAAACTCGTTCGGGTCGCTCTCGCTGCGCAATGCGTACCATGTGAGGGTTCCCGGTTCGGTCTCCTCCACCACATCACGGCCTCCGCACAAAAATGCGGCGAGCACTTGCGCCTGGCCTTCGGCAGCCCGCAAGCCGATGAAACAACCCTTGGTCGGTTGGCCGGTCCCGCGATCGAGTGCCGCCAAAATGTCGAAGTTCTCAACGTTGGCGAGGACAGCTGGCCAACCTCCGTCGACGAGCTGCGCTGCACGGTCTTGGAGTGCGGCTGCAACTTGACCACCAAAATGGGCATCCCGCCCGCTCTGGTCCGCGAATGTGTCAAAGATGGCGACATTCCGGTTCGAGCCCTCCCGAGCGAGTGCAGCCCACGTCTGTGTCGCGGGCTCCGTCTGAGCAACCAACGTGCACCCTTGATCTAAGAAGGATCGGAGAGAATCAGCATTGGAGGGGGTCGAGGTCATCGGGATGAATGTAGCTTTTTGCATCGGTTTGTTCTTTCGCTCGCGGCGCTGCCGCTGGTTGGTACATCCCTACTGTGCTGGCCAACCGCGGCGAATCCCAATACCGTCTGGTTATGTTTCGATTCCACCACCAGTGACCCGCGAGATACTGGCGAGCGTGTCCCACAGTTTTTGGGCCGCGGGGGAAAGCTCGTGGTCGACATGACGCATCAGCGCGATTGTGCGTGCCACTTCGGGCTCTCGCAGAGGCCGACACTCGGTATCAGGCGAGACAACCGAATACTCGGGGACCAGAGCAACCCCGATACCTGCGCGCACCAAACACTCAATCCACGCTTCGCGGTCGGTGCGGTAGCTGGCGTAGAGCTGCACATTGCGGGACTCCGATTGTTCGGCAACGACATCGCGCAGCTCACACGCGAGGCGATCGATGTAGTCCTGTTGGTCGAGATCGGCGAGCTCAATCACGGTGCGTGCACACAAGCCGTGCTCAGGGGGTAGCGCGACGACATAATGCTCGCGGTACAAATTGCGTAGTACCAGCCACGGTTGTGACGCCAGCTCACGGTTGCCAATGACGAGCTCGACCTCCCCCTCACTGAGGCGTTGCAGCAGCGGACCCTGCCCCATCACCCGGATCTCGAGTTCGACGTCTGGGGCAGCGCGATGAAACGCATCAAAACTCGCCGCAATTTTGCTCGGCCCGACCGTGCACAGCACACCGATTCGCACTGGAACCTGACGCAGGAGTCGATGCCGGGTCGCAAGCTCGGCAATCGAAGCACTCTCCTCGGCCAGACGCAAAAACCGAGGCAACACCATCTCCCCGAGCGAAGTTAATTTTGCCCCGCCGCGCAAACGATGAAAAAGCGGGCCTCCGAGCTCGGACTCGAGTTTCTTGATAGCCTTCGTCAGCGCGGGTTGGGACACATGGCAGTTTTCTGCCGCACGAGTAAAGTTCCGCGTCTCAAACACGGCAAGGAAGTAACGGACATGGTGCAACTCCATGGTGCATCATCGTACACGAGGGTCACGTGACGACCAGCCAAAACTTTGTCCTCAACGACGACATCTATCGAGCCCGTCCACCATCGTAGGCTTCCCGACCGTGCGCGGAGGAACTCGCGGCCTCAAGGCAAAACCGACGCAACCTGCGTTCGTTGGCTGCTATCGCGCTTGCACGAGGGGTTTGGGGATTGAACCTCCGCGAGCCTAGTGGCAACCTATGGATGTCGTTCAGGGATCTATGGCACTCAATCCGATCAGCGTCCTAGTCGTTGCCCTGCTTGCAGCGAGTACAGCGAGCGCTCAAGAGCCTCCAGTGAGCTCGCAAGATCCCAACGCAGAGACCAAAGCACGCGAATACATTGAACTGGGACAGGCCTACTTTGATGCGCTCGACTATGAGAACGCCATTGAAATGTGGACACATGCGCTCGCAGCGATACCGGATACGACGGATTATCATTCGACCCGCCTCACCATTTTATTTATGATAGCGAACGCGCGCCTTGATGCGTATGAGTCTGATCGTCAACTCTCGCACCTTCATCACGCCAGGCGACTGCTCGAGACATGTCATGAGGGATTTGAAGGGGCTGAGGCCGGAAGTCGGGCGAAGGCACAGGAGCTACTCACAAAAATCGACGAAAAAATTGCCGCCGCAACACCCGTTCAACAAACCGCACCCACGCAACAACCACCGAACGCTCGGCAACCTAGCGACCAACCCGAGTCTGGTTCGCCGCAGCGGCCCCCTGGCTGGAAGTGGATTACGAGTGGCCTTGTACTCACGGGCGTGGGGATTGGCTTGACCGGCGTAGGTGTCGGCTATGGCGTGGTCGCCAGCCGTCACAACACAACGCTCGAGCAAGTGTTTGACGGCAACCCCGACAGTTTGACCTACGACCAAAGTTCGCAAGTTTTTCAAGACGGTCTCGCAGCCGAGCGTGCGCAAATCATCTTCCTGACAGTTGGCGGAGGAGTCGCGGTCACAGGTTTGAGCCTCATAATTGCCGGGGTCGCCAAGCGCCGAAAGTCTTCTCGGGCGCGTCTTTCGCTGACTCCACTGGTATCACCCCACGCCGGGAGTCTATGGTTTCGGGGAGAGTTCTAATGGACCTCTGCAAGTCCCAAACGATCATCTACGGATGTCTGGCCTGGTACGGCCTCGGCTTGTTTGGCTGCCTCACCACAGACTTTAATGAGCACGCCGATGGTGTTTTCTTTTGTACAAGCACGGACCAATGCAACGAGGGGCAAAAGTGTGTCCTCGAACGGTGCGACAACGACGATGGCCCACAGCTCATCATTAAGGAGCCTGAGCCACTCGCACGGGTGTCCTTTGCACCCGCAATCGACCTCACGGTCCAGATCGGGGGATCGGGTCTCGCCCTTGTTACTCCTGACTCCGCTGATCTCGATGGCTCCGGATACATCGAAGTCTACCTCGATGGTGAGAAGCTAGCCCGGCTCACACAGGGGACTGTCGCCGAAGGCGTGCTTCTCAGACAAACCCTCGAGTCGCTTTCTCCGGGTGTTCACTATCTCGAGGCCCGCTCGTTTCGCGCGAATGGAGTCCCTTACCAGCAACCGAGTGCCACCGCCCACACGCACTTTTGGATCGACGATGGAAGCCCTCAGATTGCCCTACTCTCACCGAGGCCTGACCAGCCGCACCTCCTCGGTCGAGCACTCGACGTCGAGATTGCCGTGTTAAACTATGACTTCATCCGACCTGAGTTTGATGATGCAAGTACCACGCCGGGCCTCGGTCACGCTCACATCTATCTCGGGCAGGATGATTACCCGGACTGCTTGCCAGCGTGTAACGGGAATTATGAAGTATCCGTCTATCCCGACGGTTCCGAGCTCGTCCGGCGGATGTCGGGTACGGTCCCACAAACACCCGCCATGCAGACACCACTCCGGGTCACGACATCTTTAAACTTCAGCGGTCATTTCCCCGTACCGTCGCAATCCCTCGACCCCGACGACCCGTTTTGGACCGACGAGAGCAACCTCGATTCTCTAGTGAATCATAGTGTCACGATTCAACTCGTGAATCACATGGTAGATTGACCCTCGCTTCCGTCGCATCCGCCAAGAACATCGACGGGTCCAGCTCATCGAGCGCGCAACACCGCTCACGACGCGACGCGCCACGCCGTCAGTCGCGTTCTCTCGCGTATCGCAGCCGATACTGGGCGAAACGCGTGAAACCATACGCGAGGCATCAATACCCATATTGGGATTCGGAGACATTCACGAGCAACTCGCGGCTCGCTGTTCAAGGTGACGGAAACCTCGTGATCTATGCGCCCAACAACACCGTCAAATGGTCTTCTGGGACCTATGAGTAGCCTCTGGTTGGCCCCATTTCAGGGGCCATCCATTTTTGTGGCTCCCACGAAAGTGTATGGGCGGACAATTGTCTACACATGCACACCTGGAACCACAAGCATGTCCTTCGTCGGAAAAAAAAATTATACTCTCGGCGAACCACTCTGAAGCTTCGGCAAAGATTAAATGTGGACAAGTCTGATGACCGTACTCGGCGACTCAAGAGCGTTCACTCCGAAAGCTTGCGGATATCCGAATCGAGCCCCCCGCTCGAAGATGCTTTCGCCCGTGCTGCTGAACTTGTGTCGGAAAACGCCACCATGGCATCGGCGTTTGCCCGTGTGCAGAGACAACTCGACCTGCAAGCGGACGAGATAAACCATCGGTATGTAATTATCCGCCCGCTCGGGGCTGGTGCGTGTGGGCAGGTGTTCCTCGCGTACGATGCCGAGCTCGATCGCAAAGTCGCGCTCAAGAAAATCCTCCGTCCCAACCGCGACAAGGAATTGCTCGTCCACGAGGCTCGCCTGTTGGCAAAACTTTGTCATCCGAATATCGTCACGGTTTACGATATTCAGGAACTTCCCTCGCTCACGGGGCGCCTCTCGCAATACATCATTATGGAGTATGTGGAGGGATGCTCGCTGCGCGAATGGCTCGCACACGAACCGCGATCACAGACTGAAATTCTGGCAGTTCTCCAGCAAGCGGGTCAGGGCCTCGCCGCTGCTCATGTCGCGGGGATCATCCACCGCGACTTCAAACCAGAAAATGTCCTCATCAGCGAATCAGGGCAGGCTCGCGTCGTCGACTTCGGTCTGTCGCAGACGGCCGAGCTCACCGAGTCCGGCGAGATGTACGAGACTAGCGATGACGAGACAACGACGAGTCTGACCCAAATCACGGGTACACCTGCGTACATGGCCCCGGAGCGTTACTTCAACTCCGAAGGGTCGGTCGCCAGTGACATCTTTTCATTTGGTATCACGTTGTGGGAAGCGCTGGTCGGTCAACGTCCGTTTCGCGGCAAGACAATTCGCGAGCTTCAATACCAAATCATCAGTGGTCAACTCGCCAACCCTCCGAAACAGATGCCGCGCCGCATCGCTCGGATTTTGCAGCGCTGCCTCGCCCACGATCCCGCAGATCGATGGCCGGCGATGGAACCTCTGCTTGCGGACCTCGCCGACGATCCGCGACCGCGACGGCGTCGGTGGGTCGCCGGTTTGGCGTTGACGTTTACAGCCGCTGTCGCCGGTAGTTTGCTGGCACCGAACAATTCCGATTCCCCTGCGTGTGAGGGGATCGAACACGGATTTGCGAGCTCGTGGAACGACGACACAAAAACGCAGCTACGCTCCGCGGTACTCGCTAGTGATGTCCCCTATGCCGGCGATACTTGGGAACGGCTGCACACAAAGCTCGATACCTACGCAAACAGTATCCGCGGCGCGTCCAAAGATGCGTGTGAAGCGGCCCGGGTTCACAAGCGGACGTCGAGCGAGCTCGCAGATCGTCGTCTCGCATGCCTGCGCGCACGCGAACTCGAACTCGATGCATTTGTCGACACGTTGAGGACCGGAGGCGCAACGGCAGTCGAACACGCCCTGCAAGCGTCCGAGTCCCTGACACCGGTTTCGATCTGTGACGCACACGTTTTGCTAAACGAGCGAACGGCTCCTCCAAACAGCGAAGTCGCAGCTGATGTCGAGGTCGTACGCACGGAGCTGACACGGATCAAGGCGATGGACTTGGGCGGGCGGGCGAGCGAGGTGACCGAACTTGCGGATGCCACCATGCAACGCGCTGAGTCGATCGGCTACGTGCCATTGCTTGCCGAAGCCCAGTGGCATCGAGCTCACCTCTACGAGACGAACATGGCGTTTGAACATGCCGAGCCGGCCTACCGCAAGGCTTGGTGGTCGGGGCTCGCCAGCAATCACGATCTGATCGCCCGCGACGCAGCCAATCAGCTCGCAGCGATCATGGCGATGGACCCGTCCCGGGCTGCCGACGCTCGGATGTGGAGCGACAATGCCGAAGCTGTGGCGACGCGAATGGGGGTCGACGGCGATCAACAAATCCACCGTCTACGGACACTCGCCCGCATTGCCGAGGGACAGGGAGATTACGAGTCGGCGGTGCGGTCACGGCAACAGGCGACCGAGGTGGCGACCAACGTTTTTGGGCCTAACTCGTGGAAAACTTCGGCTGCGCTCAATTATTTGAGTTTCGCACGGATGCACGTCGGCGACCTCGACGGGGCCACGGATGCGGTTGAACGGGGGCTTGCCAGCGGCATCGCCGCACTCGGCGAGAACCACCCAGACCTGTCGGAGTTGTATCGTCAACAGAGCAACATCTTCATCGAGAAAGGTGAGTACCGGGCCGCTGAAGTTGCTTCGCGGCGGGCGGTCGAACTCGTCGAAGCCGCCTACGGCAGTGAAAGCCGGGCACTCGCACCGGGCCTGTACGCCCACGGAGTGACGCTTTGTAAGCTCGGCCGGGGCAATGAAGGCTTGCAGAAAATCGCTCGCGCACTCGCATCCTTCCTCCCCCTCGGACGCGAGCACCTCCACGTGATGATCATGCAGATAAGTCGCGCCGACTGCTTGCGATATCTCGAACGATTCGAAGAAGCTCGGGAAATCTATGTTGACTACCTCGCCATCGCGCAGCGTATCCTCGGTGCCGACCACGATGTCGCGGTTGCTGCACATTGTGGCCTTGGAGAGCTTGCATTGGCGACCAATGATGCGAAGGCCGGCGAGCATCACTTCCGACGAGTCCTCGAGATCGGCGAGGCGAGAGCTCCGATCGACAAGCAAACGTTGGTCCCGGCACTCGTCGGACTCGCGGAGGTCGAACTTATGCGGGGACGCCACGACCAGGCTCGCGGCCATGCCCAGCGCGCGATCGAGTTGCAAGTCGCGACAACCGGCACCGACGCGACTCTGGCCCGCCCACGGTTTGCCCTTGCCCGAGCTCTCATCCACATGCCGGGACAACGCGGACGGGCGTTGCAGTTGGCGAACCTGGCTCTGAAGGGCTACGAAACCGCGGCTCCGGCAAACTCGCGTGCCCATAAAAATGTATCTGCATGGATTACCCGCAATCACTAACCCCTGCGGTGGACCCTACAGCAATTTACCAGCGACCGGCACGTACTCGCCAAAACTGCTATCGTTGTCCAGTTCTCGATCTACGTGGAACCGGCCTCCCGGTCATTTTTTGAGTTCCGGGTCGACGACGATGTCGCGGGCGAGATTGTGCGGGCTGTCGTTGCGGTGGCCGCGTCTTGGTGCCAGCATTCGCGAGCATCGTTCTCTCTACAGAACACTTCGTTCTTTTTTTGACGATAGACGCTGCAGTCGACGTATCCTACAGTACTGACAAATACAAGGTTGAAGAGCATGCAGAGAATCAAGATACTCACGTCTGTGCTGGCATTTGTCGTCGGCTGTGGCGGTTCACAGTCACAAACCGAGTCCGATACTGCTACGAGTTCCAGCACAGAGGGGTCAACAGTCGATCTCACCATCCACGCGAGCAGGGTATTTGTCGGAGATGGGCAAGTTTTGCGGGATATGACCGTGATTGTGGACGACGGAAAAATCGTCGAAATCGTCGCCACTGCCGAATCGACCTACCAGGGGGAGACCGAGATCGACGCCCCCCAGGGAACGCTGCTCCCAGGTCTCATCAATACCCACGCACACTTGATCTCAGCAACGGAGTCCGAAGCAGCAGCACAGGAGTACGTCGAAAATGAGTTGCCATCCTTGCTGCAATCGTTTCTCGAGCTCGGTTTCACGACGCTTCGCTCGCCGGGTGATGCGTGGCCCCTGATCGGACAAGTTCGCGATGATCTTGCTGCCAACGAAATTGTAGGGCCTCGGCTGCACGTGGTTGGGCCTGTGCTGACCATTCCCGGAGCCCACCCTGAAGCGACCGTATGCAAAGCGAGTGACTGGTGTAAGGCAAATGTGACGCGGGCCCTCGAATCTCCGGAGCAGGCGTGATGCCGGTGTTGGTGCACTGGTCCATACTCCGTTTGGCAGCGAGATGAGTGATGCTGAGGTTGTTGACAAACTCGGCGCGATCCCGATCACCACTACCTTGGGAATCCGCGCGCCGATCGTAGGACCGAATGGCGAGTTGCAAACCACTCGTGGGATGCCGTGGACAGCAGAGAATCAGGTTGTCTACGACGGGGCCAAGGCACGGGTCCTCGCCCTGTGGCAAGCACACCAAAATCTAAACTTCGGTACGGATACGACTTTTCGCTTTTACCCCGACAT
>CAZUPD010000036.1:54661-62312 GCA_964621785.1 uncultured Nannocystaceae bacterium
TCTCGATATCCCATGAGCGTGATGCTTTACTCGACGCGGGTCTGACCCCCACTGAGGTGTTGACCATCGCTACCGGAAATGGTGCACGTGCACTCGAGATCGACGATGAACTCGGGTTCGTCGCACCCGGCATGCTCGCAGATCTCGTACTGGTCGACGGTGATCCGACTGCCGACATTGAGGCGATGAACAATATCCGGGCGGTATGGCAGTCGGGGATATTGGTCGTCGATAAGATGTGACTTTGAGCCAAAGATTGATTGGCGATGTTGTCAGACGGTCTCCAAGAGACCCTCGGGGAACGTCGCCTTGATTCGCGAAATCTCTTCGTCTAGCATCTTTAAGAACCGAGTTGTTTTTTTAGGTACGTTTCGTCGCGAAACATAGACGGCATAGAGTGTGACAGCCGATGCGCGCCAACCCGGGAGCACCCAGACAAGCGAGTTTGCTTGAATCTCCGCGACCATTGAGGTCGCCGGCACAACTGCAAAACCGACGCCCTGCTTTGCAAAAGACACGAGACCGGTTGCCGTCGAGACGTACATACGAGGGTCAAAGGCGAGCTGACTACTCGCATTATTTGGCCCGTAGAAATCGAACTTTGCCGGTGACAGACGCGCTCGATGGGCGATCCACGGAGCGAAGTTCAGGTCCTCTGGGCGTTGACTGCTCGACCACTCGCGCGCGAGCCCGGGGTGGGCCACGATGACCTCCTCACTCCGTAAAAGTGGGCGTGCGATCAGTCGCGAGTCCGCCAGCGGCCCACCTCGAATCGCCACGTCAATCTGCTCTTCGACGATGTTAATGAGGCTGTCGGAGTAGATCAGATCAACAGAGATATTTGGGCAGACATGGATGTATTTTGAAACCGTGGCTTGGATAACTTCAGCGAGCAACTCAGAAGTCGTGACCCGTAATACACCACGCGGTTGGTCCGCATGACTTCGTGCGAGCTCTCGACCCTCGGTCCACGCCGACAACATTCGACAGGCATGTGGATAGAATTGTTGGCCGGCACATGTGAGCTTGAGCGAGCGTGTCGTACGCTCGAGCAAGCGAGTACCCAGCATCGCCTCTAAGTCGCGTAGGTGGGTACTCACGACACTCTTCGAGATTCCGAGTGTCCGCGCTGCCGCGGAGAATGATTGTTCACGGACGATAGCGACAAAGGTGATCGCTTGCGGTATGTGCTTGAGTTCATACATCGACGATCCCTGAACGGGAGCAATGTACCGATAGCTGCGCATGTTGTCAAAGACGGGTTGAAAGCGCTCGGCTCTGAGAAAGCAAAACATCGCGTTGGCAAACGCTCGCTGCAAATGCGTCTGCGGTGCGACCAGGCAACCTAGGTTCTTCACTCGTTGAAGCCCATATGCTGTTGAGCGTCGTCGAGTCCTTTCACGAGCTCACCGACCTGACTCCGACCAGGAGGTCACAGCTCGGGCACGTGGCAGGCCCAAGCTGTGACCCCAGATGTGAGGAGAGTAGTACAGATGACAATGGCGAAGCGTTTCATGTTCAGTCCTTCCCTTCTATGATAGGAGTTGCCGAGGTCCTCGGGTAGGTTCACCGAGAAATAATTAATTAATATGTACGTATACGTTAGAATTAACAAAGAGCACAAGGGACCATCCACAAGCCTCAGCTTGCTCGGTCCCCTGTGACTCATAGTAGCTCGTGTAGAGTTGGTCTGTTACATCCTCATCGTATGATTTCGTTCGGGTTGCAGGCACATGATACCCACCGTGAAGTCGTGCTTCTATCGTGACAATTTGAAAAGAGTGTTCGGCATAGCGAACAATCATCCGCTGTAAGAGCTTCTCCAATCGTGTCATGCGGGCCCTGTGGCGACAGGTCAAGTACGAGCAAGACTTCAGTCGCACACTCCATCCGGGCGTGCTGGTTGTGGCGCGCTTTCGCTGTGCCCTCGGCTTGTTCGTGATTGCTCGTCAAGCGCTTATCTGAGCCGATCAAATGCCTCCGGAAAAAGTCACTGGATGGTGACTTTTTTATTGCGACAAAGCCCGAGCGCTGCCATCTTATAAAAGTCACTAGATGGTGACTTTTCATCATGACAACCGAACAGCAGATAAACTCTCAAATTTCGCGGCGCATGGTGCTCCAAGGCTTTGCAGCTGGGGTCACCGTAATTCTCTCAAACGGGTGCGGATTCGCTCCGGAATCGGGTGATGCATTTGAACCGTGGACGTTTCCAGGGGACGAGCAACGGCCAGAGATGCTCGCGGTCGCGGCTGCCCTGTTGGCTGCCAACCCCCACAACAGCCAACCCTGGCGATTTCGCATCAGCCCCGAGGAAATCGAGTTGCGGGCAGACCTCGAACGCTCGTTGGGAACCATGGATGGGCTCCTGCGCGAGATGTGGATTGGCCTCGGCTGCGCGATCGAAAACCTGGTGATTGCCGCGGCCGCGAATGGGCGAGAGCCGACGGTCGAACTGGTCCCAGATGCGGGCGATACGACGCTTGTGGCCAGGATCCAACTCACTCCCGCCACCCCCCGAGACTCGGAGCTCTACGACGCGATACCCATTCGCCACACCAATCGCGGGCCATATGCAGATCTGAGCGTGGCCGGGATCGAGGAGCTCCTCCGGGCCGAGATGACAAGCGAGGAGCTGTCCCTGACGTTCTACGAACACGAAGACGAGAAACAACGGATCCGCACGGGGATCGTCGACGCGACTGTGGCACTGCTCGCAGACGAGGAGATGTCCGAGGATAGCCACCGCTGGTACCGACATACTGCGGAGGAGATCGAGGTCCACCGCGATGGCACAACGCTCGATGCGACGGGAAACGGTGCCACGCTCCGCCACTTTGGCAAGATCACAGCACGTCCTTCGGCCGAACGAGCGGGGGACTACTGGCTGGCCAACATCAAAAAAAACCAGCTCTCTGGGGCTGCCTTTGTGATTCTGGCGAGTTCGGAGCGCAACGATCGACGACAGCAACTCGAGATCGGGCGGGTCTACCAACGCATGCACCTGCGGGCAACGTCGGTGGGCCTAGCGATGCAACCGCACAACCAGATGCCCGAACGCCAAGACCGCGAGGAGGTCCTCGCAATCGCACCTGAGTTCGGCTCCCGCTTGGCCGAGCTGGTTACGCCGGCCGAATACGGTGTGCAGATGATCTTTCGCATCGGGGTTGCATGGGACGAAGCCTTCGCAAGTCCGCGTCGTGGACTCTCAGAGGTGGTGGAGTCATGAGCCTGGGACAACTTTTTCTATTCGTTGCACTGGCAGCCTCACACGCCGGCGAAACAACCGCTTCGTCGCCACCAACCGCCGGCGAGGGACCGTCCGGGGACAAGGGAGACTATCGTTTGGCACCCACGTTCGGGCTTAGCTTCGGCCAGACGCACGAGGCCATACGGCTCGAACACGCCGATGGTGACCCGACGACGGACACCCGCGGGCTGTGGAACACGCGTCTCGAGCTCGGCTTCAACTACGCGCTCAACCGACGACCCAAGCGTCTGCGAATCCGTGGGCAATCGAGTGTCGGGGTGGGCTTGACCTTCGCCACCGGCGACTGGCCAGTCCATGTGCGTCAAACGTTCGGGGTCGAGTATGTTCCCAAGCCCTGGTTTGGCCTATTGGCCACCGCAGGAGTGGGTTTTGACATTGCCACCACCCGCCCTGTGTACAGCGCTTTTGTGGTGACATTGCCCATCGGCCTACGATTTGGACCGGTTGAGTTGTTGTACCAGCCCGCAATTCGCGTGGGCCTCGCTAGCGAGCAGTCCCAGGTACTCGGCGTGCTCGAGCGGAGGGCTGCCCACACAGGATTTGCACCATTCGAGCTGATGCTCCGCATCCGCATCCCAATCCGCGGCCTGCGTTGACCGCTATGGGCCACGCCCGGCAAAAACGGTGTCCGTCAACCAGAGAATCTGTCACACTCGCGCCTCCAAGATGGCTGTGACTCGCAAAGGCCGGCAAAAGCGGCGACTCGAGACAGAGCAGCGTCTGCGCGATGCGGTCGAGGAGCTCATCTGTCAGCGCGGCGTCGAGAGTCTCGGGGTCAATGCTGTCGCAGCCCAAGCAGGGGTCGACAAGGCGTTGATCTACCGCTACTTCGGCGGGCTCGAGGGTCTCGTGCGCGCGTTTGCTGAAGGCGCGGATTTTTGGCCGACCCTCGACGAAATTCTAGGGCCCGAGCGCGAGGTCCTCGCACTCGCGGACTCAACCGAGGTCGGCACCGAAATCCTCCGCCGCCACGCGAAGGCCCTGCGCGCACGCCCACTGACACTCGAGATTCTCGCCCGCGAATGCGTCGAACGCGGGCCACTCACAACCATGCTCGAGGAGGTCCGTGAGAGCCGATCGAACGAGCTCTACGCCGAGATGGCCAGCGCCGGACATGTGGTCGGCCCAGTTGTCGGAAGTGTGGCAGCCCTATTCGCAGCTGCCATCAACTATCTGGCGATGCGTTCGCGCTTCATCAAAATTTTTGGCGGCGCCGATCTCGGCACAGATGAGGGGTGGGAAGCACTCATCGGTGCGATCGAAGTCGTGTTTCGAGCTCTGCAACCGGCGGAACCCCCCGAGTAAGGGTGCTGCAAAAGGCAACGAACGGCGTCGGCCCGAGACGAAGATCGAGACGCTCGCAACAACGCAATCCGACGAGTCCAAGCATCAGGCCAAGGCCGAGAATGGTCGCACTCCCGGGGCTTGCCGTGCCGACGGCCTATCCGAACACCTACTAGCGGACAAGTCCGTAGATCGTGCCATCATCAGCGATGACCCACGGAGCCCCCAAGCTGTCGAGTGTCAGACGCCGTCCTTGGGTATGGCTTTGCAACACCCAGCGATCTCGATCCCAGATATATGCATATCCGGTATCGCGGCCGAGCATCCAAACCTGACCGTTACTCGCTCCGGCGATGTCTCGAGCCGCCCCCGGCTTCAATCTCCAAACCCCGTGCTCGCGCCGATAGATGTGGCCTGTATCGATCTCGACAGCCCACACGTCCTCGACCCCGGCCACCGCGATCCTCGCCAGTCGCAGCGCTCCGTCTGCTTTCCACCCACGACCGGTCCAGTAGTGAGGTGCGCGCGAGTCGCAGCCAACCGCCCAAAGCACTCCTTTCCCGGTTTTGTCGGAGGTCGCGACGCCGATGCTACCGGCGATGTCGCGGGCGCAACCGGAGCGAGCCTTCCACCTGTGCGGCCCACGGCGATTCATCATCGTCCCGTTGGCTTTCAGCAACCACACCTCATTGTGACCTCGCACGGCGATCTCGACCCCTGCGTGCGACCCGTCCGGTTTCCACTCGAAGTCGGCATAGGAGTACTTAAACGGTCGCCCCGAGCCGTGGCCAAGGATCCACACATCGCCGTCGATCCCACCGGCAACAGCACGCGCCTTCCCGCCGACTGGTCGAAGCCTGTCATTGGGAACACCGAGTTTGTGACGACGTGTATACAGCTGATCGGTGGTCGCGCCGAGATTGGTCTGGAGAACGTTTTTACTACTCTGTACCAGCTCGACACGACCGTCGTGCAGGTAGTTGAAGACCAGCTCTGCTTGCGCCTGCGAGATCAGACGTGTGCCCAACGACCTTGGGCTCATATAGCTCCTGTAGGTCAGTGCGTTGACACCCACGGCATACGCGAAAGGTGGGTTGTGTTCGACACCAGTCGGGATCGCCAAACCGGCGATCTCACCGGCCGGATCTGAGCTACTCGTAAAGGTTTTCGCCCCGATCTTACACTCGATCAGGGACGAGTCACTGCCCTCTCCGCACGATTGATTGGTCTGGATACTCTTGACCTGGGTGCCATACGCCGCCCGAGCCTCGGAAATACTGGCGTAAAACTCCGGACCATCGGCGTAGACCATATCCCACGTCCGCCACCAGCCCGCGTTATGCTCCTGGTCACCCGACTTGGTCAGGGGGAGCACGCGCCCGCCATCGTGGACGGACCACGGATGCTCGAGTCCCAACATGTGGCCTCCCTCGTGTGTGAACCAACTCGGCTTGCGCAGCGTGCCATCTTCGAGATCGGTTTTGTTGATCGTCACCATCGACCATTCGTCGGGGAACGAGCCGGTACTCTTATTTTTTGCCTCGGCAATGGCGGTCTCCCGCTCAAAAATATAGGTGGTCATCACATCGTCGTCGGCCAGGAGAGTCGTGACGGCGAATACCCAGTCCCGCGGGGACAACTTGTTTTTGAGCTTCCGGCTATCGAGGGTTGGAAACAGGGTCGTCAACTCGCCAGCGATCTTGGAACCTGCGATTTTGCTGCGATCGGTCCCGCCCAGAATCGGCAGCACATAGCTCTCGATCGACCCGATGTAGAACTGGGCCCCGGCACGGCGGTAGGCCCGGCTCGTCGCCGCCGCCATCTGGGTATACAGCCGGTTATCGATGTACCGACCAGTCTTCGCGTGGATCTCCACCACCCGAATCGGGATTGTCCGGGTGATCTCGCGGGCACCAAACCGGGCCGGATTGTCACCTGTGCAGCGCAGCGTCTGCGAATTGCAAACACCGGTATGGCACTGATTGTCCGCACAACACGGTTCGGATTCCCCCCCGCAAAGCTCCGCGGTTGCAACCCCCCCGGTGTGCAGCGGGAACGTGACCTCGCGCGGGGCTGGGGGCCCCCCCGCATACACCCGGGTACCAACGCTCATTGCGAGTAGTGTTGAGGCACCCCAGCAGTTAAAATACTTGGACTTCATCGGAGAACCTGCAGACGGTTGATGGGTGGAGCACAGAAGGAGTGTTCATCTTCGATCACAAGGTTGAGTTTCTTCTGCGCCATGAATGCCGCGATCACCGTGCTCACCATGGCATCGTAGTTTTTGTGGCCTTTCACAATGTTAAACCGCTTGCCGCCATCGCAAGTGGACTTGCTATGGGACTGATCCAGGATAATCGAGTAGCCATTCGCGTGCGGGTAGAGACGGACAATTCTCGCACCATTGACCCCGTACCCAGCTCGTGCTTGGCTCGCACAAGCCACCAAGGCGACGGTGAAAGCAAAGACTGTGACGATTCCCTTTTGCATCATATGATCCCTTTAAAACCACAATAAAAAATGTCACCCCCTTCCAAAGCGCAAACCCTGCACCGGTCAGGGCGTAAACTGCAATCGTTGCATCCTCACATATTTTGGTCACGAATAAATGTTGTCGACCAATAAGCGGAAATTTTCTCGCTATGGGTAATTATCCAGGTATCGAATCTTTCCTCTGGGCGCATCGTTCGGACAAGCAAAGCCAACATTGCCGAGAGCATCAACCCGCGCGGTATGACACCGTGAACAACGTGCCTAGGCGCGCGACACTGGGGCGTACAGCCGCCGCAGACGCCTCAGCCTCTCGCCCAACGCCGCGCCGCCGGGCACCACGGAGCCACACATCAGCGGCGTATTGGACTCTGTTCGGATGCAACCGCAACATGTCGTATGGAGTGCTTTTGCGCGTGGAAAAAAGAAACTGAACCCTCCCATGCCGTTCGGCAACTAGGAGCGTGGAGCCCTTACCATGACATCATCGCACCACGTCCCTCTCCTCGTTCTCTCCCTGACTGCCTGCCTCGGGCTTGCCTGTTCGCCAGGTGAGCTCCTCGATGAAAGTGCATCCGGAATCACGACCTACAGCCCCGGCGAAAA
>CAZUPD010000036.1:62322-64401 GCA_964621785.1 uncultured Nannocystaceae bacterium
AGGGTATGGATGGCGAGGACCCTGACGGAGAACCGTCGGACGATGGTAGTGCCCCTGTCCTGCGTTCATCGACGATCTCGACCGCCTGTGTCCACTGGTACAGCGGTGACCAAGGGATGCTCGACGACTCGCTCTCACCAGGTCAGCGCGGCTGGAATGTCGAATCGATCTATGGTGTGACAGATTTTGGCGCCCGCGACTACGCCCTGACCAAGGCTTCGCAGGCCAACCAACACGGCCTCAATAACATCATTCGCATCGATGCGTCTTCTGGGATTGCTGTACCGATGAACGCTCAGGAATATCCGCAGTGGGCCGACAACTTCATCGCGCGCGTTCACGACTTCTCCGGGGTGTCGCGACACTTTATTGTCGGCAATGAGCCAACGATTGAGCCCTCCGGTGGGACATCGGCTGCCGAATATGCCGATGCATTCAACTATCTCTACTCGCGCCGCGGAGAAATGCCAGTTGGCACGATCCTGCTCGCAGCTGGGCCAGCTGGGTTCTCCTGGGACCAACGTGGGAATCGCTCATTCCTCGACTGGTTAGAGGACATGTCCAATCGCCTTGAAGCGGTTGATGGATTTGCCTTGCATACCTATGGCGACCCCAACGAGTGCTGGGATCCCCGCCAGCCATGCTCGCGCAACAGTTGGCCATTTGACGGCGGCTTTTTGAGTTTCCGCGAGCAGATCGACCGTGTAGCGAGCCGTTGGGGGAGCAGCAAACCCATCTATATTACCGAGTTTAATACGGACACCAATGGTCTTGGCAATCATCCAGATCCGATTCAAAACTACCGCGAGGATTGGATCAACGACGCCTTTGAAGCGGTTCGCAACTACAATGCATCGCGCCCGGGGAATCGACCCGAAGTACGTAGTTTGTGCTGGTTTGTCGATCGCGACGACGGGCCATGGGGCGACTTTTCGCTGCGTCGAATGTCGGGCGCACGCGATGACATGGCTGCGGAATTCCACCACCCCGACAATTTCCCGGGCGGCACTGGGGATCCCGATGTGCCGACGCCCTCCGCCCCAGATGCACGGATCGACCAATTGACCTGGACGCCCGCAAACCCGACGCCAGGCGAGGCTGTCACGTTCCATGCCCAAGTGACGAATGCCGGGACCACGGGTACGGGCGAAACGGTCGGCGTCGCATTTTTTGTCAATGATTCATACGTTGGATTTGGTGTACAATCACCGATGGCGGCAGGTGAAACCCGCACGATCAACCTCGATTCAGGCACATGGCAGGTCCCCGGAGCCGGACAGTACGAAGTTCGCGCCCTGGTGGATGATGTCGATCGATTTGTCGAGTCCAACGAGTTGAACAACCTAAAAACGGCAGCTCTCATTATCGGCTCGGGCGACCCACAACAGCCCGCACCCGAGCCCGAGCCTGAGCCCGATTGCCCGTGTATCGGCGGTGTCGATAACTTCTGCTTTTATAGCCCGTCCACATCTGGGTGTGGGATGACAGCCCCATTTGGTTACTGTGATCCCGACGGAAACGGCGATTTCGGAGACGCAGACTGGGTTGCCGGTTGGTACGACTACGCGGCTCAGTGCGGTGAGACACAGCCCGAGCCCGAGCCCGAGCCTGAGCCTGAGCCTGAGCCTGAGCCCGGTTGTCCATGCCTTCCCGAACACGACAACTTCTGTCAATACGGGCCGTCGTACCCTGGCTGCGGCATGACAGCTCCATTGGGGTATTGCGACCCGAATGGGAACGGTGAGTTTGAAGATGCCCAGTGGGAACAGGGATGGTACGATTACCACGATCACTGCTAGCTTGTGTCTGGTCATGTGCCGAGTCGTGCCCCATCGGCTGCGACTCGGAACTCGCCCGAACGTCCCCAGAAGGTCTTGAGAAATGTAAGTGAGAGAAGTACGGTGAGTCGGTCCGAACCTCTCATGTCATCAGAACAGTGCACCCCTCCTTGAAACGAGATCAACATCATGCATATCCATAAAATCATTCTACTTGCAATCGCGACCCTGACATCGGGATGTGGCTCAATCACGTCAGGCGGTTGTAGCGACTCCGAGTCCACCGAGGAAGTCGACAGCG
>CAZUPD010000037.1:0-56986 GCA_964621785.1 uncultured Nannocystaceae bacterium
GCGAGCTGAAGCCGCCGTTGCAACTGGGTCAGCGCGCCGGGAGGGTCGACCAAACGGTCGAGGCCATAGTCTCGGGCCGCTCGGGCGAGCATCGAACCTGCCTCTGGCGGCAGGTTTTGTAACCGGCTGCGGTCGATCACGGCATTGCCAAATCGCAACTCGCTGACCCCCTCGATCCGCTCCCGCTGGGGGTCGAAACGCAGGCTGGTTTCGTCCCGCAGGGCATCGGGCCACAGGTCGAGCAGCCACTCGGGCTCGACCACCGCAGCGCGGGAGACGACCGCACGACTGTGTGCACCTTCGCGGCGTTGCTCGACGCTCAGTGCGACCACCAAACGGGCGTCGCCGATCGCACTGTTGCGCCCGAGTTGTGCATGTCCACCGTTGCAAAACGCGACCGTGCGATCGCCCCGGTCGTCGCGCCGAACTTCGGCAACGCGGTCGGGAAAAGCAGTCAAAAGGGCGAGGCACAGGGCGTTGTCCCGCTCGTCGCGGCTCGGCTCGACGTTCTCGCCAGAAGTAAATGTGTGTACAATTTTTTCGAGCTGGCGCGCGACCTTCCGCACCCGTGCGCAGGCCTCGGGTACGAGTTCCTGACGTCCGCTCCCCCGACGTTTGGCCTGTTGAAGGTCATCGATTTCATTGAGCAGATCGCAGGCGGCCTCACGCCTCGCCGGACGGCGCCTCGCCGCCGCGGTGTAAATGCTTCGCTCGGACAACAGGGCGACGGCCTGTGCCGCGAGGTCGGCAATCCCGTGTTGCGCCCCGGCGACCAGCACCCGGCCCAGTCGCGGGTGCAGCGGTAGTCGCCGCATGCGTTCACCGACCTGGGTCAGCTGGCCAGACGCAGCGACTGCACCGATCTGTAACAAGAGATCATGTGCATGTGCAATTGATGCCTCCAGTGGCGGGTCGAGCCAACGCAACGTCTGGAACGCGGCAAACCCCTTCAATGTCAGGAGTGCCCCGGTCAAGTCTGTCCGCAACACCTCCGGGCGATCAAATCCAGGACGCCGGTCGTGGTCGTGCTGACTGTACAAGCGCACACAGGACCCGGCACGGGTGCGGCCTGCACGTCCGGCGCGTTGGGCCGCCGACGCCTGGGAAATCGGACGCAACTCGAGGGTCCGAAGCCCCGTCCACGGGTCGTGAGAAGCTTGGCGATGCAACCCACTGTCGATCACCGCGACGACTCCGTCGATCGTGACGGACGTCTCCGCGACGTTGGTACTGAGAATTATTTTGTAGGTCGAACTTTTACCGACAGCCCGATCTTGCTCACTGGCCGGCATCTCGCCGTGCAATCGATGGACCGTAAATCCATGGTGTTGGGCGAGCCCGGCACAGGCTTCGGCACATTGTTGAATCTCGCGAGCTCCCGGCAAAAATATCAACACATGCCCCGCGATCGGCTGCCCACGTACGGGCTCGAGCAACCCGTGAAGAGCTCGCAAAACCCGACTTTCGAGGCTGAGCTCACGGTTGCGGGGGCTTGATTGATAGGTGATTTCGACCGGATAGCTGCGACCCTCGCTGCAGAGATTGGCACAGGTTTCGGGCCGAAAGTAGGCACATACATGTTCCGCATCCATCGTCGCCGACATCACGACAATCCGTAAGTCCGGCCTTTCCCCCAATTGGAGGTTGCGAAGGAGCATGAGCGCGAGATCACCGTCGAGGTGACGCTCGTGAAACTCGTCGAGAATCACAGTACGTACGCCGCGGAGGTGGGGGTTGTCGAGCAAATGCTTGAGCAACAGCCCCTCGGTCAAAAACCGGATCCGGGTGGCCTTGCTGACGTTGGATTCGAACCGAACCTGGTAGCCGCAGCGCTGACCGACCGCTTCACCGAGCAACGCGGCGACCCGTCTCGCAGCCATCCGAGCGGCGATCCGGCGCGGTTGCAACACCCAGATCTCACCGTCATCGGGCATATGCTCGAGTAACAGCAACGGTACCCGTGTCGTCTTGCCAGCCCCGGGGGGAGCCTCGATCACGAGGCAGCGCGAGTGTGCGAGCGCCCGCAGGATCTCGGGGACAACATCGTCAATCGGCAATTGGATAGGGCTCGACACCGGCGGGCGCAGGGTAGCGGATCCTAGCCCGGACTTCTCACCAACATCTCGAAGCGAGGACGGACGGCAAAGACGCTGGCGGATTGTCGAGCATCTGTCGGTCGCCTGGTCTGGACCCGAGCGACGAAGCGCCTCGTTGCGTCACGACGCCCGGAAGACGCCATCGACCGATGGGCCTACGAACCGGCACCAGTTTGATTGGCTATACAAATTGAAATCGATCTCTGCAGGCCGCTGCGGCCTCTTCCCGCCATCGTCGCGGCAGCCCACTACCGTTCACCGGCGCAAACCTGCGGACGAGTCTTTCATTGCACACGCACATGAACGCCGCCGTTCACATTCCCGAACGTGTCCCCTCGCATCGGCCGGCTGCGAAAAGACCTGAGAGGTCGGTCGCAGTGTTCCCGTCCGCGACCACGCGACCGATTTCAAACCCACCGACTCCGAAGATGCCTATCTGGCTCGGACCTCAAAAACGCCCACCACTGCTCGGGCGCGCCAGATCATGTGCAAGATCGATCGGAAAAAAATCTGTCACGCGCTTGTTACAAATCGCCAAAACTGCCGCAGACCTACGTTTACAAGCGTGAATCGGCGATATTGATGAAAATTAGACATGTGAGGTAGTGGTTTCAATCGGCTGCTCGAATGCGCTATTGTCAATCATGCAGCGCTTCGGGGGCCTCGTCAGCGGTTGCGCATTCCTCATCGTGACCGGCTGTGTTGCGGTGGACGAGCAGCCACCTGCGCCTCCGATCGAAACTTCGCTCCCGCTCGAGCGACCCGCGCAGTTGCCCCAACGCCCGGCCGATCTCGACTCGGCGAGCGCGATGAAATTCCATTTTATTGACATCGGCCAAGGCGATGCAACGCTGCTGGAATTTCCCTGCGGGGCGGTACTCATCGACACCGGTGGCGAACAAAACGAGGAGTTCGATGGGGTCGAAGCGATCACCGATTACCTCGAAGCATTTTTCAATCGCCGCCCCGACCTCAACCGCACCCTCGATCTGGTGGTGATCACCCATCCCCACCTCGACCACGTGCGCGGGATCCCGGAAATCCTGTCGCGGTTTACGGTCCGCAATGTGGTCGACAACGGAGCCGAGGACAAACACGATCACGGCAGCGACCTGCAGATCGACTTGCACCGGTGGTTGGCCGAGCACCAGGACACCGTCGGTTACCACCAAGCACTCGCCAGCGACATCCCCGTGCCCGACGGGCTGAGCAATGCGATCATCGACCCGGTCGGAAGTTGCGAGCAAAGCCCGATCGACCCGAAGTTGACGCTGTTGTGGGGCCAAGTCACCGACGATTTGGACACCTACGACGACGACCCCAACAACCACAGCGTGGTGATGCGCGTGGACTTTGGCGAAACGTCGGCCCTGTTTACCGGCGACCTCGAGTTTGTCGGCATCTCGCGGATGTTCGACCACTTCAAGGGTCACGAGTCGATGTTCGACGTCGACATCTACCAGGTCGGTCACCACGGCAGCAAAAATGCCACCACCCACTACATGATGCAGGCGATGACACCTGAGCTCGCGGTGATTTCGGCCGGGCCCTACGAGCGCAACGTCGATTGGACCGCCCGCAAGTACGGTCATCCCAACCTAGAGGCGCTGCGCCACCTGGTCTCGGCGAAGTACGGGGTCACGGGTTTTCGCGAAGAAGCCGTCGAAGTCTGGGTCGGACTCAAAGGCGCGTGGAAGAACGAAACCAAAGAAGTCTTTGAGCGCCGCACGATCGAGCGGGCCGTGTACACCACCGGATGGGACGGCTCGGTCGTCGTCACCGGCTACGACAACGGTTGGCTCGACGTCGAGACCGAGCGTGCAGTCCAGTGGGCCGGGGTCAAGGGCAAGCCGAAAAACGCTGAGCCGACCCTGGCGACCGCACGTCCCCGCCGGGCGACGCCCTAAATCCCGCTGTGGCGCCGCAGATTTGACGGCACGTTGACACCGCGCCCGTCCCGAAGCTGGCTGCGATTGCGTGATACTACATCTTTCACTCGCATCCGGTACAAACCGGAGGCCGGGGCGCCTCGCACTCCTCGCACCCAACGACTCTGGGCCTCTCGCCGAACTTCGCCCCAACACTTCGACGCGCGGACTCGAAGCACGTCCCAAGCTTCGAGTGCCACAGCTCGAAGGATGGAAGCCCGGGCTCGAATGAATCTTCGCCGCGCCCTTGATCTCGCGTAAACTACCAAACACTTCCAGCGGTGTACGAATGACGGAATCGAGACCCACAACTCAACTGCGAACCCACACACGCGTTTTGGTCGCTGCGCTGGCTTTGATGTCCCATGGAGCATGTCTCTCCGCACCTGAAGTTGAACAACCGACTGTATGTAGCGATGTCCTGCAATCCTCCGAGCTGTCGCGGGAATCATTGCAGGTGCATATGGCTGCGTTGGCCGACGCGGCGACAATCCACAGCGGCACCCGCACGGCCGCGTCACCTGGATTTGACGCCTCGGCCGACTACGCCCAAGAAGTCCTCGAAGCCGCCGGTTATACCGTGACGCGCGACTTTTTTACGTTTCAGCAATTCGAGATTCTTGCCACCCCGCAACTGCATATGCAAGCGCCGCAACAGCGCAGCTACACCCTGTGGCAAGATTTTGTCCTGTGGCGATTTGGCCGGCCCGGTCATGTCACAGCCCCCGTGTTTCCCGTCGACATCGACCTCGACAACCTCGAGGATGCCGGCACCAGCGGGTGTGAACCCGAGGATTTTGCCGAATTCCCCAGCGGACAGATCGCGCTTGTCCGCCGCGGTACCTGTACCCACGAAACCAAGGTACTTCACGCCCAAGAGGCCGGGGCGATCGGCGTGATCGAGTTCAACACCGAAGATAGGCTCTACGACTCGCGTTTTAGTCCCAACAGCGAGGTCGCGATTCCGATGTTGTTTGTCACCCATTCCCTCGGGGTCGAGCTCACCGAGCTGGCCCTGGCGGGGGAACTGGTCATGACGCTGGATATCGAGACCAGTCAACACGAGGCGACGACGTTTAATCTGATCGCCGACCATCCAGGGGGCAACCCCGATGCCCCAGTTGTCATGCTCGGTGGCCACCTCGACTCGGTCCACCACGGCGCAGGGCTCAACGACAATGGCTCGGGCAGCGTCGCTACGTTGGCAGCCGCTGCCGCCCTCAGTACATGTACCATCAACAATCGAGTCCGCGTCGCCCTGTGGGGTGCCGAAGAATACGGACTGGTCGGATCGGCCCATTACATCTCGGACCTGAGTGACAACAAGCTGGCCGAGATCGCCCTGTACCTCAACTTCGATATGGTTGCCTCCCCCAACTTTGCCCGCCAGATCTACGACGGGGATGGCTCACACACCCCCGATGCCGGTCCACCTGGTTCGGATATCATTGAAGATGCATTTAATACCTTTTTTGAAGACCGCGGGCTCGAGGTGGAGCCGACCGCGTTTTCGGGGCGCTCGGACTACGGCCCGTTTATCGCCGCAGGGATCCCCGCAGGTGGACTGTTTACCGGGGCGAGTGCGAGCAAAACCGAGACCCAAGTTTCGGCCTACGGCGGCGAGTTGGGGCTTGCCTTGGATCCCTGCTACCACGCGCCCTGCGACGACTGGGCCAACATCGATTGGGATGTCCTCACCGACATGACCCAAGCTGCTGCTTCGGTGACCGAGCGCTTCGCCACCTCGGTCGACGATCTTCCCCCGCGGCCACGGTCGTTGCGGCGGGCGTCTTTGCAGGAAGCGTTTGGCGAACATAGTCACGACATCCATGCATGTGGTCCAGACCCGTCGATCTGAGCCGCGTCTCACCAACCTTCGGCTGGCTCGCAGGGCATTCGACGCCTTGGGCATGTTCCGTTTTCGTGTTCCCCAGCTTCGCCGGCGTCGACCGACCGACCCACGCACTGCGGGCCGGCCGTAACTCCTTGTATGAACAATTATTTATGAGCAAACCGTCGCCGGCGTAGACCGACCAGCAACAGCCCTCCGAGTGCAACCAGCGGTGCGTTGCCACCTTCTGGAGCCGTGCGACAGTTACATCCGCCATCGTCGACCGACGAACCGCTATCGCTATCTTCGTCGGTATCCGACTCCGACGTTTCGGAGTCACTCTCGTCGCCCGATGTCGTCGTCAACGTCGTTGTCGTCGGACCTGCGGTCGTCCCGGTATCGCTGTCACTTCCGGTCGAGCCCGTGTCCGTATCGGTCGCATCGGTCGTCGTGTCGGTATCGCTGTCGCTGTCGGTCGAATCTGTATCTGTGTCCGAATCGCTATCCGTCGGATCTGTGTCCGAATCGCTGTCCGTCGGATCTGTGTCCGAATCGCTGTCCGTCGGATCTGTGTCCGTATCGCTGTCCGTCGGGTCGGTGTCCGTATCGGTATCGGTGTCCGTGTCCGTGTCGGTGTCCGTGTCCGTATCTGTGCCTCCCTCGCTTTGGCACGTGGCATCGCACCCGTCGCCTTCTTCGAGGTTCCCGTCGTCGCACTGCTCCACTCCTTCTTGGATGAACCCGTCGCCACAGGTTGCTGCGAAACAGGTCGTTGGGCAGTCGTCTGTGTCGATGTCGTTGCCATCGTCGCACTCTTCGACGCCGTCATACAAAATCCCGTCGCCACACGACGCCATCAAACAGGTCGAAAGGCACGCATCGGTTTCGACATCGTTTGCGTCGTCGCACTCTTCGATCCCCTCGAGCACAAATCCGTCGCCGCACGACGCGGTCACACAGGTCGTCGGACACTCGTCGGTATCTACATCATTGCCGTCATCGCACACTTCGCGCCCAGCCTGTAACAGACCGTCGCCACAACAACTCGGCATCGGCACCCGCACGATCGCCTCGACTTCCTCCATACCATCGTCGATGTCGACCTCGAGGTAGATATACCCATCTTCGGTGAGATTGCCGGCTTGACCAAAACCCGTCGAGGCGTTGAGGTCGGTCAGGGCGACATCCTCCATGTCGTCTTGGTCAATGTCGAAGCCGTCGACCCCCGTGCTCAACACCAACGTCGATGTATTTGCAAGATCACTCGCATCACAGGCAAAAAAGATGTGCTCTTCGCCACCAAAGCCCCACCCGTGAACTGCACTGTTATCATTGTTGAGTGCGGCCAACCGCAAAGTCGCCCCCGTGGAAATTTCGACCCCATCGAGGGTGTCTCCCTCACGCACCGCAATGGCACCGTTATAGGCGATAAATTCATCCGTATCCGTCACACCTTCCGTATCTCCGGTGAACAGGAAGTTGCCCGCGTTGTTGATCCTGACGATATCAAAGTTGTCCCAGTCATCGCCGTCACCCGTCGGACTGGCCTCCTGGGCAATGATCATCCCGTCGACCACCAGCGCACCGTCGTCGGCCGACGATCCGGTGTCAAAAAGCAGGACCGAGGCGTGGTGCATGGCATCCGCGGAAAAACTGTAGTCAAAGTCGATCCCCGCAGTATCGATCGTCTGCCCCTCGACCATGTCACCCGTGCGTAGGACGATCATGATGTCGTTGGGTTGATTGGTCGGCGAGGTGTACAACACCCGCCCCTGGGTTGTCGTGCCGCCGTTGAGGTTGTAGCCGGCGATCCAGTAGGATTGGCCCGTAGCGACCATCGTCGGACGGCTGTGAAACGTCGTCACGCTCCCGTTGGGAAATCCCGGTGCGGGGCCTTCCTCGGCCGCGAGCAATCCGTTGTGGGTCCACACACTGTCGAGTTCGTCCGCCGACGGACTGTAAATAAACTCGTTGTTGTCACCGATGCCCATGACAACTTCTGCACTCGTCAAGGTGATGTTTTGCTCATCGCTGTTGAGCCACACCGCCCCGTTGTCGTACCAGACAAATCGATCGCTCCCGAGGACACCGGTAAACCCACACACCCCGTTGCCGTTGATGTGCGGCTCGTTGAGGTTGGTGATCTGAACATCGCCCACGGTATCGCCGACGCGAACAATCAGATCGGCAGGTACCGTCGTTGCCGATGCGGGCTGTGCCAACAGGACTGTCACAATCCCACACGAAGCTGAACCAAACTTTAGACCCCAATGCGACCAAGCTGCCATACCGGGAAGATAGCGTGCACAGGACAGGTCATACAGGTGAAATGTTGTCCTCATGCGCGAGAAGGACCGCGTTGACCATTGTTTATGGGAAATGGGACCAGACCCGCCTGTGGGGTCCAAATCCGAGAGTTCCGACACGAGGCAAAACGCTACGAGGCACCCCCACGGGCGATTGTGAGAAGAACTTGCACAAGCAACGGTGTCGACAGTCTGTGGCCTGCGGTCCGACCGGACCGCTCGATGACGCTATCACGTGAACGGCTCGTGACACGACACCCCGCCGCCTGTGACACCTTGATCGTCCCACACACAGCGGTCGATGCCTTCGCATTCGCCCTGATCGGTGATCATATGGCAAGTATTTGTACACTCATTGAGTGTCTCATCCCATCCACATCCGGGCGAGGCGTCACACGAAGCCATGCCCTCGATGTCGATACAATAATACTCGGAACTCCCGGTCTCACTGGCACTACTACTGGACGTGGTGTCCGAAGGTTCATCTCGACATGCAGGCGCGGCGGCGAGGGTCGACACGACCAACACCGCCGGCATCTTGAGTTTTTGGTATCGCCCACCCACAACGCGATTGTACCGCCAATGACCAAGCGGCCCGGAGATTTCACTCGCGGGCCGTTTGATCGGCACAATCAGCTCTCGACAAACGCCTTGAGACGCTTGCTGCGACTCGGATGCCGAAGCTTGCGCAGGGCCTTGGCCTCGATCTGACGGATGCGTTCACGCGTCACCGAGAAGTCCTGGCCGACTTCTTCCAGTGTGTGGTCGCTGCTTTCGCCGATACCAAACCGCATGCGCAGGACCTTTTCTTCGCGCGGGGTCAGGGTCGCCAACACGCGCCGGGTCTGGTCGGCGAGGTTCATGTTGATGACCGCATCGGTCGGGCTGATCATGTTTTTGTCTTCGATGAAGTCGCCTAGGTGGCTGTCTTCTTCTTCGCCGATCGGGGTCTCGAGCGAGATCGGTTCTTTGGCGATCTTGAGGACCTTGCGCACCTTGTCGAGGGGCAGCTCCATCTTCTCGGCGATTTCCTCGGGGGTCGGTTCGCGGCCCAACTCCTGCACCAGGCTGCGACTGGTGCGGATGAGTTTGTTGATCGTTTCGATCATGTGCACCGGGATGCGAATGGTGCGGGCTTGGTCGGCGATGGCCCGAGTGATCGCCTGTCGGATCCACCAGGTTGCGTAGGTCGAGAACTTGTAGCCGCGCTTGTACTCGAACTTGTCGACGGCCTTCATCAGGCCGATGTTGCCCTCCTGGATGAGGTCGAGAAACTGAAGGCCGCGGTTGGTGTACTTTTTGGCGATCGAGACAACCAGGCGGAGGTTGGCCTCGACCAACTCGGCCTTGGCGGTCTCGGCCTGGTGACGCGCCGTCATCAGGCGCTCGTGCAACTCGTGTAGATCTTCGATCGAAAGCTCGGTCTCCTGTTCGATCTGACGGATGCGCTTGGTCGCCAACTTCATCCGGGCTTCGATCTCGTGCAACTCCGAGGGGTGCAACCCGAGGCGCCGACACAACTTAAATTCTTCCTCTTCGGACAGGCGAACGTCCTTGAACAAACTGCGCAACTCAGCGAGGTCCATGCCTGCACGTCGCTCACACTGGGTGAGGTCGCGTTCGGCCCGAATGACGCGGGCAATCAGGCCACGGATTTCGTGGACGATGCCGTCGATCGGACGACGAGACAACCGGAGGGCGCGGATGGCCTCGACGATCGTGTCCCGCAACTCGCGTTTGGACACCGCGAGGGCATGCCGCTGCTCGACACTGAGGCCCAAGTCGGCAACCTGCTCGCTGATGCGTTCGATGTCTTTTTGCGTGCGCCGAATTTTCTCGATCTGGCGATGGAGGTTTTCGAGGGCAGCCTCCTGGTTAAACGGCGGCTGCTTTTTGTGTTTGGGCGAGTTGTTCTCGCTCGGGTTGGAGACGATGATGACGTCCTTGACCCGTTGTTGCCCGCGTTTGATCCGCTCGCTCATCTCCAAGACAAAGGGGGCGGCAACCGGGGACCGCAGGGCGATGTCAAAGACCCGCAACTCCCCCTCTTCGATCCGCTTGGCGATCTCGACTTCGCCTTCGCGGGTCAACAGCGAGACCGACCCCATTTTGCGTAGATACATGCGTACGGGGTCGTTGGTGCGGGTGGCCTCGTCGGCCTCGCGCAGCTTTTTGGGGGACCGCCCGGCACGCGCCGATCCGCGGACACCACGGGTCTCGCGGATCGCCCGGGCCTCTTCGGCACTGAGCACCTGAACGCCCTCGGCGACTAGCTCCGCGGTCCACTGTTGCAACTCGCTGGGGTCGATGAGGTCGGCGGGGATCAGCTCGCGCAACTCAGCTTGCGAAATATGGCCCTTCTTTTTACCAAAGGCGATGAGCTGCTTTTTAAGCTTGTCCACATCTACGTTTCTCGTCTGCGTTTTTAGCGTCATGTGTAACTTCAACCTTTGGGCTTTAGTGCTTGTACATCTTTCTGGCGGGCGTATGCCCGAGCGTGTGTAGTTGGCGGGAGAGGTCGACGCGCTGCCGGGACAGGTCCCGTGCCCGCTCCATATCCCCCTGCGTGCGGGCGGCCCGAATCTCGATGTCGAATTCCGCGATTTTGCGCTTGATCTGCTCCCGCCGACATCCGTGTAAGCACTCTGCTAATTCACGTTGTAGGTCTAGCTCGCTATCGCGGTAGGCGCCCGCAAAGATTTGATCATGGATTTGGCGGTGTGCCCGCGGGTCGACCCCTTCGAGAAAATCGCCCCACGCGAGATGGGAGACGGCCTCGGGATCTTCAAACACCTTGTCGACGATCGGGCGCAAGCGACGATCGGTCACAAAGCTGGCAACTTCGCGACGGTCAATGTCCGCGACCAAACCGGGGTGGTCGACCAACAGCGCTGTCAAATCTGCCTGCACCGAAGGTAGGGCTGGCAGTGGACGACTGGGCATAGGTGGATGCACGGGGGCGGACGAAGACTCTGGCGGGGGTGAAGCGGACGAAGAAAACCGGTCTGGCGGAGGACCATAGGGATCGGGATGCGCCCGCCGACTGCCGCGCTCACCCCGTACTACGGCGGAAACTCGACTCGGCGAAAGATTGAGCAATTTTGCCGTGCGATCAATGTAGAGGTCGCGCGCGGCCTCACGCTTGATCTTTTGCAGGAGTGGTGCAATCGACCCCAACGCGCGTGCCTGCGCGTCGATCGACTCGGTCGCCCCTTGGCGAATCAGGCGGTGCACATACCACTCAAGCGCCGACAGCGGACTCTCCAACAAGTTGGCCAAACGCTCTGGATCCGCGCTGTCTGGATCCTCACCCTCACCCAAAACCACAATCCGGGCGTCGAGCTCGGCGTCGAGCAACACCGGGATCGCAGCCTGGGCAGCTTGGAGCCCGGCACGGTCACCGTCGAAACACAACACGACCTTGTCGGTAAACCGCCCGATGAGTTTGGCCTGGGCAGCGGTCAGCGACGTCCCCAACGGCGCGACCGTTTCGCCGTACCCGCGTTGGTGCATCGCCACCACATCGACGTTGCCCTCGACCAGGATGGCCCGTTTGCGGGTGCGCATCGCCTGACCCGCGAGGTGCAGACCAAACAGGCTTTTGCTTTTTTTGTAGAGATCGGACTCGGGCGAGTTGACGTACTTGGCCGCCTTTTGCCCGTCGGACTCCTGTTCAAACGCCGGCAGGATCCGCCCGGAAAACCCGACCACCGTGCCCCCAGGCAAAATGATGGGGAACATCCAGCGCCCGCGAAAGCGGTCGAACATCGAACCTGTGCGATCGCTGCGAAGCACCAGGCCGAGGCGTTCGGCCAGCTCTAACGGCAGGCCCTGGGCGTTGAGTGCCCGGCACAGCGGATCCCACCCGAGCTCGGTCGGTGCAGGTGCATATCCCAATCCGAAGGCTTCGGCAGTCGCCTCAGAAACACCGCGTTGTTGCTGGTACGCCCGGGCAGCTTCGGCCGCCGGCGAACTGACAAGCAGCTCGCGGTAGAACTGGGTCGCAACCCGCAAAATTTCCATGCCCGCCTGACGGTCCGCCTGTTGCTCGGGCTTCAGAGCACCGCGGGTGGGAAGTTGCACCCCGTACAGCCCGGCGAGCTTGTGGGCGGCCTCGGGAAAACTCAGCCCTTCGACCTTCATCACAAACTCGAGGCCGTCGCCGTGCACTCCGCACCCGAAACACTTGAAGCTGCGACGCTCGGCACTGACGAAGAAGCTCGGTGTCTTCTCGGCGTGGAACGGACAACAGGCCTTGTGGTTGCGACCGGCCCTTTGCAAACCCACATAGCGACCAATCAGATCGACGATGTCGATCCGTTCCCGCAGCTCCTGAAGCTTGTCATCCGGGATGCCCGCCATGGGTAACTGGGGGCCAAGCAGCAGTTACAGGCTGCTTGGGAGCGGCAGAGCATACGGCATCTTGCAAAAATGTCGCCGTCCCTGGGCAGTCAGAGCCGTAAGGATTCCCACAGCGCGAAGTTGTCGACCGCGACGCCGAACGACTTGGATCCCGCCTTGGTGATCACATCTGCCAAATGCCAAAAACTTGCTCTGCCATGGAAACCATAGCAAGGCGGATGGGATGTCTCTGCCCGGATCAAGCTTCGTGTCCCCTACCCGCGACCAGGCTCTTTCCCCGGAAGAACGTCGTCAAAGTGGCGCGCGCAAGCGTGCCCGCGACCGTCTGATGGACCGGGCCGTCCGCGACTACCCCGAAAGCCAGGTGCTGTCGCAGGTCAACAACATCCAAAACCTGTTGCTGTTCATCGACGACGACCTGCGGGAAACCGGTCTCGCGCTCGGGAACGTGGAGCGCTATCTGGTGCAGGTGCTCGAGTTGCTCGAAGCCCCGTCGATTGCGCGCGAGCAGGTCCACGCGATCGCGTCGGACACGATTGTGCTCGATCACATCGATATGCTCACCGAAACGATCGAGAACCTCCGTCGCCGGCTGACGCGCCTAGCCTCGAACCTGCGGTGATCGACGAGTTCGAGCCACCGGTAGCGCGAACAACCAATCTTTCGCAGTGCTCGGTTCACAAAACCGGCGACGCACCGTTCTCGAGAAATCGCTGTGTCTGTGGAATCATCCGCACCGCCGGTGACCTCTGAACCGAAGGAGACTTCCCGAGAGATCGCTTCCCGGGCGCGCAAGGCGATCCTCGCCACACTCGCGATCTACCTCCTCTTCGGTCTGTTTGGCGTGCATCCGTGGCTACGAGCCATCCGCGGCCTGCTGTTGATCGCCGCCTTCTATTTCCTACCCATGTGGATGTTGCGCGAACGCCCGGACGTTCAGGCGCGCTACGAAGTCGGCCCCGACTCCCCGATCCCTGAGTGGATGTGGTCGGGATTCAAGGTCGCAGCGATCGCCTGCCTGGTGATCTTCCCCCCGTTTGTCCTCGGGTTTTGGTGGTTTTACAGCCAGGTGTGCATCGGCGACCTCAGCCTGCTCGCCCCGGTGACCTACCTCGAAGGCCTGACCCCGTGGGCAGGTGGGCTCGAGACCTATCTCGGGAAACTGTGCCACAACCACAACGGCGGGATGTGGCCTGCGCATTTCTATGTACCTGCAACATGGACCGCCTACTACGGCCTCGGTTGGCTGTACGAGCTGGCAATCGGTCTATTTGCGATCGCGATGGCCGAAGAGGTGTTCCACCGCGGATACCTGATGAGTGCATTGGAAGACCGCTGGCCGCCCAAGCACAAGATCTTTGGGGTGCCGATGGGCTGGGGAGCGATCGTCTCGAGCCTGCTCTTCGCCGGCGGACACCTGCTGGCCATGGCCCAAGTCGGACGCTTGGCGACATTTTTCCCGGCACTTGTATTTGCATGGTTGTGGCGGCGCAGCGGCAGCCTGTGGGCACCCGCGTTGTTTCACACCGCCGCCAACGCGCTGATGGACGTGTTGCTGGCGACCACCTTTCCGATCCGTTGACAGGTCGGGCACGGGCAAATCCACAGCCACCGCTCTCGATGTAACTACATCTAGTCTCGACACGCTCATCGGGCTTCCACCAAGCAGGGTACACGCGCCGAGTGACTCGCTCGCGGCCGATGTCGCAAGCCGATCCGATCGAACAACGACCGGCCTGCAGTGGGTTCTTGCTCCGTCGCACCTGGCTCGAACCGGCTCGGGACTGGCCACCCGCGCCGATTGTTTTCTGAGCCCAGCCCTGTAACACTCGGGGCAACTGTACGATTCACCCAGAGTTCATGATGACGCACCTTCGCTACACCCTCCCCCTCGCCCTCCTCCTCGTCCTCCCCGGTTGTGGCGACGACAAACCCGCCCAGCCGCTGGCCAAACAAACCGAAAAATTAGAGGAGCAACAACCCAAGTCCATGGGCGCCATGTCGTTCACCATCGACAACAGCACCGCGGCCAAGGTCGAGTTTGCGATGGAGGCTCCGTTTGAGAAGATCCGTGGTCGGGTCCCGGCATCGGCCATCACCGGTACGCTACACGTCGACCTCGATGACATCACTCAAACCACCGGCCTCGTCCACGTCGACATCGCCGACTTGGAGTTGTTTCAACGCGTCGCCGGTGAGGATGGCAAATTTGGCGAGGAGACCAAAAGCGCGACGCAAAACGAGCACGCTCGCAACTGGCTCGAGATCGGGCCGGATGCCCCAGAAGAAGTGCGTCAAAAAAATGCCCGAGTCGAGTTCTCGCTCAAAGAGATCAAGAATCCGTCGGCGACCGATGTCAAGACATTGGCCGGAGCAGCCCGCAAGCTGACGTTTGTCGCCAGCGGCGATTTTCTGCTCCACCAGCGCGCGGCCGCCAAAGAAACTGAAGTCGAGATGACGTTTACGTTTGCGGGAGACAAGGTCGAGTCGGTCGCGGTCAAGACCGTCAAGCCGCTGGTAATCGGACTCGACGAATACGACGTCCGCCCGCGCGAGGCGTTTGGCAAACTCGCGGCGAAGACACTCGAAGCCCTGTCGCCCAAGGTCGCCAAAGAGGCTGAGGTCACGGTCGAATTCACGGCCAAGCTCGACCCCTCTGCGGCTAAACCCGAGGCCGGTGAAGCCAAGGCGGAGGCCAAAGCCGAAGCCAAGACGGAGGCCAAAGCCGAAGCCAAAGGCGGCTACTAGCTTCGCTCCCATTATGCATGTACCAGCAACGAAAGTACGATCTATGGACCTCAAGACGATTTCCCTCACCCTCGCAGCCCTCGGTACAGGCCTGACCCTGCCGGCCTGTAAGACCACCACCGATGCGACCGAAGTGCCGGGCGCCGATTCGACCAAGACCTCCGAGGAGGCCGAGGGCAACTGCGGTGCCAAGCCGGCCAACCCCGACACGTCCGAGCCCGAGGCGGCCGATTCGACCGAGACCGAGCCTGCCGAGGACGCCCCGGACGAAGCACCGACCGACGAGGCCGCACCCGAAGCCGTCGCTAGCGAAACACTTGCAGCCTCCAGCGAGGCCACGGAGCCACCCGCGCAAGAGGTCAAGAAGGTCAAGGCAAAAAAGAAGGTCAAGACAAAGAAGACCGCCAAGAAGAAAGCCGAGGGAACCTGTGGCCCCGGAACGTGTTCGGGCTAGCCCGGATTTCGCCCGATGTTTCGGATGACGCAGAGTTCGCATTAAAATGTACATGCAAGCACGGGTGTACCTGCCATGCCGATTCGTCCAACCCCTCGTAAAATACGGTGAACGACGCAGGTGCACCCCGGCATGATCGTGACCCAAACTCCCCCCCCCGCGACTGGCGTAGGCCTCGGCCTGCGCTGGGCGTTCTTAGATGAAGTCCTCGCCGACGAAGTCCCGGCGTCGATTAACTTCTTTGAGATTTCGCCCGAAAACTATATGCGCCGTGGCGGCTATATCCCCGACGCACTGACCACGGTCGCCAGTCGCTTCCCACTGCTGACCCACGGCCTGATGCTCAACATCGGTGGGACCACGCCGCCATCGAGCGACTATCTCGACCAGTTGCGCGACTTCCTCCAATCATTGAACATACATCAACATAGCGACCACCTGTGCTGGACCGGACACGCGGGTCGCTGCCTCCACGATCTGTTTCCACTGCCGCTCGACCGCACCACCGCAGCCCATGTCGCCGACCAAGTCCGCCGGGTGCAAGACCATCTGCAGGTGCCACTCGCCCTCGAAAACATCAGCTACTACGCCTCGCCCGGACTGCGTCGCAGTTCCCCCGAAGACCTGCCCAAACGCGAAGCTGCGTTTGTCTGCGAAATCCTCGAGCGGGCCGACTGCCGCATGTTGCTCGATGTCAACAACGTGCATGTCAACGGCCACAACCTCGGCTTCGATCCGCTGGCGTTTTTGTCCGAGATTCCACTCGCGCGCGTGCAGTCGCTGCACGTTGCCGGCGGAGAAGTTCGGCCCCACCTCGACGGGTTGCTGATCGACACCCACGGGTCGGATGTGTTGCCCGCGGTCCACGAGTTGATGGCCTGGGTCATCGAGCGTGTGGGGCCCAGGCCCGTGGTCTACGAGCGCGACCACAACATCCCCGAGCTCGCCGAGTTGGGCCGTCAGGTCGCGCAACTGCAGCAGACCTACGACGATGCACTTTTGCGGTTCCACGCCGCCATGGATCCATCGCATGGCCCGACGGACATCCATACTCTGCCCGGCGAAGTGATCGACCTCCACAGCGCGAGCCACGGGTTGAGCCAGGTCGTTTTAGATGCGGATGCAACGAGATACGATGCGGTTTTTTTTGCCGAGCACGGTCTTGCACCCGATGCCAGCGAGGTCATGGCCAGCCTCGGTTCGCGCCTCGAGGTCTACCGCAAACTCTCGCGGGCGACGATCTCCTCCGTCGTCGAAAATTTTCTTCCCCGCACGATTGCCCGGCTGCCGGCGGGATCTTTTGAGCGCGAGTTCGTTGCGTGGATGGCCGGGCCAGGTCCGCGCTCGCCGTATTTGCGCGACCTACCGCAGGAGTTTGTCCAATGGGCCAGCCCGCGGTGGGCAGCGACGCCAGAGATCGCCACCTATCTCGTCGATCTCGCGCGCCACGAGTTGGTCGAGTTCACGGTTGCGACCGCGACCGCTGCAACTGCCCACCAAGCCGGCACGTTTTCGCTGCAAAGCGTCCTCCAGTTCGTCGCCAGCTCTCGACTTCTCGACTACGACCATCGGGTCCACGAGTTGCCGAGCGACGTCGACGACCGCACCGTCCCAAAGGCGCAGGCGACATCCCTGCTCGTGTACCGCGACGGCGAAAATCACGTCCGCTACCTCGAACTCACCCCCTTGGCCCGGGCCGTCACCGGTCGCCTCATGGCGGGACGAACCGTCCAAGAGGCCGTGATCACCGGTGCGCAGGAGGTCGGACAGGCCCTCGACCCAGACGTCCTAGGACGCATGAGTTTGTTGCTGGCGGACTTTGCCGAGCGCGGTCTCGTCGAACCGGCGGCGCAAACATCAAGTTGATCATACAATCATCTTCAGTGTGCCGGATGCGAACATCCCGCGGGAGAAAACATTGAAGATACATGCAAATGGCGCACACGGGTGGACATGCGTGACCGGAACTCGAGTGGCGCGTCGGCGATTAGGCTACGTGTGTGACGTGCAGTTTGGCCCCTGACGGGCAATTCGCACAGTGGTTGCGGTGAGCAACCGCGCATCTCGGGACGCACAAGGCACAAGAACATCGGGTCAGGTGTGCACATTCGCAAGCCGCCGTGTGCGCCCCATTGTGATAGGCTAGTCGCCTCATGCGAGCTTTCTGGATTGGGTTTTGCGTACTCGGCATGGCTGCGGTCGGAGCGTGTCGCGGCGGCAACACAATTGCTCCGGGTGAATGCGGAACGATGTGTGGCAAGGGCACGCGCTGCGACGACGGAACGTGTGTCGTCGACTACGGCCAAGACGTCTGTGGAAATTCGTACGACTTCGATGAGGGCGATGCAGATATCGGCGAAGCCCGGCCGCCGATCGACAACTGGGCCCAGTGCAACCAGGACATGGGCAGCTTGCCGGAGTTTGTTCCGGTCGACGACTCCGATATCCCCGAGTTCGATCCCAACGCGACCCGCTCGATCAACATGAACGGGGGCGATGAGCAGCTCAGCGAGGATCTGATCAACAACCATATGCGGGAAATTGAATATGCACTCAACGAGTGCTTTTCGCTGGCCGCCTGTTACAACGAAGGGGCATTCCCCACTGGCGAAGTCAGTTTTACCTTCCGCCTCGAGCCGTCGGGCGAAGTCTCGTCGGTCGGCCTCAAAGCCCCCGCGGATTTCAACATCTTCGGCACGATTCAGTGCGCTCGGCGGGCGGTCGCCGACCACAAGTTCCCGAGCTACGACGGGCCGGGCATGACGATCTCCTACAGCGTCGAATTGTTGTAGGGGCAATCGATCACCGGGCGACAATGTCCACAGGTGCTTGAGCTCGAGGTCCGCCTCGGCAAACGGCTCCGCGTGCACCACACCTGCGCCTCGGCGTACACATCGACCAGGACAGTCACCCGGAGCCCTACTTGGTCCGAACCGACTTCGGCGAACGGGCGAGCACTCGACCGACTACTGATCCTTAAAACCCATTACAAGTTGCATCTCCATACTTACGTTTTGTTCTTGGCCCATCGCTTTGACGGCCATCTTGAACTTCGAATCCATCGAGATGGTGCTGTCGAGCGGTGCGAGCTTGGTCAGATCGAGGACGGTCTCGCCGCTGCCGGACGATTTCAAATCGATCAGCTTGGCGTCGGCGCCCGCTGGCATACCGGGAGCTTTGATCGTCTGGGGCTCGGCGGTTTGATCGAGCTTGATCTTCAACTTGACCTGGGACCCCTCGACCGAGACCAACTCATATGATGTCTTTTGAGTCATGTTGATGCCATTGCCGCGGGTGATCTGGGAGGTCGCCTCCCAGGTCGCACCCACGCCGACTGCCTCCTCGGGCAGGGGCACGGCAACTTGGCCGACCGACTCCTGCAAACTATCCATGGTTTGGCGCATTTGGTCGGGCACCGTGTCGGGAATCTCGAAGGTCGCAGCCTTGACGACGCCGCGGTTGGACACCGTTGAGGAACCCTTGAGACCATTCATTCCCGCCAGTGCCGTCTTCATGCTCGACACCATCATGTCCGGCGAGCCCTCGCGCGGGACCACTTCGATGTCGCGCAACTTGAACTCGTAGTGGATGTCACCTTCGGCCGAAACATCCGTCACCGTGCTATCCATCACCATCTTGGTGGTCGGCAAGACCGTCTTCGGCAGCTTCTGGATGCCCATATCGAGGGCCATGGCCATATCCATGGTCATCAGCGCATCTTGGTGAAAACCTTTGGTGGTGGTGAAACGCAGCTGCTGACGCGGTTCGGCCCCCGGATTGGTGAGCGTGATCGTCGGCGCATCGGCGGCCGCGGGTGTGACGGTTTTGGCGGTCGTCGGTGCCGGTGCATCTGGGTTCGCCGCAGGAGCAGGCGCTTCGGCTTTGTTCTCGACCTGTGCAGGTTTGTTCTTGTCGCCCGGAGCGGAGCCTCCCGTACACGCGGGAGCGCCGAGCGTGGCAAGGAGGATAGTAGCGGCGGCGAAGCGGCGGATCGTTTGCATCGCAGCCATCCTACACCGGTTGTCCCGGGGTTCGGCTGAATTTGACATGAGACCCGGCAACTGCCCCAGGACCGCAGTTATGAGCTCTCAAACCGATCATCGGCCCACCTCTGACGGGTGGTCGAGGACCCGCCCGGGGAGGACCCGCGGTGATGCCTCGCCGCGGTCCCAACATGGATGAACCCAACCTACCGCCGCTCCGTCGACCACGACCGACATGATCCGTCACTCAAAAACAAAATACATGCAACTGCAATAATTTACAAAGCCCCTAGCGGCGGACGAATACGACACTGAAATTGTTGGCTGGCATCGGCACGAACTCGGCGAACGCCAGACCTACCGTCTCAGCGGCCGCCACGACCTCCTCGAGGTCGCGGACCCCCCAGCTCGAATCGCGGGCGCGAAGGCTGGCATCAAATGCGGCGTTGCTCGCGGATGTGTGGCTGCCGTGGCGCCGGTAGGGTCCGTAGAGGTAGAGGACGCCGCCTGTCGACAACAGGCGACTGGCTCCGGCGAGAATCCCGAGGCACGTCTCCCACGGCGAGATGTGAATGACATTGATCGCGACCACGGCCGCCACCCCCGGCGGATCATATTCTGAATGTTCCCAAGGCCATGTCTCTTGGGTCGCGTCGAGGGTCTGGACCGGCTCGATGTTGGGGAGTCCCACGTGGCGGCTCCAGGCTGCGATACTCCGCCGGGCCTCGGGGCTTGGATCACTCGGTGCCCACGTCAGGCCGGGGAGTTGGCCGGCGAAGTAAACCCCGTGTTCACCACTGCCGCTACCGACCTCGACCACGCGACCGGTGGCGGGTAAGACCCGGCGAAGCACTGCAAGGATCGACTCGCGGTTGCGGGCGGTCGCCGGGTAGTGACAGCAGTCGGGATCGTTCGGTGTCGACATCGACTCGACCATAGCAGCGGCCGGGTGGCCCGGTCGCCTGAATCGCAAACGAAATCGACGCACGGTGGCGTCGGTGCGGACCGACCGGTGAGGGCGTGCGATCGCCTGCGACTGTTCGCATGCGACGGGTCGAGGGATCGCCCGAAATCGCAGTACCGAAGCCTGCGACGCGATGTCGACAACCTCGCACGTTCGAGGCACAGCCCGCGTGCCGGCCATCAAATGAATCACAACCCGCGCACGAGCGACCCGCTAGCAGGCCTTCCTTGCAACGACCGGCAGGCCACGCAAGTCCGCAGGCCACAGGCGCCACCAATGAAGGGTAACTGCCTAAAACCATTGCGAACGAGGATCGTCGTACAACCTGCCCCGAACACGTATGACGGCTCCTGCGGATCTGCTACGATAGCCAGGTTGCACTCCAACGCTTCCGAGCGGCCGTCATCCGTCCATGCGTGTTGATACATATTTGAGTGGCTATTCCCCGCTCATCGCCCTCGCCTGGACCCTGACAGCTGGTGCATGTACACAAAAAACCGCGTCTGCGGGTCCCCCTTCTGTGGAGCTACCCGCGTTGCCTCCTGGGAATCCCAGCGCGCCGCTATCGCCCAACACCCAGATCCTACTCGTCGCCGGAGGTCCGGATGTCGCCAACTTTGCCGAGGAGGTGGTTGCGCAACGTCAACACTTTCGCAAGATTGGCTATACCGACGACCAGATCGCCTGCTACTGGGCAAGGCCGACACCTGCCGCCTATCTCGAGGATGCCGAGCAATACCTGCGACTGTTGCCCGAAATCGGGGACTGTTATCCGGCCCAAGCCGGCCTCCTCGTCCAGCATCTTTCACAGCTCGCCGATCAGCGGCCGCCTTGGATATACATTTATATCACCAGCCACGGGCGCCAGAGCATGCTTCCGGAGCGGGGGCCGGCGCTGTCCGCTGAGGAGACCGCACTACTCGACCAGCACTTTATCCAGATGGGCTCAGACCCCGGGTACGGCCATCGCCCCGAGGCGGTCGTCGAGGGGTATCGGGCAGGACTTTCGCCGGCGTCGTTGATGCTCACCCCCAAGACGCTGCGCGATGCCCTAGCGTCTTTTCATGTATCCACCACGAAATACGTGATGCTACAAGCCTGTCACAGCGGTGGTTTCTTGTCCGTCGGTGAGCTCGACGATGCCGTACGCATCACCGACCTGCGCAACTTGGTTGCCATCGCAGCTGCCCGTCACGACCGTCCGAGTTTTGGCTGTGAGCCCGGGTCGACCATGACCTACTTCGGCGAGATTTTCTATCGCCTGTTGTCGACCGACTACGCGGTTTCGCCGGATGTGATCGATTGGGAGACGATGTTCGCCTCGCTGGTGACACAGGTGGAGCAGCTCGAGCACGACCAAGGTGTGCCACCGAGTTACCCGGTGCTCGCGATCTCGGGTTGAGCCGTGGCCATCGTCGCCGGGCATAGGTAGGCACCTGTGTGGAACGTGCGGATGCGTCTCGCTAAAATACATGTACCAACATATACAAATCCGCCAAACCGGCTGGTCGGCTGTTGCTCGGACACGGGTTCTTGACGCCGTTCTCTGCGCAAGGTGACGAATGCTTGGAGCGAATCGAGCAAGATCTGCACGAATCGCGGAGGGCATGCGGAGGACACTCCGGCACAGGCTACGATCCGTCGAGATAGATGCCTACACATACAACGAGTATCGAGGTGTCGGAGAACGCCCTCCTTGTACATGTCTCAAAAGACATGTTTAATGATCGCCATGTCTCGGCGAACTGTAGCGAAGCATTTTCTTTCGATTGCGATTTTGGGTCTCACCTCGGCGTCCCTCGTCGGTTGCGGCGACGGCCCGCAGGTTACCTCCGACAGTGGTTCCGACTCGGACAGTTCGGGGGAGGAAACCTCCGATTCCGATACCACCGAAGGCCCCACAACCGGCGGGATGACCGACTCTTTAACCGGTGGGATGACCGAGAGCGAGGGTGGTCCGACCGACGGTGAAACGGAGACGGTCGATCCGGATCCGACCGATGGCGGTGGCGAATGTGGTGATGGGGTTGTCAACCCTGGCGAAGAGTGCGACGACGGTATGGCAAATGCCGATAACGGTGCCTGTACATCAGAGTGCAAACACGCCTATTGCGGGGATGGCCATGTCCAAGCCGGCGAGGAAGAATGCGACGACGGTGACGCCAACTCGGACAATGGTGCATGCACACTGTCTTGTATCGCAGCCTTCTGCGGCGATGGGCTCGTCTGGCAAGACATGGAACAGTGCGACGATGGCAACACCAGCAATGAAGACAATTGCCTCGAAGGATGCTTGCTCGCTGGATGCGGCGACGGAATCGTCGGCCCCGGCGAGGCCTGCGACGATGGCAACGACATCGACGGTGACGGCTGCAACGATTGTGCCCTCCCCGGTTGCGGCGATGGACTGGTCGAAGACGATGAGGAATGTGACGACGGCAACGACGATGACAGCGACTACTGTGGAAACTGCATCGCGGCGACCTGCAACGACGGGATCCAAAACGGCGGCGAGACCGATGTCGACTGCGGCGGACCGGACTGCACAACATGCCAGTCGGGAGATTTGTGCGAAGGCGACAGCGATTGCATCTACGATTCATGTATCAGCAATGTCTGTGACCTCCCCAAAAGCTGCCTCGATATCATCGAACACAACGAGCACGCCGAGTCCGGCATCTACGATATCGATCCCGATGGCGATCACGGACCCGAGGGGCGTCTGGTTGTCTACTGCGACATGGACCACGACGGCGGGGGATGGACACTGGTGATGGTCGGGTCCGACGATGGCGTCGCCACCTGGTCATGGGTCAATCGCCACTTGATGTCGACCAAGTTCGATACCGTCGGCGACATCAATGAGCTCCACCGCGACTTCAAGAGCTATGCGCTCCACGTGGTGCCGTTTAAGGACATGATGTTCCACCACTTCCCGTCGGATGTGTGGGCGGCCTACAGCGGAATGACTGCGGGAATGAGTGATGCTGCAACGTTTATGGCGGCGATCGACGAACCCGTGTGCAACTTTGACAACATGGGCTACCCGCAAACTGCCGGCACCCTGGTCGCGTCGGGCTCGATGTGCGACAGCAATCTCTACTTCCACTTGGGCGACCACGATGGCTACAACACCCTCGGCCCCTGCCAGGATCTCGGCTCGGCATGGAATGGAGCGACCTACGGGCCGGTGTGGAGTTTTGGTCACAACGGCGGCTGCCCATTCGACGACCCCAACGGCGGGAGTTTTGGTCCGACCAACCAGTGTGGGCAGTGTGGACCCGGAACAGACATGGCTGAAGCGACAGGCACCGGATTTGGTCGGCATCTAGGCCTCAACACCGGACAGTCGGGAACCGGCGAGAACAATATCCGCATGTACGTGCGATAGTCGACAGGACTCACTGGAGCGGTTGTCGACCGCTCCAGGACCGCGTGCCGATCAAACGTCGACATCCAACTTGCCGCAAATGTTGTATCAACATAATTTGTGACGACCATCTGGTTCGGACCCGACAAGCCGCGGGCCGAACCAGGTGGGAATCGCATTGTCGGCAGGTCATCGGCGCGGATCGTGCGTCACAAACAGTAACATTGACATTGACCGTGCAAGACCGAGCGTGTGTCAGCGAGCAAGTCTTCCAAAATACAAGTCGCAGAGTCATCGGAACGACCTTCTCCCCTCAAGACAGAACATGTATTTTTGGACATGTTAAAAAATACAAACCTCGGAGCCTTCGCATCTTCCTTGACGGCGGTTGTGTTTCTCGCGGGATGCGGCGAGGACATGACAACCTCAACGGAGACCGGAAGCACGACCTCGGAAACGGTGACGACAGAGACGACCGATGTAGAGACGACGTCGACCGCCACCACAGATGAGACAACTGCGGGCCCGGGCTCGGACAGTGAGACGTCCCCGACCACGGAGGAACCGACCACAGAGGACCCGACCACGGAGGACCCGACCACGGAGGACCCGACCACGGAAGACCCGACCACCGGCGAGCCTGCTGTGTGTGGTGATGGCGTGGTCGAGGGCGATGAGGCGTGCGATGACGCCAACGATGATGAAACCGACGACTGCCTGTCGACCTGTGAACTGGCCTCGTGCGGCGATGGCTTTGTCCAAGCCGATGTCGAAGACTGCGACGACGCCAACGACGACGACTCCGATGCGTGCCCGAGCTCGTGCTTGGCCGCCAGCTGTGGCGACGGATTTGTCTGGGAAGGCATGGAGGAGTGCGATGCAGGCGGTGAGGCTGCCGACTGCGACGACGATTGCACCGCTGTCGCATGCGGCGACGGCAACGTCAACGAGGAGGCAGGCGAGACCTGCGACGACATGAACGACGACAACACAGATGAATGTATCGACACCTGTGTAGCTGCCAGCTGTGGCGACGGCTTTGTCTGGGCCGACAACGAGCAGTGCGACGACGGCAACCTCGAGGTGGGCGACGGCTGCAACGATCTCTGCGAGTCCGAGGAGTGCAACCTCGATGCCAACAACCTTCCGTTCCCGGTCTCCATCCACCCGAGTAACTACTACGGGGACATCGCCTGGGATGCCGACTGCAACATCCTGGTCGGCGGCAGCTTCGAAGATGGGTTGTACCGCATCGACAGAAACGATGGCTCCGTCACGCAAATCGTCAACATGTTCGGGTCAAACTCGGTCAACGGGATTACCTACCGGCCGCAGGACGACTTGATCTACGTCGCCGTGGACAATCCCAACCGTCTGTTCACGGTCGACAGTAACAACATGACCAGCCAAGTCGCCGCACTGCCGACGATCATCAACGACATCGATGTGGTGCCCGAGGGGTTTGGTTCCTACGGGGGCCAGATCATGATGACGTCGTCGACCAATACAATCTATGTCTACAATCCCGACGACTCGAGTATCAACACGTTTGCCACCTCGTCCGGGCAGTTGAGTGCACTCGACTTTACGCCGGATGGACAAACACTCTACGTCGTCAACTACAACAACGACCGGGTCGAGGCGGTCGACAGCAATGGTGTGGTGACAACCTTCTACTCCGGCCTCGCCGACCCCGACGGAATCGAGATCGACAGCGACGGGGCACGGATGTTTGTCGCCCAAAGCGGGGCCAATCGCATCGATATCATCACGATTCCCGGAGCGATGCTCACCCAGGGACCGACCGCTGATTTCGATGGCGGGTACTATCCGACAGGTGTCCTAGTCGATGCCGACGATGATGTGTTTTTCAAGGCCAGGGTCGGGGGACAGGCGGTTGTGGGTACCTCGAATGTCCCCTAGAGCTTGTATCGACAAATAAGATGGCCTCCCACCGAGGCCATCTTTAAAGACTGGATGTGGGCGAAGACGTCGCTCACCTTTCGATGCGTCATCCGCCGAGCTTGTGGTGTACACTCGTACCATGACACTTCGGATGGCTCAGTGGTTGGTTGCTGTGGGACTCGTGAGCGGCTTCGTGAGTTGTGGCGGGGAAGATGCCGAGACCGAGGCGACGACCACAACCCAAACGACGACCCAAACGACGACCCAAACGACGACCCAAACCAGCACGTCGGGGGACGACAGCGCCGACGGAACCTGCGGACCGTGCCCACCGCCCTGCGTTCCGAGCGGAGGATGTGGATGCACGTGTCCGGACACGACCGCGACGACGGCCGGCACAAGTGATACCGACACCACGCAGGGGGACACGGAGGGCACAACGGAGACAGAAGCGACGACCGACGATACAAGTGACACCGAAGACACAGGTGATACCGAGGCGACAACCGGTGGTGGCGACGAGGTGATGTGTGTTCCACAGCAGGGAGAGGAGCCGTCGTTTCCGACGTTTGACAAACAGTGCAACACGGTCGATGAATGTGCTTTGGTTTTTCACACCGTCGATTGCTGTGGCAATGAAGAGGCCTGGGGCATTCACATCGATGACGTCACGGTATTCGAGGAGGCCGAGGCGATTTGTGACAGTCAATATCCGGACTGTGATTGCCCCGTCGGACCGGTGCTCGCCGAAGATGGCCAAGCCGGATTGCCAGAGGAGATCGATGTGGCTTGCGAAAATGGCATGTGTATGAGCTTTGTGCTGTGAGCATCTTTGTACACACATGCGAATTTAGCTCGCACCGTACGCTCGACAATTACAAAAGGGCCCCCGCATGGGAGGCCCTTTTGTAAAGGTCGACAGGACGCTTACGAAGCCGAACCCTGGCCGGCCGCGAGATTGCGGGCGACAAAATCCCAGTTGGCGAGCTTGTCGAGGATGGTCTCGATGAACGCGGGCCGGGCGTTTTGGTAATCGAGGTAGTAGGCGTGCTCCCACACGTCGACGGTGAACAGGGCGACTTGGCCGTGCTTCATCGGTGTGTCGGCGTTGGCCGTGCTGACAACCTTGAGCTTGCCGCCGTCGAGCACCAGCCAGCCCCACCCGGAGCCGAACTGTCCGCCTGCGGTGGCCGCAAACTGCTTTTTGAACGCGTCAAACGAGCCGAAGTCGCGGTCGATCGCTGCAGCCAGGTCACCAGTCGGGGCACCACCACCATTGGGCTTGAGGCAGTTCCAGAAAAAGGTGTGGTTCCAGACCTGGGCGGCGTTGTTGAAGAGCCCACCCGAGGCCGACATGATGATCTCCTCGAGGCTCTTGTTTGCGTTGTCAGTACCCTCTACCGCTGCATTGAGCTTGTTGACGTATCCGGCGTGGTGCTTGCCGTAGTGGAAGTCAAACGTACGCGCACTCATATGGGGCTCGAGTGCGTCTTTGGCGTAGGGGAGCTGGGGAAGTTCAAAACTCATCGTACACCTCGTGGCGGACCGCAAAGGTCCGTTCGCTGGGGTTTTTGGTCGCAGGGGGCGACGCCCGCAACTTGACACGCGCAGGCGGTGCGAGCAACCCCATGGATTTTCTCGGCACATCACCTCGCGGACCTTTCAACGAGGTTGCGCGTCGAACAACTTGCGGCACCGCACGCTGACGATGTCGAGGCGGTTCGAGCAGGGATACGAGTCGGCGCGAGTCGAACGTCGAACAACGCTGCGTGCGAGACAGGCCGATTCATCGCGCCCCAACACGCGAAGAAGTTGTAGATGCGCCCTGCGATTCCTCTGGCGAGTGCATGTGATTGCACACCCGTGCGCGTGAGAACCCAGACGCGGGTTCAAAAAGAACATGCGGGCCCAACTGTGGACCCGCACGCTCGGACGTCCGTGGGATGTCCGCTTAGAGCTCGCCGATTTCCTGCAGGAAGGTCGTCGCTTCGTCGCAGTTCGGATCTTCCATGAGGGCTTTGCGGCCCCACAGGACGGCCTTCTGACGGTCTCCGCGACGATCGGCGATGTAGCCCTGACGCAGGTAGGCCATCGCCCGGCTGATCGGTGCAGCATCCATCAACGCGATCGAACGCAGCACGCGAATGGCCAAGTCGTAGTCTTCGCGCTTCTCGGCGAGATCGGCGAGTTCGACTGCGACATCGCCGTTGTTGCGGTCACTGTGATAGGCCTCCTTGAGCCAGCGAAGTTCACCCTCGCCGTCCTTTTGACTGCGCGCGAGGCAGGCCTTGCGGTACTGGAGGGCCGAGAGGTCAGGTGAACGCCGGCCACGCATGGAGGCGATCGCCTTGTCGAGGATCGCGTGGGCATCGTCGAACTTCTCGGCTGCGGCATAGGCCTCGACCAACATGACGATGACGCGTTGATCGCCAGGCTTGAGCTCAAGGGCTTGCTTGAGGGCCTCGGCCGCGGCTTCGCCATCTTCGTCGAGCAACAACTCACCGGCTTGGCGGAACATGACAAACCGCTTTTCCTCGTCGGCGACTGCAGCCGCCTCGCGGATGAGGATCCGGGCGAGGTCGGAGTAGGCCTCGACCTCGGTGTAGATCTTCTTGAGTTGTTCGCGGATTTCGTCGTTGTCGGGGTTGTTCTCGTAGACGATCTCCAACCCGGCACGGGCGGCGGTCGAGTTGTCAGCCTTTTCGCAGGCGGCGAGCAGTTGCTTGCCAGCTTCGATCTGGGCCTCGCCCTCGGCCGCGGCGATGAGACGCGAGCAGTTCTCGACCACGGCATCCCAGTTTTCGGACGCCGTATCCATGTCGAGCAAACGCTGGAGGACCTCGACATCGGTCGGGTCTTGATCGGCCCAGGCCGCCAACGCTGCCCGTGCACGTGCCTCATCACCCTGCTCATCGAGCAGCTCGACCAGGCGCAACGTGGCCTTGCGCTCCGTCTCGCGGTCGTCGGTGGCTCCGGCGACTTCGATGAGTTGCTCGAGTCCGGCGATCAGGTCTGGCGTGAGATCGGCGCCGACAATCGCGTGGGCGGCTTCGAGGTCCTCGACCGCACCGGATTGATCGCCGACGTGGGTCCGCAATTCGGCCCGTTGCCGCAAAAACGACACCCGGGTATCGCGGTCCATCTGGTGGTTGTCGAGGGCCGCGGTAATCGCAGAGATTGCATCTGCATGTTCTCCGACAGCCGCCATGGCGGTCGTCAACTCCCGCAGCAACTCCATGTCCTCGGGCAGGGCCTCATAGGCCTCGCGCAGGACCTCGGTCGCGCGTTGGGGTTTGTCGAGATGCTCGCGGTACAGGCCGGCGGCCTCGCGCAACAGGGCACCGGTACGGACCGGCGTCTCCTCGCTCTTGGCGGCGAAGACCAACAGATCTGCGAGTTCCCCCCAGCGTTCGTGGGTGCGGTAGAACTCCTCGAGCCGGTTGCGGATCTCGACATTTTGCGGGGCTGCCCGGCAACCGAGGTCGAGCACCCGGGTCACCGCTTCGACGTCTTCGAGCGCCGACCATAACTCCGCCAGTTGCAGGGCGAGGGCGACGGCTTCTTCACCTGTCTCAATCGCCAGCAGGCGTTCCATGATCTCCGCGCGGTCGCGCGGGTCGTGCTCCTCGCCCATTTGCGAGAGCAGTGCCTCGATCAGGCCGCGGTTTTCGGGGGCGAGGTCGAGGGCGTCGCGCAGGACCTTGAGGGCCTCCTCCGGATGGGTCTTGCCCAGCAGAGTGCCGAGGCGCAGCGAAATCTCGATGACATCCTCGACATCACCCTTTTCCCTGACCGCTGTGAGTTGCTGTTGCAACAACTCGACCAGCTCCTCATCGTACCCGGTCCGCTCAAACACCTCGGCCAGCAGGCCTTGGGCGTCGCGGTGCCCCGGGACGTCGGTGAGGACATCCCGCAGCAACTTGACCGCCTCAGCCTCGCGACCCTCGTCGGCGAGCACCAAGCGCACCAACTCGAGACGCAGGGTCACCCGCTCTTCTTTGTCCTCGAGGGTATCGAGGGTCCCGACCACGAGGACGGAGAACCGGTCGTGGTCCTCGGCCTCGCGATAGATCTTCATCAGCGGCTCCCACAGGACGCGGTTGGCGGGATCTTGCAACCGCATCTCTTCGAGCAACTCGACTCCGGTGGCGCGGTGGGTATCGTCGGCGATTGCCTCCATCGCTAGTTGATGGCTGAGGTCGAACATCGAGGCACCCCCGTTGATCTCCCGGGCCTGGCGGACCAAGGCGATGGCACCGACGATGTCGCCGGCCTTGCGGCTGCGCGAGGCCAGCTCTGTGTATCCCCACAGTGCCGTCTCTTCGTTGGCGCTGTCGCCCGTGGTCAGTTCGATCACGCGGTGGAGCAGTCGCTCACAGCGATCATCGGCGCCGAGTTTATCGGCGAGATGGACCGCCTCACGCACGCGCTCGAGGTCGACATCGGCAAGTGCCGCACGGCCCTCGAGGTACTCGAGCAGGAGGTTTTCGTCGCCGAGTGCACGGACCACTTCTTCGTACAGGGCATTGAGACCTTCGTGGTCACCGGCCGCACCGATCGCGCGGCGGAGGATCGGCTCGGCGATGTCGTAGCGCGGATCAGCCTCGAGTGCCCGGCGAATCGCCGTGAGCCCGGCGTCGCGTGAGTCGGGGTCCGAGAGGTGAAGTTCGGCCAGACCGAAAGCTGCATGTGCACGGGCTTCGGCCGACAGTTCTTCCTCGGGCAGTGCCGAGATTTTCTCGAGCAACTCGACCTGGCGCTGGCGATCTCCGCGGGCAGCGGCGATTCGCGCCAGGCCGACCCAGGCGTCGACAAACCGGTGCTTGCCTCCTTCAACCTGCATATACAACACCTGTGCCGAGTCGAACTCCTGCAGATCGCGCTCGTAGACGTCAGCCATCCGCAGGGTGAGGTCGACGACCCGCTCGAGGTGGTCCTGCTCGCGGGCTCCGGTCAACAACTCGTTGAGAACATCGATGTAGCGCTGGGACTGTCCGATGCGGGCGGTATGTTCACGGGTTGCATCGTGGACCTCGGCATTTTCACCGGCGAGGCGCAGCGCCTGCAGACGCAGCTCGAGGGCCTCGTCGGCGCGGCCGCTCATCTCCATTGCATCTGCAAGCTCTGCCTGAAGGCGTGCACGATCTAATCCGTCCGTCCCCTCGATCCGGCTCTCTAAAATCCGGATCAGCAGCTCGGCATCCTTGCGCTCGGCCAGCACCCGTTGCAGCCTTTTGGCCTCGTCGTCGTTGCCCAAAGCGACCGACACAGCTGACTCCAACAGGTCGTGGGCCTGGTCGTCCTGACCGCGGGCGGCGGCCAAACAGCTGAGTTCGTAGCGCGCGCGGGCGATGCCCACGGCACTTTGTTTCGGATTACGCCTTGCGGCCAACAACAACGCCCGGAACGCGCGTTCGGCCCGGTCGTGTTGTCCGGCATCGCGGGCGACCTCTGCCAAGCTCAGCAGGATCGCCGTGTTGCCAACCGCCATTTTGGCCGCTTGATCGAGTTCTTGCAGGGCCGGCTCAAACTCGCCGTTGTCCCGCATCAGCTGGGCCAAGCGGTAGTGAACCGTGGCGCGTTCGCTGCTGCGGCGACGCCCGTAGTCGGCGACCAAATCCTCCAACACCTGGCGGGCTTCAGTCAGTTGTCCGGCGGCCAGCAAGCTGTCGGCAAGTTCGCTGCGGATCGTGAAGTCCTCGGGTGCGAGGGCGGCGAGCTTGCGCAACACACCGGCGGCGCGCTCGATCTCCTCGACGTGTTCGCGGTAGATCGTCGCCGCCTCGCGCAGCGCTGCCTCGGCGCGTTTGGGGTCGAAGATATGGTCCGAAGCCACCAGCAACAGGTCAGCCAGCGGAACCCACATACCTGACTCTCGGTACAGGTCGGCCAGGCGATCGCGGATCTGGGTCTCCGACGGTTGCTCGGCGTTGGCCCGTTCGAGGCAGCGGATCGCCTCGGGAATCTGCGTGGCACCGACATGTGCCTTGGCCAACTGCATGACGATCACCGTGCGCTCAGGACCCGACGGCGTGTGTTCCAAACGGCGACCGAGCCACGGCACGGCATCGCCAAACTCTTGGCGATCGAAGTGCAACCGGGACAGGGCGTCGAGCGAATCGAGGTCGGGCTCTAGTGCGACGACCCGGCGGTGACACTCGAGTGCCCGGTCGATATCGACTAAGTTTTGCTCGCACAGGTCGGCCGCCTGCGACCACAACTTGGCCGCCTGCGGGCCCTTGTTCATCCCTTCGAGGCGTTGGGCGTGGTCACACAGGAAGTCGGTCAACTGTGGAATCCGACCCTTGTCGGTCAGCACCTCGGTCAATGCTTCGAGCGACGGGTTGTGTCCCGGATGCTCATCGAGATTGCTGATCAAGGCTTCGACGCGACCGCCACGGGCCTCGATGATGCCGACGATCCGGGCGATGTCGAGGCGGAGCACGAGGCGCTCGCTGCCCGGTGGTGTCAACTCGAGCTCGCGCCGGCGCAGTGCCAACACCTGTGGGAAGCGCTCCTCCGCCTCGCACAGCGGCGCCAGTAGACGGATCAGATCGATGTCCTCGGGGCGTTCGTCGATCACTCCCTGGTAGAGGTCGATCGCCAACAGTCGCTCTTGAAGCTCGACGTACAGACCGGCGGAGCGCACACGCATGTCCTGAGAGACATCTGAATCAAACGGCAGGCTTCCGCCGCGTGCGAGCAATTGGGCCGCCTCGCGTTTTTCACCTGCTTGCTCATACATCTCACTCAGCGAATCGATCGACAGACCGCAGCAGGCCGCGTTGTCACGGGCCCCTGCCGGTTGCACACCGCGGTTCCACAGCGCTGCCGAACGGGTCAGCAAGTCATCGAAAATCTCGCGGGTCTTGGGGGTATCGCCCAGGAGTTGACGGGCGAGTCCGGCGGCTTCGTAGAGCTCGTCGAAGTGGTCGCCGCGTTGGGCCGCGAGGGCCAACAGGGTCTCGAGCAGGTCGTGATTGGGGGTCGCCCGCTCGAGGCCGGCGAGTTGCTCGAGGCGTGTGACATGACCTGGCTCTAACGCCAGGGAGCGACGCAGGGCCAAACGCCCGCCGTCGTCGTCTTCACACTGCTCGATCAACCAGGTCGCCAACCGGGCCTCTAGCTCCGCTGTGATGATCGGCAGATCGCCGGCCAGGTTCAGGAGCTCGGGCGCCATCACCTTGGCCAGACCGGGGTAGGCCCCCGTCTCGTTGGCGCGTTGCTCGATGGTCTCGAGCATCTCGGCATCGAGCTTTTTGTGGGCCCCGGTCACCGAGATAAATGCAGCTACAACAGCTTGCCAATCAGCCTCGGCCCCACCCGTGCGCACAGCTCCGCGGGCGGCCACGAGGTTGCCCGGCTCGATCCCCAACGCGGCGCGAAACGATGCCAACGCCTCGTCGAGGCGTCCGAGTTTATCCTCCAACAGGGCGGCGACCTTGAGTCGCAACTCGACTCCGCGCTCGGGATTTTGTGCGCCCAGGGAGGCGATCGCTTCGCGATAGGCGTTGACCGCCGTCTCCCAATCGCCGGTGTCGGTGGCGAGGCGGACGACATCATCCTCGATGTTGAGGTTTTGCGGCTCCAGGCCCATCGCCCGACGGAGGTATCCGAGGGCAGCGACCTTGTCGCCGACGTGTTTTTCCTGCAGGCCGGCGGTCTCGCGCAACACCCTGACCCGGCGGACAGGATCCTCGACCACCCGCAGGCGGAACTCGGCGATCTGTGCAAGTTCAACGAACTCTTCGCGACCGTAGTACAGCCGGCTGAGAACTTCGACAGCCTCGCGCCCGGCGGCCGGATTTCCGAGCAGTTCCTTGAGCCCGGTACGTGCACCTGCATGCTCTGGATCGGCGTTGAGACTCGCTTCGTAGCACTTGACAGCGCGTTCCGGTTGCGAAAGCCGGGTGCGGAAAACATCGCCGAGACGGCAACTAAAGTCGGCGACCCGCGCGGTCTCTGTCCCCGCGACACGCTCGAGCAAGCCGGCGAGGTCTGACCAATTTGCGACCTTGGTCAACAACCCGGCGAGCTTCTCGACGGTCTCGACGGTCTCCCCAAATTCTTTTTGGATCGCCCGCCAGGTATCGATCGCCTCCTCGGGTCGGTCGAGCTCGTCGGCAAAAATCTCGGCGACATCGACCAGGTCAGAGCGCCGCTGGTGACTCGATATATTTGCACCTGCACGATCACGCAGGGCCGCGACCAACGGCTCCCAGCGCTCGAGTTCCAACAGCAGGTCGACGACCGTATCGAGGGCGACGCGATCGCGGGGATCTTCGCCGAGACGCGCGCGCCAAGCTGCGAGTGCACGGTCGTGTTTCCCCAAGTCGGCGGCCAACAACGCGGCTTCGCCACGGGTGGCACGACGGACATCAGCATCGGTCTCGAGCCCGGCGAGGCGCTCCAAAATCGACAAGAGTTCTTCCTGGCGCTCCGCCTGCTGCAACAGGTCGCGAAGGTTGCGGGCAACCGGCAGGGCCAGGGCAGGGTCGAGTCCGGGCTCACCGAGGATCGACGCAAACAGATCGATCGCAGCAGCGCCGTCGACCAACACATCGCGGTAGACGTGGGCTGCCTCGAGCCGCAGGGCGATCCTTCTCGTTGCATCACCACAGGCTTCGGCGGCCGCGACCAATCCGCGGACATAGGCCCCGTAGGCACCGCAGCGTTCGGTCAGATGGCGCAGTCGCAGGTGGTCTTTGTTGAGATCTGGCCCCAAGGTCAGCAGCGCGACGTAGCTGTCGACCGCCTTGGGGGTGCGCTCCTGTTTGACTTCGCGTTCGGCGATCTCGCGGTGCAACTCGATCTTGCGCTCGCGGTCGCCAAACTCGAGGGCCACCGTGAGGACGCGAATGATCTGGTCGGGCTCGTCGCGACCGGCGTAGAAGATCCGCAACTGGCTGAGGACACCGTCGCGGACCTGGGCCGTGATCGAATCCGGATCGAGGATCAGGAGGCGCTCGAGCAACTCGCGGGCGTCGTCGTCGTCGGGGTGGTCAGCGAGCCGGCGGCGCAACTCGGCGAGGCTTTGGTCGGGACGCTCGAGGCGATCGAGCCAACAGGCGGCGATCCGGACTTGCAACCCTTCGGGGGCATCTTCACCGAGGGCGTCGAGGCGTTGGTGCCACAGGTCGATCAGCGCCTCCCATTCCTCCTCGCGCTCGAGCAGTCGCTCGAGGGCGGCGGCCAGCGGAGCACTCTCGGGGCGAATCTTCAGTTGCTGTTGCAAGTAACTGATCGCCCGCTTGGCCTCGCCGGCGAAGTCCCGAGCAATGTTTGCCGCCTCATCGAGGATCTCTTCGCGCCAGTCCTCGTCGGTCGCCGCTTCGAGTGCCCGGTCGTACAGTGCGAGCAGCTCGTCCCAGCGCTCGCCGAGCGTCAGGATCGAGGTGAGTTGTTCAAACGCCCAGCGGGCTTCGGGCAACAGTTCGAGGACGCGGGTCAGAACCTTGACCTGGGTATTTGGCTCATCGCCCAGCCAGGTTTCGTGATAGGCCACAGCCCGCTTGCCGACGACATCGGCGACCGATTTGTCGAGGTCGCCACGCAGGATGTCGCGGTAGACAGCGGCGACATCTTCGACGCGGTTGAGAAATCCACCTGTTTTCTCGAGCCGGTCCCACAGGTCAGCCGAACCGGGCTGATCGCGAACCGCAGCAATGGCGAGTTCGAGGGCTTCATTGAGATCAGTTTGTTGACTCTGCGAGGACTCTGTGGTTCCGCTGGGGTGTTGTGACATCTGAGAACCCTTTTATGCGGCCGACGTTGGGCCGGGTCGTGGTCGGGTGAGAGACAAAATGCGAACGGGTGTAGGCGACATTGGGAGTCGTGACGTGGAGCCATCACCGATCGCATGCATCGATAGCGTGTCACCACTCCCGGCCCCGGGGACCGGGGCTGGACCGGCACGATACCAGCCTTTGTCGGGTGATCCACACTGATCCCGAAGGCTCAAACCGCGTTCAAAAGGGCGGTAGACGCCCGTCATCGCGCAGGTGCCCACATGGCCATCCCCGCTCCTGCGACCTGCGAGCCCGTGCAATGATCTCAACTTGTTACCGAGCGCGTCGGTCGGGTCTGTGCGGTGATCAATCGTTGCACACACAATATCGCGCTTGCCGGACGACCTTTGTTGCAAACGCGTGACACACAGGACGGTCAGAACTGAGATTGGCGGGCGCTGTCGCCCAGTCGACGGCAAGAAAACGTGTTTGTACAACGTTGTTCGAACCGCCGCGGTTGTTACCGCTCACCACGTCGGCGTCGCAACAGACCGGCGATGAGCAGACAGGCACCAACCCCGGGCCACGTGCGCGTATGTGTCTTGCATGAACAACCACCTTGGGCCTGCGCAGGTTGGCCGGCGGGCGCTTGCGTGGGTGGGCGCGGCTCCGATGTGCTCGCCGGTGGCTTTCCCGGTTGCATCCGCACGTCCTGCATCCCGAGTTCGTCGAGCAAGGCATCGGCGTGGGACACTTGATCGAGCAACCACAGAAGGTAGCGGATATCGACAATGATGTTGCGCGAGCGCTCGGTCGTGTAGCCGAAGTCGCCCGAGATATTTTCCCACACGCGGTCGAAGTTGAGCCCCACCAGCCGGCCTTGCGCGTCGATCACCGCGCTGCCTGAGTTTCCTCCGGTAGTATCGGCGTTGGCCAAAAAATTGAGCGGCACATCGCCGAGGGTTGGATCGGCCCACACCGTCTCGGCGGCGGAGGCCGCCGCTTCGCGCACGGACGGTGGCAGGTCGAACGGATGTTCGTCGGTGTGCTTGAGGACCTGTCCCGAGAGCGTGGTCTGAGGCAGGGCGAGCAACCCTTCCTGCGGGGCATAGCCCTGAACGGTCGCGTAGCTCAGGCGCAGCGTCCCATTGGCATCCGGGTAGTGACGGGCATCCGACTGGGCCTTGCGCATCTCGAAATACTTGGGTCCCAAGCGGGCATACCGTCCCTTGCGTGCCTCGGACTGCTGTCGGAGCGTCTCTAGCTCGTCGGCGATCGCGACCGCGAGCTTGAGCAGCGGATCATTTGTATGCTCAAGCGCTTCGGGATCCGCCGCATCGAACAGGGTGAGTAGATACGCTTGGTCGGTCAACTTCGACCCTGTGAACAACGGACGCAGATCCTTCGCAAGCTGCTCGCGCGAACGCGTATCACCCGTCCACGGCGCGAATGCAGCGATCGTTTGTTCACCCTCGAGCTCGCGGGCTCGAACACACAGCGATGCCAGCAGCTGGCTTTCGACCTCCGGGTCGTGATTGCGCAACCGCTGCAACAGTTTTCCCCGCAGCTTGTCGACATTGCGATCCATATAGGAGGCCTCGCGCTCGAGGTCGGGGAGTTTTTGGGCCCGCGCCCGACGAACGAGATCGACCGCGGTCGCCAACAATTTGGGTCCGTAGCCGAGATGCCCGAGCAGCAAGTCGCGTGGATAGGCCTGTCGCACCTCGGCGGTGTGGGCATCGAGTTGCTCGAGTACATCGCGGTAGGCCGTATTCGCCGGTTGTTTCGCCCAGGCCCGAAGTTGGGCAGCGAACGCGGTCTTCTTCTTTAAAAGGTTCATCCGCTGGATCCCCCACAACATCCCCCGCGCGTTTTTATGGCGATTGGCCAGACTTTTACGGGTCGCCGCAACTTTGATCGCCACCGCGGGATCTCGCTTCCCGAGTTCGGTGAGGATCCCGATCCACTCGCCGTAGAGATCGACACGCATCGGCAGCACCTGTTCGACCTGGCGTGTGGTTTGCGCGAGCGACAGGTGGCGATCGGTGTGCCCGGGGTAGCCCAGTACCGCGACGAAGTTTCCGGGCGCCACCCCCTCGGCCGAGATCGTCAACCACGTATCGGGGCGATACGGTTTGTTGTCCTTGGCGTAGTCAGCCGGTTTTGCGTCCGGACCGACATAGGCGCGGAGGATCGCAAAATCGCCGGTGTGTCGCGGCCACATCCAGTTGTCGACATCACCCCCGAACTCGCCGATCGCCGCCGGTGGGGCGTACACCAACCGGACGTCGCGCAATTCGAGGTAAATCATCTGGCGATAGGTACTGCCGGCGTCGAACGCTGCGACCGAACAACGCCGCCCCGGAGCTGCTGCTTCGCAGGATTTGACGAGTTGTTTGCGGGCCGCCTCGATCGCGAGATAGCGACCTCGGTCGTCATCTCCCGCCGCGTCTGCGGCGGTACGGATGTCCTCGGTGACATCGACGATCTGCTCGAGTACACGGACGGTTGTCTGCCTGGCCTCAAGTTCCTGCTCCAAAGTACCTGCCAAAAACCCGTCGGTAATGTAGTCGTGTTCGACCGTGCTCTGGCGTTGCAGGGCTCCGTAGGCGCAGTGGTGGTTGGTGATCACAAGCCCACGTTCGGACACGAACGACGCCGAGCACCCGTTGAGGTTGACCGCTGCCCGCATCCGTCCACCGTCGCGCGTGTTCCACAAAGTGTCGGGTGATTGTTGAAACCCGCGTGCTTTCAGTTGTGCAGCCAGACCTGAAATTTGTTCGGGTGTCCACTGACCTTCGTCGGCGTGGCTGACACGGGGTGTCGTCAGACTGGCGCAGCTGATGGCGACGAGACAGAGGTATCGGCGAAGCGTCATGGGCGGGATGGTACCGCCAACCGGCCGGCCGGCCAGGTTCAACGATGAGGCTCATCTCCCCCACACGGGCGGAGCTGTCAGCAGCTCGCCTACAAGCGTTTGACATCACAGTAAAGCATCTGTGGCCGATTGCCCTCAGCGTTAAAAATGTGGATGATATCGACATGTTCTTTAGGACACATTCGATGCGTTTGCTACCTGTTGTCTCCGCCTGCCTCCTGGCGCCCGCGACGGCCTTCGCCGGACCGATTGTACAGCCGAACAATGTCACGGTTCCGACTGGGAATGGTTTACAAGGAGTGTTCAACAACCTCGGTGAACCGATCAATGCGATTCAAGATGCGGAAGTCACGCCCGAGACGTTTATTCCTGCATGTACAACGAGCTTTGAAGTCCACGCCCGATTTGCCTCCTACCAAAATGCCTTTGGTTGGTACAACGCCGACGGCCAGGCGCCGATGCTGGAAGACCTCCATCAGATCCTCGAATGCACCGACGGCGTCGGCACCGTGAAGTCGGTCGACATTCTCAGCGACCCGGACTACGAAGGCGGGGAAGTTGGATTCTTCCAGGCAGTCGGCAACTGTGCCGACATCAACAACCCGGGAACCATCTTCCACATCGTCTACTCCGAGCCGGCGTGGAACCCCGACAACAACCAGCAAGATCCGTTTATCCACCTGTTGATCTACGAAAGCATCAACGTTCCGCGGACCTACTACTTCGCCTGGGAGGACCTGTTGCAGGGTGGCGACAATGACTTTGCCGACCTCGTCACCTCGGTCGAGGGTATCTCCTGTTTCGGCAATCCGTGCATGATCTCGAGTACCCCGGGAGATTCCGATGGCGATCTCGTGTGTGGCGACGCCGACAACTGTCCCAACGACAAGAATGCTGATCAGCTCGACACCGACATGGATGGAGTCGGGGATGTCTGTGACAACTGTCCCGACGATGCCAACCCCATGCAGGAGGACCAGGACAACAACAACGTCGGCGATGCCTGCCAAGTCGACGACACCGACACCGATACCGACGACCCGACTGACGACCCGACTGACGATCCCACCGACGACCCGACTGACGATCCGACTGACGACCCCACCGACGACCCGACTGACGATCCGACTGACGACCCGACTGACGACCCCACCGACGACCCGACTGACGACCCCACCGACGACCCCACCGATCCGACCGAGGGCCCGACATCGACTGACACCGACCCGACCGAAGATCCAGACACCGGCACCGGTGATTCGATGTCCGGGACCGGGGGCGACACAATGGGCAACGAATCGGATTCCGGAACCGGTGGCAACACCAGTGCAAGTGCAACGGATACCGACGCCGGTACCGGTGGCAACGACACCGCAGGGACTGGAGAGACAGACTCCTCCACCGGTGGCGAGTCCGTCGAAGAAGGTTGTGGCTGTCGCGCGACCACGCCATCCGAGGGATGGCTAGTCGGTCTCGCCGCAGGCCTGTTTGGCTTGACACTCCGCCGTCGCCGACGCGTGTAACCGAGACGCCTGGTGTGCGGCCCAACCTTCGCAATGCGGAGATTGGGCCGTACTACGTGGTGGCCACGACCATGTGCTCCATCGCGAAGGTGGATGCCACAGACTACCCGTTGCTCTCGTCCGGTGTCGGCTCGCCGCAGGTCAACCCTTGGAGCACGAGGTCCTCGCCCTCTTCGACCAACTCGACCTCAAACCCGGCACTCACGTCGAGCATGCGTCGACGCACCCGGGTTCCCATCCCATCGGTCGCCGGCACCGGGTGTTTGGTCGGTGTACGCTTGATATAGGCCGGGTGGAAGACGACCTTTTCGAGACACGTGCGCTCGTCCGCCGGTGTCAAACGCACCCGCAACACCCCGGTCAGGCGCGGGATCGAAGTTGTATTTTCAAATAAAAAGTTACCCAGATTGTAGGCGATCAATCCCTTGTTGTGGCGTTCGAGCCCCTGCAGCACATGGGCATGGTGCCCGATCACCATATCTGCCCCGGCGTCAATCATCGCGTGGGCCTCGCGGACCTGCACATAGTTCGGTGTATCTGCATACTCTGCGCCCCAATGGATCACCACGATCACCGCGTGATGATCTGCTCTGCCCGCTGTGATCACAGGGTTGAGCGTCTTGGAAAGTTCCCGGGTCTCGAGGTAGGGCAGCAGCGGCGAACCCTCGCGGTGGGGAGCATTTCGCCGGGTCGTCACAGCCACAAAACCGAGCTTCCAGCCATCCTTCTCAACGGTCTCAACGCGGAAGACCGGCTCTTCGGTGCGCGACGCCCCGAGGGGGACAACCCCGAGTTCCCGCAGGATCTCCGGACTTTGGCGCATCCCTGTCTCACGCTGATCAAACGCGTGGTTATTGGCCAAACTGACCGCTGTAAACCCGGCATCGGCGAGGGACTGGGCCATTTTCTTCGACGCCCCAAATGCAAACTTGGCACCGATCGGGCTTTTGACTGGCAACTCGTGGACCAGGGGGGTCTCCAAGTTGGCGACGATCACATCGGCGTCGAGTTGCGCCTTGATATCGGCAAACGGGTTGTACCCCGGGTCGGGAATCGGGTCGTAGCCGTCCGGCCGGTAGCGCCCGAAAATCACATCGCCGACAAACGTGATCTCGAGTGGTCCACGCGCGGCCCGTGGCGGTGGTGCTTCGGCGTCCGGAGATTTTGTTGTAGGAGCAATGTTTTCGTCTACCGGTGCTTCGGCGACCTGCACGGGTGTCGGCTCTTCCCGCGGTTGGGCCTTGGCCGGCGTCCCAGTGAATGCAGGTTTTTGCGGTGTCGACCCGGTCGCCGAACACCCGCACGCAACCGCGAGCGCCAGTAAACCAGTCCACGTGCGAGAGACGTGCGCAGCCCCGGGTTGACGGCGAGCGACGGTACGGAAGGGTCGGGACGCGAGGGATTGCCTACCGAGGAGCATCGCGGCGAGGATGCCCATGCGCGGAGACTTTTTGCAAAAGTTTGCAAAACTTCGCCAAAACTTGGCCGCAACGATCAGCGAGGTGCTCAAGCTGCTCGGCCGGACGAGTGTTGAAAACGGACGAGCCCGATTCGGTCGTTCGCTCCGTCAGCTCACGCAGCAGATCCGGTCCACGTCCGTAGCCCTGCGGACTGCTCAATCCCCGGACTCGGGCGTGCGTGGAAGACCGACCTGGTCACTGCGACATCTGGCACTGGCTGTTGGCCCCGTTGAGCCGCTACCACAACACTTTGAGCAGCTTTTTACACTCGCGCCGCATCGCCTCGAACACGGCTTTGTCGACCCAGCGGTCGGGGATGGTTGCCCGGTTGCCGGCGACATCCGGCAGCGTGGCGATCGCTACTTGCCACGGAAACAGCTGACTGCGGGTCCAGCCTTGGCGGCGGATCTCTGGGGTTGTCAGCGGCATCCACCCGCGGGGGTTGTCGCCCCACGTCAACCACTGCAGCGGAAGCGGTGGCGCGTCCATGTCGGGGAGCCCGGGCCACAGCAGCAGTGCCGGGCGGGCCGTGCCATCGTGGGTGCGCACCATCGCCGGCAACAGCAGGGCATCGCCCGGCATGACATCAGCGCACGGCATGCGGGTGGTGGCGCGTTCGATCAGGGTACCGGTGCGAACCGTCACAAGAGCTGTCTCAGGCGACAGCTTGAGGACATCGTCAACCTTGAGCGTGTGCAGGCCTGGACCTTTAACCTTGGACTTGGTCGGCGTGAAATCGGGTCGCCGCGAAGCACTCGGGGCTGGCGGTTGGGGTTCGACCAGCGTGCGAGTTTGCAGCTGCAACGATTTCCATGTGAGTTTCTCTGGATCCTCGCGCCACAGATCGCCGAGCTGCCCGTCGCCCCGCGGGCCGCCCAACACCAGGGTCGTGGTGTTTCCGGACAATACCGCTAAACAACTCGCAGGTGCCCGCAGGCGGCATTCCTGGGCTTCGGGCAGGGGGAGAGGTTCCTCGTCGGCATCTGGATCGGCCGGCGGTTGGGCGATCAAAAACCGCTGCAACACCCCCCGCGGACGCAGCACATACACCCAGCGTTCGTCGCCGCCGACCGCCAGGGGAAGCGCCCCGCGACGCGACATCTTGGGCACGTACTCGCGTTCGATCCGAAGCCTGCGCGGGGTCCATCCGACCGCACCATCGCGGGCCGCCAAAATGATGCGGCCCTGGGAAGTCTTTGCAATTGCAACAAAACCCTCGTGGGGGACATCCTCCTGGCTGGTCGCCCGGAGCTTGAGCTGCATATAGCCCTCGGGATGATCCGGGTCGATCACCCAGGCCCGGCTGTGGCCGTCGACCCACACCGCCCGGCCGTCGGACGTGGAAACGAGCCCGTAGACCACGTGTTCGCTGGTTTTACGGCGGTGGACGGGAGCTTGTTTTTCGAGGCTCCACAACACCTCGCCCTGACTGCCGACACCACACATGAGTCCCTTGCGAACCATGCACACGTGATCGACAAATCCGCCCAACTTGCTGCCGACCTTGGTGTGGCGGGAGACAAACATATTGCCTCGGTGGAGGTGGTGGCCGCCGATCCACAGATCACCGTCGTCGGAAAACTGGGCCACACTGGGAGCTGCTGCTGGAATCTCGATCGTCCGCTCGAGCTCAAACGAGCTGGCATTGACCACCCAGATCTCGTACGGCAACAACACCAGTAGGCGTTTGCCATCGCGGCTGACTTGGATCGCACAGGGGCTATCATCGAGCGCAACTTTGGTGACGGTCGTCTTACCGGCGACGATTCGTCGGCCTGTGCTCGCGCGTTTGGCTGGAACCCGGCGTCTCATGGGCGGGCAACTTTAGCCGGTTTCGCAACTGGAATCACCCGCGAGTTGGCGGTGTTTTGTGAGCTCGGCTCTCACCGACGCGTCGTCGCGGGTTGCAACTGCAATTGGGCTCCGAACCGTCGTTCCCGGGTCCGCGTGGCCAACGGTTCCGCACCTTTGCAGCCCCGATTCCGCGCCCGTGGTCGGGGCCCGTCCGTCCGTGCCGTCGGTCTCGTCCTGCCCCGTCCACATCCATCGCACCAGCCGATGCCCCGTGCTCGAGCACGGTCTGAAAATGACCGCGGCCTTGCAAATGCATCCAAATTGTTACGTCGTGCACGGGGAGGAGATCGCAGCATTCACCTCAATTGCAGAGCGGATGTGTTACGATTCGCTGTGATGAAGCTGACTTATCGGCGGGCGGGTCAAATTGTGCCTGCGCGTGCGCGCGACACCCTCTTAGCGGCGTCGATTCGCAATAAAATACCGCACTTGCACGAATGTGGTGGACTCGCCCAATGCACGACCTGCCGGGTGCGGATCCTCGACGGGCTAGCGAATCTGTCCGAGCGAACAGATCCCGAAGCCAGGCTCGCACAAACCCGCGGGTGGGACCCCACCATTCGGCTCGCGTGTCAAACCCGAGTCCATGGCGATGTCACCCTCGAGCGCCTACTACAGACCGGTGCCGACGTCAGTGGGCTCTCACTCGAGACAATCAAATACGGCAGCGGAAAAGAGCGGATGCTCGGGCTGTTGTTCTGCGACATGCGCAACTTCACCGCGTTTGTCGAGGCCCATCTCGCCCACGATGTCGTGCACATCATGAACCGGTTTTTCACCGCGATGGGCGAACCGATTTTGCTCAACAACGGCATGATTTACCAATACGCCGGTGATGAAATCATCGGTCTTTTTGGCATCGGCGACGACTGTTCCGAGCGCATTTGCCAATCCGGTGTACGTGCAAGCCTGGGAATGCTGCGCGCCCTCAAAACCCTCAACACCGAGCTCAAACGAGACTTCGACATCGAGCTCAGCGTCGGGATCGGGTTTCACTACGGGCGTGTGATCGTCGGTCAGATGGGTCATCCAAGTGCCGAGAAATTCTCGGTCGTCGGAGATGCCATCAATGTCGCCAGTCGGATCCAGTCGACGACACGGACCCTCAATGTCGACTTTCTCATCTCCGACCGCGTCGCCGAGCAACTGCCCGAGGATGCACTCGAGACCGGGTTACTCAGCGAGGTCCGACTCAAAGGAAAAAACGAAATCTATATTGTGATCGAGGTGCTCGGCCACCGTCTCCCCGATCATCACCACATCGTCCAAGGCATGCTCGAGACGTTTCGCAGTCCACAATCCGCCTTTGGAAGGACGTTTTACAAAAACCTGTTCGAGATGTTCCCCGAGACACGAGCCCTGTTTCCCGAGGATATGCGACAGCAGGAAAAGTTGCTCCTACATATGGTCGAGGCCATCGCCTATGCAGCCGGTCGCCCGCACAACCTCGCCCTCGGCCTGAGAGAGCTCGGTCGCCGGCACGCGGGATACGGTGTCGAACACGAGCACTATCCACTCGTTCGCCATGTGTTAGAGGTGACGGCAAAGGAGATTCTCGGTGAGGGGTATACAGAGGAAGTGGCGACGGCATGGCTAGGGTTTTTGGATACGATCTTGCAAATTATGGCCGAGTCAGCGTCGTGAGCACACGCGATGGAGTCCCGTGATCGCGTGCGAAGAACTGCTCGAATCCATGCAACTGCGGACAACTCGACGACGTCTCGGTGCGGCTGTCGATGAAGATACACGTAGTGCCTTCAACCGCTGTGAATTCCTGGTATGTTGCCGCAATGCCCCGTCTCGACCGCCTACTCGCTCGCAATCTTGGTCTGAGTCGGCGCCAAGCCACCCGAGTCGTCCGCAGTCGCCGGGTGAACGACGTCGACGGTGTGGTGTTGCGTGATCCGAGCTTCAACCTCGCGCCGGCATCGCTCCCGCACACGGTCACCCTCGACGGGGAACCTGTCACATTGCGCAGTCGGTATCACTTGCTGCAGCACAAACCTGTCGGTGTGGTCACAGCACTTCGCGACCGTCGGCACCGGACCGCCTATGACTTGCTCGGCGAGGTGCCGCTGCGACGCGACCTCCGGGCGGTCGGACGCCTCGACCTCGACACCTCGGGCCTGCTGTTGTGGACCACACAGGGCGACCTATTGCACCGCTTGACCCACCCGCGTTACGCGGTTCCGCGAATCTACCACGCGGCCCTTCGCGCCGCGTTTGCCCCGTGCCCGCCTGACCTCGAGCTCGACGATGGCTACCGTCCGGCGATTGTCGAGCTCGCCCCGCTCGCCACCCCGCATCCGGCCCTACGTGTGCCTGACGAAACAGGTGCACTTGCAACGATCACCCTGGCCTCGGGCAAATTCCATGAGGTCAAACGTATCTTTGCCGCCCTGGGAACCGAGGTTCTGGGCCTGTGCCGGGTCGCCTACGGCCCAGTGGTACTGCCCGACGACCTCGCGCCCGGTGAGCACCTCGAAGTCGACCTTCATCACCTGTTCAAAAACCTCCACCCGCGACCCACACAGCCGGAGCCTCACCCGTCCACACTGGAGGTCGGGTGAGCGAACGACTTCGCGTCGCCGCCCGGGTTTCCGCGACCGCCGTCGAAGGCCCGTTTGTCCGCTACGCAGTGTGGGTCCAGGGTTGCTCCCTCGCCTGCCCCGGGTGTTGCAATCCCGAGATGTGGGCAGCGGACGCGGGGACAGAGCTCTGCGTCGACGAGCTGGTCGGCGAGGTTCAGGCGGCCCGCAAGGCCCACCAAATCGAGGGTGTAACCCTGCTCGGCGGGGAGCCGTGCCAACAACTCGCGCCCGTCATTTCATTTGTACAAACAATGAAATCCTTTGGGCTCGGCGTCATCGTGTTTACCGGCTATCGCCATTCCGAAGTCGCGGCGCTTTGCGGTGGACATGAACTGTTGGCAGCGGTCGATACCTTGGTCGACGGACGGTTTGTGCGTGCCCAACCAGAACCGGATGGGGCTCGACGGTTTGTCGGCTCGCGCAACCAAACACTCGTCCATCTCACCCCGCGCTACGCCGATCCGTCGCTGTGGCGCGGTCCGCCACAGGTCGAGATTCAGGTTTCGCCGACGGGCTCGTTGTCACTGCATGGAGCCCCCGAGCTGACGCGCAGGGTATTGGCGCAGTTGCGCCGCCGTTGATCGGTCACATCAATGTATGTTCATGCAATTGGAGCGCTGGGTGGCGGGTGAAGCCGGTCGTAACATGCGAGATCTGAATGCACACATGATGTCGGATTTGAACCGCGCGATTCGTGACATGGTCAATACTATCGGTTCGGACAGTTGAAAGATCAAATTCGCTTACGCGCACGCGTGAAACCGGACAAAAAATCGCGGTTCTGAACCACATGTACTAGCAACGATACGGCTGCGCGGAACGTTGCTGAGCGATCTTCACCGACCGGCCGGCCGGCTACCGCGGTACCCTCCGCGGGCGAACCGAATTGCATGGTGTCGCATCCGTGGGAGTCAGTAGCCGTGGAGATCAACAAGCGTACCCGAGCCGAACTCAAATCGTACTTTATCCGCAACGCCATTCCGAGCGAGGGCAACTTTTCTGATCTGATCGATGCTCCGCTCAACCAAAAGGACGACGGGATCTACAAACCCCCGGGGAGCCCGTTGAGCATCGAGGCCAGTGGGGACGATGCCAGTCAAAAAGATGTACTTGCATTTTACCGTTCCTTTGCCGAAAACAACGCCGTCTGGCGCCTGTCCCTCAACCCGCGGCAAAACCCCAATGAGCCATCGACCGCCCGCCCGGGCCTGAGCATCTCCGATGCCGCTGGCAACGCCCGGCTGTTTGTCGACGAGGCGACCGGCCAAGTCGGGATCGGGACCGTCAATCCCGGGTATCCGCTGCACGTCGTCGGCGGTCCCAACATCGGGATGTTTGAGTCGACGGATTCCCAGGCCTACCTACGGATCATGACCAACGAGGGGCTCGGTAATCGCGTCGAAGTGTGCAACCGCCCCGGCGGGCGTCTGTCGCTGTATGTCACGGGTGCCGGAGACGCGGTCAACGTGTTGAAGGACGGTCGTGTCGGCGTCGGTGGTCCGGGTGACCCTTCGCGCAGCCTGAATGTGTTTGGGTCCGGGCAGGTCTCGCTACACGGCAAAGTCACCGACGCGACCGAAGCCGGGATTTACTGGGGGACGAACAATGACTACGCCATCGCCCGGACGGCTGGGGCCTGGAATGCCCCCACCTACCAACAGTTGGCGCTGAAGTGGATCACCGGGATCCAACTCGACCCGGGGGATGCGTACGGGCGCAGCTACGTCGAGATCCCCCGCGGAGGTCTGCGGGTGACATCGGGATCGACGGTGTTCGGACCGGGAAACCCCGACGGGATCGTAAAAGTTGCATATAACAACAATGATTTCTTTGCGGTCAAAAACCAAGGAGCCGGGGCCGGGGAGATGCGTCTCGTCGGTTGGGGAAACGGCTGGAACTTTGATGTGTTCGGCGGCAAACACCTGCATATCAACCGCGACGCGGCGACCAGTAGCAACACCTATATCGGTCGCAACGGCAAGGAGATGGTGGTCCAAAACAGCAATGGCTATGTCGGGATACTGTGCAATCCTTCGGTGCCGCTACAGGTCAATGGCAACATTTGGTGCCAAAACCTTCGCGCCGACGTCGGCGTGATTGTCGGCCAGGGGAGCCTCAACAATCACCTCGAATTCGACGGTGCACTGTACCGCCATAATGGGCAGGTGTACCTGACGGTCGACGACAACTTTTACGTACGCGACCACAAGGATTCAGGAAAGTCATTCCACTTCAATACCAACAACGGCACCTTCACGAGTACCACGGTGTCGACCAATACCGTGTCGACCAACGCGTTGACCACCAAGGCCCTTACGGTCAACGGCAACATCACGTGTCAAAATCTGCAGGCAAATAGCGGGGTTGACGTCGGGAAAAGCAACACCGGCCACATCGATTCCGACGGTGCGCTGTACCGTTCGGGCAATCAAGTCTACCTCACGGTTGGCGACAACTTCTACGTCCGTGACCGCGATGGCTCGCTGCCGTTTCGGTTTCAAACCAACAACGGAACGCTCACCGCCACGGACGTGCAAGTCGAAAGCATCACCCTGAGCAAGACCCTCACGATCACCGATATCCATCGCCAGTCGCGTACGTTCAAGGTCGCCGGCGATGCCAACAAGTTCTACCCGGTGGTGTTCAGCGACCCGGGTTGGAATGACGGGATATTCCACCTCGAGTTGATGCGCTCCAGTACCCATATCGACGGCGAATGGTTGGGCTCACTCGTGGCTCAGTTTTTTGCACATTCAACGAATTGGGGTCACGGCTCGGTCTTCCGCCGCTGCGAAATCCACAGCACCCAACGGTTTGTCGCGTGGTACACAACCGCCGATCGTACAGCGGATTTTGTGGTGTGGCTCCGGGGTCAGCGGACCTACTATTGGCGCAGCAACTCCAATGCCCAACTCCTCGACTTCAGCGCCAAGGCCAAGTCGCTCAACAACCAAAATTTTAATGTGCTGGACGCGGTCAACGATGCCCTCAAAGCCGACCACGTGTGGGATCATCGCCACTAACCCCGGTGCCGAGCATCCAATGGGAACCTCGCGGCAAAACCGTCGTAGGAATTCCGGTGATCCCGAATGCGGCATCTGAGCTCGCGGGACCGCGGCCGACGACTGGCGAGCGTCGGTTTGGTGAAAGCTCGCCGAGCGGAGCAGTCCGGCCGAATTCTCACGTGTGTTGGGTTGGCGATGCTGGCATGTGCCTCTCCGATTTCGTCGGAGATCCATGTTTCACTTCGGTGTGGGTATTTACCTGGACAGTTGGCCGATGCCACACTGGCGGCGATGTCCGAGCGCAATCGAACCGTCCTCGAGAAACATGTTCTTCGGTGGTTGTTGGCCCCATTGCTGCTCGCCTGTGGCGGGAACGAGGGGGAGGTCGGTACCGACGGGAACTCGAGCGGGACCGAGACGACAGCGGGTCCGGGTGAAACCGATGCGAGTACTGGCAGCGACACGGACGGGACGTCCGACGGGTCAACCGAAACCACCGCGTCATCGGATTCGAATACCGAGATGACGTCCGACACAACAACCACCGATAGCGAGACCGACAGCGAGACGGGGATCAACGAGGACGACCTCTACGACGCGCTCGCCGATATCGAGGGGATGACGGTGGAGGAGCTCGACTCGCCCTATCCGCAGTACCGGATGTTCCTGCTGACCTACCAGCAACCCCAGGATCACAACAACCTCGATGGAGTGTGGTTTCCCCAACGGATGGTGTTGAGTCATCTGGCACTCGATCAGCCGATGGTGCTGGCGACTTCCGGCTACGGGTTGCTGGGTCCGGGCTATCTGTCCGAACCGACAGTTCTTCTGGAGTCGAACCAGCTCGCCGTCGAGCAGCGGTTTTTTAGCGCGTCCAAACCCGAGCCCGCCGATTGGCAGTTTTTGACGATCGAGCAGGCGGCCACCGACCACCACCGGATCGTCGAGGCCCTCGCCCCGATCTATGGTGGAGTATCGTGGGTGTCGACCGGCGCGAGCAAGGGCGGGATGACCTCGGTGTATCACCGACGCTTCTTCCCCGATGATGTAGATGCAACCTTAGCCTATGTCGCTCCCCACAACCTCGCCGAGCTCGACGACCGCTACGGTCCCTACATCGATATGATCGGCACACCGGCGTGTGTCCAGGCGCTCAAGGACATGCAGGCGACGGCACTATCCCGCCGCGACACGCTGGTACCAATGTTGGAAGACTACGCGCAGATGAGTGGCAATAGCTTTGACCACGTCGGAATCGACCGCTCGTTCGAGTTTATGGTGATCGAATCGCGGTTTGTATTTTGGCAATACGGGGGGGCGCAAAACTGCGGCAGCATTCCGACACCCATGGCGAGCGACGCGGAGCTGTTTGCGTTTTTCGACGATACCGTCGGTTGGTCGTCGTTTTCGGACGATTCGATCGCCTACTACGGCCCGTACTACTTCCAGGCGGCCCACCAACTCGGGGCACCGGCCCTGCCCGAGGACCACCTCGGCGATCTGCGTCTGTTTCCGGGCGAGGACACAGCGGCCCTCTACGCACCCGCGGGGACCGACCCCGTGTGGGACGCCGAGGCGATGCCCGATGTATCTGCATGGATGGATAGCCAGGGTGAACGCCTGATGTTCATCTACGGCGGACGCGATCCGTGGTCGGCGACGGCGTTCGATCCGGGCGGTGCCATCGACACCCATCAGTTTTGGGTGCAAACCGGCAACCACGGGGCCAACCTGTCGAAACTGCCAGACAACGAATTTAATGATGCATTTACAATTTTAAAGAATTGGATGGGTGTCGGCGACGTCGTGCCCGAGCAGTTGCAGGCTCGCCGCAGTTACGTGCAACCCTGGCCGGAATTTCGCCACGCAGGGTTGTAGTCCCGACAACCTCACCAACCCGAGGTTAGGTGTGCGCCCGCAGGTAGACCGTGTGCACACCTTCGAAGGTACAGATGGCCACCGTACGCGGGGCTTGGCGACCGAGGCCTGTCCAGCCCTCGCTCGCCTCGACCCGCCACACGCACGCGGGCACGCCCTCGATCGTGAGGGTCTGCCCGCCACGGGTCTGGACCTTGAGGGTCGCACCGTTGGCGTCGACGCGGGCCGATGCCGGGATGTGGTAGTGCACGGTCCCAGAGCAGGCGATCCGGCGACTTGTTGCTGGTACAAGTTGATCGCGGCAACTCAAGACCCCGTTGCGCCAGGCGAGTTTGCGCCGGTGGAGCACCGGCCAGCCAAAGCCACGCACCGTGCCCCCGAGGTGGTTGGGTCCGATGGTCAGATCGCTGACGTGGGCCCGACCGCCGATTCTGTGGCTAGCCCATAGTTCATGTTGATTGTCGGGCCCTTCGACAGGGATCACGGTGTTGTGCTGGGCCGTCGCCCGGCTCGCCTCGCGGTCCTGACCGGGGAGATAGGTCCCAACACCGGCATCGACGAGCACGCGTTCGCGGCCCAAACTGAGCTCTAAGGCGAGTGCGTCGGCGTGGAGATGACCGACTTGGTGGGGTAGACCGAGGCCGCCTGCGTTCCACAACACGGTCCACGGACCCCAACAGCGGCGGTGAAACCCCGAGCCCGGGGCATCGGCACATCCCTCGAGCGGCAGTTGTTGGTGGAGCTTGCGACACAGCCACGCCGGCGTGACCGGTGCCCGCAACTGGCTGTCCCCCCACAGGGCGACGTCGGCATCGGGATGGACAAACGCGGGCAACACCCGAACCATGCGGATGAGTTGCTGGTCGAGATAGGCGGTCGTCGCCGACAGTGAGCTGTCCCCTCGGACACTTCGCGCCCGCAGCAGCGAGACAACACAGGCGAGCTGGGAGGCCAACAGACAGTGGTAGCTGGGGGTACGTTCGCGGTGCCCCCCATCGGCCGCGAGCTGATCTTCGACCGCGCGGACAAACCGAGGGACAAACCTGTGCCGCAACCCGGCAGCCAGTGGCCCACACATCCCGAGACCGGCGCAGGCAAGGGCCGCGAGGTTGGTCCACAGGTGATTGCCGTCGAGATGATGTTCGAGATTGCCGGCGAGGTGCATGGCCTGGGCCGACAACGAGGCCAACATGTGCTGTTGCAACGATCGCTCGAGCCGGTCGCCCGTCCGCGCCATCCATCCGAGCCACTGCAGGATGCGCATCGAGGTGGGGTAGGGTTCCCATCCCATGCCGCTGTGGTAGTGCGCGATCCAATCGGACACGGTGTTGGCACAGATCTCCTTGGGGGTCGAGCTGTCGGCGAGCCATCCGTGGTAATGCAACGTATAGCGAAACAGGGGTTCGCGGCCGGCCGCCGACCATCCCTGGGCCCACGGATTGTGGGGTGCCTGAGCCAACAGGCAGATCCCTTGAGGGGTGTACGAACCCTCGCTGGCCGGTGGCAACATCCCGGCGAGGGCGGGGTGCACGGCGGTAAACCCCTTGCTCATACATATAAAAGGGTGGCGCGCCGGTCCCCGCACACGCATCTTGACCTGGTGGATGACCTGTTGACGCGTGAGGTGACGGACGGTCCGGAGCAGTGTCGGCAGGCGGGAGAGCGAGGTACCCATCGTAGGGTCAGGTTGCGCGCAGCAATCCAACTGGATCGATCACTGCGTGGCTTTGCAGGCGTTGGGCGTCGACCCTTTGGCGGAACAACCGGTGGGCGACAAGGATGACGACAATATCTGCGCGTTGCAAAGCGGTGTCGAGTTCCCACAGGCGAAGGTCTTCAAATGACGAAGATTCGAGATGGGGCTCGACCACCAACAGTTCGGCAATCTCGCTGCGCTGTCGCAACGCACGGACAACCTCGACAGCTGGACTTTCGCGCAGGTCGTCGATGTCAGGCTTGTAGCTGAGTCCCAAGCACGCGACCCGAGCACCGCGGTAGCGGGCCGCCCGGCGACAGACCGCCTCGACCACAATCGCGGGTCGTCCGTCGTTGACCCGTCTGGCCGTCTGGATCAGCGGAGTGTGGTCGGGTGCCACGGCGGCGATAAACCACGGATCGACGGCGATGCAGTGACCGCCAACACCAGGCCCGGGACGTAGGATCGACACCCGCGGATGGTGGTTGGCGAGTTTGATGACTTCCCATGGATCGAGCTCGAGATGTTCACAGACGTTGGCGAGTTCGTTGGCAAACGCGATGTTGAGATCGCGAAAAGCATTTTCGGACAGCTTGGTCAGCTCGGCGATGTCGGCCTGGGTGGCATGGACTTCGCCGCGGACAAACCCCTGGTAAAACGCGACCGCCCGTGCGGTACAGGCTTCGGTGACACCACCGACGACCCGGGCATTCTCCACCACCTCGCGGATCACCGCGCCGGGGAGCACACGTTCTGGTGCATGTGCAACAAAAATGTTGTCGCCGGCGACAAACCCGTGCTCGCCGAGGATCTTGGCGACGACACAGCGGGTCGTCGTGGGCGGCGAGGTCGACTCCAAAACGACCAAGTTCCCCGGACGCAGAGCCGGGACAAGGGCACGGGTGGCCGCTTCGACTGCGTGCAGATCGGGTGTGTGCCCGGGACCCAACGGCGTCGGTACACACAGCAAAAACACATCCGCTGCGACGGGCGTGGGCCCGATCGCCTGCAAGGTTCCTTTGGCCACCGCCGCGCGGACCAGCGCATCGAGTTCGGGCTCGACGATATGCACCTCGCCGCGACCGATACGTTCGACAACCTCCGCGCGGGTATCGATCCCCGCGACCCGCCGCCCGAGTGTCGCAAGCACGGCAGCAGTGGGTAACCCGACGTAGCCGAGGCCGACCACACAGACATCAAAATCGGGTCTTTGCTCGCCCGAGCTCGATTGTACAGAGTTTGCAACGTTCACCGATCGCCATGCTATAGCCGGGTGGGAATGTCGTCCACTTCGCGGAGTGTTGTTGTGTCAGATCCCGCCGAAGTCTCGTCGCACACGCGACTGCGACGACTGATGGTGGTGTTCGGCACCCGTCCCGAAGCGATCAAACTCGCCCCGGTGATCCGCGCTGCCCGGGCCCACAGCGATTGGAACGTGGTCTCGGTCCACAGTGGACAACACCGCGAGCTCGTCACCCCGGTGCTCGAAGCGTTGCAGATACAACCCGATCGGGTGCTCGATACCATGCGCCCTGGGTCGGGCCTCAACCCGCTGACGGCCCGCTTGATCGCCGGACTCGACAGCTTGATCGGCGAGCTGCGACCCGACGCGATCGTGGTGCAGGGCGATACAACGACCGCGTTTGCCGGGGCGTTGACGGGTTTTCACCGGCGGGTGTTGGTCGCCCATGTCGAAGCCGGGTTGCGTACCGACAACCTCGACGCCCCGTTTCCCGAAGAAGCCAACCGCCAGTTGATCTCGCGGATCGCGACACTCCACCTCGCACCGACCCCAGGTGCTGCTGCTGCATTGCGTCGCGAACATCTGCCTGCGCCCGATATCGAAGTGACCGGCAATACCGTTGTCGACGCCCTGACATGGATGGCTGCCGCCTTGCCGGCCGACGGGTCTCCGCCCCACGTCGATCGCACCGAGGCCCGGGTGCTCTCGCGATTTTCCAGCGATCGCCGCGTGGTCCTGATCACCGGACACCGCCGCGAGAGTTTTTCCGGTGGACTTGTGGCGGTCTGTGGTGGGATCGCCCGACTCGCCGCAGCGTTCCCCGAGGTGGACTTTGTCTATCCGGTCCATCTCAATCCAGAGGTTGGCAAGGCCACCCACGCGGCCCTCGGCGGCCTGGCAAACGTCCATCTCATCGCACCGGTTGGCTATGCAAGTTCTGTGTGGTTGATCCGCCGCTGCGCGTTCATCATCACCGACTCGGGGGGCCTGCAGGAAGAGGCCCCTACCCTGGGCAAACCGGTGTTGGTGACCCGCGAGGCGACCGAGCGTCCGGAGGGTGTACAGGCCGGGTGTGCGCTGATCGTCGGCTATGATGTCGAGGCCCTGGTCGCCCGTGCCAGTGCATGGCTCGCCGATTCCTCGGCGATGGATCATTTTGTACCTACACAAAGTCCCTACGGTGACGGACGTGCGGCCCTGCGGGTGGTGGCCGCCGTGCGCACGCGACTGGGCCTTGCAGCCGACCCGGTGGAGGCCTGGCCGTGAGCACCGACCCGTGGGTGCTGTGGATCGCCGGGACCATCGCGTTTGTGTTTGTCGCCGGTGTCATGCCGTTGGCCATCCGCGCCTGGCATGCGTTGGGCCGCAGCGATCGCGAAATTAGTTTGCGCAAGGTCCACGCCGGCGAGATTCCCCGGGTCGGCGGATTTGTCCTGTTGTTGGGATTCGGCTTGGTGTTGATCGGCGGGTTGTCGGGGACCCACGAACTATCCGCGTCCCACGAGTTGTTCTCGCGCTCGCCGTTGACCGGGATCCTGATCGGCGCCCTGATCTGCGGACTGACGGGTTTGTGGGATGACTTGGCCGGGTTGCGGGCGCGTTACAAGTTGTTGATGCAAGTTGTCGCCGCTGGCCTCGCGGTGTGGTTTGGCCTGCACTGGGAGGCGCTCGAGGGGATCCTGAGCTGGCTCGGCATCGATGGACTTGCGGGACAGGCACTCGCTTCGCTGGCGACCGTCTTCTACTTGGTGGCTGGGATCAACGCGATCAACCTCAACGACGGACTCGACGGGCTGGCTGGAGGAACCTGTGCGATCGGTCTGAGTGTGGTGGTGCTTTCGTCGGCCACCCACGGTGCCCACGAGGTCGCGGTCGGCTGGTTGTCGGCCTGTGCCCTCGGCGCGGTACTCGGGTTTTTGTTGCACAACCGCCACCCGGCGCGCGTGTTCATGGGCGACACCGGAAGTTACTTTTTGGGGTTCTTGCTGCCGTCCCTGCTGCTGTCGGTCTATCCGATCCGCGAGCGGGTCGACATCATCGATCTTTCGATTCCGCTGATGGTCATGGCGCTGCCGCTGTTCGACATGTTTTTGGCAATCGTGCGGCGATATGTGCGTGGGCAACCAATTTTTTCGGGCGACTGCGATCATATCCACCATCGGATGTTGGCCCGCGGCGTGCCGCACGGGCGGGTGGTGGTGATTTTGTGGGCGTCGTCGGCGATGTTTGCCACGCTCGCCTACCTCAATGTCATCGGGGTCGGCGGGTGGTGGACCCTGGGCGGCACGATCGTGGTGATGCTCGTGGTCGCGGTGTTGCTCGGATATCACAACCTGTTGCGCAAGTTGCCGGCGTTTGCCGGGGAGGATCTGCTCGGCGTTCGCGACCGGCGCAAACAGGTGATGGCACTACTGGCCCAAATCGACCAGGTCGGAACGTCGCACGCGGGTACTGGACGCACGCGCTGGCTCGAGCTCGCCCCCCAGTTGTTGCCGGTGCTCGAGACCCTCGGTGTCCCGGGGTTTTCGCTGCGGGAGGCGGGGAAAACAATCGTCCGGTGCGGGGTCGAAGATGCGGCATGGGCCTGGCTGAGCCTGCCGTTGCCGGGGTCGGCCGACGGTGAGATCCGCCTCGCGCTCGCGGTCCGACTGCCGCAGCTTCAGCCCGAGCAGTTGATGTTGCTCGAGCGGATTGTCGCGGCACTCGCGGGCACGGACGCTGCAGCTCGCCACAGCGCGGTCACGCCCACAAATGGGACAGAATCGACCTGAAGTGAAATTCTTGTATGCGCGGCGATCCTTTGTGCAGTGAAAAACCCGTCTTGGCGAGACGTTGTCAGTGCATTAGAATCCACGCCTACCCGCGGCCCGTCCGCAATTCAGCGACGGCCAAGGGTGAGGATCTACCGGTGCTTCCAATCCCAACGATGACCTCAATTCGGGAGTGTGAAGCACACGTATTCACCGCAGGAGCGACGTTACATGCACTGGGTTGAAGTCAGGCACGAAGGCGATGGAAACCGAGGGGCCGCATATGTGGCCGAAGTGCCGGGGGGTTGCCTCGTCCGGACAGTCACCCACTTGATCCTGCACACGGGCCTGTACCTGTCCGAGGCACTGACGTTCGTCCCGGGCGTCTCGCTCGCGGACTTCGAGATCAAGCCCAAGGACGAAGAGTAATTTC
>CAZUPD010000037.1:57086-64245 GCA_964621785.1 uncultured Nannocystaceae bacterium
CACGTGTGTGTACGGATTGAACCGCACGCTCGCGCGTCAACGTGCGGGCTGCGGGCGGTCAAATCCCTCAAACAGATACCCGCGATCACGCGTGCCTTGCAGGTACCGGATCGCCGCATTTTTGGGATTTCGCTCGGCCTCGAACCACTCCGGGGTGTGGTGGCACCACATCATGACGAAGGCCCGTAGTGTCACGCCGTGGCACAGCACCACCAGGTCTTCGATCCCGTGGTCGGCGTCGCGTTGAAACGTGCCGAAGGCTTGGTGGACCCGGGTCGCGACATCAAACCGCGACTCACCGAGGGGCATCCGCGCCCAGAACCGGCCCTCGAATGCTTCACACTTGGCGTAGTGGGCATGTTCTTGGGGATAGCGCTCCCGCAACTCCTCATCGCACAGGCCGTCGAACAGCCCAAATTGTTGCTCACACAACAAAATGTGCTCCCGCCTGTCGCGAATCCACTGGCCCGCCGTGGCCATCAACGCATCGGCACTCTCCCGTGTGCGGCGGTAGGGGCTGGTCCACAGGCGAATATGGGGGGCGTACTCCGGACTTCCGTAGAGATCCGAGTAAAATGCATCGACCCAGTGACCCGCGGCCTGCAGCTGCTCTTTTCCCTCCGGAGCCAACGGGACCGCGTGGTCGGCCATCGTCTGGTACAGACTGGGGTCTAGGTTGGCAGCCGAAAGCCCGTGACGCACCAGCAAGATCCGCATGGGTTCAGGGTAACAGGGACCCGTGACACGCGAGTCAAACCACGGTTCGCTCGCCAATTAAACATGCCTTTAAAGACATGCCTTTAAAGTCGCTTACGATCCGGCGTCGTCGGCAAAAAACCGCGCGATGACTGCGGCCACCGGTTCGGGATCGTCGAGGTGTAGGTGATGACGACCCGGAAGTGTTTGCAGTTGCAGTGTGGGTACCCCGTCGAGTCGCGCGCGCCAAGCCGATGGCGAAAATGGAAAGCCCTCGGTCGCGCGAATGACCAGGGTCGGACAGGTGATCCGACGGAGAAATGCCAACACCTGTTCCTCGGTCAGGCGCATGCGGGAGGCCATGCGCAACATCGGATCGGTCCGCCACCGGTATCCGCCGTCGACCTGTGCAAGCGCGCGGCCGGCCAGCACTTCTGCTGACGCGCGGTCGATCGGGCCGGCGCGCACACGGGCGGTCACCGCTTGCTCCCGGGTCTCGAACACGCGCTTGCTCATTCGACTTCGTCGGCGAATTTCATCCTCGACCGAGTGGGCGAGATTGGTGGGTGTGTCCTCGGCCGTTTGGCTCAGCGACCCGAGACCTTCGATCGCACACAACCGGGTGATCCGCTGGGGAATCGTGCCGGTGACCATGCCCGCGACACCGGCGCCCATCGAATGCCCGAGCAGCGCACAGCTCTCCCATGACAGGGCATGCATGGCGTGGAGGACATCCGCGGCGTAGTCGATGAAGTGGTAGACCCCATCTCTGCGCCATGGCGAATGCCCATGCCCGGGGAAGTCGAGCGCACACAGGTCGAGCTGTGGCAACAGGGGGGCGAGACGTTCAAACGTCGCCGCACTGTCCTGCCACCCGTGGAGCCCGAGGGTCTTGTGGGGCGCGCCCGGGTTGAAGCGGCGGTAGGCCAGTTCCATCCCCGCGGCGGTTGTGAGGGTTCCGTCGACGATGTTAACTTTGCTCATACACACAAGTGAGTTCGTTGATCATGCAGATAGATCCGACATCGCGCGTCGATCACAACTGCGGTGGACAGCTGCCAACAGCTGCGTGCGATCGACCGGCTTCATCAGGTACTCCGATGCACCGAGGCGGAAGCCGCGTTTTTTCTCGTCGGCGATCGTAACCACGATCACCGGGATTTCGCGAAACAGCGGATCGCTGCGCAACAGCTGCAAGATGTCCCACCCGTTGTCCGGGGCGGCGAGTTCGACGTCGAGGATGATCGCATCGGGGTTGATCGACAGGGCACGCTCGCGGCCCTTGTGCCAATTGGGTGCCATCACCGAGAAGATCCCCTCGCGCCCGAAGTGCTGGCGCATGAGGTGACGGGAGGTCGGATCGCTGTCGATCACCAACAACTTGATTCCCTCGTCGGGTGCGGTCGTCGGCTCGTCGTCGTCGTCGGATTGCTGGTCGGGCAGGTCTTGGACTTCGACAGGGAGACGGATGGTAAAGGTCGAACCGACCCCCTGCTCGGAATCTCCGGTGATCGAGCCGCCCATCATCTCGCAGAAGCTCCGGGTGATCGCCAGGCCGAGGCCGGTGCCGCCGAACTTGCGGGTGGTCGAGGCATCGACCTGGGAGAACGGCTCGAAGATCTTAGCCTGTTGCGCCTCGGTCATTCCGATCCCGGTGTCGGTCACCGACATCACGATCCACTCGGCCCCGTCGGCGCCCTGCTCTCGTTGTATACACAAGGTTACCGTACCGTCCTGGGTGAACTTGGCGGCATTGCTCAACAGGTTGAGCAGGGACTGACGCACCTTGGTGAAGTCGGCCCGCATACTGCCGACGTCGCTGGCAATCTCGATTTTGAAGGTGTTGTTCTTCTTGGCAAACAACGGCTCTGCGGTGGCCAGCGTGTCGTCGACCAAGGCCTGCAGCGAGAAGTCTTCGAGGTACAACTCCATCCGCCCCGACTCGATCTTGGAGATGTCGAGGATGTCGTTGATCAGCGACAACAGATGTTGCCCGGAGTGGTGGATTCGGCGAAGATCCTCGATCTCGCTTTCACTCGAGGCTTCTTCGTAGAGCATCTCCGAATAGCCCAAGATGGCATTGAGCGGCGTTCGCAGCTCGTGGCTCATGTTGGCCAAAAATTGGCTCTTCGACTTGTTGGCAGCTTCGGCGACCTCGCGGGCCTCGTTGAGGCGCACGTTGGCGAGCTGCACTTGGTGGTTGGTCTCCTCGAGTTTGGCGTTGGTTTCGGCGAGCTGTCGGTGGCCGCGTTCAACCTCGGCACGGGCCGATTCACTGTCGCGGATCGCCTGGTACAGATGCCGCGTGTTGAGCTGCAACATCCACGTGATCATCCCGAGAAACAACAGCGGCGCGACGATGTTGACCGGCACCAAGTCCGACGCAATCCCGTCGGGAATGCCGGTGAACAGGATGCGACCCAAGTAGGCCACCAGCCACGTGACAATGCTGGCAATACCCCACATCAACGACCGACGCGGGAGTTCCAAGACCAACGCGACGACCGTGAACACGGTCAACAACAGGGCGGCATTTTGCATGATGCCGCCCTCCAAGATCGTCGACGTCATCCCGGCGGTGACGAGAAACATCCCGAGAAACACATTGACCGCGAGTTTCTCGCGACCGCGTACCAACAGGTTGGAACTCACCAGACACCAAAAAGCACCGTTCGCTTGGATCGCTAGGTCCACCCACATCGTGGCCGGCGGATGCTCCTCGGTGATGATCATCGCAGAGCGAATACAGACGATACCGATGAAGGTCCGAAAGGCGTACTTCAACAGCCTGACAAGCGTCTGCCGTCGATAGGCTGCGATCCCTTCTTCGCTTGGCAGAGGCGTCGGCATTGCCACTGCCACGGTACAACAGCTTGCAGGTGGAGCGGGAGCATCGTTGCTATGTTTGCGTGTATGACCCCGCGCGCCGATGGAGAAACCCGCACGCGAAGACGACCGAAAAAATCCTTCCCGAGCGTGTTTCTTTCGCGGTCTGCGACGCTATTTGCGCGTTCGCAGGAACACTATCGCAATGGTCTACAAACCCGCGTCTCCAACAGCTCGAAACGCCCGTCTGTGTAGTCATGGGTACGCGCCTTCGGTGAGTTTTCCTCAACTCTTGAACACTCGCGGATCTCTAACCACAGCCGTTGTTTCTACGAAACGAGCGATGTGCGAACAAGCGCAGTGAGCGCTTCGAACGTGTCTCGCCAGCGCTCCGGGTCGCCGAGACGGGTCAACACCACGCCGGGCGACGGTGTCAGACGGATGAGCCAAGCGGCGGTGAGGTACAGGGCGAATGTTCCGAGCAGGTTGTGGCGAGACCCCAGCTTGAACGCTGTGCCGAAGGATCGCTTCAGCCGACGTCCCGTCAGATCGACGCTTGCGCATTCATCGAGGACGAGGTGGAGCACAAAACCGGCCGTGAGGGCCAACCCGGCGATCCACGCGAGATTCCCTCGATATTCGAACACGTCGGTCAGCACAGCAGTTGTGCCGAGTCCGACAACGGCCGCCGCCGGCAGCGAGTGGATCAAACCGCGATGGGTTGTCGTCCGCCGCACGACCCACAAAAGCCCGGTGCGCAGGCCGAGCGCGACAGCGAGTGTAAGTACAATTTTTGTCGCCGCAACCACGACTTCGATGCTCGGTTTTTCTTGTATACTCAAAAAATTCGCAAGCCGGTGACCAGAAGTCATCGCCCGCCCGCTCGCCCACACCGCGAGGCCTCCACCGCATCCTGCGACGGCACACAACATTCGCACGGGCCTAGAGTGGTTCGAGTCGATATCGGGAAGCAGGCCGCCGACGATCGCCACGGCCGCGACGGCGACCAACTCGTTTGCGGACAGCAGTCCCGTGCCCGCAGCGGCAAAAGCCATCGCTCCCCCCACGAGCACGGCTCCCAACAAGTGGGTGTTGAAGTTCGCCAAAACGCTATCTCACCTGGATTTGAGGACAGGCAAGACGATCGGCGAAACCAGGTGCCAAGGCAAATTCGCCGCCGTTTGGCCCCCGGAATGCTGTCGAAAGTTGACAGTTCACCGGTCAACGCCCATCGTCGCGCCGACGTGCGGATCTTCGGATACGGCTCATTGATCTGGCGACCGGCGTTTGCCTACCGCACGCGCACTCCCGCTTCGATCACCGGTTACGCGCGACGCTTTTACCAGGGCTCGCCCGACCACCGTGGCACGCCGCAACACCCGGGAAGAGTGGTGACGCTTGTACCCGACCCGGAAGCGACCTGCATCGGGATGTTGTACGACATCGATGATCAGCTCGCCCCCGAGATTTTGGGACATCTCGACCACCGCGAACAGGCGGGGTATATGCGTATACACATTGATGCGGCACACCTCGACGATTCGGACACTCACCAGGCGATCTGCTACATCGCTACGGCACACAACCCCGACTACCTCGGCCCTGCACCGCTCACCGAGATGGCGCGTCAGATCGCCAATACCCGCGGCCCGTCCGGCAGCTGCCGTGCGTACCTCATGCAGCTACACCGTTGGCTGGGGCGTGTCGGCGTCGACGAACCACATATCGCCACCCTCGCCGAGGCGATACAAGGGCTCACCCCATGACCGCAGACAAACCCCAGTTTCTCCCCTACCGCCCTGCACGAAAGTCACTCGTCGAGATGCGAGAGGCCGCAGCCTCCTTTGAGCGCCATCTCGACAGCCGACGCAGCGTCCGCCATTTCAGTGGAGATCCGGTGCCGCGCGAGTTGATCGAGGCTGCGATCAGGACAGCCTCGACCGCACCGTCGGGCGCCCACCGCCAGCCGTGGACATTTGTCGCCATCAGCGATCCGGCCGTCAAACACGAGATCCGGCTCGCGGCCGAGGCCGAGGAGCGCGAGACCTATGCCAACCGGATGAGCGATGAGTGGCGCGAGGCGTTGCACCCGTTGGGCACCGACGCCAACAAACCCTTCCTCGACATTGTCCCCTGGATCGTCGTGGTGTTTGAGCAGCGCTTTGGCATCGCCGAAGACGGGCGTCAGCTCAAACACTTTTATGTACGAGAGAGTGTCGGGATCGCCTGCGGCATGTTCATCGCAGCCCTCCACAACATGGGGCTGGCAACCCTGACCCACACCCCGAGTCCGATGGGATTTTTGAGCCGACTCCTCGGACGACCGGCCCACGAGCGACCGACGATCCTGTTCCCGATCGGCTACCCGGCGACCGATGCTGTGGTCCCCAACCTCCGGCGCAAGACACTCGACGAAGTGGCTGTGTTTGATCCTGTCGTTGCTGATACAACCGAGTGAGTCGACGCCTCACCAACCTTCGGTTTTCGTTGCGAATACACGAAACCGTTGCACGTACTTCGCATTCACACCTCGATCCGACACCTCGAAATTTGGCGACGCGTACTTCGAGTCACGGCTCCTCGCGCTTGGACCAGGTGCCACCGATGATCCGCTTCGACGGGGCCAAAACTGCGTCGCGCACGAGATTGCCGAACAGCATGTTGCTCAACAGCGCCGCCATTGCAGCCATGGCTCCGACCATGCTCACGGTTCCAAACACCGGTGGCCACAGGGCGAGGACGGTACACACGGCCGTGACAACCAGGGTCGCAACGCCAAAGCCCATGCAGATCGTGCTGCTTCGCGTTGCCCAGCGACGGGGCTCGATTGCAGATACAATAATCTCGTCGTTGTGGTTGCGCGGCGAAAGGACCTGGAGATCGGTCTCGCCATCTTCAACCGGTGCGAGCACGGCACTCACCCACACGGCATCGCCGGGATTGATCGGTGTGCACAGCTGCCGGCGATACCCGCTCGCGCGACGGGCCTGCGCCTCGGTTGCCGCAAAATCGACCTCAGCTGGCATCTGACTTGCCGCCTGAACGCTCCGACTGCGACTGGGCCACACCTCGGCAAACTCGCTCGTCGCCGGGAGGTGGATGCGAACCGGTCCCACCTCGGTTTCGACCTCGATCGCGCCGCCGAGGAGCTCACCTGTGTAACTGCGGTCGTGAAAAAAGACCTGACCAACGCCCGCGGAGCGCCCTGTCTGCTCGACGCGGTGGAAGGCCAACGCGTCACTGCTGTTCGGCTCGGTCGGTCGAGATACATGACCATGCACTAATATTCGTCCACCCGCGCGCAGTTGTGCATGACCGCGCCCGCCACCGACCACAGGCCCCAAGCCGCGGGTACGCCGGACAATCGGGGCGATACGCTTGAAGGCCACCAGTGCCAGCAGGCCCATGTTGACCCACAGGATACCGAGGGCCAACAACCCCATGACCTCGAGGATCCCCAGCCCGAAGACGGTCGGCAGGCCGGGCAGCACATCGCTGATAAGTCCGTGTATCATCATGGAATTACCGCCTCTGCAGCGGCCGCGGCCGCCGCCGCGGCCCCGCGCACCACCCCGGCGTCAAGGTCGGGCGACGCAGCCACCCCCACGGCCGCGGCGACAACGCACCGCGCCGGCCC
>CAZUPD010000038.1:0-61620 GCA_964621785.1 uncultured Nannocystaceae bacterium
TTCGTTGGCCTACGGGTCTTGTGGGTTCGATCCCCACTCCTTCCGTTGTAGGAGCAAGATTGAAGTGCGAAGAAGAAGATTCTTGGAAGGACCAGCCGAGGGCAGGCGACGGCACCGAGTCGGAAGCTCGTTGACCTACGGGTCTTGTGGGTTCGATCCCCACTCCTTCCGTTGTAGGAGCAAGAGTTGAAGTCCGAAGAAGAACATTTTTGGAAGGACCAGCCGAGGGCAGGCGACGGCACCGAGTTGGAAACTCGTTGACCTACGGGTCTTGTGGGTTCGATCCCCACTCCTTCCGTGTGGGAGCAACATTTGTTGAGACGGGGAGATGTCTGATACAAATCCGAACAGTGGAGGGGCCAGCCGAGGGCAGGCGACGGTAACGGGTACAAATCTCGTTGACTCGAATTGACGGGTCGTGTGGGTTCGATCCCCATTCCCTCCGTTGTTGGAGAACATTTTTTGGAAGGACCAGCCGACGGCAGGCGACGGCACCGGATTTGAAATTCGTTGGCCTACGGGTCTTGTGGGTTCGATCCCCACTCCTTCCGTTGTAGGAGCAAGTCCGTCCGCAATCCAACCGTCCGCGTGTGAGGTGTGATGGAGCAGAACAGAATGATGGAAGGGCTAGCCGACGGATGGCGACGGCACCGGCTTCGAATACCGGCGAGCTTTTGAGCCTTGTGGGTTCGATCCCCACTCCTTCCGTGTACACTGCCCGCGATGGGCCGATTTTCCCTGTTTGTCGACTTCTCGAATTTATTTGGTGCCCTCAAGGGCCTCGACCTTCGGGTGACCGACTATGAAGCGTTTTTCCGACATATCTTTGAGCAGGCTGCCGAGCAGTGGCGCGACATGTTCTATGAGCCCCGTTCGGCTCGTGCGCAGTTGCATCGTGTGTACTGGTATGCAGTCGGGCACATCGACGCCTGGGACTTCGACACAGAGCGGGCCAAGACGCACCTGTACCGCACGTTTGAACGCGACGAAGAAACCCGACGTCTGTATCTCGCCGAAGCGCGGGAGCGTCACCCCGACGCGGGGTTACCTGAGCAAACAGTCGAAGCATTTAGCACCTACAAGCACGAGCGCAAAGCTTGGTACGAGGACAAGGTTTCTACCCTCGACGGGATGCGTCGATTTTATCGCACGATCCGCCAGTCGACCCAGTTTATCGACATCAAGGACAACGGCCAATGGAAGGTGAATATACATTCAAAAAGCGTCGAAGAGAAGGGCGTCGACACCTCGCTGGCCGTCGACATGGTCGCCCTGGTCGACACCTACGATGTCGCGATTCTAATTTCGGGCGATGCCGACATGATTCCTTCAGTGGAGTATGTCAAATCCCGTGGCAAGTCGGTGGCGGTCACCGAAATCCTGCGGGGAGCCCGAGAGCGCTGGGGGTCTGGTTTTTCCACCCGCCTGCGGCAGACGGCAGATTTCACCATCCAAGTCTTCGAGTCAGAGCTTGCGCGCACCCGGTTTGCACGCAAGGGGATTGACTAGTATGCTGATACAAATAATCTTATAACCCAATCAAATATTTTAGGAAAATCGGCAAAAAAGACTTGAAAATTTTTTGAATCACAGTAGGCTAGAAAACGTAGAAGAGATAGCGATTGCAAAATATGTGGATGTAGCTCAATCGGTAGAGCGCTGGCTTGCCAAGCCGGAGGTTGAGGGTTCAAGCCCCTTCTTCCACTTCGGAAGACAATCGACGAAGCAATTGTGGGTGTAGCTCAAGCGGATAGAGTACTGGCGTGCGAAGCCAGTGATGGGGGTTCGAGTCCCTTCGCTCACATCGAATGGGAGTAGCTCAAGTGGATAGAGTACCGGCGTCCGAAGCCGGGGATAGGGGTTCGAGTCCCTTCTTCCATATCACAAGATAGTATGATTACATGTGGATGTAGCTCAATTGGCTAGAGCGCTGGTCTTCCAAACCGGAGGTTGAGGGTTCGATTCCCTCTATCCACTTCACAACACACAATATCATGTGGATGTAGCTCAATTGGCCAGAGCGCTGGCTTGCCAAGTCGGCGGTTGAGGGTTCGAGTCCCTCTATCCACTTCACGAGCAGATACGAGTAAATACCCGCAGAGAACATACATATGTGGATGTAGCTCAATTGGCTAGAGCGCTGGCGTGCCAAGTCGGAGGTTGAGGGTTCGAGTCCCTTTATCCACTTTCCTAACAAACAACAACATGTGGATGTAGCTCAATTGGCAAGAGCGCTGGTTTCCCATACCGGAGGTTGAGGGTTCGAGTCCCTTTATCCACTTTCCCAAAACATGTGGGTGTAGCTCAACAGGAGAGAGCGCTCGTTTCCTAAACGGGAGGTTGAAGGTTCGAGTCCTTCTATCCACACTGCAAGCAAAGGAATTTCTACACATGGACCACGTACATACACGAAGACACAGGTCGACCCATTGATCTGTGGATGTAGCTCAAAGGACAGAGCACCGTTCTTCTAAATCGGGTGGTGGGGGTTCGAGTCCCTCCATCCACATATCCCGGGGTCGTAGCTCAACCGGGAGAGCGTTCGCCTGGCAGGCGGAAGGTTGTGGGTTCGATCCCCACCGACTCCATCACACGACATATTTTATGGGGGCGTAGCTCAATTGGGGGAGCAGTTCGTTTGCACCGAGAAGGATGTGGGTTCGAATCCCATCGCCTCCATGTATCAACAATAAAATTGGGGATGTAGCTCAGGTGGGAGAGCGCCTTGTTCGCAGCCAGGAGGCCGCGGGTTCGAGCCCCGCCATCTCCATCACGATCACTTCGACGAGGAGGATACCAATGAAAAGTACAACCAAGTTTTTGGCCAGCCCGGCGAGCGGGCAACAGTTCTCGATCGTCTGTGGTGATGGCCAGTGGCCTGCTTAAAATTGCAGGTCACAAAGGGGGGTGGCGCAACGGAAGCGCGGCAGTTTCCAAGTCTGAGGGTTGCAGGTTCGAATCCTGTCCCCCCTGTTGCTAGAGAACGTTCAGCATAACACATGGTGCGACCGAGTCGCGGAGGCAATCATGTCACATTTTGAGCACAAACAAGGGGACTTCTGTTCGCCCGTGCGCGGGCATCTGTGGTGTGTGTGAAGGTCACAAATCACACCACAAAGGGGGGTAGCTCAACAGATAGAGCGTCAGTTCCCAAGTCTGATGGTTGCAGGTTCGAGTCCTGTCCCCCCTGTTGAAAATTTGCACGACAAACACGTGCACCTGGTCCGTTGGTCTAATGGAATGATACCTGGTTGCAACCCAGTTGATGCTGGTTCAAATCCGGCACGGACCTTTCCCAGATACCGCTCATCCCTCTCGTGGTGGCGATTGGAAAAATCTGGGCCCATGACGATGAAGACAGGTAAGATCAGGTTCGGGCGCCACCGGCCCGCGGATGTTGTTCCGGAGGATGGTAGAGGTTGATGTTTGTGACCTCCTGGGGACACCGCATGTGGTGGAGACAGGTGGATGGTCATGCAGACAGCAATCAAGACGACCTACGACACTCGAACTCCCCGCCCGGAGCGGGATCGTGCGTACTACTTGCAGCGACACCTTCGGCGGAAGGGTTTGCTTCGGGGAACGCCGGGGGGTCGACTGGCCCGCTTCCGGGAGATCAGCAAGCACAAGAAAATTTCGATCGGGGCCGTGTTACGCGGCGATCTCGATCGCGTATTTGAAAGCGAATTCCTGTTCTACCAATGGAACGTCCATTTGATGTGTGCCTATTGTGGCGAGCGGCTCACACGGCGGACGATGACGCGGGACCATGTCATTCCAGCATCCCGGGGGGGAACCTCGGAGCCGGGCAACCTGGTGCCCTGCTGCGAGCCCTGCAACCGCGCCAAGGCCAACCGCTCGCTATTGCGGTTCTTGGTTCGGCGGCGGTGCCGACATACGCCGGTGCGCGTAGCATCCTGAGTCGCAATTTTTCCAACAATCTTCCCGGCAGTGGCGGTGTCGAAGTCGACCCGCCACGGGCCGGTATTGATATGCATATCACTCATTCGAGTCGTAGCTTCCAACGTGTGGATGGGCTCAAACGCTAGATCCGCGGTCGAGTCGGCATGCTCACCGACGTCGATCGTCGAGGTACTGCTGTGTTGCGAGACTCCGACCGTAAACCTCCGCGTGGTGACCTACGAACGCTCTCGCCGACGGGGCAAAAAGGCCAATGTCGGGCTGTCGCGGGCGATGCCGAGAGTTCTCGAGAACTCACCGTGCGGCCTTCGCCCACAGCGGCCACGCCCGATGGGATTTGTAGTTTTCGACCGAAAAACGCGATGATGCGCAAACTGTACAGTGGATTTTTTGAACGACCGGAGGCGCGGCTGGTGTCCATCACGTTCGTTTGCTCGGTGTACGTACAATCAAATAAGAAAGAACAAGCGCGGTACCAACGACCGGCCGGCGGGCCTGTGACTAACTTGCGAATAAATTGTAGTTCCAAGAACAAGGATGGGCTGAGATACTCACAGGATGTGGGTATGTTATTCGGGCAATCCGTATCTCAAACAGATTCGCCGTGCGAAGGCGAAGGAGCGATTTGCAGTTGTGCGCCGGTTGATACGCGAGCAGCCGCGCCCCTTTTTTGAGGCGTTGCGCGAGTACATGCCGATTTTGTTTACGGACCAAGCTGTCCTCGTCGCCAGGAGCGTGGATGTCCACGAAGTTTTGCGTCTGCCGGAGGTGTTCACGGTTGATCTCAACAAGGCCAAAATGGACCACCACATGCTGGCGTTTGATGAGACGACGCTCAATCAACGCGACAAGGGCATCATGCGGGCGGTCCTCAACCGCGACGATCTCCCGCTGGTGCGGGAACGGGTCGGGGCCTTGACCGACGAGGCCCTAGACGCCGCCGACGGCGAGATCGATCTCGTGCCACAGGTGACCCGCGGTGTGCCCCTTCGCCTCGTCGAAACATACTTTGGCCTCACCGGTATCGGGGTTGAAGTCATGGCTGGATGGTCGCGGGCGATCCAGTATGACGCGTTTTTCAACCAGCCGTTTGATCAGCTCGACGATGCCGATGCGGTGTTTCAAGCATCGCGGGTCGCCTACCAGGAGTTGGGTGAGGCCTTGGGAGGGCTGTTGTACCGCCGTGGTGCCGAGCTTGCGTCCGATCCGACTGCGGACGATATCGTCGCGCGATTATTGAAGATGCAACTACCTCCGGAACTGGGTTTTGGTGCCCTGGCGTTGGCGACCAACATCGGCGGATTGCTCATCGGTACGGTCGAGACGTCGGCCAAGGCCGCCGCACATGCCCTCGAGCAACTTCTGCTCCGACCCGAGGTGTTGGCGCGGGCTCGAGGGGTTGCGGCCACGGGTGATCACGAAGCGTTTGCCGGGTATGTGTGGGAGGCGCTGCGTTTTCACCCGTTTTTACCCTACCTATTTCGGCTCTGCGTCAAGGATCATGTCCTCGCTCGAGGCACGCGCCGCGAGGTGGTGATCCCGTCCGGGTCGATCGTGTTGGCGCTGACCGATTCGGCGATGTTCGATCCTCATCTGGTCCAAGAACCACATCGATTTCGATTCGACCGCCCCGATCACGTCCATGCGCTCCACCTCGGCTACGGCCACCACCGATGTCTCGGCGACCGGATCGCCAAAGTAATGGTTCCGGAGATCATCCGCCGTCTCCTCCTGCGACCCAATCTCCGGGCGGTGGGTCCCATCGATTACGGTGATGGGCCGTTTCCCGAACACTATCCGATTCGTTTCGATCCGGTCGGCGGGTGAGCCCGGACCAAGATTGCAACGCGAGCCGCGGTGCGTCGAACGTTTGTGGACGTGTTGCGTGGGCTTACGCCTGGGTCGGGTCGATGGTCAGTGTCGAGGGGAGTTTGTCCGCTTCGAGTTTGTCACGGCAGCGGGTCAGCATCGCGGATGCGACCCGATCGTTGGGATTGTCGGCCAGCACATCCTCGAACGCGGCGATCGCCTGGGGAAGGTATTTCTCAGACATTGCTTGTACACCTTCGTCAAACCGGATCTGCGTCGACACCCGGGCATCGCGTTCGGACTCCGGGAGGCCATCGAGCAGCTCGACCAACACGACCATCCCCTGGCGCCCTTTGACCCGAATCGGCCCGAGGGTTCGGGTGTGAAACGTGTTGGGCTGCTCGAGGAGCTCGAGCGTCTGCTCGCTGGCGAGGATATCGGCGCCGAGTTTTTTGGTCGTCGACTCGATCCGGGCTGTCAGATTGACCGCATCGGAGATCACGGTCCCGTCCATGCGTTCGGCCTCGCCGAGTGTACACAACATTAAATTACCTGTGTGTACACCAATTCCAAGGCGGACCGGCGTCGTCCCTTCCCAGTCGGAATCATTAAATGCACGAACAGCCGCCTGCATCTCGACCGCGGCATGCAGGGCATCGTCGGCGCGGGGGAACAGAGCCATGATGCCGTCCCCGAGGTATTTGTCGATAAACCCATTGTGCGCGCGAATCACAGGACCGACGCGCTGGAGCAGGGAATTGATAAACGCAAACGTGCGGACTGGCGTGAGCTGTTCGGACAGGCTCGTGAAGTTGCGGACGTCGGCAAATAAAACGGCTAGGTTTTTTTGTGTATGATCACCGAGTTGAACGTCGATGATGCTCTTGCGACCCAGGAGTTGCAAAAAGTCGTGGGGGACAAACCGCTTGAGCGCGTTGGCTTGCCCCTGGAGTTGCTCACCCAAGACCTCGGCGCGGTGGCGGGCGGAGGCGTTTTGCAGGGCGATCAGCACGGCTTGGGTCAACACCAACACCATCAATCCGTAGTGGACGATGAACCCCCCGGAGACCTGGCCAAACGAGTGCAGCACGTCGTGAATGCCTGCGGCCAAGACGGCAAAAAAACCCGCAAGTGCCAGCAGGGCTTGACGGTTGCGTCTGCGTCCCGCCGCGCGGATGAGTGCTGCGATCAGCCACAGACAGGCCACCAGAATGACGATCAGGTACCAATCCCGTGCGAGGGTGAACCAGCCTGCGGGGAGTGTGAGGGTGGCGAGGCCACAGCCCGCGGCGATCACATAAAACCCAGTTGCGATGTGGCGGTGGAAGTCGTCGGGAAACGCGGCCCGCAAAAACGCGATGTAGATTGCCGGCGACAAGAAAAGTGTGAGGTATTCGAGTCGCAGCAGGATGTCGAACAGCGAAGCCTGTGGGTGTGCCTCCTCGTAATAGTGGCCGGTGAGGTAGGTCCGACCGGCGATCACCAGCGAGAACAGGCCCAGGAACAGTGGCGCCCGTTCGCGGTAGCGCAGGAAGATCAGCATCATGTTGAACAACCCAAACAGCGTCAACGCGCCGATCACAAACTGGTCGCGCAATCGCAGGCTCCGGCGCGCCGTCGTAAGAGTTGTATAGTCACCAATCTGTGGCGCTTCCCAGATGCCACCGTGGCTGAACACGTGGTTGCTGACCTCGTAGACGAGTTCGAGGGAACCGGATTCGGTCCGCGGCAATCGGGTGATCGACGGGACCCGCAGGGGGAGGTCGGCCTCGAGCTTGGCGCCCGGTTGGCCACCGCTGGCGATCAGTTTGTAGGGGCCACCGGGCTGACCTGCGAACAGGCGGTAGGCCGAATGCAACGGAGGTGTCTCGAGGGCAAGGTTGTCACGCGGCGGTAGGGTGACCGTCAGACGGTAGCTCGCATGGCCCACGGGCGGAAGCGGGTGGGTCTGGATGCCGGCGTCCCAGGTGCCGGGAACGATCGTCTCGACAGCCTCGGGACCGACCTGATCGACATCCGTGGCCGCGAAGTGTTGCCACTGAAACAGCCACGTGCCGGGCAGTGGGATCGCGGCACCTGTGTCGAGGAGTCCGACATCGATCTCGACGTGGCCCGCCTGGGCTCGCGGCATGATGGTTTTGGGAGGCCCTTGCGCGGTACAACCACCGGTGGCGACCAGACTGATGAGGATTCCGAATAAAAGATGTGCATACAATTTCACGACACCTCGGAGGTGCGACTCCGTTTCGGGCCGCGCGAACCAGAAGACGCAAATACACGGGTGCATGGGAAATCGTTCACGGATCGTTGTTCGTTTATTATGTACAAATATTCATGTTCTTTTAGACATGTGCATTAGGTTGCCAGCCTCCGGTGGTGGCGTAAAGCGGACTGGCGCACACGTAGTCGCTGCCCCGGCTCGAGCGTGCGGGGGGATTCGGAACATTTGTGATGAGCAACTTCGAGAGGTCACTCACTCAGATCGGCACCGAGAACGTGGGCGCGCGTGTTCGTCGTCACGACATCACACCCGATTAGAGGGTGACTGCCACGGCGATCCCCCGTATCCTTCGCGCCAAGATGGCTCGTGAGGATCATGTCGAGATGCAGGGAGTCGTGACTGAGGTCCTCACGGGAGGCCAGTTTCGCGTCAAAATCGAAGACGACTATGTCGTCCTAGCCCACCTCGCCGGCAAGATGAGGAAGTTCCGGATCCGCGTGGTCCTCGGTGACTCGGTCACGGTTGCGGTCTCGCCCTACGATCCGTCCCGCGGGCGGATTGTCTATCGCGCGCGTTGATCCCAATCGAGAGTTCGGCCGGTGGCAATCATCTACGGCCTGTTTGATTCGCGGTCGGCAGCGCAACCCGTTGTCGCGGAGTTGACCCGAAACTGTGATGAGCACCAGACCTTCGCGGTGCAGATTCACGAGCGGTCACCACTCGAAGCCGACCATCTGCCCGAGGGTGCGACCTCGTCCGGGCGCAATACGTTGGTCGCAGCCGCAGCCGGGGCGGCGATCGGTGCAGTGGCCGGGGCGATCGCGGGTACGTTTGTCGAGATTCCTGGAATCGGCCCCGGGATCATGGTCGGTTTTGGTTTGCTCGCGGGGGCCATGGTCGGCGTGCTCAGTGCCATGATGTCCGGACATCGGGCGCCGAAACCCGTCCTCGCACAGGCGGCGACGCACCTCCAAGACGGGACCGTGTTGGTGCTGGTCGTGACTTCATCCGGGCACGAGAGCGATTGGGTTGAGGCGTTCTTGGACGACAGCGGTGGTGATTCCGTCGGTCGGTGCTGATACACAATTTTCTTTTTAAAATCGCCTGGTCTTGAAATCCTTTGCCCGCCCGGCGAGTTTAATGGTCCGATGCAATTCCTTGATAGCGACGTTGGTTGGGCCGGGCACCGCAGTGTCCGCGAGTTGTTGATCCTGCTCGGCGGTGTCGGGCTGACGGTTGGCGAATACGTGCGGCCTGGCGGTCCCGATATTGGCAACTTCATCGTCTACGCCGGGGCGACGGTCGTGTTTGCCAGTCGGTTTTACCTCGCGCGCGCCGTAGCGGTCGGGGCCTGCATTGGTGCGATCGCGCAGCAGTGGCCCCATCTACGCTACGGGATGGAGGCTGCGAATCTCGAGACCACGGCTATCTTCCCGTTGATCGCGATCGCGTTGTTGTGTTCGCGTGATCTGGTCGAACGGTTCGACCGAGGTCCGAGTCGATGGCAGTGGTTACCCAATCCGTGGACCGAGTTCACCCTGCAGCAGACGCGGACGCTGCGGTACGCGTGCTATGCCGCAGGTGCCCTTGGTGGGCTGCTCGACCACACCTTCCAAATTGCCCCGTCCTTCGTTCAAACACCGGTCTGGCCGCGGGTCGCCATGATTGCCCTCATCGGTATGATCGGGCTTTTGGGTCTCGGCCGCGCCATCGGTCTACTCGGCGTGTGGGCTGTCGGCTTGTGGAGTGCGATCAGCTTGGCGCCCCAACTCGCGCCAGCTGAGCGGGCGATCGCCGGAGAGCTGCACACGCTCGACCCAGCATTTTGGGGTGGTCCCCACTATGTTTTGCCGATGTTCCTACTGGCATCGGCCGCGGTGGTGGTCGCCTTCCCGTCGGTCGTACGGCTGTTGAAAAACGTGTTCGCACGGGGATAGGCCAGTAACGAGTGAGCAATCGCTGCCAAATCATGTGGATACACTTGATTTGGCGATGAGACCGGTGCCGATACAATCGGACGTCGGCGTTGTGATTGAACGTTTACTTGTTCGCCGCGACGAGTTCCTGCACACCTCGTTGCAGCCATGGGTCGTTGGGCCCGGGGGCTTCGGCTTGTGCGATGGCGACATCGGGATCGACCCCGTGACCATCGATCCGGTGGTCACTTGGCGAGTAATAGCGGGCGACTGTCAGGGTGAGCAACGAGCCGTCGGGGAGACCTTCGACCTGTTGGATCGTTCCTTTGCCAAAACTCGTTTCTCCGATGATCCGCGCCCGTTTGTGGTCCTTGAGTGCGACCGTTAACAGTTCGGACGCCGAGGCCGAGAACCGGTTTTGTACGACCACGATCGGCGTAGTTGTATCCGTGCCGTCTTTGTGGGCCCGTTCTTCTCGCAACACACGGCCCGCGCGTCCTCGGGTGCGCACGATGAGGCCTGTGGTTAAAAATGTATCTGCAATGATCGCGGCCTCGTCGACCTCGCCGCCGGGATTGTTGCGAAGGTCGATCAAAAGGCCATCGAGTGCTCCCCCGGCGCGGCTTTTTAGCTCGGCCAGCTGGTGCTTGAACTGCTCACCAGTACCGGGGCGGAATGCTCGAATCGTGATGATTCCGAGTTTACGCCCGTCGACCTGTCGCAGCTCGCCTGCGACGGTCGTGCGTCCTGCTCCCGTCAGTGTGTAGTCGACTTGGCTCGCGGCTTTACCTGGCTTTCGGGTCACAAGGTGCTTGGTGCTACCCGGCCGACCTGCGAGGGCGCGTTCCACCTCGCCGTGGGATGACAAAAAGGCGACGTCGGTGCCATCGATTGACAGGATGGTGTCCCCGGGTTGAATGCCGGCCTGCGCCGCGGGTGTGTCGGGGTAGACCGCCCGCACCACGACGCTCGCACCGGTTGTTGGATCGGGGCGGTCAAAGTGGACGAACATGCCAGAAAAACCCGTGGTTCCGCGGGTTTTGAGTGCCTGGCGCTCGGGCCGCGTTACGTAAGAACTATGACGATCGAGTCCTGACACTGCTGCCTTGAGGGCTGCTGAAAGGATCAGCTGCTCATCGACTGGGTCGACGTGGCGGTCGAGGATCGTTGACATCGCGCGGTCGAAGGTTTGGCGATCGAGCGAGGCCTTACCTGCTTGGGCGGGGGAGCCTTGGGCGAGCAGCGTGAGCGCGGTCCCGAGACAGGCTCCAAGCGCGAGTGTAAGTGCCCCGCGCAGGCGCTGCGGTCGGCTTGTGCGGCTTGCATTTTGGCCAGTTTGTTGGCCGATAGTCACACGGCCCGGCGGAGTGTTCACGCTAAAGCTCCTACGTCACATGGATGATCAAGAAGATGCTTTTTGCAGCATCGTGATTCAATCGCAGCAAGCGTTGGTGTCGATTCCTTCAGCATAGCGAGTCAAACACAAGCTTGCGAGTCTATGAGTGAAACGGTCCAGCCGGCACGTCGTTTTGGATTCGTTTGGGGACGAGTGCGAAAACGACGGCCGACTGGCTCGCGGGTGGGTGATGGGATGGATGGAAGAGTTGGCCACGCAATGCCTGGGGAACCAGCGCAGGCTCAAAGCAAGTACACGTACTTAATGCATGTACAAACGACAGGCCGAAGGGCTGGCGACAGGTCGAGCTAAGCTGCGCGCCGGGTTTCGGGATGTTGCTTTTGTGGTTGGGCAGCCAACCGGCGTTCTCGCTTCATTCGCAAAAGCGCTTGGAGGAGGGGGCGGCAGGTGGCGGCGTCGGACAGGCGGCGGGCGAAGATCTGGTTTTGCGTGGTCATGCCCAATTTCATTGCACGACACATGCCAACAGCTAGCGGGATGATCACAGAAATTTTTCGGCGCAAAGACGCTCCGCTGCCAACAGTATTTGCCAGTCCTGGCAACCTCGTGTGGGTCGACCCACCCATGCATGGCTCGTGAGTGGAGGGCTCTTCGCTAGCGGTCCGATCGAGTATGCGCGCGTGAGGTCGATGAAAATCTACGTGCAGATTGAAGCTGCTCGAAAAGACAGATTGTGATGTCCCGGAGACTCGTGCCGAAGGTCGCGTGGGCCGATCAAATCTCCATGTAGATTTTCGAAGGTCACAAGGACCGGGAGCGATGCCGGGACACGACCCGACTGTAGGGCCGGCGACGTCCGAAACGAGTCGTCGGCACAAGCAGGTTGATGTCCTCGTGTTCGGATCCTCGTCCGGTGCGAGCCGGAACGTTGGGAGCGGCGGTCAGTCTTTGTAGTCGGCGAGGAAGATATTGGTCTCCCCTTGCTTGGCGTTGTCGCGGTTGCTTGCAAATACAAGTTTCTTGCCGTCCCGGGTAAACATCGGGAACCCGTCGAATGTCGGATTAAACGTCAGTTGTTCCATCCCCGTGCCGTCGAGGCCGATGATGTAGATGTCGAAGTTGCGGCCCAATTTGGCGTTGACGTTGGAGCTGAAGACGATGCGTTTGCCGTCGGGATGGAAGTAGGGGGCAAAGTTCGCCTTGCCGTTTTTGGTGATTTGGCGCTGATTTTGCCCATCCGCGTCCATGACAAATAGTTCGAGGCGGGTGGGGAACACGAGGTTTTGTTTTTGGATCGCCTCGTACTTCGACAGCTCCTCGTCGCCCTCGGGGTGATTGGCGCGGTAGATGATGTGTTTGCCGTCGGGCGAGAAAAACGGGCCGCCATCGTAGCCCTTGGTGTTGGTCAGACGTTGGACATCACTGCCGTCGATCGCCATCGAATAAATTTCGGGATCGCCGTCGCGGGTCGAGGTGAAGACGATGCGATCGCCGGTCGGCGAGATGGTTGCTTCTGCATCGTATCCCGGGCTTTGACTGAGGGTCTGAATGTCGCTGCCGTCCGGCTTGGCGGTGTAGATGTCGAACTCGGGGTAGAGCTTCCAGACATAGCCGTGGCTGCGGTCCGGCGGGGGGAGGCAATCGTCGGCGGCCGCGTAGGTCGAGGCGTAAAGGATCCGCTGGCCGTCGGGCAAAAAGTAGGCGCAGGTGGTCCGACCCTTGCCCGAGCTCACCCGCTCGATGGTAGGAACCTGTCCGACCTCGGGGATCTTCATGCGGTAGATCTGATCGCACTCGTTGCCGTCGCGGGTCGATTGGAACACGAGGTGTTGTTCGTCAAACGAGAAGTAGGCCTCGGCATTTTCCCCGCCAAAGGTCAGCTGGCGGAGGTTTTGCAGATGGGTTTCGCCTTCGAGTGGCTCGAGCACGCGAACGGCTTGGGGTCCCTTGTCCTTTTCGGGTGGGGGAGCACGTTCGGTGTCTTTTTGCGTGTTCGAAGGGGCTTTCGCCGGGGCTTGGGCAGGCGTGGGCTTGTTGTCGCTACACCCGAATAGGGAGAGGGCGAGGAGGGGGACCAAAGTGCTCGGGCGGATCATGGCGCGCGGATGATACAGGATTTCCGCAGATGTTCGCGACAAAATCCCGGATGGGCCATGTAAATGCACACATTTGACGCGTACAGGAGGTGGTCTTCAGAGACCAAAGATTACGGTGATTTAATTTGCAAATACATATGTTCGCATCGCAGTGATCCGTGGATATCGGCAAGCGCGGATCGCTTGGTGACACCCATGAATCAGCACAGGCCCCGGTGCGAGTTGCTACGGGTTTCGATAGATGTTGTATCGACACGAAACATGGCGGGCTAGCCCGACTCGGTGGACGGCGTTTTTTGTGCCATGATTTTTTTGTGTAACAGCACATACCCCACCAAGATCGCCGCGCATCCGAGTAGGATCCACACGAGGTTGCCGCGGATCATGTCTTTGCCCGCGTGGACTAGGTCGGCGTAGCTCATGTCGCGGGTCGTGGCCCCGAAGGTGTAGCCGATCACGGTTAAAATGGTGACCCAGATGCCTGCACCAAGGGCTGTAAACAGTGTGAATTGCCCGAGTTTCATGCGGGCGACCCCGGCGGGGATCGAAATCAGTTGGCGGATCCCCGGGATCAGTCGGCTGACAAACGTCGCCACCGCACCGTACTCGCGAAATATCTCTTCGGCCCGATGGAGCTTGGGCGGGGGTAGAAAAAAGTATTTCCCGTAGCGCTCCAAGAACGGTTTGCCGAGTTTTTTCGAGAGGAAGTAATTGAGGAATGCCCCCGCGAGTGAGCCGGCGATCCCGGCTGCGATCGCCAGTCCAGCATCAGCCCCGGGCGATGCGAGCATGAGGGCACCACGGGCCGCCAAGAACCCGGCGGGGATCATCACAACTTCGCTCGGAAACGGAATGAACGAACTCTCGATGGTCATGAACACGAAGATCAGCAACAGGCCGTAGGTGTCGGCGTGGGCTGCTGCGGCTTCGATGTAGGCGATCAATAGCTCGGTCACGTCGCCGACATAGCACACTCGCAAAGCCCGTGGTTTACGTTCGGGCTTCCACGCGAATCAGAGTCGATTGCCCGCTTGGCGCGGTGTCCATGCATTCGCTTCCAGTCACTCCGATGGAATCGAGCCGATTCCGCGCGCCGGCGTTCGCCTATGGTGCAGCAACTTGTGAGGACGGCCAGCTGTTCACGTGCATTTGCAAGCGCAGCCGCACTCACGGTGAGATCTACGGGCGAGTAGCGAGGAAACTCGTATCACACGCCACCGCCTCGACCGGGTTCGACGTGGTACGACTCGGCAGCGGAGGCCCATGTATCACGATTTTTTGATCCTCGGTGGTGCCGGTTTGGTCGGGACCCAGGTTGTGCGCCACATCGTCAAAACGCTGGAGCCGCGTCGCGTCGTTGTGGCCTCGCTACGGGAGCATGAGGCCCGCGGGGCCTGTGAGACATTTGAGCGCGAGTTCGGTGATCGCGTCTGCTTTGTCCCCGCGTTTGGCAACCTGTTTGTTCCGACAGATTTATCGACGGCCTCCCGCGGGGATTTGCTCAACGACGCCGCCCTGCGCGGACGCCTACTCGATGCCGCCTACGGGGGTTTTGAGGAGGCCTACCGGGAAAACCATCTCGTGCAATTGGTGCGTATGCACCGACCGGAGGTCATCGTCGATGCCGTCAATACGGCCACCGGGTTTTCGTATCAGGACATCTTTGACGGTGCGACCAAGGTGCGCGAGTGGATCGGTGATTCGGGGTTTTCGGCCGAGGGCACAGCCGACCTCGAAACATTCCTACTCTCGCAGTCGGTGCCCCAGTTGATCCGTCACGTCCGTTTTGTCCACCGAGCGACCACGGAGTACGGCACCCGCGTGTACCTCAAGGTCGGGACCACCGGGACCGGCGGGATGGGCATGAACATCCCCTACACCCACAGCGAAGATCGTCCGTCGAAAAAGTTGTTGGCCAAAAACGAGGCTGCGTTTGGTCATACGGGGTTGCTGTTTTTGCTCGCACGCACCCCCGGTGCACCGATCGTCAAGGAGGTCAAACCCGCGGCGATGATCGGCTACCGGGCGGTCGAGGTCAAAACCGTGACCGACAAGCACAACAACAGCGACCTGTATCAGCCGCGCAAGTTTAGGGTCGAGCCGGGCGAGACGTTGTGTTTACGTGAAGATGCATCGAACTACGAGCGCGACGGCAGTCTCACGGTTGCGGTGGTCGACACCGGCGAAAACGGAGTCTTCACCCGTGGCGAGTTCTCGGCCATCACCGCCCTGGGGCAGATGGAATATGTGACACCCGAGGAAATCGCGGCGATCGTTGTGCGCGAGCTTCGGGGCGCGACCACCGGACGGGATATCATCTCGGCCCTCGACGGCGCGGTCCTCGATCCGAGCTACAAGGCCGGGCTGGTGCGCGGTGTGGCACTCAAGGATCTCGAAACGGTCGAAGCAAAATCGCTGACCGAGCAAAACGGTGTGCCGTCGATCGCCCTCGGCAGGTTGGGTCCGCCGGAGTTGTCCAAGTTGTTGTTCGAGGGGGCGTTGCTGCAAAAGGTCTACGGGACGATGGAGGCGATCGCCCGCGACCGCCGGCCGCTACAGGCGATGGCCCAAGAGCTCGCCGATGTGCTCGAAGAGACACATATCGCTCGGCTCGCACCCTCGATCGGGATCCCTGTGTTGCTCCCCGACGGCAAGACCCTGCTGCGCGGACCGAGGATCAATGTGCCCGAAATTTTAGGTCGCAACACCCAAGTCGAGGTTTCCGACGAGCTGCGTGACACGTGGGCACGCAAGGGCTGGGTCGACCTACGTCCGGCCCATATGCGTGTGTGGCGGCAGTGGATTGGCAAGATGGTCCAGGCGCGCACCGACCTGCGGCGGGCAGGCTCGGCCGCGGCGACGATCAGCTCCTACATGAGCGATCGCTTTGAGTTGGGCGAGGTCGTCGCCTGGATTTTTAATAATGTGATGCACGGATACCGTGTAAAGTAGGTGCACCTACATATTTTCATCCCGTCTGACCCGGTCGATGAACGGCATGGCGATGGGTTGCATTGCCCATGCCGTCGTTTTGATCTCGGTCGCGCACAGTGGATGCGTTACCATCAGATTGTTGGCTAGAATCGGCCCTGGACGACCATTCCGGCCGGGCCTCCGGCGACGGGGATCATCGGTGCCATGGCGACCGACCGTTGGTTGGCGCGCTTGCGGTCGAGCCCCACCATCACCCCGCCGGCAATGGTCAGGGCGACTCCTGCTGCGAGTACGCCGATTCCGGGAGGTCGCAAGTTGATGAGGTCGAGGGGATCGCCCGACCGGGGACGCTCTCCGTAGGCGATCATCCCGATACCGCCTCCGATGCCGACGATACCCAAGACCATGGCTCCCACGCCCGCCTTGCCGAGTCCGCCGAGTTTGCTCGGTTGGTCAGTCGGCTGCGGTGGCGCTGGGTCGGGTTGAGTCGGCTCCGGTGAAACTTCATCGGGCGGTGATTCGGCCTCGGGGTCGACTAGTTGCCGGTCGGGATACAGTTCCAGGATCAGCTCACTAAATTGTTCTTGTACCTGCACAACCAATTCGCTGGCTGTGCACAGTTTGCAAGCGACCTCGCGGGCGGCCCCGTTGATGGGCGCGCCGGCCTTTTCGGCGACCAGCGATGCGGTAAATCCCGAGCTACCTTCGAGAGGTTGTAGCGTCACACGAATCAGCATGTAGTCGGGCACGCGCGCGGGGATGAGTCCCACACTCTCGAGCACGAACTTGGTGCGGATCATGACCTGTTCCTCGATCAGCTCAGGGTCGCTGCTCAATTCACTGGTGTCACACACAACCATGACCTGCAGCTTGCTGACTTCGTCCTCCGAATCGGAGGTCGTGGCTTCGGTCGGCCCAGAGGAGTTCGCGGCTTCGGTCGGCCCTTGCGGAGCTTCTTGGGCGAGTATCGGGACCGGCGCGAGGAGACAACAGACCGCCGTGGTGCCCGCGATGCATCGCGTCACGGCGCGGGTGATGGAGATCGGGATGATGGGGTGTTGTCGCGTAGACATTAGCAGGTCGCGTCGTCAGTATATCCGCATCTCGCCCGGACATCTCGCCAAGCTTCGAAGCGAGGCTTGTAAAAATGCGTAACCATTGGACGCGCGGACCGGTGAGTGAGGTGCGTCGACGAAAGAACGCGAGCACGTTCAATGGTTGCGTGCATTTGCAAGCCGCAGGCGGAATCTCTCGACACATTGCCTCACGCGTCCGATTCGGTGGGGGTGAGGGTTGTATCGGCATCTACTGTGGAGATATCTGCATACACATGACCACAAAGACATGTTGAGGCGTCACGCCACGGTCGTCGTCCACTACGTGTCCTGTGGTGGCGAGTACGGAATTGGCGTCAGAGGGCAGGCTAGCAGCGATATGGATCGAGTTGCCACCCCAACAGCGCAAACTCAAACCGCTTGAGCTCATACATCGTCCGCTGCAGTTCTTCGAACACGAGGTTGAGATCGGGAGCTGGCGGATAGAGCATTTGCTCCCACGGGTCATCACTTCGATCGAAGACACCGCGTTTGAGCAACACCCCGCGAAATGGACCCAGTGAAAGACCTAGGCTGTAGAGGTACTCGAGGTCGTGGCGACCGAGGTGTTTAAAAAGGTGCATCCACTCCCACAACGCTCGCCTCGCGTCACATAGGGCGTTGTCGTACTCGGCAAACCGCTCGCGCCGGCCCCATGGCGTGTCCCCGAGGCCAGGTGAAAACCGGAGCAACGGGGTCTCTAACTGCAATCGCAACAGGCGGGTCTGTTCGACTAGGCCGGCGAGCTGGGGACTGAGGTGACTGAGCTTGCGCGGCCCGAGATCTTCGTTGGCCCGTGAGAGCGCACGCAAACGCGCTGCCTGTCGACGCTTGCGAACCCACCAACGCACTGTCGCAGCTGCGACCGCTGCAGTGGCAGTGGCAGTGGCTTCGAGGCTCACTGCCTCGCTCCAGATTTCACGGTTGTATCGATACGGACCAATGGACCTCTTTCAAGATGGACGATGGTTTTCAAGGTCTCAAGCAAGCACGCGTGTGGGGATCTTCGGGTGTTTTGGACCCCAAGGCCCGGCCCAAGTCATCGCGGCTGAAAACAAAAACGCCGCCACCTGAAAAAGGTGACGGCGCTTCGGTCGCGAATCATCGACCGGCGACTTACGAAGCAGCGTTTGCGCTCAGCTTGGTGACCAAAGCTTGGACCTCGTCGTAGTTCGGCTCGACACCCGGATTGGGGGCGATCCAGGTGTAGGCCAGCTTGCCCGCACCATCGACGACGAAGACCGAGCGTTTGGCGGCTGTGTATCCGGTCATACCGGCGAAGTCGTCGTGTGCCACATCGTAGGCGTTGACCGCAGCCCGGGCGTAGTCCGACAGGATCGGGAAGTTGAGGTTGTTTTTGCTGGCGAACGCTGCGTTGGCAAACGGGGCGTCGACACAGATCCCCAACACCGTGGCGTCGACCTTGTTGAGCGCCGCGAGCGAGTCGCGAAAGGTACACAGTTCTTTTTCGCAGACGCCGGTGAAGGCCGCGGGGAAGAACGCGACGACAACGGTTTTTCCGCGAAGACCCGAGAGGGTCACGAGCTCGCGGGAGGTGTCGTGGAGGCTAAAATCGGGGGCTGGGTTTCCGGTCTCGAGCATGGTCTTTGCTTCCTTCTAGCTAGCGAGGCGTCGAGGTGGTTGACGCTACATGTTGTTCAGATCTTCGGCGAGCGCCGCGTGTTGCTCGGCGCTCAGTCGTGTTTCGACCCGAAGGTCGGGATGGTCGCTGCCACAGGCCACCGGGGCCTGCCCGGCGACCGGGAACTTGAGGTATTGCACCGACGAAAGTCGGGTTTCGCCGACTTGGCGAGGGTCAAACGTGGGCCGTACGGTTTGTCCGTCTGCGAGTTTGACATACAAGTGACTGAGGAGATCGAGCCAGGCTGTCAACTTTTGGTCGCGCAGCACCGGGTCGTCGATCCCGATCAGGAGGGTGCACCCGAGCTCACCATGTTGACCCAAAAGCTCGTTGTAGGTCGCAAGCTCGTGGCGAATGTCAGCCTCGCGCACAATCTTTTCGGTTCGAATCATCTCCAACACCTGGTAGCGGACGGTGTCGCGATTCTCGAACAGAAACGTCAGACAGTCGGCTGTGACCCGGCGCAGGCGTTTGGTTTGCATTGCATGTGCACGGATCTCGGCACGCTGCTCTTCATAGGTGACGTAGTCGAGGAGCTCGGAGCGCTGGACAGTCATGGCGAACTTTCGGGGTCAGCTTTGGGCGGGTCATCGATGGCCGAGAGCGCGGGTAGGTCGGCAAACCCATCTTCTCGGTAGGCTCGGGCGAGCACCGACATCGGATGCAGGGGGCGGACGCCGGCGTGTTGTTCAAACTGCACGGCTGCGAGGGGGCAGTCGGTGACCCATACGTGGGCCTCGACATCGTCCATCCCGGTAAACGCTTTTTTGCCGATCCGGGCCGAGGGCTCAAAGCCTTCGACGGTCATTGCGTAGGTCCCGTTGTGGCCGCAGCACTCGAGCACATTGTCGACCGTGTCGACACCCGGGAGTTTGCTGATCAGGTTGCGCCCGCGAAATCCGATGGCTTGGGCGCGCAGGTGGCAGGGTGCGTGGTAGGCCACGCGCCCGCCCGGCGACGATTTGTAGTCGGTGTTGAAGCGGTCTTGCTTGCGGATCGACCACAGGTATTCGCTCGGGTCGACGACCGCCTCGGACAATTGTTGCGCCCGCTCGCGGTCGACCCCCTGTAAAAGCTCGGGCCATTCGCGGCGCATCATCATCGAACAGGTCGGGTTGATGGCCACGACCTTGGCTCCGGCATCGACGTAGGGCATCAGGATATCGAGGTTGTGGCCGGCCTGTTTGCGCAGGCTGTCGAGATCGCCGTGTTCCCAGGCAGGCATCCCGCAGCAGCGCAGGCCCGCGGCGCAGCGGACTTCGACCCCGTTGTGCTCGAGGACTTCGATTGTATCGCGGCCCAGCTCAGGCTCGTTGTGCTGGACGTAACAGGTTTGAAACAGGACGACCTCTGCCGGTGTATCTGCAACCGTCTGCGGGTCGGCGATCCGTCCCGCCTGTTTGGCCCAGCGCTCAAACGTCTGGCCGGCAAAGTCCGGGAGTTGTTTTTCGCGGTGGATCCCGAGCACCTTTTCCATGAACCACCGGTGGAGTTTGACGCGGTTCATCGCATTGGCGAGGCCGAGAGAAGAGCGTGCGAGGGCGCCGGTGCGGTCGGGGTTGCCCAACACCTTCTCACGCAGGCTCGTGCCGTGTTCACGGGCTTGGATGGCGCGGTAGCGGTGGACGAGTTTGGGAAAGTCGAGCTGAAATTCGTGGTTGTCGCGGGGGGTATACGGGCACTGGACTTCGCAAAGCTTGCACTGAAAGCACGCGTCCATGACCTTGGCGGTGTCGCCCTCGGTCAACCGGCGGACATCGCCGTCGTATTTGTTGTCGAGTAGATCGAACAGGTTCGGGAACGAGTCGCAGTACTTGAAGCACATCCGACACCCGTGGCAGACCTCGAACGTTCGGGTGATTTCGCCGGCGAGTGCCTCTTCGTCCCAGTAGCGCGGGTCACTGGGGTCGTAGCAAAGCCCGTCAGTGGGTCGGTAGGAGATGTTGGACATGGCCTTGGACGGGGGCGGATGGACAAACGACGCAGCGTGTGTGCTGCGTCGTTGCAAATACATTGAGTTTCGGCTTGCTTTTTAAAACTCGTTGTCGAGGAGCTTCTGGAAGCGGCCGGCGTGGGACTTCTCGGCCTTGGCCAGGGTCTCAAACCAGTCGGCGATCTCCTCAAAACCCTCTTCGCGGGCAGTCTTGGCCATCCCGGGGTACATATCGGTGTACTCGTGGGTCTCGCCGGCGACGGCGGCTGCCAGGTTTTTCTCGGTCGAACCGATCGGCAGGTCCGTGGCCGGATCGCCGACGCGCTTGAGGTAGTCGAGGTGGCCGTGGGCATGGCCCGTCTCGCCTTCGGCGGTGTCGCGGAAGTTACCGGCGACCTCGGGATAACCCTCGACATCGGCGATCTTGGCGAAGTAGAGGTAACGACGGTTGGCCTGGGACTCACCGGCAAACGCGTCCTTGAGGTTTTGATGGGTCTTGGTGCCTTTGAGATTAGCTTTCATGGGGAATCTCCTGCTGGGTACGAAGTCGGCCCGGAGCAACGTCACCCGTGGGGAGCGGGCAAGCGTGAGGCCGCATGCAAGCGCATGTGCGCGCGGCCATGGTCTAACACGGTTGGTCCGACGATGGTCGCGTCAGCGCTCGAACTTGTCGCGGCGACAGGCGAGCTAGCTCACTCGTCACGTGCGTGGACGCGGGTGGGCGTGCGGACGCACGCACGACGAGTCACGATTGCTTGTCAGTACATGTAAACCCGATCAACCACCGGGGATCTTGATGCCGTCGACCTCGACACTCCCGTCCTTGCCGATCTTCACGTTTTTGTCACCGCTTTTGACCTCGGTGTTTCCGTCTTTATCAGTTTTGACACTGCTGCCATCGTTGTCGGTGACCTCGGTGTTGCCCTTGTGGTCGGCGGTGACCTTGCCGTCCTTGTGCTCGACGGTTGCCCCGTCCTTGGTATTGGTGATGGTCGCCGCGGTCCCGTCGGCGGCCTTGGCCTCGACCCTTGAACCATCGGGGTTGACCTTGACATGGTCGCCGCCAGCCTTGACATCGACCGAGCCATCGGCGTTGGTCTTGACGGCGGCATCACCCGCTTTGGTCTCGACCGAACCATCGGCACCGGCCTTGACTTCGGCGCCACCGGCTTTGGCCTCGGCGGCGCCGGCCTTGTCTTCAGAGTCGCAACCGACGAGCGTCAGGCCTGCGGCGAGGACCAGGGAAAGTGCGTGTACAACTCGCATGGGCCCAATCCTACGGAGATTGGGTTGGATTGGGTAGGTGGAATTTCCCGCGCTCGCCGAACGGTGTCCATGCGCGAGCTTGCCCGGTAGTGTGGGCAACAAGTGCATATTCAATCAGTAGGCCTTGGCCATGAGCACCCGCTGCCGGCTCGGCTTGCCACTGAACACACATTTGCCCTCTTCGGGTGCAGGGCCCTGTCCTGGCAGGGGAATACAGCGGATCGTCACCTTGGTTTGGGCCTTGATCGCGGCCTCGGTTTCGGCACTCCCGTCCCAGTGGCACCAGGCAAAGGTGCTGTGTTCGCCGGCAAAGAGCTTGAGAAACTCGTCCCAGGTATCGACGGTCACCGCCTGTGCCAGCATCCGTTCGCGGGCGCGGGCGAGGAGCTCGGATTGGAACAACAACAGGCGCTCGCGGATGCCGGCCACAAACTCATCTTGCCCTAAGAACAGCTTGCCCTCGCCGGCCGCGGTGTCGACCCGCATCTTGATGCAGACTTGGCCTTTGTCGAGGTCGCGGGGACCGAGTTCGATACGCAGGGGCACGCCGCGTTGCTCCCAGTGGTAGTATTTCGCACCCGGACGCATGTCGCGGTCATCGATGACAACTTCGAGAAAGTCGCGGTAGCGGCAGTCACTCGGGGCGATGTCGATGGCTTGTAGTTGCGTACGCAACGTTTGTGCCGCCTCGAGCACGCGGGTACGCTGCTCGTCGTTGCGGAAAATCGGCACGATCACCACGTGGATCGGGGCCACTCGGGGCGGCAACACCAGGCCGTTGTCGTCGGAGTGGGTCATGACAAGGCCGCCGATCAAGCGCGTACTGACCCCCCACGAGGTCTGCCACACGTATTGCATCTCGCCCTCGTCGGTCTGGTATTTGACATCAAACGCCTTGCCGAAGTTTTGCCCGAGGTCGTGGCTGGTACCGGCCTGTAGCGCCTTGCCGTCCTGCATCATGGCCTCGATACACAGGCTTTGCAGGGCCCCAGCGAATTTCTCGGACTCGGTTTTGATACCGCGGATCACCGGCATGGCGAGGATCTCCTCGGCGAAGTCGCCGTAGACCCCGAGCATGCGCCGGACTTCCTCTTTGGCCTCGTCGTGGTTGCTGTGGGCGGTGTGGCCCTCCTGCCACAAAAATTCCGTCGTTCGCAAAAACAGCCGGGTACGTTTTTCCCAGCGCATCACATTGGCCCATTGGTTGATCAACAACGGGAGGTCGCGGTGGCTCTCGATCCACTTGGAGAAGAAGTGGCCGATGATCGTTTCGCTGGTCGGGCGAATGACATAGGGCTCCTCGAGTTTTTCACCGCCGGCGTGGGTGACCACAGCCAGCTCAGGGGCAAACCCCTCGACGTGCTCGGCCTCTTTGGTGATGAAGCTCTGGGGCACGAGCACTGGGAAGTAGGCATTTTGGTGGCCGGTCTGTTTGAACCGGGCATCGAGGTCGCGCTGGATTTTCTCCCAGATGGCATAGCCGTGGGGTTTGATGACCATACAACCTTTGACAACCTTGGCCGGCTCGGCGAGGCCCGATTCGCGGACGACATCTTGGTACCACTGTGGGTAGTCGTCGGCTCGGGTGGCGATTGTCTGCTTGCCCTGCTTGGCCTTACCCTGCTTGCCCTTTTGCTTGCTCATGATGGGGGGCAGGATGCCGCTGCCACGGGGTGCTTGCAAGCTCGCGGATCGCTGTTTGCGGGGACCGTCGGGCCGAATCGGGGCTGCGTTTGTTCTCGGGCGATCGTTGTCGGTATACCCGGGCGATGTCGAATGCACCCGAAGTCACTGACACGGAGTCCTGGTTGCAAGCCCGCAGGCAATTGATGGTCCGCGAGAAGGAGCTCACACGCCTGCGCGATGAGGTCAGCGCCCTGCGGCGTGCTCTTCCGCGGCGTCGGATCACCACCGATTATGTGTTTGCCGGGCCAGACGGTTCGATCCGCCTCGGCGATCTGTTTGTCGGCTGCAGCCAGCTGGTCCTCTACCATTTTATGTTTGGCCCTGACTGGGAGGCAGGTTGCCCGAGTTGTTCGTTTTGGGCCGACCACTTCGACGCCCAGATCCCACATCTACGTGCCCGCGATACCGGGTTTGCCGTGGTTTCCCGCGGGCCGCTAGAAAAGTTGCAGGCCTATGCCGAGCGCATGGGCTGGAAGTTTCCCTGGGTGTCATCGGCACAAACCACCTTCAACCGCGACTTCGCGGTGTCGTTTGATCCGCAAGAAGTCGCCAGCCAACAGCCGCTGTACAACTTTGACACCTTGCCGGCCTATCCCGAGATGCCGGGGCTGAGCGTGTTTTGCCGCGAGGGCGACACCATTTTCCATACCTATTCGACCTACGCCCGCGGTCTTGACATGCTCAACAGCACCTACCACCTGCTCGACCTGACACCCAAGGGCCGCGACGAGGACGGGCTGACGTTTCCGATGGCGTGGGTGCGTCGCCACGATGAGTACGGCGATCCGAGCAGGGGATATATGTAGATTCAATTGAATGGGCAATCATTGTACAACCAATGAAAATGGGAAGGCGCGCAGGCCTTCCCAACAGGATGCTGTCCCGATATCGGAAGTTAGCGGCGGTACGAGAACTTGTAGACCAGCGGCTTATGCATCATCGGGTGGTTGATGCGGGTTTTGATTTTGAGCCGCGAACCGTCTTCGGACAGGCGGTAGGTCTTGATCGTCGTGCTCTTGCTGCCCGTGACCTTGAGGACCAGTTTGTCGCCCTTGTGCTTGAGGCTCATCTGGTAGGACTTGCGGTCGTCACCCCGGTGCTCGACCGGCGCGCCGCCGACGACGAGGGTGACGTGTTGATCGCCGAGACGCAGGGTGACCTTGTCGCCGTCGACTTTGATGTGCTCGGAAGGCTTGGGCGAGGAGGATTTTTTCAGCGCCTTGCGGGCCATGCCGCGAATCATGAAGTTGAGTTCGGCGACGATCTCCTCGACGGCCGCGACCGCCTTGTCCTTTTCAGTTTGGCCCCCGGCGTAGCGGTAGCTCGCCGCGAACGACGCAAGTTCGCGCGCCTCGGCCGGCGCAACCGACTGATCGGCTTCGCCCGCGTGGGCAAGCGGGGCGGAGGCGGACAAGCCAAAAACGAGAAATCCTGCGAGTACTTTGTTTAATCGACCCATAACGAACATCCAGCAGCCATGGACTGCAGCTTAACAAGCGCATTCACCACAAATTGATTTCCCCAAAAACGACCGGATCGGCTGTAAGCGGGGTAGGGTGGGCATGTAGTCGTATTTGAGCGAAAGTGTAATTTATGTCACACAATTTTTTTGAGATCTCTTGTGTTTTGAGTGAATCGGCACGCGTGGAAATGCACATGCTCACGTGGTGGTCGAGCCGGTCAGCCGACCAACTTCTCGCCGAACGTTCCGGTTAAAGCACCCCCGGGGCCGGCTCGGGTCTCACCCAGCGAAGTGGTCCCTGCGGGACTTCGCGACCGCGGGCATCGGTGGTGACCAGCGCGAGCCCGCCCTCGCGCACGGCGACGGGCATCGCCGGAAGTGAACCGACCACCGCGCGGGCATCCATGTCGATCAGCACCACCGGCGTGCGTCGCAGCGCGACATAGTGCCCGATCGAATGGCCGTAGACATACCCCGACGCCGGCCCGAGCAGGTCGGTGATCGCACCGGTGCTGAGGTCGCGAAAGCGGGTCACTCCTTCGCGGGTCGTCTCCAATATCCATCCGTTTTCACCGAAGCCCTGCTCGCCCGAATAGGTCCGAGGATGGACCTTTCCGGTGCCGAGATCGACGATCTGCTTGCCGTTGAGCGGGAGAATCCGGGCCGCCGTCCAGTCTTTGCTGCGGTATTCGGCATCGATCTCCGTGGCGATCCCGAGGTCGTGGCCGCCTTTGCGATCGAACACAAATAGCGGGGCTTTGCCGGCCGGACCGCAGCCGACGAGCACGGACGGTCCCTGTGCATATACACCTTGAATGTCGGGTTCGCAGCGGTCCTTGGGCACGAGTAACAATTCACCCGAACGATCGAGCCACACAAGGCCCCGGGGTGCGGACACCAAGACACCACTTTGGTCCCACGCAACCACCTCGCGGGTTTCGAGGGCACCAGTATCGATACGGACAAACTGCCACTTCCAGGCATCGCCTTCGTAGCCACCGGTCGAGTACGACATCACCGCGCCGCGACAGGACCCACCGGCCAGGCTGGTCTGAAGTTCAGGAAGGTCGAGCTTGCCGTTTTTGTTGGTGTCGTGCTCGACCACGGCGACGCCGAGATAGTCGCCGTCGCCGAGAAACATCGCCCGCCACACCCGACCTGTGCCCATATCGAGCTCGCGTTCACGGGCCGAGTGCAGCTCGCGGATCACAACCCGTTCGCGACCGTCGCGCGCCCGCAAGTAGAGGATGTGCTCCCCGTCATCGTCAAACGCAGCCCCGCGGTGAACAAGCGTGGGCACATGATCCTGTTCGACTTTGGGGCTGAGGTCGACAATCTCGTCGCGATAGAAATCATGTAGAAGCAACGAGCCACTGTCGAGGTAGGCGGCGTAACGAGCACTCGGGTCGGAACTGACAAAGGTGTCAATGACCTCGCCACCCGGATTTTTGTGGCTCATCAAGAACAGGACAAGGCCATCGCCATAGGTGTCGCCATGGTGGCCGAGATGGACAGCAATTTCGCCATCACCGTCGGTGTCCATCCGAGCCTGGCAGGCGGCGACCCAACGACCATCGGGGGCAGAAGCTTGTACAAGCAATGGGTGGGCGGTGCCGAGTTCGACCGCGGGAGGCAGCGGAGGTGCGGCGGTCGAGGAGGTGTTCGAGGGCGTGCGCGCGGGTTGGGTGGTGTGGATGGTGGGGCTGGTGGGCTGTTTGAGTGGAGGATTTTGGTTGCGCGCGGGACAGGCGGTGAGGACAAGGATCGTGACGAGGGCTGGCCAATGGGTGCGCATGGGTTTGGGGACAGTTTTCAGGGGGAGGATGTTCCGTGTTTGATCGGCGATTCGCCCGATGCACGTTAGGATATCGGACTCACGGACTGGTGACGACGTATGTGTGCTCAATCGCGGCTGCGGTGAACCGGCGCAGGGTATGCCGGGTCGCCGGCCTTCGAGCGCGTCGGCGCCGTCGAAGACTGACGACTGAGAATCAGCCCGAGCCGGCCGTAGGTTGCGGCTCCGAGCTGTTGCAGTTCGAGTGACGGTCAAGCATTTCGCTGGAACGGACGCGTTCGGTTGACGACCGCACAGGATGTTGTGTGTACATCTTCTTGAGCTGGGACGATGTCGAGCTACCCCGCCTGCCGTCGCGCGCGAACCACCACCGGCAAGCGTTCGACCCGGTGCAGCAGTCGGATCACCTGCTCGTTATTTCTCGCCTCGATCACGGCTGTGATCACCGTCGTATCGCCCTTGCGGTTGGCCGTCGACACCGAGCGCAGGTTGACGCCGAAGTCGGACACCACCGCTGTGATGTCGCGCAGCGTCCCGGGGCGGTCGAGTACTTCAAACACGAGGGTCACGGGATAGGCCGCTTGTTCGCCGCGGTCCCACTCGACATCGATCAGGCGTTCGGGCTCTGGGTGGCTGAGAATATTGGGACAGTCGCGGCGGTGGATCACCAGACCTTTTCCGCGGCTGATGTAACCGATGACCGGGTCGCCGGGCACCGGTGTGCAGCAGCGTGCGGGGTGGCTGAGGACATCGCTGACGCCTCCGATACTCACGCCCTTGGCCGATGACGGGGCTGACGATGTTTTCTTGCGGGTTTTTTGCGGGAGGACGACTTCGTCGGTTTGGGGCTCGGGCTCGGCACTTCGCTCGGCATCGAGGATCCTGGTTGCTGCTGTCTGAACGGACATGTCCCCAAAACCGACTGCGGCCAGCAGGTCATCGGCGGTTTTGAACTTGAGCAGCGGTGCCAACTCGTCGTAGCGCGGGCGGTCGATGCCGAGGCGTTTGAGTTCGCGGTCGAGCAGGTCGCGGCCCTGGGTGATCGACGTGTCGCGGCTTTGTTGGCGAAACCACTGGCGGATCTTTTGTCGTGAACTCGCGCTGTGGACATAGCCCTGTTGGGGGTTGAGCCAGTCGCGGCTCGGCTGGGGCTTGCGGTGGGTCAGGATCTCGACGCGGTCACCGGTTTGCAACTTGCGGTCGAGGGCTGCGATCTGGCCGTTGACCAGTGCACCGCGGCAGCGGTGGCCGACGTTTGTGTGGATCCGGTAGGCGAAGTCGACCGGCGTGGCGCCCAAGGGGAGGTCGATCACATCGCCGCCCGGTGTAAATACATAGACTTGATCCTGAAAAATGTCGGTCTTGAGTGTCTCGACAAAATCCTCGGGGTCGATCACCTCTTTTTGCCAGTCCATCAGCTGGCGCAGGACGTTGAATCGCTCGTCGGCCGTACGGTTTTTCTTGGCGTTTTCTTTGTAGCGCCAGTGGGCCGCCACCCCGAACTCGGCAAATTGATGCATCTGCACGGTTCGGATCTGGACCTCCAACGGCTTTCCACCCGGCCCGGCCACCGCCGTGTGCAGCGACTGGTAGCCGTTTTGCTTGGGCCGGGCGATGTAGTCGTCAAACTCGCCCGGGACCGGGGTCCAGGCGCTGTGGACCATCCCCAACACCGCGTAGCAGTCTTCGATGCGGGCGACCAACACCCGCACCGCGCTGACGTCGTAGATCTGGTCGAAGCCGACCTGTTTGCGCTGCATCTTGCGGTAGATGCTGTAGATGTGCTTGGGGCGCCCGGTGACGCTGCCCTCGATCGCTGCGGTTTGCAGCCGCTCGCGCAACAGATTCATTGCATATTCAATATCTGCGGTGCGTTCGGCTCGGGTCGCCGCCAGCTGTTTCCCGAGATCGCGGTAGATCTCGGGTTCGAGCTCGCGCAGGGCGAGGTCCTCGAGTTCCCATTTGAGTTGGAAAATACCCAGGCGATTGGCCAGCGGGGCGTAGATCTCGAGGGTTTCGCGGGCCAGGGTTCGGCGGGCTTGTGGTGTCAGGTCGCCGCGGTCCCGCAGGGCACTGACCCGCATCGCCAGGGCGACGATCACCACCCGGACGTCCGCTGCCATCGCCAGAAACATTTTGCGCAGCTGTTCGGCACCTGTGCGATCGACCCGGTGCCAGCGCATCTGCGTCAGCCTGGCTACGCCGTCGACCAGGGTCGCAAGGTCCTCGCCATGGGCCTCGCGGACTTCGGCGAGGGCTGCCGCGCGATCGGTTGTATGAACAACGAGCGGGACAAACAACGGACACACCGCCGCCGCCGGGTCGAGTCGGAGGGCGGCAATTTCGATGCTCGCCACAAGTCCGCGGGTGAGCTGCTCGGGAGCCTGTCGCTGCGCGGCATCGCAGGCATCGCGCGTCCACTGAACCTGGTTTGGGTTTGGGAAGTGGATGTGAATCGCCTCGCACAGGGCAGCGACCGAATAATCAGAGAGGGCGGGCGTGACCATGGCGGCGCGGAGGGTAGCGGGTTTCGAGGTCGGGGGCGAGCCTGCGCCTGTATGGTCGAGGTGTGTGGAACTCTGACATTTTGGCAGCGAACGGGTGACAAATATGTCCGATGATATCGGAGCGATCGAGTCTCGATATAAAAAAAGCAAACAATTTCGTGACACTCGATGTGGTCAGGATTTTGCTTTTAGGACGGGCATGAAACGTATTTCCCTAGTGTTTGTTATTGCAAGTTTTTCCCTGCCGGCCTGCGATACGCAGCCGAACACGGCAACTGCGACCGAAGCGACCGAAGCGACCGGCGAGACCGGAGAGACGACCGACGATACCGACTCGGTCGGCGAGACCGATGGTACCGGCGAGGACGGTTGTGATACCGAGGCCGCTTGCACCGGTCTGCCTTCGTGTGAGTGGGTGACCGAGGAGATTCCCGTCGACCAGGAAAACCCCTCGGGATACCTCGGTGGTGACCTCTTGGCCCATGCTGGCATGTTTTCGTCGGGGGTACTCAAGTACGACGAAGGCGGCGAGACGAGCTTTACCCTTTCCCTCGCGGCCGACGCCCAGACCATGGCGGTGGATTATCAGATCGATGACGGTATCTGTACACACAACGATTATGCGATCGTGACCCTGCAAGCCGAGGCGACGTTGACCAGTGCCGACGGTCAATTTACCGAAGTGTTTCCGATCGCGTTGCGCGGGACGAGCGATGAGCATGTTTCGGCCCGTTCCGCTCCGGTCGACCTCCAGGCCCACGTCGGCACCTATATGCCGCCGGCCGAGGTCGTACCCGAGTCGTTTAGCTCGCTGGGTGTGGAGTATGACTTCTTGTTCGGGTTTGAGCAGACCTATCTCGGGGAACAGGAAATGCCCTATCCGCCATCCAACGGCCGGGTCGACCTGCGCGGTGAACTGCTCGATGCTGGCTGTGACGATCTCGGCCCGACCGAACCGTGCCAGGGCACGGGTCGCTGGTACGCGATCGGGAGCGTGCACTTCGACGGCTGACGGGATTGTGTCGACAAACGCGACACATGGGCCGTTATCGAGACCCGAGCGGGCGGAGGCTGCGTTCGGGTTTCGTGTATCATCATGGGTTTTCGCCCTCCTGTGACCGTGCAACCGTGTACACGGTTGCCTGTGACGTTGCTGTTACACAGGTCAGCTCGAGCGTCGATGGGCCGTTTTCGCCCTGTGAAGGATTGGAGTTTTTGGACCAAAGAATCAAATGAAGACGTAGTTTGGCGCGAAAAATGGGCTTTTACAGTGTTTGTCTCAGGGGTATCGTCGGTCGACTCGACGGAGGGGCGCACATGACGACGTCTGAAGTAGAGGTGAGGACCGCGGACATTGGCGTTCGCTCATTGCGGTTTTGGTCGACCGCGAGTTCGCTCGGGCTTTCGGCCCTGCTCGCACTCGGTTGCTACGGTGGAAACGAGACTGGTTCGGAATCCGATTCGCCGGAGTCCGAGACCGAGGACATGAGTACATCCACGTCGGGCGGTGAGGAGACAACCGGCGACGAGGAGACCACCACCGAAGGACCCGAGACAACCGGCGGCGAGGAGGAGGATTGCTACTCCACCCGCGACTACTTCGCCGATGCTGTGTGGGCGCCGTTGATGGGTCAAGTGTGCTTGCAGTGCCACGGACCAACCGGGGTCGCAGCCGAGAAGAATGCCAAGTTCCTGCTGCTGCCACCGGTCTACCCCGGGTTTATCGAGGCGAACCTCGAGAACATCAAGGATCTCGCCGGATATTCCTACGAGGGCGTGCCGCTGTTGTTGGCCAAGCCCAGTGGACTCGCGGCACACGAGGGGGGCATGGTGCTGCCCGAAGGGTCAGCCGGCTATGAGGCCCTCCAAGAGTTGCTTGTACAACTCGAAGACGAGGTCGTCTGCGAACCGCAACCTCCGGGGAACCAGTTTGGAGATGTCACCCTGTTGACACCCGAGCAGTCCCTGCGCAAGGCGACGCTCCACCTCGCGGGCCGACTGCCGACCGCCAGCGAGGTCGAACTCGTCAAGGATGGCGGCATCGATACCCTGCGACTGATCCTCGACGATGTCATGACCGAGGATGCGTTTTACGACCGGCTCTTAGATGTCTTCAACGACATCTTCTTGACCGACCAGTACATCGCCAACAGTACCCAGACACGTGCGGTTGCCTTGTTGGCGGCGGCGGACTTTCCCAATCGTCAGGTGTTTATCAATAACACCGATGCCCTGTTTACGGCGGCCGAGCGGCGGCGGATCAACCAAGCGGTGGCCCGCGAGCCGCTCGACCTGATCAATTATATCGTCCGCAACGACCGACCATTTACCGAGATCCTGACCGCGCCCTATACGGTTTTCAATCCGGACTCGGCATGGGTCTATGGCGCCGATGTGGCGTTTGAAAACCCGGACGATCTCAACGAACTGCAAGAGGGGGTGTTGACGATCACGACCCACGGCGATGAGCAGGTCTATCCCCACGCCGGGATTTTGTCCTCGCCGATGTGGCTCAACCGGTTTCCCACCACGTCGACCAACCGCAACCGCCACCGCTCGCGAATGATCTATTCGCAGTTTTTGGCGACCGATATCCTCGCGCTGGCGAGTCAGGCCCTCGACCCGGATTCGGTGTCGAGCGTCCCCAATCCGACCCGCGACAATCCGGACTGTTCCAAGTGCCACCAGATCATGGATCCGATCGCGGGGACGTTCCAGATGTTTAGCAAGACCGATCCGGAACGGCTGTTGGCCGAACCCGACTGGTACCTGGAGATGTTCGCCCCGGGCTACGGCAAGGAAGTCATGGATCCGTCGGACTATGTCGACGGGTTGCAATGGCTCGCCAAACGGGTCACCGAGGATCCGCGCTTTAGCCTGTCGGTCTCCTACCACATGTTCAAGGCGCTCACCGGTCACGAGCCGCTGCACTACCCGGTCGACACCGCCAATCCGTTGCATCAGCAACTTCTTTCGGCCTGGGAGGTGCAGGACGAGTTTCTGCGCAACATCGCCGCCCAGTTCATCGGCGACAACTACAACCTCAAGACGGTTATCCGCGAGATCGTCCTCAGCCCGTACTACCGCGCGGCGTCCCTCGACGGCGAGCCGTCGGCACAGCGCGCGGCCGAGCTGACCGATGTCGGGACTGCACGGCTGTCGACGCCCGAACTGCTGGCGGCCAAGGTCGAAACGGTGACCGGCTACCGATGGCCGGGGCTGACCGGGGAGTTTGAGCTGCTGTACGGCGGGATCGATTCCGACGAAATCACCACGCGGCTTTCGGATGTCAATCACATCATGTCAAAGGTCGCCGAGCGGATGGCGGTTGAGGTTGCCTGCAAGGCGGTGTCGTTCGACTTCACCAAGCCCAAGGACGAGGCGCTGCTGTTCCCCTACGTCGATCCGAGCGATACCCCAGACAGCCAATCGATCGCGATCAAGCTCAACTTGCAGTACCTGTACAAGCGCGTGTTGGGCGAGGACCTCATGGTCACCGATCCGGAACTCCTCCGCGCCTACGACCTGTTTGTCGAGGTCCAGGAGGCAGGTGCCGAAAGTGTCCTGTCTGAAGAGGAAGGCAGCGAAGACATCAACATCGTGTCGACCTGCCGGGCGACCGTCGACCCCAATACCGGGACCGCGATCGCAGACGAAAACCAAATCATCGCCGACGAAAACTACACGGTCCGCGCATGGACGGCGGTCGTCACCTACCTACTGATGGATTACCGGTTCTTGTACGAGTAACCCGAGCCACTGCAATCGAAGGAGCAAAAGCATGCATCGCCGCAACTTTCTCAAGCTCGCCGCCCTCAGTGGCATGTCGGTGTTTTCCCCGTTTGCCAGCCGCAGGGCACGGGCCGCCACCTACCCAGGGCCGTTTTACGTGATGATCAGTGCACGCGGAGGGTGGGACCCGACCTACCTGTGCGACCCCAAACCGTTCAACGAGGACATCGCCGTCACGCTCAACAAGCGCTACGACTTTGATCCGATGACGAACAAGGCCGGTAACATTGCCTATGCACCGATCTCGTTTAACCTGGCGGATGTGGGGTACGCCAACCAAACGTCGATGGACTACCTGATGCCCAATCAGGCGTTCTTCGACAAGTACTTCAATGATCTGTTGGTCATCAACGGGATCAATATGGAGACCAACAACCACTTCCGCGGGGTGACGACCATGTGGAGTGGACGCGGTGACCAGGGGCTGCCCTCGGCGGCGGCCCTGATCGCGGCGATCAAGGGTCCGACCCTGCCCCTGGCATTTGTCTCGTCGGGGGGCTACGACGCGACCGAGGCCCTGTTGCCGGTCACTCGGCTGACGTCGGTCACCTCGTTTCGCAAACTGGCCCAGACCAACACGATCGATCCGAACAACCCTGACTCGGCGCACTACCACATGCCCGAGAGTATGGAACGGATCCGGACGGCCCAAAACGATCGCCTGTTGTCGCAGATCCAGCAGTCCCATCTGCCGACGGTTTCGGGCTCGCAAAATGCTCTCTACCTCGCCCGCAATGGCGAGAGCCTGCAGCCGATCATCGATCTACTGCCGGAGTCGCTGGTGAGCTTGCCGGCTGAGATCAGTGACCTGCAGCGGATGATGCAACAAATCCAGTTTGCCGTGGCCGCCTTCGAGTCGGGTTTGGCCGTGTCGGTCAACCTGGAACTCGGAGGGTTTGATACCCACGGCAATCACGATCGCAACCAGGTGCGCCAGTTGGCCAAACTGCTGCACGGGATCGACTTCTTGATGGAGCTGGCCAACGAGAAGGGGATTTTGGGCGAGCTCGTGGTGATGGTCGGTTCGGACTTCGGGCGCGGGGCGGGTTACAACGGTCCCAACGCAGCTGATGGCAAGGACCACCTACCTGTCACAAGTGCCATGTTCATGGGGATGGGCGGCCTGGGGATCGCGGGCAACCGCGTGATCGGGGCGACATCCCTCGACAAAAAGCAGCTGCCGCAGTACCTCGATCCCGAGACCCTCGACTTCCTGTCTGAAGAGGAAGGTGGTTCGCAAATCAAGGCCGCCGACATCCACGTGGCGTTGCGGAAGTTTGCCGGGGTCAACAACCACGAGTACAGCGAGCAGTTCCCGCTGCTGGCGACCGAATTCCCGACGCTGTTGACGGGCGAGTAGCGCGGGGCTCCCGTTTTTGTTCCACCCGAGCGGCTGGAGCTGTCGGCTCCGGCCGCGAACAATTGAGGTCGGTCCTGTCGCGGCGAGGGGACGTGTCTTCGGTGCATTCGCGATCGGCGAGTTGTCCTACTTACCGAGGGCGGAGAGTTGTGTCTTGGCGTCTCGGGCGTAGCGGCCCTCGGGTGCGAGTTGTAGATACATCTCGTAGGCGGAAATTGCCCGGCCGTCTTGGCGCTCATTTTGAAACAGCACGCCGAGGGTGAGCCAGCAGTCGGCCTGGTTTTTATCGATGGCGACGCAGCTCTGGGCGGCCTCCTTCGATTCGGCGAGTTTGCCACGCTCGAGGTGAACCTGGGCGGTGAGGAGCAGGACTTCGGGGTGCTCGGGTTGTTCACCAGATAGTTGCTCGAGCAACTTTTTGGCCTTTTTGAGTTTGTGCGACTCGTAGAATTTGCGGGCGTCGGCGAGGTTTTTGAGAAATTCCGGGCTCAAGGGTTCGGGCTCGGGCTCGGGCTCGGGTTCGGGCTCGGGCTCGGGCTCGGGCTCGGGCTCGGGCTCCGGGGCAGCTGCGACGTCGGTATCGCCAGCGGTTGTGGTGCTGGTGTCGCCTTCCGAGTCGCTGGCGTCGGAACTCGCGATCGAGAACAACAGGGCCACCACCGCAAGTACGCCAACGCCGATGCCGATTTGTTTGACGGGTAGGCGGACGGGCGCGCGGGCGAGCTGGCTGCCAAACGGATCGCTTTGTCCAGACCCGTAGTCTTCCTCGTCGTCGTCATCGTCGTCGTCGTCGTCGTCGAAGTCGCCGCCCATGAAGTTGTCTTCGAAGCCCTTGGTTTTACCGGGGGCCTGCTCGACGCGAAACGGTTCACTCTCGGGGAGTCCGGTGATGGTTTCGGGAAGCTCGCCGACGGCGGACGGTGGCGGCGGAGGGAGCGTGTCGGGGAGGTTGAGCTCGGGTTGATGGGCGTGGACGTCGGAGACCGACATGCTTCCCGAGGTCAACGTGTCCTCCGGCCGCAGGTCGTCATCGTCGTCGAGGTCAACTTCGACAGTCGGTTCGGGCGGGAGCAGGTTGGTGAGCTCGTCGTAACTCGGCGGGGCGGGTGGCGGCAGGCCAGTGTCGTGATCGTGGGGCCACAGGCGAGCCTCGGCGCTGGCGGGCTTGGTCAGCGGGGGCGGGACGGTCTGGGTTGGAGGCCGGAGCGGAGGGGGAGAATCAAATCGCCCAGACTGTGTATATACAGGCTGTTCGTCGGCCTTGCGCGGAGGCGTAAACCGGTGCTTGGACGCGGGCGGTTCGGCGAGAGGTTGTGGCTCGGGCTCGGGGGGCGGGGTGGTCCAGGCAGCAGGCTCGGGGGCAGGTTCGCTGTACGCGGGATAGGCCGGTTGTGCATATGCCGGCGCTTGGCCATAGCCAACGGCGTACGGCTCGGTCTGGGTGAGGTCATAGGCCGGTGCAGCAGAAGACCAAGCAGGCCGCCGCGTAGGGTCGAGCCACTCGTTGCAAAAGCGGCACTTGACCGCCGCATCCTGAATCGTTTCGGCGCAATAGGGACAGGCTTTCACGATGCAGCGACATTAGCCCGGATCGCGGACGACGTCACGGAGACGGTGTGTTCAGGATCGAAATGACTTCAGGCTGTAAAAACCACAGTTGGCGGTTCGCGGAGTAGCTCGGATCTGAGCTACCCGCGAATACAAGAAAACCACGGCGAGTGAGCCGTGGTTTCCAGGATGCCCAGATTGGGTTAGCCGCGGAGGTAGCGGGCGATCGGAGCGGCGAAGATCGCCGGCGTGATCAACAGGCAGGCGGCAAGCAGTGGGAAGATCGAGCCAGACACGACCAGCGAGCCGACGGGATCGAGGAACAGGTACCCGACGCCAGGTTGCCCAAACAGACCAAGCCCGCTGACCACGGCTCCGATACCGGCCGCCCCGAGGGCCGCCACACTCCAGGTGCGACCGCGGATCATCCCGACAAAGCCGGCGACGGCGAGACCCAACACAGTCCATGCAAATGCATCGGCTTCGGGACCGAGGGCCCAGATGATGATGATCGGGAGGCTAAAGCCGGCAGACCGAACCGCCCGTTTCATCAGCGCGAGCGAATCTTCCTGGAAGTTCCACCGCTCGGCGGTCGCTTCGGAGTGCTCGTAGTGGGAGGCCATGCCCTCACCCGCGAGGAACACTGTGATGAGCAGGTGGGGGATGCCGAAGATGAGGATCGAGGCGTCGGGGCCGATCTGCAACAGACCGAGGGCGAGGATGATCGCACCGAAGTTGCCAAGGCCCATGGCAAACCACCGGGCCCAAAACCACTCGGCCGCCACACCCATGAACGCCACGCCGTAACAGGCAGCGAGGGCAAGGCAGAAGTGGAACATTTCCTCGGGACCCAATACGGCGGTCAGGAGGTATTGCCAGAAGAACAGACTGAGAAACAGCAGAGCAGTTGCGCGACGGATACCGATCATGTGAAGCCTCGTGGGCAAGCCTACGCCGGTCCCGAGCGCGGTGCAATCACGGATCCGGTTGCGCGCTCGGCACAGGAGCCGTTTTGCCCGCATTCGGACGACCGCGAACTGTTGTGCGCGCCCGCGAAGGTAGCGATGCTAGGCCCGCGCCGATCCGCGAGAAGACATGGGGGTCTGACGCCGGGTGTCTCACCTTCGCGGGGAACGAGGATCGGTGCACGCGGATGCAGTTGCATCCGCAACCTGCTCGCCACCAACCAGTTCGCAAGCCGGGGCACCGGAGGTCGAACAAAACAAATGGCCGCGGGTAGAGATGGCGTGCTGAAATTTTGATGGTGATACAATCAACCGGGCGAAGCGTTGTCCGCTCGCATCACTCAATTGGCAGCGTGCTAAGGACCCAGGAGATTGGGCGATCACAGGACGGGAGAACGACTGAGCGCACGTTTTTCAGGGTCGCCGGACGCATCGCATACGTGATTCCATCCTCCGGATCGAGGACTTCTCCTTCGAGCAGTTCGACAAACCCGGGGATCCCCATCCCGGAGAACTGAAACGCCCACTCTCCGGGGGGAGGGTCGAGCATGTCACAGCATTCTTCCATGCACATACACTGAGGAGGGCCATCCAGGACCTCGAAGTTGAGGTTCTCGATCATCGGCGGGAGGAACGTCTGACCGTCAATGACCATGTAGCGAGCATCGTCCTGCGTGTCGAATAGGGCGAGAGACGAGGGTCTGCACAGATTGTCGTATCCGATGGAATCGTCGTAGGTGATCTGCACGGCAAAACACGTGTCTGTCGACAGATTCATCTCGGAGAATTGGAGTTGATCGAGTTCGGAATACGGGTTGACTCGGACTTCAAAGTACGGGTTTGGATCACACTGGAGCCCATCGCAGGGATTCCCAAGGCAATTGCGGACTTCGAGGGCGTCACCTTCCCAGTTGACGGTGGTGACCATCAACACCTTGGAGCCACATCCCTCGATCGACGGCTGCTGTTTCACGAGGTCGTAGACCTCGAGGACCGGTTCGTTGGGAAGGTTGGGCATCCCGCAGATTTCCATGCCCATTGTGTCGGACTCGGAATCCGTGTCGGGATCCGTTGGGTCGTCGGTGGAGGAGGCGTCTATGGTCGTCGAGGTTGGATCAGTTGGATCGGTTGGATCGACGGTTGTTGCGGCCGTGGGATCGGTTGGCGAGCTCGTATTGCTGGTGTCGATGGTCGTGGTCCCGTCGGTCGGTCCGGATCCTGCGGTCGGGTCCGTCGTCGGCTGATCGGTCGAGCCCGGATCTTGGGTCGTCGTTGTCGATGCATCGTCGGTCCCACTGGCCGTTTCCCGGTCCGGGTCGTAATCGGGGTTGAGATACGAGCAACCTGCCAATGCAGTTGCAAGCAGGGCCCAAGCCAGCGTTCGATCGTTCACTCGACGAGAGTAATCGAATCGAACGATCGAAGCATGTCTTTATGGATATGTTTGATTCGTCAGGTTGACGAAAGCACTGCGGTTTGCCGCGCTTCGAAGCTCGATGGCAAATCGGGCTAAAACCGGGTTGTCCACAAAAGGCCGGCCGCTCGGGGCCCAGCGTAGGGGGTCAAGGCCTGCTTGCGCTGGGACTCTTTGATCTTTTTGGCCCGCAACGCGGTCACCACGATCACACCCACGGTCGCCACGCCGCCGATGACAAATCCGACGTCGGAGACGATCGCCGAAGTTCGCCGGGCGTCGAGGTCGTCGGAGGCTGTGTCGGCGCAAAGGGTCGCATCACCCATGTAGCAGTTGCCGAGCGCAGCGTCTTTTTTATTGTTCGCGCGGATCCCCATCCCGATTCCGAGGCCGAAGCCGACGAGTGCTGTGCCTGTCAGGGCCCACGCTGCAGGGCCGAAGACTTTTTGTTTGGGCGGCGGCTGGTCGTCCTGTGGCTGGGGTTGTTGGGGCTGGTTTTGCTGGTTGGCCAACTGTTCTTGTTTGGCCTTTTCTGCCGCTTGGGCCTTGAGCTCCGCCTCGCGTTGTTCCTTTTCTTGTTGCCGCTGACGCAGGGCGTCGATCTTCCGCGAGTAGACTTCGGCCTGCTCTTCGGGGGCGAAGGCTCGGAACTGGTCGAGGTAGTTGGCGGCCTCGCCAAACTCACCCATGCGCTCGTAGGCCTGGCTGAGGTTGAACAGGAATTGATAGCGCTTGGAGAGTTCGTAGCCCTCTTTAAATGCGAGGATTGCGGCTTCGTAGGAGCCTTCGTCGTACAGGCGCTTTCCGTTTTGGTACAACTCCGACGCTCGGGCGAGGTCCGCCTCGGACGGACCCGCGGCGGGGGTTGTTGCAGCCGCCGGTTGTGGTTCTTGGGCGCTGCGTGCCGGTGTCGGACCAAGAAATAGCCCGCTACAGACAAGCATACAGACGAGTCGGGTGCCGTGTGTCGCGGTCATCGGTCTCCTCGCACCAACATCTTGGCGCAGGCGGGAGTATACCCGGGAAGTCGACGCGCCTGAATATCTCGCCGGTCTTCGTCTGGTGCTCGATAAGTGGTGGTTACGGTGGTGCTCGACGCGCGCAGATGTTGCACGGAGGTCGTTCCGGCCCACCGGGGACTTCCGGCATCGGGGGCTGGTTCGGGTCGTTGTCCCGGGTCGCTGCCGGGCCCGCCGCGAACTGTGTGGCGTCGGTCGCCGCGGCGACCAGGTCGCAACCTCCCATCAGTGAGGCCATTGCGGCGAAGGCTAAGATCCTTCCGAGTTTGTCTCCCATCTCGGTCCCCTCCTCCCGTAACAAAACGGGTCTGCTCGTGAAAAGACCCATTGATCAGGGGCCTTTCAAACCTCACACAGAAATCCTAACAAAAGTTTTAAAAACTTTTCTTAGGTTCGAAGGGGATTTACGGATTGCTCAGAACTGCATGCCGTAGGCGACACCGCCCCCGCCGGGCAGCAGGGTCGGGGCGATGGCGACATTGTTTTTCGGCTTGTCTTTTTGCAGGCGCTGCCATTTTTTGTAGCGGGCTGCGTGGATCCCCCCGACGACTAGCAACAGAGCACCGACCAGGGTGACCGAGCCTGCGATCGGGACCAGAAACCGACGGTTGTGCTGGTTTTTACAACCGACTGTGTTGGCGGGCTCGGGGCAGTTTGTCAGTGCGATCGAAGCTCCGATACCGCCGGCTCCGAGGCCGAATAAGACACCGCCCGAAATCATCATCCCCAGACCCTTTGCCGGTCGGCCGCCGAGTTTTGGCTCGGGCATCTCCTCGTCTTGGGGACCCTCGGGGACAAACGCCGCCTCCGTGGGTTCCTCGGCAGGTTGCTCGCCTTCTGCAGGTTGCTCACCCTCTGCAGGTTGCTCAACTTCAGGTTGCTCGGCTTCGGTGGGTTGCTCGGCTTCGGTGGGCTGCTCACCTTCAACGCCCTCGGGTTGCTCGCCCTCCACACCCTCGGGTTGTTCCATTCCGTCAGCTGGTTGCTCGGTCCCGTCGGGTTGTGCGGGGTCGGCAGGTTCACCGGGACTTGCTTCCGGCGTCGGATCGGCGGCGTCGGGTTGCGCCGCCGTCGCTGGCAGCGGCAGCACGGCGAGGCTGATGGCGAGGAGGGGCGAGGTGAGTTGGGCGATGACCTTCATAGTTGTTTTCGGGGTGGCGGAGGTTGTCCCATGGACGCGGGCGAGCCTGCGTGCGAGCGCAGTATCATATGCCCCTGTGAGCTTCACAAGCCCCTTGTCCGCTTGGAATCAAATTCTCACCCGAGGCCCGTTCGGTTGCAGCGGCAACTGCGTCATTCCCGCGAGTTCGTTCACACGGGGATGTGTAGTAAGGATTGAACGCATCGCTGGCAAAGGAAACTGGTCATGACCCTGATCGATGAGATCGACAATCCGCCGCGTTCCCGGGCCAAGGACTTGGTCTGGGGCCTTGTGGTTGGGGTTCCGCTGATCGCCGCCTTCGCCTACTTCGCCCTCCCGGGACTGGTGGCCACGGTGTTGGGCGAGGCCAGCAACTTCGATCAGCGGCTGCGCCAGGAAGACGCCTATATGCAGGCCGTGTGCACGGCGGGATTTGATCTCGAGCGCGATGAAGATCTCTGCAACTGTGCCCTGGCGGTTGACTATCCCTCCCTCGATTGCCGCCAACCGTTTTTGCGGTGGAGTCTCGACCGCCACTTTGAGACCTGCGCAGACGAACAGGTTTTTGCGCAATCGAAGATGTTTTGTAGCTGTATCAACAAGGTCCACGAGGACATCGTCCCCGCCGAGGAGGCCGGCGACGACAAGGCGGTGCGCCAGTCGATCCAGGCCGTCGGGCGCTGCATGGAGCTCGAAGACGGCGTGCCATTGCCCGGGCTCGAGCAGTTGATCCCGGGCATCGACCCGGAGGCCGCGAAACGAGCTGGCGAGCTGAAGTAGGTCGTCGGTCGGTTTTGAGTGTAGATACATTAAAGCGTGCATGTTTCTTTGCGGGAGCTGTGAGACGAATCCGTGGTTACGCGGCACCGGAACGCGCCGAGCTTGTTAAACTGCGCCGGCGATGCGAGGAATTCGCCAACACGTCAACCCGCTCGGACTTCGCTACTCCGTCCCCCGCGCCCAGCCGCTTGTTCGTCCCGAGCACCTGCCGGCCGATGCCCCCGTCGAGGTCGAGCTCGGGTGTGCCGATGCCCAGTTCAGTTTTCAACTCGCCCGCAAAAAACCCGAAATGTGGGTGTGTGGGCTGGAGATCCGCGAGCCTTGGGTGGCCCGCAACCTCCGTCGCGCAGCCCGTGAAGGCCTCGACAATCTCAGCTTCGGCTACGTCAACCTCAACGTCGACCTCGACCGTGTGTTTGTCCCCCACAGTGTCGACCGCTTTCACCTGTTGTTCCCCGATCCGTGGTTTAAGGACAAACACAAAAAACGCCGGGTGGTTGAGCCGTCGCTGTGCCAAACGGTGATTGAACAACTGCGTCCCGGCGGCGAGTTGCACATCGCTAGCGATGTATTTGAGATCGCGTTGGAGGCGATGGCCGAGATCGAGGGAAGCGACGAACCATGGCCGTTTTGCAACCTCGCGGGACCGTGGAGTTTTTGGCGCGGCAATCCGTTTCCGGTCGCAAGTCGGCGAGAAGATACGACGCTGCGCCGAGGCCAGCGAGTTTGGCGACTGCGGTACCGCTTAAAACATTGAGTGTACAATTATTGTGGGTACCTCCCCGCGCGAGAGCACTGCCCGCGCGGGAGTCCTTCAAAAATTGATGATACAAATATTGTTGGCTAGCGGCCAAAGGCGAGCCACAGGGTGACGGCCAAAAACACCAGGGTTGCGGTGATGGGCCACTTGAGCCCGGGGCGGTCGCTGTGTCGACGATCGAGTTCGGTCACCGTGACCCGGGTCGACGTAAACTCGCCGGCCTCGCGCAGCGCTTGACGGACGCCCGCTCCCGGGTGAAGCACCTCGAGCACGAGTTGGCCGATCCGAAATTGGGTGCCGTGAACAACCGAGGTCTGGCCAAACAGTCGTCGATCGCCACAGTGGATCCCGTTTTTGCTGCCGAGGTCGGTGATGACAAAGTCGTCGGGGGTGACTTCGAGTTCCGCATGTCGACGCGAGACGCCGGGTTCCGTGAGGACGATGGAGCACTCAGAGCCGCGTCCGAGGACGTGGCGACCGGGCCCGAGCGTGTGCACGCGACCCACCTGTGACCCGGTGAGTTCCCGCAGACGGGCGATGGTCTGCGCCTGGGGTTGTGGCGCCGCCTGTTGGGTGTCGGTCACGGTGTATGGGTGCCAAAGTTCTCGAGTTTTTGCCAGGATCCGGCGAGAAAACACATTCGCATCCCGGTCGGTTGTTGGGCGACTAGCGCTGTGCGGGTGGTGTATCCGGCGCGGCGATGCATGCTGATACATGATGTTAGGCTCTCGCGCGCCCAGGCGGGGCTCGCCGGGCAGGCCTGTTGCCCGAGCCATAAGTCAGCGTCGCGCAGGCGTTCGCGGACCGGGTCGAGATGCGGCGACGTGGTTCGACTCGACTGCACAACTTCGAGGGTGACGCCGCGGTAGCCGAGCGCTGTCAGCAGCCCGGGCCAGCGCCACGCCGACAACACAGGATTTTGCAGGCAAGCGGTGTGCGGAGTGTTGCCGGGGTGCAGACTCGAGAAGCGCTTGGGCGTGCCGACGACGACCGTTGCACCCGGCGGCAATGCGACCGAGGCTTGACGGGTCGCTGGCCACACGTGGGAGATCGCTCCGACCACGACGATACCCGCGCACGTGAGGGCACCCGGTAGCCAACGGTTGGGCCGGCGGCCCCGGTGGCGCAGCCACAGGCGAATCGCCAGAACAAGGCTGGCAAAGACCGCGATCGCCCACCCTGGAATCACGGGTAACCGCGCCATCAGGGCTGCGACATCGAGGATGAGCTCGGCCCCACGGGCGGCTGGGGTGAGCATCTCGGGGCCCGCGAACGGAGCGACAAACAGGCCAAAGATCGCGGTTGGGACGACATAAATCGTGAAAACCGGAATCGCGACGAGGTTGCTAAAGGCGCCGTACAGGGCGGCTGTTCCGAAGTACCACTGCGAGACCGGGACGGTCGCCCAGGTGACGTGCCAGCTCTGGGAGACGATCCCCGCAGGCGCGTCGGGCTGGACGAGTGCCGCCATCGCCGCGAACGATAGATGAAAGCCGGCCGACACAGCCCAGGGCGGATGTGCACACAACAGCACCGCTCCGGCAATGGCCAAAGTCGTCAACCCGTGTGCCTGCCGTCCACAAACCGCCGCTATGTGCAGCAACGTGAACATCAGGGCCGCGCGAACGGCCGAAGCCGCACCTCCCGTCAGCCCCACATACCCGGCGACGGGCAACCACGACAGCAGGGCCCCAAACGCCAGCGAACCAGCAAGCAACGTGCCGATCCGCAAACTCATACTGTAGATGAGGATCGCTGCGACCCCGACATGCATGCCGCTGACGGCGATCACATGTCCAAGACCCGCGGCCCGGAGATCGTTGCGCTGTTCAGGTGGCAAGCTGCGGGCCAAACCGAGTGCCGAGGCCATCACAAATCCGCGAGCGGGTTGCCCGCGAGCCCACTCCCAAGCGGTCTGGCGGGTTTGAGCAACCCATTGCCAATAGGCACTGAACAAGCTTCTGGACACGGTTTTTCGCCAAAACTTCGAAGCCCAGATCCGCCGGTGAACACCTTCTTTTTGCGCGCGTTGTTCCGCCGAAGTCGCACCAGGGAGCGGGTCGGGACGGTCGCCGACTTCGTTGGCCAGGAGCCAGATCGTGTCGCCAGAAGCGAGGGGACAAGCTTCGGGCGGCAGCGAAATCGACCAGCGCAGGTCGGGTCGTAGGTCTGGGTTTACACCCACCTCGCAGCGCGACCCTGGTGTGCTGGCACCGTGGACCGTGACACCGACGAGCGAAGCCGGGCCAGTCGGGATCTGCGGCGGAGGCGTGGGGGCAGGGATGCCAGTGAGTCCGCGGAGATAACCACATAGGAAGATGGTCATGACGATCGGCGTGAAGGATGCGACCGCCAGGGCCCGTGTGATGATGAGGATGAGTGCCGCAGTGGTGAGTAGGTAGGGCCCATAGGCGAGTCCCCAGCTGCGACCGCCAAAGTGGAGTGCGCAAAGCACTCCGCAGGTGACCGCCAAACATAGCCCGGCTGCGAGGAAAAGGGCGCGCATGCCAGGGTGGGTCGGCCACCGAGAGCAAGCGTTGCGCCTGGCAGATCTCCGAGGGCATCCGTGCCCCTCTGAGAAATCCTACGCTGGGAATGTTCCGCGAAATTGCCAGGTCGGCCACCGACGACCTACACTTGCCGCAGCCGTGCTGCTGACCAAGATCTGGACTGCCATCCTCGCATTGCTCGCCACGCTTTTCTTGGCGGGCATGTTCCTTTTGTCCCATGGCTCCGCCGGGGGATTTTCGGATGCCGATCGCGCTGCGATTCGGGCCACAACCGAAGCCGGGATCGCGGCTTTGACAGCGGAGATCCATGCATCTCCCGTGTCACGTGCATCCACGCTCTTGCAGACGCCTGAGCTCAAGGCAGCCCTGGGGCCTGTGAAGGTCGAAGACGGCGATAAGGCCGACGAGGCCTTGCCGCTGCAGCAAGTATTTGTGGCCACCGCCAACAATGCGCTGCTCGAAGAGTATCCCCAGATGAGTGTTGGTCTGCTCGACGGCGACGGCAAAGTGATCGTCAGCACCGGTGTCAACGACACGTTGATCGGTGAGGTCGGACAGCTGGCGAACTACAAAGATATCGCCGTGGAACAGGACTCCCAGTTCTCGGCCGCGTTCGACAATTATCTCTACGTCGTGCGGGTGTTCCGATCCGACGACAAAGGCCGGCGCCTGGTCGCGTTGCAACCTCTCAACATCGGGGCCGGATCGTTTTTGCGGACGGTGTTGGGAACCGACAATCCCGCCGGTTTGGTCCAGACAGGCAAGCTGTTGCAGGAAGGCAAAATCGGGACCCAAACCGTGGAGACCGAGTTGTCGACAATGGCCAAGTCCCACGCGGGTGATACCCCGCAAAAAGGGGCCAGCAATGTGGCCCGTGTCGGCGAAGGCAAGAACGCACGGATCGGTGCACTCGGCCGCGTGCCGGGCCCCGCAGGTCGCGGCGACAACGGCGTGTTCCTAGTCGTGCTGTCCAACAATACGGCCGCCGCAGGTCAACACGACCTGGCTTCGGCCCTCAAAGCATCGATGGACAACGGCGGGATGGAGCACCTCAACCTGACCGCGTTGATCGGACTGTTGCTGGTCAGCGTCACGCTCGCGTTGTACCTGCCCAACCTCGAGGGAACCGGTCCGATTCGGCGACTGACCCAAGAGTTCCGGGCGATGCTTCAGGGTACCCAGCAGCAACTGTTTTACGACACGTACACGGGCCCGATTGGCGAGCTTGCCCAAGCTGCGGTCGCCTATCACGAGACCCTTCGCGCCAGCCTGCAATCCGCCGAGATGGAACTCGACGGCGAAGGTGGCGGCACTCGTTCCCACCGTCGCGTCGGGACGCGCTCCAACCGTCGCGTCCGCACCGGTGCGCAGCGTTCGGTCCGTAAGCCCGAGCCCGAAACACCGCGCTCCGATCCCGATGATATGCCGACACAGGCGCATCAGGCCGTCGGCCGCGGACCTGGCTTTTTCACCATGCCGGCGACCAAGCCTCTGCGTTCCCGCGAGACTGTCATCGGCAACCTCATGACGGTCGACAACGACACCAACACGCCCGAGGCGGCCGACAAGGGAGATGCCGAGCGCGAGGCGTACTACCAAAACGTCTACGAGGAGTTCATCAAGTTCAAGGTCGAGAACAACGAGGCGATCGACAACTTCACCTACGAGAAGTTTGCCACCAAGCTGCGGGCCAACACCGCAACCCTGATGAAGCGCCAAGACGTCAAAGACGTGCAGTTCTCGGTCTACCTCAAAGACGGCAAGGTCGCCCTCAAAGCTCGCGTCGTCCGCGGCTAACGAGTCGCCAACCCGAGTCGAGATATGGCGTTTTTACAAGTCGCCCAGATCGGGCATCCCGTGCTTCGTCAACCGACCCGCGAGGTCCCGCGCGAAGAGCTGTTGACGCCTGCGTTTCAGGCATTCATCGACGACCTCATCGACACCATGCGCGAGGCCAAGGGGGCAGGGCTGGCCGCCAATCAGGTCTACCGCTCGGTTCGCGTGTGTGTGCTCGAGGTCCACAACAACCCGCGCTACCCCTACAAGCCCAATGTTCCGCTGACGGTGTTGGTCAACCCGAAGTTGACGCCAGTCGGCGACGAGACGTTTGAAAATTTCGAGGGCTGCCTGTCGGTCCCCGACCTGCGCGGGGTGGTCCGGCGTCACGCGGTGTTGCGTGTACAAGCACTCGATCGCCACGGCAATCCGATCGACCGCACCATCCGCGGGATCACAGCTGGCACGTTTCAACATGAGTGCGACCACCTCGACGGGATGCTGTTTTTAGATCGCGTCACCGACACCCGCACGCTGTGCACGTGGAAAGAGTTCGCCCGCAATCACGAACAGGCATTCGCCAACAAAGTCCGCGAGATCGTCGCCCAATACGGCAGTTGAGCTCGCGGCCAGGTCGCATGTTCAAAGCGCAAACCGACGCAAGGTCTGCCAGGGTACAGCTCGCGGCCAGGGTCGCATGGCCGAGGTTTGGACTGCGAAGCCTGTGGCGCGGCCCGAGGGCTTTCGCTCCGGCGGCGGGACGTCGCCTTGCAGGAGTGCTATTGTCCTGAACACGAGGCATGCCGCTGCGACCGAAGACACGCACCTTCGCCAGTATCATGGCGTCGATCGTCCTGCACTCGGTTGCGGTGGTCCGCCTGAACTGTGGCTTCGACGTCGACCTCGAGATGCCAGAGTTTGAGCTCGAGCTCACCGAAATGGAGATGCTCGACCCGGACCAAGTGCTCGGCGATCAACCCGAGCCAGAACCCGAGCCGGAAGTGCTCGCCACCCCGCCACCGACGCCCGAAACACCGGCGGAGCCAGAGGTCGACCCCGAAGCCCCAGCCGAGCCCGAAGCGGAGCCCGAGCCCGAGCCCGAAAAGCCCAAGTTTGGCGACAAAACCTCAAAGATCGACAAACTCGGCCCCGCCAATAGCTCGTTTTTCATTTTGCTGGCGACCCGCAAGATCGCCAAACTCAAGTTTGCCTCCCAAGTCGTCGACCTAGTGGCTCCTTTGCCGGACTTTGAGTTCATCATCGAGGGCGGTGGATTTCACGTTCTGCGCGACTTCAACTTTATTTTGATCGCCAGTCCGGATTTGCGGTGGGTCAGCCAGACCTTTCTCGCCGTCGAGTACCGCCTCGATCGCGAAGAGCTCAAGGCCGGTTTAGAACGTGCGGCCGCCCGCGACGGCCAGGCGATTACCTGGGAAGAAGGGGACGACGGGATCACCAAGGGCGAGCCCAAGCCCACCGATCCGGAGCGCAAGGATTGGGACCCTCGGATCTTTATCCTGCTCGAAAGTAAGGTCGCCCTGTATGTGCGGCCGGAGTTTGTCGACCAGATCCTGACCGGGCCCGACGACAGCAAGGGCAAGACGACCGGCAACTACGTCGCCAACCTTTCGCGTCTGCGCAGGTTTGCCGCCCGCGAGCCGCGGGCCGGGTTGCAACTGTCGTTCAAAGATCTCCACAGCGCCCTCAAAAAGCCCAAGCGTCCGCCGCCCTTTCCGATCCCCGACGACCTCGAAATCATGGCCGAAGCTGCCAACGAGCCCGAGCTGGTGGCCAAGTTTGAATTTCTCGACCAGGTCGCGGCCAAGGAGTTTGAGCTCAAGTGGACCGAGGCGCTGCCCAAGATCATCGACACCAAGGTCCCGTTTATCGCCCGCGGCCTCCTGCGGGGGATCTATTCGGGCATTGAGATCGAGCGCAGCCGCAAAAACGTCAGCCTGCGCAACCGCTTTAGCGAGACCCAAGCGACCATGTTGCTCGACCTGATGGGTGACCTGGCGGCCAAGATGCTCAAGCGCGATCCGAAGAAAATGGAGGAGCGCCGCAAGGAGCGTGACGAGCTGTGGAAGGCACGCAAGAAGGGCAAGCTGACCCCTTCGGAGGCCTATCAAAAATTAGAAGAGGCCAAACAGCCCGCGGGGGCTGAGCAACCAGGTGTAGATACATCAGCTTCGCCGGAGGCTCCGTCCGTCGGCAAATCGGGGGTGACACCCCTGCCGAAAAAACCGGCACCGGGACCGCCTCAGCCCGCGAAATCTCCTCCTGGGGATACGCAGCCGTTACCTCAAAACCCGCCTCCGACCTAACATTTGTCCGTTTTTGACGGGGTCGGGTTTGTGGCCGGTGACGTTGTCGCGTCACCGATCACAAACGAATGTATAGCCAATTATCAAAGATTACTCGGCTTCGAGCGGCAAAAACTCGCACAGCAGTTGACCGCTGTCGACCGTATCGCCCTCGACCACAGCGATTCGGGCGACCTTTCCATCGATCGGCGCGTACATTTCGTTTTCCATTTTCATCGCCTCGACGATTGCCACCGCCGTCCCACGCTCAATCGCGTCGCCCTCGGAGACGAGGATTTTCACGACTCGGCCGGGCATGGGAGCCTTGAGTCTGCGCGAGCCACCCGCGTCCCCGCCGGCTTCGCGCATTGCGGCGGCCATCGCCGCCTGTTGGGCCGACTGCACCTCTAGGTTGATCGACAGTCCGCCGGTCGCCCCCTTGGTCGCCCAGGCCTCGCGCTCGAGCGTGACCAGGCGCTGTCGTCCTCCGTCGAGCGAGCGCACCAGCACCTTGCCGTCCGCCGCAGCTCGCACCTCGAATGTGCGCTCACCAACTGTGACCCTCGAGGCTTGCCCGCGGGCCCGGGTGTCGAGTACGACGGTGGCCGCGTGCTCGCGGTCGTCGACGCGGATCACAAATCGGGCCGGAGAATTCGCAGGGTTTGCCACGGCCCGCAGACTAAGCCATGCAACAACGTCCGTCCACGTCCCACCCGCTCACCACCGGAACTTCCGAGCCGCGGAAGATCGTCCTGTGCGTCGGTCCGGGTGGTGTCGGCAAGACAACCTGTGCGGCTGCACTGGCCCTGGCGGCGGCTCGCGGCGGTCGGCGGGTCTTGGTCGTCACCATCGATCCCTCGCGTCGGCTGGCCCAGGCACTCGGATTTGCAGATGGTGCACAACCCGGGGTCGAGCTTCCCGTCCACACCCCGGCGCTGGCCGAGGCTGGGGGGTCGCTGCACGCCCTGTTGCTCGACGGCCGTGCCGTATTTGATCGTTTGGTCACCGCCTACGCCAGCGATCCCCAGCAGGCCGGTCGGATCGTGCAAAACCCGCTGTACCGGACCATGACAGAGCACCTAGGCGGTGCCCTCGAGTATGCCGCCATCGCCCAGCTACGCCTCCTGCACCGCGAGGGACGCTACGACCTGATCGTCCTCGACACCCCGCCGACCGCCAACGCCCTCGATTTTTTGCAGGCTCCTGAACGCATCCAGGAGCTTGTGCAAAATCCGGCCATCCGTCTGCTCACCGGCACCGGTCGCCTCGGAAGTCGCCTCCTCGGGATTGGCAACGGCCTGGTCATCAAAGTGTTGGGCGCGATGGGGGGTGGTGAGTTTGTCCGCGATTTGGGTGAGTTCCTGCGCGACTTCTCGGTGGTGCTCGAACAGTTCCACGAGCAGGCCGGCGACTTTTCCCAGCTACTCGCATCGAACATCACCGGGGCATTTTTGGTGACGTCGGCCGCGACCTTTAGCGTGCGCGAAGCGGTCTCATTTTTGCGGGTGCTCCACGAGCGCAAGTTGCGGGTCGACGGGGTGGTCCTCAACCGCGTGACCCCGCCGTTCCCGGCGTTTCCCGAGACAGATGCGTGTACAAGTTATCTCTCGACCCACGCAGGGACGGCCGCCGAAATCGTACGCGAAGCCTACGAAGGTCTACGGATCCAAGGCGATCGCAGTCGCCAGGCGATCGTCACCCTCAAGCAGGCCTATCCGGCGATCACGATCTGGGCCCTGCCCCGCCACGAACCGCCCCCGACCTCGCTCGACGAGCTCCATGCGTTGGAGCGCGACTTTGTCCGCGTCGGGTGATCGGACAACGTGCGAAGAACTGTGCGTTCTTACCCGGTTGTTTGTGATCGACGAGAAGCGATGGCAACGCCCCGTAGCGTTCGCCGATAAAACCTGGTGAAATCCCAGTATCGTGGGCATTCGCGTAGATCTGTGGAATGCATCGCATTTTGGGATTGCCCTCGGGGCAGCTTGTGTACTCGCCTGCAACAAGCCGAGTGCTCCGTCAGATGCCAATTCTGTCGTTGTCTCGACCACGGGCGCACCGGCGATCGCCGAAGCCCGCAAGCTCGACGTTTCGGGTGCACATACACCGAAAGTATCCCCCACCCCCCCCGCACCGACCGAACCCGACCGACCCACGGAACCCGTACCACCACCTCCGCCGCTTTCATACTCGGGCCTCGCCCGCGGCGAAGCGGAGCCCGCACCGACCACCCAGGTCCCGATCGCATTTGCGTCTGTCGACCAGCCGCTTGCGACCTCGGCCAAGCTCGTGCGCAGCATTCGGCCCACCTTCGACGGACTCGAAAAGATGTATGCCCTCGCCACCCAGGCTGTCGGTGTACCGGTGTGGGGGAGTTTAACGACGGGTGATCCTGCGGCCGCCCGCGATGACGATCTCTACACCTCCTGGTCCTGTGCCATCGCCGAGGGTTCGCGTTGTGCCTGGATGGCCCGCTTTAGCGAGCCTGTGGACGTTCGCGCGGTCCGCTTTTTTGCCGGAGGAACCAACAGTCGCGCGATCTCGGTGCTTCGGGTCCACACCGACACCGGTTATGTCGACATCAAACGCCCCAGCAGTGGCAAGCATCGACATATTGTATTTGCAACTACGGTCAAAACCCGTCATCTTGCGCTTGAAGTCATCAAGGCATCCAAGCGGCCTGCGGATGTTCCGGTGCGTCTGTCCGAAGTCGAGATCTACGGCGAGTCGGGCCCCGCCCGCGCACCGCTCGACCTCGACCCGGCCCTTGCCCATGTGCGGTTTTCCGGGAGTCCCTGGGTCGCCCAGGTGCCGGTCGCCACGGACAGTGCCGCCAGCGATGGGCAAGAAAGTGCAGATACACAGAATGCTGACGGCCCGGGCACCTTCACGCTCGACCCGCAGGTCTGTCTGCACACCGTCGGCCGCGATGGCAAGGCGCGCTGCCTCCTGCGCGGCACGGCCCTGTTTGGGCGCCGCGGCGATCGGGTCCTGTTGGCGGAGTTTGTCACCAAGACCAACTGTGAAACGACCCTGGGTTCCTACATCTTGATCGATCAAAAGACCCGGCGGTTGATCGACCTCGGGGCGATGGCCGGGATTGTCACGCCGATCTACCGCAGGCTCGACGGCACCGGGTTTGCCGGTCTTCGCCGCGACGAACAACGCGACCCCGACCTCCAGGGTTATTTCGGCTACGAGATCAAACCCGATGGTACGCTCGCCAAGCGCCGCGAAAGCGATCGCTACGCCCTGGTCGGCAATGGCTACGAAGCCCTCAGCCTGGCCCGCGGCGGGGGGGCTGTGCACGCGCCCGACCCCGCCTGCCATCTGCCATCGCTCGCCGAGGTCACCAAAATTGTCGAAGGCCTGACGGGAGCCCACGCCGAAGACGTTCGCGGCGATGTGTTGGTCGACTATGACGGCGAAGAATTTCCCGACGAGACGATCGTCGACAGCCGGATGGTCTGCCCGCTCCCCGACGGTTCAACATGGATGCTCGACCGCGACAACCAGGTGTTGTGGGTTGCCGAAGGTCGCAGTGCCCTGTGGGTCCCGCCCGAACACGACCTGATGATGGAGTTGGTGATCCGTATGGCCCGGCAGGATCAGACCTGGTGGATCGAACAGTTCGAAGCTGGAACGGGGCGTCCGTTGCTCGCCCAGCCGACGGGTGGGGGGGCGTATACCACGGTGGTCCCCCAGGCGAGTTTTGCCGTGCGCGCACCCGCTGCCTGCGAAGAACCTTTTTTCGAACGTGGCCCCGCGGACATCCAACACGCGATCGACCTCGACAACGAAACGCGCGAGGCCCTGGCGACCCTGGCAACCCTGCGGCCGGCTGCCCGCGATGTGCTCGAGGAGTGGGCCAGCGTCGAAGAGATCGGTGCGGTGGAGTTGGGGGATCTCAACCGCGACGGCAGCAAAGACGCGCTGGTCCGCGTCGACCCGATCGGCGACATTCCGGCTTCGATGGAGGGCTTGGTCGAATACATTTTGGTCCTCAGCCAGCCGGGCGGGGCCTATATCACCGAGGAGATCCAGTCGATCTACGGTTTGGCCCACGAGGTCTCGTTCGATGTCCTGCGCTCGGGCAAACGCGTCGTGTTGGTCCACGACACCGAGAACTGCTGCCACGAAGGCATGACGATCCTCCAGATCGAAGATGGTGCGCTCGAGGAGCGCGAGCGCCACGAGGCCGGCGAGGAACAGGACATCGAGATCCAGCGCGACGACCAGGGACGGATCAAACGGATCAAGGTCATTGGCGAGTAACCGACCGTTGCGAATCTTTGTTGGTCGTACATGTATCGGCTCACCGGCCAGTCCGGCCAGTGAGCTTTTATGGCCCGCGTGCGCAAATGGGCCAATTGTTTTTCCCGCGATGGCACTTGGTTAGTGTGGGGCGTATCAAGCTCCTGCGAACACCTGGCTTCGCCAGAGGAGTTGTCATGAATCGGATCAAACATTGGAGCCTGGCCCTTGGGCTAGCTGCTGTTTCCCTGCCCTCGCTCGCTTCGGCAGCGGAGATCCAGTGGTTTGCCCGCGGATCTTCCCTCGCGCCGGGAGAGTACTGGCGGGTCCAAGAGTTTAATGAGGGGCCGGTAACCCTCGACCTCAGCGTGGTGCGCTGGGACAAAAAAGATAAGAAGTGGACCGGTTGCCGCGAGGACACCAAGTGCAAGCAAAACAGTCATATCCTGTCGTGGGGTGTACCTGTGTACTCACCCGTCGACGGCAAGATCCGCGCCTGTTGGCGTTCGGGCGATGACAATCCGAAGGGAAAAAAGCTGTCGGCCGTCCAGGGTCAAAGCGACAACTGGACGATCCCGGGAGCCGGCAACCACCTGCTGATCGAAACCCCGGACGGCGACATCATCAAGCTGACGCACCTGCAAAAGAACTCGATTCCCGCGTCGTTGTGTCCCAAGACGGGCAACGAGTACAACACCGACGCGGGGCGGGCCAAGACCGCCAGCGGTGACTACCGCGTGGGTGCGTACATCGAGCCGGCCGATCGACCGAGTGTTAAAAAGGGTCAGTTCGTCGGTCGCGTCGGCAACTCCGGCAACTCGACCGGTCCCCATCTCCATCTCGATCGCGCCGAGGCGGAGTCTCCGACCAGTACCGGCTCAAAACTTCCGTTGCGGTTCAAACGCATCTGGGCCCAGGACTGGGAGAGGGACCGCCCGGCCACCGCCGAGCGCTGGTACCGGTTTCGCGGCGAAGGATTCGAAGGCTACGACCCCGCCAAGGAGCCGAGCAAACCGAAGTCGGGTCCGGACCTGCGCTGCGTGACCTCGACCTACCACCCCTATGAGCCGCGCTGTCGCTACACCATGTTTCACGGGTCGCCGTTTTTGAACCGCGTCATCAACGGCAATCTCTCGAGCAGCAAGGACACCGCCGTTACCTTCCTCAGTGACAAGACGGTGGTCACGGCCAACAAGACCGTCAAGGACAAGCTCCTGCTCACTTCCTGGCGTGTCGACGGGGTGACCAAGTTGACCAAACTCGACACCGAAATGGCGGGGACTGTCAAACAGATCTCGATCGCCAAGGTCTCGAGCAGCCGGGTGTTGGTGGCCCTCAAACTCGGGAGCGACCAGCTCAAGTTGATCCTCTATCGGGTGGACCAACAGGGCAAGCTCTCGCGCGTCGACGACTTCCTCTCTGACAAGATCCGGGGGGTGCAGTTCGTCCGGATCGACGGTGGCGACGACAAATTTGCAACTGCAATTGTCGGCACCAACTCGCGTCTCAAGGTCATTGTCTGGGATGTCAACAGCGACAAGATCGTGCGCGAGGGCAGCGCGAGCGGCCCGGTGGTGACCAAAACGCGGGTCGCCGCGGCCAAGAACTTCCGCGGCCTCGTCACCGCCTCGCGCGACAACCAACAGCGCTTGGTCCTCAACACCTTCAAAGTTTCTGCCGATGGCAAAACGGTGACGAAGGTGGCCGAGAAAACCCGCTCGAGCATCGGTGATGCGCTGTCCGTCACCGCCACCCCCGGCGCCCTCGTGGCCGCCTACCAGCGGTCCAATGGCAAGATGCGGATCGAGTCCCACCAGTTGAGTGCTTCGGGACAGATCGGTCGACACAAGGGCACCGAAGACGCAGGATCGATTTCCGAGGTCAAGCTGCTCAATCCCGACTTGGCCGGCGGCAACGTGGCTTCGGTCGTGCGCGACGGCTCGGGCAAGCTCCGGATCATCGGCTGGACCCTCAAAAACAACGGAAGCGTGCTGCGACGCGATGGTTCGAGCATTTACGTCGATGCCTCCTATATCGACGCCGCGACCATCACCAAGAGCTACAGCGGGAAGTCCTCGCGCGACCTGATCGCCGTGTCCTCGCGCGGCCCGATGGGACAGTTTTACCTGTCGACCTGGGACACCAACCTCAACAACTGACAGATGTCGAAACAGACAGATCGATCTGCGCACCTGCAGATCGATCTGTCGTGTTTTGGTTCTACGTGTGGGCTACTCGGGATCACACGGTCCGTCGCAGGTGTGCTCGACCATACCAAGTGGCTGGAAGAACAGATCGATCTGCGCCTTGATCTTGGCGTTGCGGCGCACATCCTCGTGGACATCGTTGAGCTCGTCTTCGGTCGGCAGTGCAGCATCGATCCCCGGGACGTGCTCGAGCATAAAGTCGACCACCACCGTCGCGCTGTCGGCCGGGGGCTCCACGGTGTCGAGCATGTACACATCGCGGGCCGAGGGGATCATCAGCGGAATACCAGCTGCCCGAGAGTGCAGATCGCTGGCGAGGTTGTTGACCGAGTGATCGCCGACCCCGTACTGGATCAGAATTTTGCGCTGCGGGCTGTTGGGATACGGGTCGAGCAGCAGGCGATGGGCGTAGGTCATTGGGTCGACCCGATCAAACGTGTGCTGGGCCAGGGTGATAAACTTTTGCATCGTCAAATCGTTGGGCAGTCGCATCAGCGCGAGGTCGTAGAGATCGCGGAACGTGGCCGAGCGCGACATCATCAGCGAATAGGGCCCCCCGCCGACACTGAGCACCGCGCGTTCGATCTGGGGTGACAGCGATAAAAAGGTCGTGCCGAAGATCGAGCCCTGGCTGATCCCGTAGTAGTAGATCTGCTCGGGGTCGTACAGGAGCTTGTCGAACGGCCGGAGTTCTTCGAGCTCGCGGATCGGACCCAGCAGCGCGTAGGTCAGGGCGATCTGGTTGACCATCGCCTGGTGCAGGCGGTCGACAAACTTGAACGCCTCACTCATGTTCCCGCCGGGCGCCAGTGCAGTCAAAATCGTAATCTGGTCGGTCTCGGCCATCCCCCACCAGTCGACCGATGCGGCCAGGTATTTTTGTTCGTTGACAAACCCCCGCATGTACGACCAGTTGATCTCTTCGCGTTGGCCGAAAAACCCGTGACCGAACTGCAGCATACGCATCGGCTCAAAGGTGTCGTCTTCGGGCATGCCTTCGACAGGTACTTGTAGTGTAAACGGAACTTCGGCGGTCCCGTTTTGGATCACATTGCCGTCGCCGTCGCGGTGGAGCATGGCACCCGGCTCATCGTGCTCGAGGTACAGCGGCACGGTCAGACGGCCCTCGATCCGCAGGCCGATCTGATCGTTGTGATCGGGCAAGACCGCTGTCACCGTCACCGCAGGTGGCGTTTGTTCAAACTGTGCAATTGCATCTTCGCGGACGGCCAGCAGGTCGCGGGTGTTGAAGGTCTCGCTGCCGGTGGTGAACGCCCACGCCAGTTGAAGGTCCTGCCGGGCGACGCCGAACTGTTCGAGCACCGGGAACACATCGGACTCGTAGTGGGCCGCCAACGGCTCGAGTTGCGGATGGCCCTCGACCTCGCCCGCGAGAATGTGGGCAAACCCCAACGGCGGCACGATCGGCGAGCCTGAAGCATCGTTGAGGTGTTGGAAGGCGACGATGTAGCGGGTCTCATTTTCGAGGCGGACAAACGGGCGCACGAGAAACGCCTGGTCGGAGGTGAGCTCCGTGCTGCGGTCGAGCTCGGCCCAGTGGGGCACGGGCTCTCCGGTCTCGGCATTGATCAACAGGGTCGGACTCGACGGCGACACACTGGCCGCGGGGTCGCTGCCCTGGTGGAAGGTGATGTTGCTTTGATCGACCCCCTCGGGAAACAGGACGAGGATGGGCTGATGGGTGGAAAAACCGTCGACGGGGTGAACCTCGGTAAAGTCGTAGCCGACATCCTCCGTGGTTTTTGGTTTGGCCTCGGGCGTCAACTCGACCCGTTTGCCGCTGGGCATCGCTGCATCGTCGACCAAAAACACATCGGAGGGGTAGGGGAGCATACAATCATATGCATAGGCAACAGGATTGCAGCCCTCCGGGACCTCGGCAGGCGGCAGCGGTTCGCCCGTCGTCTCGCCCTCGGTCTCACCTTCGGTGTCGGTGTCGGTGTCGGTCTCGCCCGCGGTGGTCGCTGTTTCGCTGTCGTCCGTCTCCGATGTGTCCCCCGTGGACTCGCTGGCCGAGGCCATGGTCGCGTCGGTCCCTCCGCCACAGGCAGGTAGGGACAGACCCAGGAGCGAGAGGAGGAGGGCACAGGGGTACAGGCGCAGACCAGTCATGGTTCGTATATACACATGCTGCCTGGCTTTGTGCGAGGAAGTTCGCCGTCGCCGATGTATCTGTGGATGAGAAATCTTCCAGGATGGTGGTCGCAAGCGTTCCGTTGGTCCGATTGCGAACATCCGGGATGCGCCGCCGATAGATGTTTCTACAAGTTTAGCCACCGCGTCCGGATAGCGACGTGTGCATGCGAGTGATCAGCGAACCGGGACCACACGCCCGGCCGTGAGCGTCCAGGTTGTGTTGCGCAGCTTGTAGCGGGTGTGGAACACCACGTGTTGGCCATCGGTCGTAAACGTCGGGGTGTGGTCATCGAGCTCATTGCCGGTCAGCACCACAGCCGGAGCACTCGCGTCGCTCGTCGCCGTTGCGATTTCCGTACCAGATCCTTGACCATACACCAAAAATGCGACCCGCTTGCCGTCGGGCGAGGCGACCGGCGCACTCACCCCATGGGCCTCATACAGCCGCGTATGCGAGACCTCGGTCGCCGGGACAATCGCTATCTTCGGGTCGAGGCTCGGCTGCGGTTCGGGGGTCTCGTCCGCGAGCGCACCATCTTCGAGCGTGTCGGCGGGCTCCGGTGGCGGGACCGTGGGGATGGCGGTGGCGACCGGCGGCAGACCTTCAAACCGGGTTTTGAGCTCGCCGGTGAGATCGATCCGGACCAGTTGCCGGGGGGCTGAGTCCGACTCCACGATCGCGGCAAACCGTGTTGGTGTGCCGGGGAGCGTTGTCAGCTCGGTGATGGTGGCGTGGTCGATACCCGGCATGGCCGGATCGATCCACAGTTGGCGCTCCGGTTGGTCGCGGCTGATGATCAGGATGCCGGTGGCGCGGGTGCCCTCGGGCCGGGCCCGAACTGCGAGGTGGCGGGCGTCGATCCACACCGGTTGCCCGAGTGCCAGACTGCTGGTTTCAAACAGGGTCTCGGCAGGTTGTCCGACCGCAACCACTTCGATGGTCGCGCCGCCATGGCCATCCGAACGCACCCGGGCGACGGCACCACTGCTGTGGGGCGCACCGAGGTTGTCGCGGCCGCCGACGTCAAACGCGACCGAACCGAGATCGTTGAATGTACATGCTCCGCTGGGATCGAGGCGCCACAGGTGGGGATCATGGCCGTCGTCGACCAGCAGGGCATCGCCGGCCTCAGCCATCCGAAACCGCGGGCGCGCGCCCTGTTGTTCGAGTTTTCCGCCGGCCAAAGATGTGCATACAACTCGTTGCTCCGGGTCGAACTTGCCGGGCGGGCTGTACAAAAACTCAAATGTGCGCTCGAGGTCGACATCGGCCGTCACCCCGGTATAGCTGGCAAACGATGCCTTGCGCCGGATCGTCAGGATCCCGCCATCGGCCAGGGCGGACGGTTTGACACTCTCTTCATAGGTCCCGAGCGACACCGGGACCGGCTCGAGTTGTTCCTCGTCGACGAGTTGTTTGCGGGAGTTGGCGTGGATCTTGGCGATCGTCTCGACCGCGAGGTCGATGTCGTCGAGGCGTTCAAGCGCCCCTTGAAGGGTGGTGCGCAGGGCAAAGATCTGCTGCGGTTTGGTCGCCTCCTCGTCGCGGACATTGGCCAACACGTCCTGGAGAAACAACGCCTCCAACAGATCGAGCTCGTAGCCTTTGAGCGCACGCTGCGAATCTGGCGGAAGAGTCATCTTGTGGGGAAAGCCAAAGTCGCCGACGCTGACGACCGCCCAGCGGGCAGCGTCGAGCCCCTCGGGAACCTCGGCGAGGTCGATGTCGTCAAAGTTGTAGCTACTCGGATGTTCAAACGCGACGTAGCCGTAGCCTTTGAGGTCGGCGAGTTGGAGGATCGCGGCCACCCCCTCACCTTCGAAATCCGGGAGTTCTTGGTGGGCACGCTCCTCGGCCTCAGCAAACTCCGCCTCGGCGATCTTAAACCCGTACTCGCGCAGGACGTGGCGCTGACTGAGGGTTCCACTGCGGATCAACAACACCGAGTCCGCGCGTTCGGCATCGCCGATCGGCCCGCCGCGGGTGACAAAGTAAAGGCCTGCGAGGGTTGCCAAAGCCCCGACGATCGCCACGACCTTTCCGCGTTGACTGCTTTTGAGCACATCGAAATCGGTCTGCGAGCGCGCGGAGTTTGTTGCCATGGTCGATAGCTTCGCATACCGCTGGCCAGTTGTCGGGTGCAATCACGAGAAAACCCGTGGGCCGCCTGTCGGTTGCGAGGGGTCGGTTTTGTCGTCTGCTGTGGAACGCCCGAAGCGGTCAGGTTGCACGTATGGGAGTGATTGCTGGATTCCCGGTGTCGCGGCCGCCTGTCCACGCGGAGAGAATTTTCGGCCCGATCGTCCCGGCGCCGGCAGCTCGGTCTGCGATACTTGGGGACGTGGAGCAATGGCAACCAGGGCATGTGCTCGCAGGTCTCGCCCACCGGTACACGGTCGACGAAGTGATCGCCAGCGGTGGTTTTGGTCTCGCCTACGGCGGGCGTCGCAGCGACGGGCATCCGGTGGTGCTCAAGGTGTTGCACCCCGGTCGTCTGCGCGAGTGGAAAGCCCTCGAGTTATTCGCCCGCGAAGCAGCGACCCTCGCTTCGCTGCAGCATCCACAGGTTCCGCGGTACCACGACTTCTTCGCCACCGACGGCACGCGGGCCTTCGACCCCGAACAGCTCCATGAAAGCGACCAAGTCCTCGCACTCGTCCTGGTCCAAGATCGGATCGCCGGCGTCTCGTTGCAGCGACACATCGACGACGGCACGCGTTTGGACACCGACACCGTGATCTCCATCCTGCGTGCCCTGTTGGGGATTCTCGACGATCTGCACCGCCATCATCCCCCGGTTGTCCACCGCGACATCAAGCCTGCCAACGTCATCCTCGGCCCTGAAAATGTCCCCTACTTGGTCGACTTTGGCGCGATTCAAGACAGTATTCGCATGGGTAGTGGCGGCTCGACAACCGTTGGTACCTTCGGGTTTGTGGCGATGGAGCAGCTCATGGGCAAGGCCCGTCCTGCCTCCGATCTCTACGCCCTCGGTATGACGATGCTCGCGGTCCTCACCCACCGCTCCCCCGAGGCGCTCCCCGTCGACGAGAGCACGGGTAAAATCGAACTCGCCGAAGTTGTGTCTGGGATCCCGGATCCGCTGATGCGCGCCTTGGGTGGGATGATCGAACCGATCGTCGGCAAGCGGATCCAGTCGGCCCGCGAAGTTGTGGCCATCCTCGACGGTGAGACGCTCCCGGCCGTTCAAGGTCCCCGCGCACCGGTCCGCCCGGATCGCCTCGGATGGTTGTGGACCGCTGCCATCGGCCTCGGAGGTGTCGCGGCCGGCGTCATTTACCTGGTGATGTTCGATTCGTTTTCCGAGACCGAACTGATCCAGATAAGTCCCCTGTGGCTGGCACCGGTCGCCTTCGGGATCGGCGGGCGAAGGGCGGCAACGTCGGGTCATACCCACCCGATCGGCACCGGCACATTGTGGGCCGGAATTGCCGTCGGCCTACTGATTGTCTTTATCTACGGGATTTTTCCCGCGTTATAAAGTGCATCTACAATTAGTGTCTCACACACAGCGGGTTGGGGTCGGTGGGCACGCGACCCGAACGGTCGACAAGATGCGGATCACCTGCTCGACGACGTGATCGCGATCCTGGACACGCGACAAAGTGCTTGCCGGGACACGGACGACCATGCGCGTGGCCATCCGCGAAATCGCATCCAGGGGACGAGCCGGGTCGAGACTCGAACCCCTCCGAGATCGTCCACGGTTGACGAATCGCAGTTCGACGGCAGCACGCGCCCTGCTGACAACTGGCGCGGTGGATTTTGGTAAACTTGCGCAGATTGGCGCCAGACGAGGAATTGCGACGGGCCGCGCCCGAGCCCGATGATGAGGCCGCCCGAGCCCGAGCTGCGGTGGCGGCCAAACTCTTTGGCGGTGCGGGTCCGGAGGCGAGCTCTGAAGTCCCCGAAAAAAATGTAGTTACACAAAATCATCCAAGTGTGGACGAGCCCCAACACGTCGGTCGCTACC
>CAZUPD010000039.1:0-60134 GCA_964621785.1 uncultured Nannocystaceae bacterium
CGAGCAACTCACTGGCCGCCCGAGCGGCTTCTCTTGCGCGGTGAAGCTCGATGAGGACGCGCCGCATCGTCGATTCTTGACGGGTCTTGTGCAGCTCTAGGAGATTGCGCTCGCGTTCGACATGCTCGAGCCTGCGCTGGAACAGTCGCTGCTCGCGTTCGAGTTTGCGGATGCGATCGTAGAGTTCGTCAGCCATCGTTTCATCAGCGGCTCGCCGTAAACATCGTGGATGAACCGTGTGTATGCACGAGAACACGCCCCGGCAGGACTCGCAAGCCCTGCCACCAAAAATCCCCGGGGCAGTTTGCTGAATCGAGAGCGGCTACCTACACCCGCGCAGGCTCCTGCAAATGGTCGCGTGAACACATCCGCCCCAACGGTTCGCCACTCGAATCCATGGGCGTCGCAAATCCCCACAATGGAGTCCGAGTTCGCGCATAGGCACCGCGGCCGGGCCCGAACGCGATGAACCGCTTGCATCTCACCTGCGCATGGGGTCACGATCCCCGGGAGCTATGACCGACTCCCGACAGCGCAAATCTCGAATGTGGACCTGGCTGATTCTGGCTTTCGTACTCGGCCTTGGCGTACTCGTCGCCAACGTCTGGCTCGAGAACCCAGAGCTCGCCGCCGAAGGTGTCGACACCATCGCCTCGCTTCCGGCGTGGATGTTCCCGGGGATCACCGCAGTCATTGGAATCGTCGTATTCTGGGTCGGCCTCAAAGTCGAGACCGACTGGCCTGAAGCCCTCGGCGCCCTGCTGGTCGCAGGCTCGGTAGCCGCCGGCGAAGTCATGATCGGCTGGCAGGACTTCGAGCTCGGCGGCATCGCAGCCATCCCCTACGTCATCCCGTTTTTGGTGTTCGTCATCATGTTGATGATCGGGCTGGCGCGCAGCAAGTAACCTGCCTGCATTTTGATGTAGCTACATTCGAGGCGACCGAGGTGATCCTGCAACCGCGGGCCATTCGGCCCGATGGCCCGTGCCCGTCTGATCAACGAACGATCGCCTCGCACGAATCTGTCCTTCGAGATATGTTCTGCGGATGCTGACAACACTCGCTCCCCTCATGCTCGCAGGAGCCCTCAACGGCCCGATCCCGATCGATATACCCAACAAACGCGTCGTTTCGACCCCTCCCCCCACCGGTGGTTCCGTCAAGTGTGCCAGCGTCGTACTCACCCTCGAGGGGAACGTCAGGCTCACCTGCCTCGTGAAAGGCGGGGGAGTACAGTACTTCAACATTAAGAAACATGACCACATCGGACCGAACGAGGTGATCAGCTACCTGCAGCCGTGGATCTTGATGAAGCATACCTATCCCAACACCGACTACAGCAAGAATTCCTATGTGAGGATTGAGTGGGGTCCTGACAAGGCCCTTCTTCAATTCGAGATTACGACCAAGTGACAGGGGACCAACGCATGGAGGCGTTGGCCCTGCAAAATTTGTAACAACAACTAGCTCGCGCTGCCGATGACCCCGAGTTGCTGGCCAATCTTTGTAAATGCAGCAATCGCCCGATCGATCTGCTCGGGGCTGTGGCTCGCCGACAACTGCACGCGGATCCGGGCCTGACCTTTGGGTACCACCGGGTAGCAAAAACCGATGACATAGATGTCTTCGTCGAGTAGCTTGGCGGCAAAGTCGACGGCCAACTTGGCCTCGCCCAACATGATTGGGACGATCGGGTGCACCCCCGGTTTGATGGCAAACCCAGCGCGGGTCATGCCCTCACGAAACCGCATCGTGTTGGCCTCTAACCGGTCACGCAGCTCGGTGGTGGCGTTGAGCATCTGCATGACCGCGAGGGAGGCGGCAACGATCGGAGGAGCCAGAGAGTTGCTAAACAGGTAGGGCCGCGAACGGTTGCGCAGCATGTCGACGATTTCCTGGCGCGCCGCCGTAAACCCACCGGAAGCTCCGCCCAAGGCCTTGCCGAGGGTCGAGGTCACGATGTCGACGCGACCGATGCAGTCGCGAAATTCGGGGGTGCCACGGCCGGTCTTACCGACAAAACCAGTCGCGTGACTGTCATCGACCATCACCATCGCACTGTACTTTTCGGCCAGGTCGCAAATGGCCCCGAGCCGGGCGATGTTGCCGTCCATGCTAAACACACCGTCGGTCGCGATCATCCGCAGGCGGGCGCCTTGAGTCGCCTTGAGTGTGTCCTCGAGGGCATTGAGGTCGTCGTTGGGAAACCGGTGACGTTGGGCCTTGCACAACCGGATCCCGTCGATGATCGACGCGTGGTTGAGTGCGTCAGAAATGATCGCGTCCTCTTTGGTCAGCAGAGTCTCGAACAGCCCGCCGTTGGCATCGAAACACGAACTGTAGAGGATCGCATCGTCGGTACCGACAAACTTGGCGAGCACCTCCTCGAGCTCGCGGTGACGGTCGTGGGTCCCGCAGATAAACCGCACACTCGACATCCCGTAGCCCCGCTCGTCGAGGGCCTTGCGGGCGGCCTCGATGACGGTCGGATGGCTCGACAGGCCGAGGTAATTGTTGGCACAAAAGTTGAGGACCCGGCGCGAACCCACAGCGATTTCAGCCCCCTGGGGAGAGCCGATGATGCGTTCGTGCTTGTACAAACCGGCTTCACGGATCTCGTCGAGAATCGAACTGTAATGGGCTTTTGCTTGTTCAAACACGCGGGCTTCCTTTCCTGGCCGGTGGGCCGTTTGCTCTGTCTCAGTTGCTTGCTTGTACACCGATGAGGTCGCGGATCTGGGGCACCAGATCGTCGGTCATCGCATCCAAGTCGAATGCCGGCCGCCAGCCCCAATCGTCGCGCGCACAGGTGTCGTCAAGGGCACCGGGCCACGAGTCGAGGATCGACTGACGCACCGGATCGGGCTTGAACGTAATCTGTGCCCCGGGAACGGCCCGACGCACGGAATCGGCGATCTCCGAGGCGGTCGGTGAAAACGCAGCAATGTTGTAGACACAACGTTTGAGGCGCTCGCGCGGAGCATTGGCCAACTCGATCAGGGCCCGGATACCATCTGGCATGTACATCAAAGGGATCCGAGCATCGGGCGTACAGAATGCCTCGTAGCGGCCGCTGCGAATGGATTCGACGTACATCAAAGGGGCGTAGTCCGAGGTCCCGCCACCGGGTAGTGTCGCCGAAATTAATCCGGGGAATCGGACTGCGCGGAAGTCGAGACCGTAGCGGCGGGCGTAGTACTCGCCGAGCAATTCGCCGGCGACCTTGGTCACCCCGTACATCGTCTGTGGGCGCAGCGAGACATCGTCGGGCACCGGATCGGGAAGTCCGGGGCCAAACACCGCAATCGTGCTGGTGAACATCAACTTGCTGATCCGGTACTCGCGACAGGCCTCTAGCAGGTTGCGGGTTCCCTCCTGATTGACGGCGTAGGTCAGCCCGGGGTCCTCTTCGCCGCGGGCACTTAAAATGGCCGCCAAGTGAAACACGATATCGGGTCGCAACCTGCCGAGCAGTGTCCGCACCGGAGCGAGGTCGGTGACATCGAGGTGTTCCCAGGCGATGTTGCGAGCTGTCATCGCCGAGGGACGAGAGCTGACATCGCTGCCGTGAACCTCGTGGCCGCGATCGACTAACGCCGCAATGAGATCCTGGCCCACCTGACCACCAGCACCTGTGACGAGTACCTTCATGGGATCTGCGCCTGCTTCCCAGTGGTTTGCACCGTGTCGGGATGATGGCGCACAGGCGTTGACGCCCGCAAGCACCAAGCCTGTACGCTCCCTTCAAGAGGTATGCGCAGACACACGCAAGTTGTTGCACACCCCGACGCTCAGTGAGCGATGTCGACTTCGGGTGTACTGCGAAAGAACCCGTTGAGCTCGGGCTCTTGGTAGCGCCGGTAGTCGATCGCCCACGGGACCGCACGCGGCTCGCCGTCGCGGGTATAGATCGTCAGCGCCATCGGCCGGACATCGCGGTAGTTGCTGTCCGCCGGAATGTCGCCGTTGGCCGCCCCGCCGGCCGAGAACACGGTGAACAGGCGGAAGTCGTCATCATCGTAGACGCTGCGAAACCCGTTGTTCACCTTCTCGTGCCCTCGGATCAATGTATTGCAACCGATCTGTGACATGAACTTACGAAATTGGTTGCGACCAAAGGCAAACCGGGCGCTGGCTTTTTGCAAGTTGTCGGGCACGTAGTCCGCCGAACTCGGATCGCTCCACAACATCTGAAACCGGACTTCGGAGTCGTTGAGCGTCGACAAATCGGCCCAGCGCTCGTTGACCAATGCGTCCCGGGGAATCCCTGCATGTACACAGACCAATTGGTCGAACAGCAACATGTTGGGCATGCTCTCGAAGAAGTCGAGGTAGCGGGCAAACACATCGCCCGGCAACAGCGGCGACAACGTGTTGATCGCCTCGGCCGGCCGGACCCCGCCGTAGACCTTGCCCTTGTACTCGATGTAGTACTCGTGGTTGCCGCGCAACACATAGACGTGTTCGGGCACCGTCAAAAACAGGTTGAGAACCGTGCGCAGGACCCCGTTGTAACTGAAGCGTCCGCGGTCGATGTAGTCGCCCAACAATACGAGTCGGACATCGGGATTGTTTTGCGGATCGGCGCGAAAGCGGCGGACCTTTTCCATGAAGTTGGACTGCTGGATCGCGGCCTTCAAACAACTGTAACACCCGTGGAGGTCGCCGAGTACGATCAACTCGTAGTCGCGGCCCGGCTGGGTTCGTTGAACATACACATGCTCATCTAAAAACCGATCGCCGTCGCCGAACTCAGCCACGGTCTGCTTGCCCGACAAGCGACCGCGACCCGCCTTTCGCTGGCGGTCAAACTCCGCGGCGGCGCGCTCGAGCAACTTGAGGTCCAAACTCATCTGCCGGCGAATGCGTTCAGGGTCGGCCGAATAGTGATGCTCAAACTTGTCGAAAAACGGGTGATTGTCGGCGGCAGGCCGCAGGGTCACGGGTTTTTGCAATTCGATCCCCACCCCGACCAGTGCGCTGTCATCGAGGATGATCTCGGCGCCCAACAGATCGGCGAGCTCGTTGCGGAACTCGACTTCGGCCGGGTGGACCTTGCCGTCGGCTTCGATAAAGTCGTCGACAACCTGCAACAGGGCGTCTCGGTTGACGTCGCTGAGTTGGCGAAACAACTCGAAACACCGTAGTTTGAGCTTGCCGAGCACAAATTCCTGGGGCTCTTCACCGTCGGCGACCGCCTCGGTAAAAAGCCCCTTCACATCGTGATCGATCTCTTGAAAACGTTCGAGATAGTGCTCGTGGAGCTGCTCGATACGTTCGTAGCGAAGATCTGGCGACATCGGACCGAGCCCGTCGATCCGGTCGGTCACCAACTTGCGGAGATAGGCGCGGACAAATGCCTTCTCCGTCAGGTCGAACTCGCTGTCGATGTAACCACAGGATGTGAGGTAGTAAATGATCGCTTCGATCTGTTGCTCGGCTACCGCAGGATCCGAGTTGAGCTTGATCATCGATTCACCGTGCTTGCAATTTGGCTTCCACCGTCTCTTCGGCCGCACAAGCAGCCCCGGAGGACTTGCGTGGAGTCCACGCGCCTAGCGGGCATCATACCAGCGATGGGACCTGGGGCCGGCGATGAAAGCGCACATCGCCGCACGTCACCGCAAGCAAGGAACGCGGCCGCTCACAGCTCCTGTGTGCCAGCTGACATCTACGATCGGTGTCGACGTTTCCGCCCACCTGTGCGCCCGGGATCCAGCGACAACGACCGGCACAAGCGGTGGAGTCGCGGCAGAACTTTTTGGTAGCTTTGGGTCCCTTGCGCTGCCACGCCTACCTCGTCCGTTCCGAGCGCTACCTCGAAGTTGAGCCCAGCTTGCTCGAAGGTCTCACAAGCGCGCCGCGGACCAATCTGATCGAGTTATTCGGCAACGCCTTCGTCAAGCTCGAACTCCTCAGTGGTGAATGGCGACTGCTGTTTGAACAGTCGCAGGCCTACCAGCCGTTTGTCGACCACCAGCGACGGTTGGCGAGAATGGCAGTCGCACCCGATAAGTTGTCGACCCTCGTCAACACCCTGTGGCGCCACGAAACCCACGACATCTGGACACCGATCGCCCACGGTCTCACCAACCTGACCTATGCCCTGCCCCTAGCCTCGGCGTTGATCGGCGTGTTCTTCGTCGAGGAAGAAGACGAGTGGCTGTTCTATGAGCCATGTTACGAGATGATGGCGATCCGGCCGGATGTCTATTCCCTGATCGAACCATTCATGCGCGACCTCATCCACCGTGGCGACTACACGACACTCGCCCGCCTCGCAGCTGACCACGCCAACTCGGCGGTCGAGTTCACCTCTTCCGGATGGCTTGAATTCCGCGAGGATTGCCGTCGGACCTCCCCCGAACTGATCGAGCTGATCGACCAATCACTGATTTCCCCCAGCCAGTCCCAACAAACCATTCGCGGCATCAAAAACATGCTCGACCCACAGCGCCAACCGAGCCTCGACGCGTGGTTGCGCGTCCATGGCGACAAAGACCCGCAGGGGCTCGTGTTTCGCGACATCCGCAATGAGCGGGCTGCGGCGCGGGCCACACGGCCGATGATCCGCGCAGTTCCCTAGCAGCCGCACCGCTTGCCGATTTCGCCGACGTCGGGTTTCATGAAATCAACGGCACAGCCGCGACTGCTACGTTTCATGCTCCCAACGGTCCGCAACCTGCTCGCCGCAAGGCGACATCTACAACGAGCGATAGCTTGCGCAACGCTGGTGACGGTTGTGAATTGCCAACCACAGGCCGGGGAAGCGTGTCATGCTGATACACCTTTTAAGTTGCTCGACCTGTCTCCAGAGGCAAGTGTAGATGGTTGGCGACTCGGCGATCGCCTCTTGTTTCGCGTCTCCGAGGGGTTGTACGTCGGTAGTGCAGTTGTTTCAACGGACCTTTGTGGCGGCGATATGGAGCTGCTGGCCGAAGATGTGACGGCCATGCGAACCTTCGATGAGGAGGTGTTCCTCGCCTGTGATCCCCTTGGTACCGTCACCCGGTTTGATCCGGCGGACCCGCAAAAAACCCGTGATCTTGCAACGAATACCAATTGCGAATTCGGATTCGTTACCGACCGCCTGACCGTCCTGTGGGATGACTCCGGTGAGGGCGAGCTGTTGACCAGCGTCGTGTTTGACGACGTCCTCGCCGATGAACCCGTGCCCGTCGCCGACCGGTTGCCACCCCTTCGCTACCCAAGCGTGCTCTCGAACACGGTCTACGGAATCGACGCATCCTCGCGCCTACTCGAGATCGACGCATCAACCGGGTCGACGGAGGTCATCGCGGAGGGCCCAGTCGTCGACTTCCAGTCCTACCTCGCCGGGCGCTTTGCCCTCGAGGTGTGCACCAGCAGTGCATGTGACGACACACTCCTGTGGCTCCGAGACGACAACCACGGGATGTTGCTCCCGCTCCCGGGAGCCTCGCTGCCCACGTCGTTTTTTGAGTGGAGCCCCAACGGGCGGTACGTAAAGCACTCCAACTATGCGGGCTCCGTGCTGGTGGAGGAGTTGTTCGACACCGTCACCCATGCCGCTGTCGATCTTCCCCCCCACGAGGACGTTTTCTTGTTTTTCGAAGACAGCCGACTGTGGCTGCGCGACACGTTTTTGGGGCACGTCCGCGAGTTTGTCTGGGATCCGAGCAACGGCTCGCGTACTGACCTTTTGATCGTCAACGACAGGTATTCCTACTACTCGCCGCGATTCGTCGCCGATCACCTCGAAGTCATCTTCGGCGAGGAGTACGGCCTGCTCAGCGGCAGCCTGTGGCGCATCGACCTCGACGGTTCCGAGCCCGTCGAAATCGCAGCCGAGGTCGGCCGCGGCTACACATACGTCGCGGACAACCAGATCGCCACGGTTCTCAATCAACGTTTCGATGACTTCGACGACCTCTACTCGTCGCTCCTCGGTGACCTGTTTCTCCTCGACCTCGACACCGGCGGCGGAACCTTTGTCGATACCGACGTGCTTCCGCTCATGAAATGGTGGCAAGTCACCATCCTCCCCGACACGTTGATCTACCAAGTATCGGATCTCGAGGGCGATCGTTCCGGCCTGTGGGCGGTCTCGTTGCCGCAGTCTGGCATCTCCTCGAGGTAACGTCCGAAACGACTGCGGTGCTAGCAGGCTGGGTTTCTCGCACTTCCTTCGGGAAACACAGCTGTACTGGTGATACCGCAAGTTTCTCGAATCTCAACCTCGTCGAGATGGACCCCGAGTGTCGAGTAAACCCACAGGTTGGCAGGCTGGACGCCCCAACGCCTGTCGGTAACACTGGCTGCGCCGTGCTCTTTGCGGTCGACTTTACCTGAAACAGTTTGGAGCGCCCCGTGGCCACCCGAAACAAACACCTTTCTTTCGCACCCCTGTTGCTCGCCGCATCCGCAATCACCTCAACTGCCTGCGGCTCCGGCGGAGAAACAAGTGTATCTGCAAGTGCATCGGAGTCTGATTCCGAATCCGATACAACCTCCGCGACCGATCCGACCACAGCTGGCCCAACCACCCAGCCGACAACCGAATCGGATTCCGACGCAGGAACCATGACAATGGGTGAAACGGACTCAACCTCGGAGTCTGACTCCGACTCGGAATCCGAGTCCGAGTCTGATTCCGAGTCGGAGACCACCGACACCACCGACACTGACACCACCAACACGGACACCGATACCGACACAACGGAGACCGACACAGAGACAACCGGGATCGACCCGAGTTCTTGCCTCGACACGGACCTCCCGTACAACGGCCCTCTGTGTGGTCCACAAGACGATCCGTGCATCGTCCTGCGCGACGAGGCTGTCAGCGCCGACCAAGCCTTCCGTAACGATTCACCGGCGATCGCACTCGACAGCAATTGCGATCCCCACGTGTTGTACTCGGTCGCCGTGAATGGCTACCACGGATTTTATGCCAGCCGTATCGATGCAGATACATGGGAGACGGAAGAAACGCCGATGGAAATCGCCACCTGTGGCCTCGTTATCGATCCGAGCGGGGATCGGGCGATTGCCCAGGTCGACGACGGCGCCTTTGGCATCTCCCTGTGGGAACGGATAGACGGGCAGTGGAGCGAGCTCGCCAGTCAAGATTCGATGAACCACAGCCGCGCACAGGGGCTCGGACGCGACACCGGTGGCAAGCTCCACACCGCGTTTTGGTCCGCCTCGGGCGAGCCGCGGATCGGCACCTTCACCGATATGTGGTCATTCACACCGTCCATGGGGGGCCAGGCCCAGGATGTCGCGCTCGCCGTCGACGAACTCAATGCCAGCGGACACATGACCTATTGGACATCCATTGAAGGAACCTGGGAACTCTACTGGGAAACACCTCCCGAGGGGCTCGAACTGGTCGCCCCTTTGAGCCTCAATGTACTCGAAGTCCGCGAGCAAGCCGTCACGGTGATCCCTCCCATGGGGCTCGACCTTCCGAGCCAACCGTGGGTCCTACTCGCCGATCGCATGGCCCCGCAGAGTTACCACCGGATCGTTTTGGCCAGTCGTGAGGGGGTCAAAGACTGGCAGCTGCGCGAGGTCGCCGTCGAAGATCCAAACAGCGACCAGACCTGTTTCCAAGAACCCAACGGGCCCGACGATACGTGTACCTACGATTATATCCGCTATCGCCCACTCGAAGTCGTTTCGAGCCATGCCGGCGACGTCCGCTACTTGTACCTGCAAACAAATCACAAAGGTACACTGGTCGCCGAGTGCGTCAACATGCCCTTCCCGATGTGTTTTTGGAATCTCGAAAGCGACACAAGCACCTCAGAGCTACGGATTGGCTGGCCCACCGAAGATGGCACCGACGAGGCGGTCGTCGCCCAAGACGTGTTCCCAACCCGACTCACCGCGACGATGGACTCCGCCGGCAATCTCCACCTGGCGATGTACGACCGCCCGCCGAGCAGCGGCGACCCGACGGTGCGCTACCTCGCGTTCGGTTCGGGTAACTAACCGCTCGTCACAGTTCCAGGACGAACAAACTCGTCAAATGGCCGACGTGGTGAGCTGAGTGTTTTGCAAATACATCAAACCAACGACGACACGCGGGTCAATAACCCCGGCGTTTGTCGACCACGTTGCGCAACGCCTCGCCGGCGACAAACGCCCGCAGGTTGTGCTCGACCAACTCCAACCGGCGCTCCATCACCTGATCCGACGTTCCGCCCATGTGCGGGGTGATCACAACATTGTCGAGCTGCCACAGGGGGTGCCCCTGCGGCAGGGGTTCGGGCTCTGTGACATCGAGGCCCGCCCCCGCCAACTTCCCTGACTCGAGGGCGTGCATCAAAGCCGGTGTATCAACAACTTTTCCCCGGGCGATGTTGACGAGATAGCTCCCCGTTTTCATCGCTGCAAACGCCTCGGTGTTGAACATGTTTTCTGTCTCGGCGGTGAGCGGTACGGCCACCACCACCACGTCGGCTCGCGGCAACGCCTCGAGCAGGTTCTGCGGCAGGTGGATCGCCTCGACCCAGGTGGGATGGGGTTTTTCGGGCTTGGGGTCGATGGCCTCAATCCGCATTCCAAACCCGTGTCCGCGTTCGGCGATGGCCGACCCGATCCCGCCGTACCCGACCACCAACATCAACTTGCCCGCGAGTTCGATCGTCTTGCCTGCTCGCAGCGCCGTCCGAGTGTTGTCCCATCCGTCCTTCGGCCCGAGCCGAACTGCGCGATGGACCTGACGGGTGAGGACGAGGAGCAACGCCATCGCCTGGTCGGCGACATTCGGGCCCTGAATGATCTTGGCGTTGGTCAACGTGATATCGCTGTCGACCAGAGCCTTGTAGCGATAGCGATCGACTCCGGCACTGAGCACTTGGATCCAGCGCAGGCGTTTGCCCTTTCGCACCAGAGCTTCGTCGGCAAATCCGATCAACGCGTCGGCGTCTTCGATCTGTGTCAGAGCCTCGGCCGACGAACCGACGGCAATCAACTTGGCCCCCGGCACAGTTTTTTGCAACTTGGAAACCTGCTCGCCACTGAGTCGCCCGACGACAATCTTAACCTGTGTATGCGCATTGGAAATCGGCCCAGAGGTCAAACAGCCGATCACGAGCAACAAACCGACAAACAACACCCGGAGCACACCGTGCATGGGCCGACGATAGCCCGAGTGTGTTTCGATCACAATCCATGTCGATTCACCCGTCCTTGTCGCGGCTCATCGACTCGCTTTTCATCGAGATTCGAAGCGAGGACGGCGACCGTTGGGGCGTAGCGGGAAACTCGGGAAACCCGGTGAGCAACTCAGGCGGTATCTGCTACAGTCCGGGCAATGTCCCCGATTGCCCGCCTCGTCCGGATATCGTTGCGTGCAGGTACAAGCCTCTGCGGTCGGATATCCCCGCGGATCCTGCCGATCATAGGTGTAGTTGCATCGATGACGTGCTCCCTCGGGTCGGGCGGTGGCCAGGTCGGAGAGATCAGTTTTTTAGTCGCACTCGAACCCCTGCCCGAGTCGGCGGAACACACCGCCGTCGAGTTTCCCGATCGCTACAACGGCTACATCACCCGCAGCGATGGTGTGCTCCTGCACAGCGGCAACGAAGGCCTGACCTGGACCCCCTCGCCGACACCAACATCCGCGCCGCTGTACGACCTCGCGTTTCTCGACCCGACGACCGGGTTTGCCGTCGGCGGATGCACAGACTGCGATGCGCAGGGCGGCGTGATCCTCCAGACCACCGACCGCGGTGAGACCTGGTCGCTTGTCCAACAACGCGAAAGCACCCCGCCCCTTCGCGGGATTGTATTTGCATCGAGCGACCGTGGGCTCATCGTCGGTGACGAAGTGATTCTGGTCTCCCGCAACGCTGGACTGCGCTGGGACAGCTATGAATACCCGGGTGCGTTCCTCAACGATGTGTGGATGGACTCGGTCGATCGCGGATTTGCGGTCGGGCGCGAGGGTCTGTTGCTGGCAAGCGACGACGGTGGCGAGTCCTGGATCGAGGTCGCTACCGAACACGTGGGGGACCTGTTTGCCATCGCCTTCGCCGACGGCATCGGATACATCGCCAGTGAACATGGCCTTCTGCGCAGCTTCGACGACGGTCTGACCTGGGCGGAAATCGAAGGTGCTCCCACAGGGCTGCGGGCGACCTATTTTTTTGACCTCGACAGCGGAATCGTCGGCGGCCAAGGAGAGTCGACCACAGGCGCGACGCTGCTGCTCACCAACGACTACGGCGACAACTGGCTCGGTGGGCTCGAACTCGACACGGTACAATCGATCCGCGACTTCGCGTTCCCGACCGACGACCTCGGCTATGCCGTCGGCGACGGGGATCAACTCGTCAAACTCCTGCGTCAGTAGCCCTGTGTCCACGCTTCCACCACTCGCCTGTGTCGATGTCGACTACCACGACGATGCGGGGAGGTGCGCGTGCCTGACTTTCGATGCATATACAGACGAACAACCACTTGGGCGCTATGTCATCGAGGTCGCGGCGGTCGCCGACTACCAACCGGGGCAATTTTATCTGCGTGAACTCCCGGCGATTTTGGCAATCCTAGGCGAGTTGCCGATCCGTCCGCGGGCCATCATCGTCGATGGGTACGTGTGGCTGGGACCAGGAACCTCGCGTCCAGGCCTCGGAGCCCATCTCTACCGCGCACTCGCAGGAGAAGTACCGGTCATCGGGGTCGCCAAAAGTCGTTTCTCCGGAGCTCCAGCCGAATCGCTCCTCCGGGGTTCGAGCAAACGTCCGCTGTTCGTCACAAGTGCCGGCATCCCACAAAAACAGGCTGCAGCAGCGATACGCGGGATGCACGGGACCTATCGCCTTCCCACCCTGCTCAAGCAGGTCGACCGGCTCTGTCGCGACGGCTTGCCCAGTAAGAGGTCAGGTCAAACCCACCCAAAAGCATGAGGCTCGCGGGAAATATTGTTCATACAACGATAGCTCACACCCGCGGAGCTCACGGGAACCGGCTCTGAATCGACTGGCAGTTGACGCGACCGGGCCGACACAGCACTTGACGCTACCCAGGCAAAACGCCCACACTCGCGGGTGTGAACCCCCTCGAGACACTCGGCTTCGTGCCGTTTTTTGCCGAGCAACGTCCATCGCTCGACAACCTCGAGGCCCTTGTGCCCGCGCGTGTCGCCGTTGTCTATCAGGATCGCCTGCTCCTTCGCGCAGCCACGGGTGATGTCTGGGCCGAACTCAGTGGCAATCTCCGACACCGGGGACGTGACCGTCTCGCCCGCCCCGCGGTCGGCGACTGGCTGCTCTACGAGCCAAACAGCGGGGGGATGTCCACGGTTCACCACATCCTCGATCGCCGGACAAAGTTGGTGCGACAGGCGAGCGGCCGCCGGCCGGTGCCCCAGGTCCTCGCCGCCAATATCGACTGGGTCGCGGTTGTCACGACCCCCGAGAATGACTTCAACCTCCGACGCCTCGAACGCTACCTGCAAGCGATTCACGGCGGGGGCTCGCGGGCGGCCATCATCATCAACAAGATCGATCGCTGCAGCGACCTACCGACCCTGCGCGCCCGCTTGGCAGAGCTTTCGTTGGTGGATGTTCCGGTGGCATGCGTCAGCGCAACACAACGCCGCGGAGCGGCCCAACTCGCATGCTTATTTGCACCTACACTTACAATTGCCCTGGTCGGTTCATCGGGTGTCGGTAAGTCGACGCTGATCAATTGGTGGCTCGGCGAAGCTCGCCAAGAGGTCGGTGAAATCCGCGAAGACGACCAGAAAGGTCGTCACACAACCACCCACCGCGAACTGTTTGTCCTCCCGCGGCGCGAGCTCGAAACGCCGCCGGGCGAGTCGAGCGTCGAGGTCTCTGGATTGTTGATCGACACGCCAGGTATCCGCGAGCTCCAAGTCTTTGGCGATGCACCGCCGAGCACCGAGGTATTCGCCGACATCGAAAAACTCGCCCGAAGGTGCAAGTTTCGCGACTGCACACACCGTCACGAACCGCGTTGCGCCGTCCGAGCCGCAGTCCGGGCGGGAGCGTTGCCCAAGGGCCGGTTGCAGAGTTTCCACAAGCTCGCCGGCTACCGCCAGAAGTGATGGAGACGCGGTCTAGTCGCTGATATGGCCGATATAGAAGCTCGGCTTCTCGGACACGCCTTCGATCGGTAGATCGATCAGCGTCGCCCCCTGGTAAAAAGACCCCGCGACCAGGAGTCCATTATTTGTAAATGCAATATGTTGAACTCCTTCGTAGACTCCGAGCCCCTCCCTGTTATCCCCACCGATGAGCGTGCTCCACACATGTTCGCCATCGCTGTTGAGTCGCACGAGCATCCCGTCGCCGATCCCCGTTGCGGAGAGTTGTCCACCACCGAGATCGATGGTCGTTTCGACTCCTCCTGCAACTGCGATCCGATTACCCGAGCCAATCGCTACCACACCGGCGAAATCCGTACCTTCGCCGCCAAAGGTTTTGGCGACCTCGACGGTTCCGCCATCTCCCGAACACACGCGAAAAAACAACGGATCAGCGAGCGGTGTTTGGCTGACGATGGGCACGCCACCGAGGTCGTGGGTCCCATTGAACTGGCCCGCTGCAACCACGCACTCGGGCGAACTTCCTAGGACCTCAGAGATACTATGAACGTATTGATCGCCCGAAGGGTCGCCGTAGGTCAGCCCCCATTCAACGGTCGTGCCGTTGACCCCATCGAGACTCACCACATACCCGTTATTGACCGCCTGCGGCATGTCGAGGTTCCCCAGTACAAAGGGCGAAGAATAGTTGCCCGCAATGACAATATCGCCTCCACCTTGGACGGCGACGGAGGTGACATTTTGTTTCCGCGTCGGGTCACCAAAACCCTGGATCCAACCGACGCTATCGAGATGGACCCCGAGTCGCGCGATAAAAATATTGGCCCGCTCGACCTCCGCCACCGGAGCATCACCCTCCGAGTCCGCGGGTAGGACGGATGTGTAAATGCCCGCGAGATAGACCCCTAAATAGGGGGCCACCGCCAATCCTGTGAGTTTTTGTGAGCCGGGTGTGTCGAGTTCGTAATGTGCCTTCTCTGTGCCCTCGGGGGAGAGCCGAAGGACAAACACATCGTCATCGTTGCCATTAGACTGCGCGGTAAAACCCATCCCTTGCAGGACCCCCTTGTAGTTTCCCCCGACGTAAACATCGTCACCAGCAACATCAATTTCCGCGACGTCGGCCGCGCTCGAGGCGGGATACGTCCGGATCCATGTCGGCTCTCCGTCCATCGGATCCAAACGCGCAACAAAGACTCCCGTCCCCACCAAGGAGAGGGGTTCTTTTCCCAGCTGGAGCGGACCATCGTAGCGACCCGCGACGTAATAGATCCCGTTTGGAGTCGCCGCCATACCGGAGATCCGCGTATTAGACGTCATCACCCAATCGGCCGAAGGCGTCCCACAAACATTGTCGTGACAGTCGATCGAACCGGTTGTGCAGTCGTCTCCGTCGCAGTCGGTGTCGGTCGGCTCCTCGGTCGTTGGGTCCTCGGTTGTCGGATCTTCAGTCGTCGAATCGTCGGTCGTCGTGGCTTCGGTCGTAGATCCCTGTGTGGTTGGCTCGTCCGTTGTCGACTGGGAGGATGTCTCGGAGGCGGAGTCGGTTTCCGTTCCAGAAGCTGAACAAAGCCCATCGATGCACATCTGGCCCGGGTCGCAATCTCCGTCGGCCACACACGGCAGCCCCTGCGTCCCAGGCTTGGAGAAACAGCCACTTGATAAAAGTGCAAGTGCAATCCATATTTGTTTGATATACATTCAAACCATCCGATCAAAAATGCGTCCCCATCGTCACACCAACGTGCCCCGGTCGCACCGCGAACCCAAGCTGCGGACGTGGAGCGTTGTGATTCTTGCGTGCACCGACCACGATCAACGCCACACCAGCTGTCAGCAACGCTCCGGCCGTGACCCCGCCGGCGATCGCCAGTGCGTTTGCACGGGCACCCCGGTCGGCCGCAACCTCGCGACCCGCAGCATCCGGTGCATCTAAAAAAGCTCTCTCCGCCCTGGGCCCATCGGCGAGACCAACAGCCATCAAGCCCAATCCGACTGCGGAAAGCCCGGTGACAACACTCCCGCCGATGATCAATCCCTTACCTGGCCGCAGAGCCATCGGCTCAGGCTCAGGTTCGGACACGCTCACAGATTCCACCTCGGGTTCCAGCTCCGGCGCCCGCGCCTGCGCAGATGCCTCGTGCGCGGCTAGCTTCGCATCGATCTGTTCACGGAGTTGCTGGCCGTCCGCGCGTTCGACTTTGGAGGGCTCGAGAACCATGTAGCGTTCGATCAAAAATTGTCCCTGCCGCAAGTGGGATGGGTCCTGATCGATTTGATATGCAAACAAATGTGCCTGGGCCAAGTTGAACAACAGGGCAACCATCACCTCGTTGCGCAGATCATCATCATCGATCTTTTCCGCCTGCAAGTACGCCTCACGGAAGCTTTCGACAGCCTCGCCGTACTCGCTGATCTCAAAATGAGCCCGACCTTCTTGAAATAGCCTCTTGACGTGTTCGATGTCCGAGGCTCGAACCATGACGGCCTGTGCCGGTGTACTCACAACAACCGGACAAATGCCGAATATTGAAGCAACAGTGATCCACCGACGCACAGTTTGATTGTATAAGCATGCATTTCGCATATCTGACCCTCGCGGACACCCAGTCAACAATCCAACCGAGGGACCATAGCGTTCCCGAATGATGTTGGGTAGTCCCGACCCCGAACGAAAGTGCATTCTCACGCGCACTTCGTTGCACCCCAAATGGGAGTACGGGGCCGCAGTGGCCATAATTTTTATTTGGAGGAAGCCACCGCTAGCCACACAATCCTGCACTCGGGCCATAAACCCCCGACATCTCGAGCATACACACGTTGCACCAAAGAAATCTACGTATGCTGTCATACGCAAATCTCTCTAGTTCTTAGGAATGCGCAGACGATCGTTTCCCGAGCTTTACAGTTGTTGATTGATCATGACGATTGTTGACCCCGCGATCGTCCCCGAGGGGTCCGGAGCAAACTTCGATCTCGATGCTCCCAGCGTTGAGTCGCGTGCCGGGGGCGGCGTATTTCCGCCGCACGATAGCGAGACCTGTGACGGCGCCCTCACCGACACAAACCCACGAAGTCAAGCCTCCGACATCCGTTTGCTCGGCATTGGCGAGTTGCACGGGCGGAGCACCACTCGGAGCCTGCTCCGCCGTCACCCGGACCAACACGCGATTGACCTGACCCCGCGCATGGATCCTTGCCAAAGGTTCCTGTCCCATATAACAGCCTTTCTCATAATTAACTGCATATACAAAACCAACTTCGGGTGGGAACCGATCCGCGGTCAACTCATGTCCCCACAGGGGAGTGGCAGTCTCAATCCGATAGGCCGTAAACGCATCGGACGTCGCGACTGTGGCCGCCTGTTCGAGGGCATCGAAGGCTTGTCCTTCGCCGATCACCAACCACCCGGGGACCGGATGGCGGGTGCGAAACGCACGAAGTTGTGGATGGGCTTGGAGCAGCGCTTCGCCACCAGGGCCCCATACACAAGCCATCGCAGCAGGATCCGCGGCGGTCGGCGTGACATCGTCCATGATGATGTAGCGATCGAGTAACTCGAGTGTCGGCTGCAGTTGCGAGGCGGGAACCGAGAGGAAAAGTCGGCCATCGCTCGCGCACAACACCAACACCTCCGTCACGATCTTGCCCTTGACGGTCAACAACGCCGCGGCTTCGGCCGTGCCGGGTTCAATGCGCTCGACGTCGGCCGACAACAAGCCCTGCAAAAACCGCTGGACATCGTCGCCCGTCAAGTCGATCTGCGCCCGCGCGAGTGCAGAAGTCGAGTCGTTGGGCAAGCGAAACACCAGGGTTTGAACGGACATCGCCGAGACTGTGGCAGGCGGTAGCAGCTGCCCGCAACCCCGAGCATCAAATTTTCGCAGGCCTAACTTCAGGAGTTCAAGCTCCGTGCAGCTTGATCCGGTGTGTTGTCAGCTGGTAGGGGTTGACCGTGGTGTTTTTCCGGCCCGTGTCGACCTCGCGTTCTGCCTTCTCGGGAGTCCTCATCGCGGCCCTCACCGCGGCTCCAGTTCACGTCGCCACGGCCCAGCCAGCGACGACTGCCGCACAACCTGTGACACAACCCGGTCCGCAGCCACCACAACCTGCGACACAACCCGGTCCGCAACCAGCCCAACCATCATCACCACAACCGAAGGCAAACCCCGTCCCAACCGGCCCTGAAATCTTCAACCTGCCCCAAGCTACACCTGGTGATCCCTACGGGCCGCAGCCCAGCACTGCGCCCAAGCTCACCCGCGATCAAGTCGTTCGCTACGCCCTCGAAAATCCGTTGATCAAAGCAGCAGAGGCCGAAATCGAGGCGATGAAGCAGGTCCTGCAAAAAGCCAAGTTCGCCTGGATCCCGACGGTTCGAACCTCGGTCGCCCTCGCCCCAGGTGTCAACATCGAGTGCGACGACGTGACCATCCCGACCACCGAAGGCGGCGAGCAGTCGTTCCAGTATTGCCGCCCGCCCGGAGGTGGTAGTATCTACAACATTCGCGACTTCCTGTCGCAGATCGGTGGCGTGCTGGTCCGATTCAACTTCGACTTGGTCGTCCCGATCTACACGTTTGGCAAATTCAAAAACGTCAAAAAGATGGCGACTGCGGGGGTCGCCCTGCGGACACTTGAACGCGAACGCTACCGCCAAGAAACCGTCCTGCGCGTCTATCAGGCGTACGCGACCCTGCAGCTCGCCCGCGAGAGCATCACGATCTTGGACGAGGCCTGGTCGATCCTCACAAAGGCTCGCAGCACCATCCAAACAGACCTCGGCGATGAGGACAGCGAGCCCGAAGAGATCAATGAAGAACGCGACCCGGCCGACCTGACGCGGCTCGAACTCGCCGAACTCGAGATCGAAGAACGCATGGTCCAAGCGCGGGCGATCGAGGCGCAAGCTCTGGCCGCGTTGCGAGCACTCGGCGGACGGGCAGCTCCGGCAAACTTCGATATCGTCGACACGCCGCTACAACCCGATGCATTCACCGACGGGATGCAACCGGTCGCCCACTACCGCAAACTCTCGGCTTCGCACAGGCCTGAGGCCAAGCAGGCGGGTGAATTTGTCGAGTTGCGTAAAGCTGCTGAAAAGCTGGCGCGCAGCAACTTCCTCCCGGACATCGGGCTGATCGTTCAGGGCAAGTTTCAATACATCAGTTCGGCGGACACGCCGACCGAGCTCTATTACTCGCCCTACTACAACTACAACCTGCTGTTCGTCGCACTTGGCCTGCAGTGGAAGCTCGACTTCCACAACTACACCTGGGATCTTCGTAAGGCCCGGGCAGAGCGGGTGGCCGCCGAACACCGCTTCGACGCTGCCAAGATCCTCCTCGGGCTCGAGGTCGACAAGGCCTATCAGAACGTCCGTATGGCCGCGCAGCGGGTCGAGCTCACCGGCCGGGCGATCAAAAAGTCGCGCCAGCTAGTCGCCGATCAACAGGTCAAAGAAACCATCGGCGGCGGCGACTTCGAAAAACTTGCCACTGCGCTCAAGTCGTGGGGAGAGTGGCGCTTCAAACAGGTCGAAGCGATTTACTCGCACAATGTCGCGGTTGCGGAGCTCTCCCGTGCGGTCGGCAAACCCCTAGTGAGCGATGACGCCAAGCCACCTGGGTAGCACGCCCCCCACCCCAACCAAGCACGGTTGGCCGCTCCCGTGACTTTTTCAAGGATTGCCGTTATCTAGGAGCCCGTGGGATTTTCTCGACACGTCAGAACACCACAGCGCCGATTCTCGCGTCCCGCTCGATGATCCAGCGCACACTTGGGCGTCGTTGGTGGGCACCCGATCCTGAATAATACCCCCGTCACCTCGTCTAGCGCGCACAGAGGAACCATGTTCAACGCCCGTAAGCTCTTCGTCGGTCTCGTCTTCTCCTCCTTCCTGGCGGTCGGTCTCGCAAGCCCGGCCCAGGCAGCCGAGCAAGGCGCACTTCAAACCTTCAAGACCCATCACGAAGCGGTCCAAACACTCAAGAAAGACGGCGACAAGAGCAAGGACAAGCTGCAATCCGAAGTCGACGATCTTCTCGACTACGAAACCCTCGCCCAAACAGCTCTCGGTGGTGGCGACAAATGGAAAGAGCGTTGCGGCGAGCGTTGCGATGAATTCCAAACACTGCTGACCGATTTGATTCGCAAAAACTATCTCAAGCGGATCGGTTCCGACGCAAAATATGAAATGACCATCGTCGGCGAAGAGGCGCGCAGCACCTCGACCCGCGTGACCACCCAAATCACAACCGACCGCGACGGCAAGCCCGAAGTCGTCGAAGTCGTCTACAAGATGAAGCAGCAAGAGTCCGGGTGGAAGGTTGTCGACATCATCACCGACGGTGTCAGCCTCGCCAAAAACTGGCGCTACGAGTGCACCAAAGTCGTCAAAGAAAGCGGTATCGACGAACTGATCCTGCGCCTCAAAAAGAAGGTCAAAAAGCTCGACGAATAGGCGCCTCGCATTGAGTTCCATGTGCATCCGTCACCTCGGTGGCGGATGTTTTTTTGTTTATCCAACGCTACACTCGAACCGTGGCACCCACGCCGCTCAAGCTTGTACAAGTCGGACTCGTCGTGCTCTCGCTCGCCGCAGGTTGCCGACTCGACACGCTTGAAAGTGAAGGTGAACTCGGTCGACCGATCGCACTCGCCTCGGGCGACGCACTCGATGTGCCCCGCCTGTTTGTGCGTAACGAACCGTGTCCCGGCACGCCCGGCGGGTGCTCCGACATCTGCACCGGGCCCCCCGAAAGCTGTCCAGAATCGGCCTGCATGCCCATTTTGATCGACTCGACCTCGCCGGTGACACTCCTGGCAGACCGGACCATCGATGCGAACCTGGCCGAACGAACTTGCTTTGAAGTTCGCCCCGGAGATGGCTTGGTCGCCCCCGAAGTCGATGTACAAGCAATGGATGAAGCTGTCACACGATTTCGATTCGAAACAGTACCTGTCCTAAGAATATTGCCTACCGAAGATGATCCTTGGGGCTGGTCTGTCGGCACAAGTGAAGCGGCGAGCCATGTCGGCGGAGTGTTGGGAGGCAACGTACTGCGCCAGTTTGCCGTTCGGATCCTCCATCGCCGCGACCTCGTCAGCGGTGACCTCCTCGACTATCAAATCTCGCTCTCGGGCGAATTTCCGGGCTCAGAAGAAACCCTGGCCGACCGCGGCCGGGCCTTCTTACCTGTGCAGTTTCCCGGACGTCTGCTCGGCAAGGAGATCACAGATGTATGTACATCGAATGGCGAGAACTGCGACTTCATCGGGGCGTTCGAGATCGACAATCAACGTGAACAATCGGCCCTACTCGCTACGCGGATGTTGCTCGACAGTTGCATCGCCCCGCCGCCCGCCGCCGTGACCTACAACGACGTCGACAACGCCTGTCAGCTATCGCCCGGCAAGTCCTTCGACGAAGACACCTACCTGTCAGCGACCGGGCGCATCGACGTCGGCAGTGATGCATCAGGCTGCGACCTCCTCCCCTCTACTGACCCGGGCGAACAACGGGCCTACGCGGGTAAGTCGGCAACCCTGTTGGTCGCCACCGGCATTTCCGGACTCGTGTTGTTTCGCGACAGTGTGCTGCGCATGTTTGGAGGCATCGAGCAACTCCCCCTGTGCTCGGTACGGTTGCCCGATGTCCCGGTCACGGAATCCCCTCCGGCCTGTTACGACGGAGAACTCGAACGCATCGAGCTCCCCGGCTGGCCGGCGGCGGGTGGCGACACCCCACTCGCACGGATCAAGATCCGCAGTCTTGCACTCGTCGAAGGCTTGACCACGACGGCCGGCCCCTCGCCGTGCAAGCGCCTCGAGTCACGGATGCATGCGCTGCGTGAGCAATGTGCCGGAGCGCTTCGCAGCAGTGACCCCAACCCTCTGCCGGTCGAGGCAAACTGTGTAGATGCATCGAGTACCTCCGCCGCGATCTTCGGCGAGGTCTCGCTCCCCGAGGGCGACCCTACACCGGATACCGCCCGTTGGATCCGCGCAACCGTCGTCCCCGAAACACACCCGATGATCGAGGCCCTGCGCCGAGATATCAGTCCCGAGGCTCTGCAGCTCGACGGCCTTCTCGGCACCGCCCTGTTTGACGACACCGATGTCGTCCTCGACTACACCGACGAAAGCCCAGGCGTCCGCTTCCGCTGTCTCAACCCTTCCAACGCATGTCTGGCGATGCCGATGTGCACCTCCGACAGCGAAGATCCAAGTCAGCCCGTCCCGCGTTGCTGCCAGGGGCTCCCGCGGGACTTGCTTATCGACCTGATCCGCTTTGACGGTGTGTACAGCTGCTGTCGAGCTCTATCCGAGGCGGTGCGGCAAGAACTCAACAACCACGCCGTCCGCGACGGGCTCGCCCCGCCCTGTCCCGAAAGTAACGACGTCTAGCAGCCCCTCGCGTCTTCAAAGTCGACATCATGCCTGTCTGAAGTGCAAGGTCCGATGCGCATGCTCGATGCCGTCACGGGTGCTCGCGGGCCCTCATGGGAGCTCACACCGCGAGGATATCCTTCTCCTTGGCGTATGTGCAGAGATCATTCAGCGTTCGAACGCAGTGACGCTTCGACACGAATCACATTGGGAGCCTCCGCTACCGGTTCGATCCACAGTCGGTCGAGTTTGAAACTTGGCTCGAGCTCCTGGGTTTGGTGAACCACCAACGCCTGAACGTCGACCGTCGGCAAGTGACCCGCACCTGGTTGAAGTCGGGCATTGAGCTGCTCCCGCACATCTGTGTTCTCCAACAACGACCCGATACAGGTCGTCACGCGTCGTCGCCCGGATGGCTCGACTTCTTCGCATCCGACCCACAATCCTTGGAGATGCCCCCCGAGTCCAAGCGGACCCGTCGGCCCGGCGAGCGTCGGCGCGAGAGAACCTCGGGCTGCCAACACCACCTGTTTCGGGCCCGTCCGTGTACCCTCGACCTCCAACACCAAACCCGACAACGCAACCCGCCACGGGTACGGACTACCAGCTTCGGCGCGGTCGAAGTGTGGCGGGTAGCGGCCGTAGAAACCTTGTATCTGCAACGTTGTCCACTCAGCGAGCACCCGATTGATCCGTTCGACTGCCCCTCCCTCGCCGACCCAGTCCGCCAGCAGGCCAATACTTGTCCACGCGTACATCAGGCGGTTGAGAAACATCAGCGAGACATCGACTCGCAGCGCGACCTCACCTCCCGCAGGTAGTCGCGGAAGCTCTCCGTCGATCGCAATCGGTCCGGGTATCCCGACGGACGCCGGCGAGACCTCGTCCGGAACGATCCGCATATGGGCCGTCACGCCGCGTTCAGAGTCAACCTCGAGATCTCGGCAAAAACTCAGCTGCACACGCGTCCGCGACTCCCCCGGTACCAATTCGGCCGTTTCGGGCACCACCGCGAGCTCCGTGACCCGCTGCAGCCCTCGTTCGATCTGAAGCGTAACCTCTTCGCGCGCCCGTTTTTCGACGTAATGATCGGCTAGGTAGTAGCCCGCGATCGCCCCGATCGGTGCAAAAGGTCCGGTCACCAAGGCCCCGACCGTCGCCGCGCCGACATCCACTTTTTGACGCAATGAACCTGTAAATGCAACTTTATCCAAGTTCTCGAGCTCGAGGACGACCTGCCGCGGCAAGTCACTTCGCACCCGTATACGCCCGTGAACGATCAAGCGATTGTGACTGGCGAGTGCAACCTTGAACGAGATTTGACCTGTTCCTAACGTCAACTCTGCGCGCTCGAGTTCCGTCTGTGGCCCAAGTACATCCACCGTCCGGACAGCCTCGAGCAGCTTCGACGACAACACCGGCACCACGAGCTCATCGACAGCACGCCCGGTGACCTGAACCCCAATATCGCAACTCGACGCCGGCGGCGGTACCTGTTCGAAAGGACCCGTCACAACCGCATCGCGAACCCGAACGACCCGACCACCGCGGTAGGTTTCACGAACTTCGAGATGATGGTGACCCGGCGTGAGCTCCTCGGTCCGAAACGGTGCATCGAGGTGTTGGCGGCCGGGAACCGACTTGCCATCGACAACGAGCTCCGCACGTAGATACGCACCCGCCGGAACGACTTCAGCCTCCCAAATTTTATGTGTATCAGCAGACTCATGTACAACGCTCAGTCCCAATGGGCGTCGTTCGATATCATCGACGATCTGTTGCCCACCTACCGAGGAGACTCCAGCCGCCAATACGAGCCCGAGACCAAGAGCCCCCAGGGGTCGCCGTACTCCCGACATCGACACCCAACCGGACATGGCTACTGCACGCTGTAGAGGAGCAAGAGTGACACAAGTTCGAGACCCACGATCCACAGAGTACACGCCATCACGCTGCGGACCATCGCCACCGTCACAGCCTCGGAAGTGGTTTTTTCGCGACTTCCCTTGGCAATCGCATCTGCTGCAATCCCAACGGCATAGAGCCCGAGGAGCACCAACGCACGGGTGCGAAACGCCACGCGGGATGGCAGAGGGTCCACGAGATCGGCGGTGACCAGCTCAAACGCCGCCTCGATTTCAGGGACATTCCAGTGTAGATACAACGTACCTCCGGCAACCATCCCCACGACAAACAACCCCGCCAGCAAGAGATAGGCCAGCACCATCACCAAGAAAGCGGGGGCCCACAGGTAGCGTGCTTCTTCGATCCCGAGCCCGCGCAGGGCCGTGATCTGGCGGGTCAGCGACATCCCCCCGAGCCATGCTGTCACCGCACTCGCCGACGAGGCCGCAAACAAGATGCCGGACAACGCCGGGGCAAGGGCGATGATGTGCATCGAACCGATCAGGTTGAAGACCCGATCAGGACGTACAGGCATGCCATCTCCGCCGATCGAGCGGTGGAAGATATACAGCAACGTATAGCCAATCAGCAGCGAGACAATCGCAAAAAACCCCGCCGGACGTATCAGCGACTGTTTAACGACTACAGTCGCAACCTCAAAAAAATCCCGTGTATGTGCACTAAAAATACCTTGTCTGCCCACGAGTCGAAGCGCAACCTCCCCCGCGACCACAAACCCACCGAGAACGCCCGAGGCACCGCGCCCGCGTGACTTCCCTTTGGGTGCTTGCCCGGCTGCAGCTGCCTTGGCCTCGTCACGCGCGAGCCGAGGTACAACGAGCGCACTCAACTGCGCATGGCGATGTTCAATCTCCGCTTCGCTTTGAGGAATCTGTGTCGGCACATCAAGGGTGACAAGCCCCCCAGCCTCGCGATCGAGATATACAAATCGGTCAGCGAATGCCGCTGCAAACACCAAGTCGTGTGTCACAACCAATGCACCTGCACCTATTTCGCCAAGCTCCTTGCGCACCACCTGCGCGAGTAGACGGACGCGGTGTGGGTCGAGGCCCACCGACGGCTCATCGAGAAACAGGATACGCCGCCCGTTGGCCAATGTGCGGGCGACCGCGACACGCTGCGCCTCTCCACCACTCAAGTGACGACCCTCGCCGCCGTCGCGCCAGCTCTCGGGTAAGTCGAGCGATTTGAGCCACGAACCGATGAGCTCTGTACTCGGGCGACTCGACGCACCTGCATCGTCCTCGGAGTTGCGCAGGGCCAACGCGAGATTCCCAGCGACACTCAGATGGTCAAACAACGCCCCTCGCTGGGGTACAACCCCGATTTTCCCAGAAATAGATTCATCTACAACTGATACGCGGAATCCCTGGGTCTCCAAACTGTCACGGTCGTGGAGCGCTGCCATCAACGTCGACTTTCCAGCTCCGCTCGGGCCGAGCAACACCAGCACTTCACCGACATCGAGCAGGAGGTCGACTTCGTTGAACAGTGGTGTACCACCCGGCCGAACGATGGTCATCCCGCGGATGCGCAGCAACGCATCTTCTTCCGAATCATGTATCGACATCAAAATTGACCTCGACACCCAACCACGTACACAGCGTCCGCGCCCATTGGGCCGGGATCGTCACCCCTAGGTTTGTTACGTCTGGCACAGCCTCTCCGTGAAAGTCCGAGCCGCCAGTCGCAACGAGTTGATGACGCTCGGCAATCTGAAGCCACGGTCGTTGGTGCGCAACTGCGTAGCTGCCATAAAAAGCCTCGATACCCTCCAACCCTTGGTCGCGAAACCGCGTGAACAGGTCGTTGACGAGGCTGTAGCTGCGCAAAGTATGTGGATGTGCAAGTGACATCCGCGCCCCGGCGGCCCTGCCCAAGGCAAGCCCTTCCCCGAGGCTGATCCGGCGAAACGGTACATCCGCAGGCCCACCGTCCCTCAGATATCGATCGAAGGCTTGGCGCATACTCGTGACAACTCCCGCGGCGACCAACGCCTTGGCAACATCGGGCCGCCCGGGAGTCTTGCCGTGGGTCGACTGGACAATCGCCTGGTGGTCGAGCGTGACACCGAGTTGTTCCAAACGCTCCAACATGGCGACCAATCGGGCGCGCCGCTGTTCGATCACCTCTGCGAGTCGCACGTGAAGTGCGTCGAGACCTGGTCCGGGGGTCAGGCCATAGACGAGCAAATGGATCGTCCGGCCATCCTGTTTACAGCTCAACTCGAGGCCGCGCAGGACATGACAGGATGTATCAACAAGTTTCTCCCGAACTTCGACAAACCCGGCATCGCTGTCGTGGTCGGTCAAACAAAACAGGCGAATACGGCGGGCTCGGGCCATCTTCGCGACATCGCCCGCACTCCGGGAGCCGTCTGAGTGGGTCGAATGACAGTGCAAGTCGACCATCAATCCCCCCCTGTCTTTCCCTCGTTGCGAGGAACGATGTGAAGCGCAAGGTAATGACATCCCCGAAACCCGCGGTCTGTGTCGCATGTGAAAGGTCCGAGCAGGCACCGAATTCGAGCTTACCACGGAACAGGTACGGCACTGCAGCTTCGCGCCATCTGTGGAAGCACTCGCGCGAGGCTACCCACGTTTGATCCGACTAGAAAACTGCATCGAGGGCATCGTCTACCCAATCGAGGGCATCATCTGGTTCACTTGCAAACGCCGACCTTGGAGCCTCCACTGGTTGCCGAACGCTTGGAGTGAACATCGCCAGGGATTCCTCTTCAGGGTCGCCGAGCATCATGTATCCGGCCCGCGAGACCCGAGGCATCGTAGCTGTCACATCGACCAGACCATCCATCCTTGGGTCGAGTAAGCACCCGGGACGCACGTATCCGACCCGTGGCCACTGGGCGTTTGGAACGGCCGGGAGCGCATAGGTGTGGGACACCGATTTGCAGGCCGGATCGATCGCCATCCCGGTTCGAGCCTCGGCCCACGACCACACCCGCGACCATTGGGCGGCACCTACAGGCTCGGCCAACGGCACGATCACGCGGAACTTTGGGTGCTCGGGGCTGTGAGACCATGTTGTATGTACAATATGGTACCAACGCTCCCAGGTAGCGCTTGCATCATCAAGGGTCGTCTCGCCGTCGTCGTAGTCCAAGACCAGGCACGAGAGATGGTCCACGCCGTCCGAGCCCCTTCGCGCCCCGCTGCGGTAGCACGCCGGAGACCAAATTCGAAGGTCATTTTTCGCTTCGCTGCGGGCGAGTTTCTTCAGGTGCTCAACCTCGGTGGCAACCGCCTGCTCAACATTCTCGCCCTGTTCATGGGCCTGTTTTGCAGATCGTACGAGCGCAGAATATCGGCGCCCCGAACCTGAACCTGCTCGCCACATGCGATGGGCCGCATCGATCTTTGTATACACACGTTCGACTTTTGCCTGAAGCTCAGGTCGAAGGGCGAACCGCAAAAGCCCCGCGGTCAATTGCTCGAGATCGACAACCTCTTGCGCAGGTGTCGAATCGAACACACGGCGGAACGTACTGATCGCAAACAGGAGCGTTTCTGCCATCGGACGCCGACGAGTGTACATCTACCTGCTCGCGTCGAGCGTCTATCATCGCGCCTTCGCTCGAAGATGACTCAATCGACATGTCAGAAAACACCAATCCTATCGAGATCTCGGATCTACCGTACTGACCCCTTGCGTGCATTTGCAAGCACTCAGACGAATATCGATCACTCCGGGCACACGAACACGGCCGTATTATTGCCGTTGAGGCACTCGAGGGTCGACTGCCCCCCCTCGCCATCATCGTTGGCAACCACGGTTGTCGGGCCGGTGTGCACCACCTCGGCATGGCAGGTCACCTCCGTACATGCCCCCGGCACGATCACAACCCCGGTTTTGGTCGCACACACCAGCGAGTTCGGGCTCGGATCCCCGGCGTAGAACGCTACGGGCAATCCTGCCCCCACAGCCTTCGCGCCGCGATTGCAGATGAGTGATCGAAACTGCGTCGTCCCGTCAATCACTGCACATGCATTATTTGGCCAGTCACTGGTTAGATCCGGGAGAGACTCAGCAGGAGCCTCGCCTTGAGTATTTTGACGGTAATTGTTGAGCGAGGACTCGCTGAAGTTGGGTATCCAGTCGCCTGTAGCTGGGATCGTGCCGCTGTCGTCGATATTTGTTACCGAATACGTGTGCTGATTCCACATCTCCCGCGACGAGGTCCAACGGTCGAGACGGTCGCGCAAGACCTTGATTCCCGGACTCTGTTCATCGGCGGGGTGGCTGGCACGACAGGTTTTCCCCGAGCCTGGCGTCCCAACAGGCGGCTGTGCACACACATGACCTTGCGGACACAGCTCGTCCGAAGTGCATCTACATCGACCCGCGATGCACGTACCCGAGGGGCAGTCCCCAGCAGCCACGCATTCGATCCCACGGTGAATCGGATCGGGATTGGCACAGGTGAGACCGCTGTAGAGGTTTGATGGTACAACGATTTCAGTATTGTCGTCTCCGTCGACATCCGCGATGACAACACTTTCAAAGAAGGTCCTCGATGTCCGCGACGATGAGTACAACACCTCCCCAGACTCTCCGCTGTACACACGGACGTAGCACTCATCGGCGTAGACGACTTCTGTCTTCCCGTCACCTTCAAAATCAAACAGCGACGATCCGGTGACCTTGCTCGAGATGTCCTGGGACTGTTGCGACCAGCGTACAAACGGGGCCTCACACTCCGGGCCTCCGTCGCGGCAATCGAGGTCATAGACGACATAACTCGTTCCGCCGGCGACACCGATCTCGGGATGTCCATCATCATCAAAGTCGCCGATGGTCGGTGGCCCACCACCTCCGATTGGCGCAGCCATCAATTCGAGACCCTCGAGCGAGTACAACCGAACTTGATTCTGGCCCACCGACACGATCTCGGCCTTGCCGTCGCGCCCGTCCGGATCGAAGTCGAGAAGGTTCTCGGTCGAGATACCGAAGTCCGCGTACCCATAATGGCGACCAAACTGCGCGCCTGGGTGGGCAAACTCCCAGAGGCCCGCACCAAGGCTCCAGCGATAGACCTCGCCAGCGACCAGCTCGACGACACCATCACTGTCGAGGTCGCCCGCGACCTGAAACACACCGTTGTTGTTTTGCGGGGCCGCACCGGTGATGACCTGACCGACGTTGATCCGGAGCCCGGTGTCGGATGTAAATACACCTGATGCGGAGAGGACCTCGGAGATCCCATCTCCGTCGAGATCGTGGAGCGAAGGACCGTCCCAGCGTCGCTGCCCCACGGCGTTGGTCATGCCTGTCCACCAAGCTGTCTCGTAGTGTTTCGCCTGCTCATTCCAGCGAAACGCGATTAGCCCCGTCTGAGCCGTCTGGGCAAAAATCTCGACGATCCCGTCTCCGTCGACATCCCCGATTGCCGGTGTAGATGCACCGATAAGCGGGTGTTCAGGATCGTGGATCGATTCGTAAATCTCGCAGTTGCGGCCGTTCATCACCCGCAGGACGCCAAACTTCTCAGGGTCGTCGCCCAGGCTAACAGCGTTGCCACCATCGTCCCCGTTGAAACTGATGAACACGACCTCGGGCGTATCGAACTCCCCGTCGCGGTGTGGGAGGTTGGCGACCAGCGGCGTACTCGAGACCGAGATGTGGTCGGGAAAAGGATCTCCCAACGCAGTCTCTTCGAACGCGCACTGGATATCAGGGATGAACATCCCGATTTCAACCGCGACTTCGCAGCCAGGATCGTTTTGCCCGGGAGGATTGGGGAGGCACACACCTGCGAGCTCCCCCGGCGGTAGACAACCAGCACGGCAACAGAAGGTATCCCCCTGGCAATCATCGTTGGTTGTACAACTACCTTCACCAAGCTCGCATACCCCGTCGACACACGCGTTGCCCTCGCCGCACATATCGGACGACTCACAGGGAGCTCCTTCGGTGGTCGTCCCTGGGTCTTCGGTTGTCTCGATGGTGGTTGAATCGTCCGTCGTCGTTTCCAACGTGGTTGGATCGGTTGTCGGATCGATCGTAGTCGCCGGCTTTTCGCCGCGCGTCGTCGATGACTCTCCGAACGTAACTGTCGTCTCCGGCATGTCCTCGGGGCAAGCCGCGAGAAACAAAACCGTCAGTGCCAAAAGGCAGGTTGACCGAATTCGATAGCTGTACGCCCGCTCGGACACAGATCTGACCCTACGGGATCGGAGGTCTCCGGCGCAAGCATTCACAGCTCGCGCCGACGTTCGTGCCTGCGACTCCAACTCAGCCCAGGAGACTGCGCAACATCCAAGCTGTCTTTTCATGCACCTGAAGTCGCTGGGTGAGCAGGTCGGCCGAAACCTCATCGCCTGCCTCGCTCACCCGCGGAAACAGTGACCGCGCGGTTTTTGCGACGACCTCGTGATCGTGAACCAGAGCGGCGATCATCTCTTCGGCCTTGAGGACCCCCTCGGCCTCCGTCACCGAAGTCAGATCTGCAAATGCGCGGTAGCTTCCAGGAGCAGGCGCACCGAGTGCCCGAATTCGTTCCGCGATCGCGTCCACAGCCAAGGCGAGTTCGGTGTAGTGGACCTCGAACATCGCATGCAGCGTGGCGAACATCGGCCCGGTAACATTCCAATGAAAATTATGGGTTTTGAGGTAGAGCGTGTACGAATCGGCGAGCAGGCGTGAAAGCCCGGCCACGATCGCCAAACGGTGATCTTCTGCAATTCCCAAGTCGATCTTCATGGGTGCACCGTACCCCATCCGTATCCGATGTGCTCGTGCCGATACACACATTATGTGGGCTTGATTGTATGAGCATCTTTTGTGGCAAGCGAACTTGGACTCTCAGCGCCCCCTGCCAACCGGTTGATGGTTGATACGGTTTCGTCCACCTGCTCGCGTGCACCAGGAGGAAATGGCACGTACTGGACGACGATCCGCGACCGAGGGTACTCGAGAACACTCGACCGAAACTGAATCCGGCAGGTACCGGGCTCGCTCGTTGCTTCGATGAGGGTTGACCCGCTTGCATTCCAGAAAAACACTCTTCCCCCAACCACACCACTGTCCGGCCCGAGAATCACCGGGACTGCTTCACGCACTCGGTGCCAGGGCGGTACCGCAATCGCGCGCATGCAAATCCAAACCACGCTGAAAATGAGAAACGCAAACACGTCGAAGGACGTGACCTGCGCCGTCTCGCTACTGGAAAATTCAGCCAACAGTACCAGAAGGCCCAAGCACGATACCGCGATGAGTGCCACAAACATCGGTTTCTTCCCGCGCGCCTCCTCGACATACCGGTTCCACTGGTCCGGCTCAATCGACCATTGAGCCAACACCTGTTTTTTCGCGGAAAGCTCGGTCTGAAGGCCTTGAGCCCTCGACCCCGCAACCTTCCAAACGATCCATAGGATGCTGGAGGGTATCCCGACAAACAGTCCGGCGTACCAACAAAGTTCTGAGTGCTGCCCTGGTCCGAATCGACTGACGGCCGCAACGACGATTGCCCCGACCGTAAGGAAAGCGGCACTCCACTTCAAGCGGCGATACGGACGATACGAACGCACCATTCGTGGGCAAGATAGCATGTCCCATAGAACAGAATTTATAGTTCATTACCAAAAGACATGTTCGATCGAACCTACTGAGGCGAAACGGCCCGGTTGATCACCGCGACGACCTGCGTTGCTTCCTCATGGGCGTTTCGGGGAAATGGCACACGCTGGGTAACCGTTGTCGGTCCGTGGCGCCCACGTACTTCCGACTGAATCTGAATTCGGCAAGTTTCGTGGACGACCTTCGCCCCGATCAATCGGTAACCCGATGTGTTCCAGCAGATAATCTTACCTCCGAACACCCCTGCCCCCGGTCCGATAACAACGGGCACAGCATGTCGCTGTGGCTGCCAAGATGATCCGAGAAGAACATGTAGAATCAACCAAATAACAGCACCAACAGGCACACTCCAGGTTACGACCGAGTAGCCGAACTTGTCGCCATCGCTGGCGATCAGCCCTCCAGTCATGAGCGCACACAGTGTCAGCACAATCGCAATGATCGCTGCAACGATCCGATTGCCGGACCGCATCTCCTTGGCAAACTCGTTCCACTGCTCCGGCGGGAGCGTCCACTGAGCCACGGCATTTCCCTCGCGGAAGGCATGGAGGTGCCCCTCGACACCGCGACCTGCAATCTTCCACGCAAGCCACAGGATGCTGGTAATCGTGCCGACGATGATCCCACCGACCAACGCGTGGAGTGAGTACGCCCCCAACATCTCGTTGCCACCGGCGATCGCTACCGCGATACTCGCCATGGCTGCGAGCCCGATCTTCGGCGACTGGCGGCGGTAGGGATTGGGGAACTCGTTCTCCGACACGGCGATAGCATGCCACTTTCTGGCCTATCAAACAGATTGAAATTGTACTCGCCCGTCGTTGTGGTCGTCTGCGGTCCCGGCCCGTTATGATCAACACCCATGCTCGTCGCGGTACTGCCCATGGTCCCCCCCTCGACAGGATCGACCATCGCGTTTTGTTTGCTCGTCATCGCGGTTGTACTCTGCCTGATTTGGGGGGTCGCCCACGCCGGTCGAGTCATTGACGAGCCTGCAGAGGTTCGCCGATGTATCGCAGGCAAAACCCTACTCGGCGCGGCGGCCTGGATGGTTGTAACTGCATTCATACCAGCGTCCGGGGTCCTTGCTGCGCCGATGTTTCCGCCCCCATTAATGTTATTTCTCGTCGGTTCGCTCGCAGCCGCTGTCATACTTGCATGCTCAAAGATTGGCACACGTCTCGTCACCGGAGTACCGATCTTCGCCCTAGTCGGGTTTCAAAGTTTTCGACTGCCACTCGAGCTTGTCCTTCACACCTGGTACGAACAGGGGGTTATTCCGGTGCAAATGACGTACTCGGGGCACAATTTCGACATCGTCTCTGGGGTCCTCGGTCTCGTGGTGGGCGGCTTGCTGTGGCGCCGGGGGCCTATCGACGATGCGTTGACCCGCAGGATTGTCTGGGCGTTCAACCTCATCGGCTCCGTCCTTCTCGCCACCGTTGCGACGATCGCAGTGTTGTCGGCCCCCCTGCCCCTGCGCATGTACATGAACGATCCACCCGTACTCCTCGGGCTTCATGCGCCCTACGCATGGATCGTACCGTTCTGCGTCGGAGGAGCTCTGTTTGGGCACATCCTCGTCTTTCGCTGGCTGCTTAAAAAGCGCCGCTAGTGACATGACCCAAAAGGCATGTTATCGAAATTTGCCACATCGAAGTCGGTGCTGAATGAACTTTTTCGGCTATCATCGTTGAGTCATGCAAGCTCTGGTGCGCCTGCTCATCGGCCTGCTGCTCGCCGGCGGCCTGATGTTCGCCATCGAAAGGCGCTGGCCCGCGTTGTCCAAGCGCAAACGCGAGGGCACACTCACAGACCTCGTGTACTGGTTTTTTACCCCGCTCGTGACCCGGAGCATCACCAAGGTTGGCCTTCTCCTCGCGGTCGCCTGCCTCGCCTTGGCCAAGGGGGTTCATGTCAACGCAGACACCGGGATCGAACCGTTGATCGCCGACACCTGGATGCAGGCCCAGCCGGTGTGGCTTCAAATCGTTTTGCTTGTACTTACACTAGACTTGCTCGGCTATTGGATCCACCGGTGGTTTCACCGTGGGAAAGCCTGGGATTTCCACGCTGTCCACCACTCGTCCACGACACTCGATTGGTTGTCCTCGATCCGGATCCATCCGATCAACGACCTACTCGGCGGTGTGATTCGCGTGGTCATCCTGCTCGTGATCGGATTCGATCCGTTGCAGCTTGCAGTCGCAGTACCGTTGTTTGCGATCTACGGACTACTTTTACATGCAAATGTTCCCTGGGATTTTGGGCCGCTACGCTATGTCCTTGCATCTCCCAAATTTCACCGCTGGCACCACACATCCGAAGACGAGGGCCTCGACCGAAACTTCTCAGGTTTTCTGCCTGTTTGGGATCTCCTGTTTGGAACCTTCTATATGCCCCGAGGCCGTCAACCCGAAAGGTTTGGTACCCATGACCCGATCCCAACGGGGTTTTTGGGACAACTCATCTACCCGTTTCGACGCAGGGGTGATGGGCAATCGACGTAGGTTTTGAAAAATCAGCGATCCATGTATCCTCAACTTCGTGAAGCCCAAACTCGACGTTGTTCTCACCTCGATCATTCCCGAGCTCTCTGCGGCTTGGCGTGCCGTCTGCGGAGACCTTCCCGGTGTCCAGCTACACGAAGGCGATATTTTTAACACCTCTCCCGACGCCGTTGTCAGTCCGGCAAACAGCTTTGGGTTTATGGACGGCGGCATCGATGCTGTATATACACGCGTGTTCGGACCAGGTGTGCAGGCCCGTCTGCAGGAGAAGATCCGACGACGTCACCACGGCGAGCTGCTGGTGGGTTGCGCCGAGATTGTTGCGACAAACCACGCGATCCCGTTTGTGATCGCGGCTCCGACGATGCGGGTGCCGATGCGCCTTCGCTACACGGTCAACCCCTATCTCGCCGCACGAGCAGTATTCCTCCTGGTCCTTCATGGCGTGCTCGACGATGGGACACCCATCGCACGAAGCGTTCAACGGGTCGCGTTTCCCGGGCTAGCGACCGGAGTCGGTGGCGTGGCACCAGAGATTTGCGCTCGCCAGTTGCGGGCTGCTTACGAGGAGGTCGTGCTGGGCCAGCAACAATTTCCGAAGGCGTGGTTTGAAGCCCAAGCTCGACACCAACGCCTGTACCGCGACACAGTTGTCGACCTCCAACACAGCTCAGAGTAGCAGTCTCCCCACGCGGAAGATTTGTCGTGTTTCGGTTCAAGACCCCTCACCTGACGTTTCTCTGCGATCGGCGGGGTACCGTGTTATTCCTCGCCCATGCGCTTACTGCTTTGCCTGACACTGCCCCTTTGCGTCGCCTGTAGTTCGAGCCCGAGCGATTCAACCTCCGACACTGCCGGAACCTCCGGCACGGAGACAGAGACAGGCGGCGAGCCAGAGCCGCTTCAGGGAATCGCAGATTTGCATCTACATATGTTTGCCGAGCACGCATTCGGAGGCGGATGGTTTCACGGACATGCCCAAGGTCCGGCAGATGTCGCCCTCGCACCGTGCGACGGGGGCGACCCGGGCGATCACGCATGGCTCAAGGACGATCTCGCACCGCTCCTTGGGACATGTCCCGACAAGCCGGTCGAAGAGCTTCAACTCGAGGTTCCACTGGTCGCGGCGATCATTCTGGGCGGCGGAGCATTGATCTCTGAGGAAATCGCCAAGGTTCCTGGGAGCGACGGTGAAACGGGAGAGCATGCCGCTCGCACCGACGGGTGGCCGTCGTTGGCCAGTTGGCCGCGTTGGGACGCCATCGCCCACCAACAGTCGTGGGAAGGACATCTTCGTGAAGCCTATGAGCAGGGGTTACGCCTCGAAGTGGTCTCGGCAGTCAGTTTTAACTGGCTGTGCATGGCCCTGCGACCAGACAACGTCAAGCGCCCTGAGTGCAACGAAATGGACGACGTTCTACTACAACTTCAGCAAGCAAATGAATTTGCAGCTGCAACCGAATGGGCAGAGATCGCGCTATCGGCAGCCGATGCACGCCGCATCATCGAAGAGGACAAACTCGCCATCGTGCTCAGCGTCGAGGCCTCGCATATCATGAACGACGGCGACTGGCGGAGTCAACTCGATGAACTCTATAGTTTAGGTGTACGTACACTCCAACCGGTACACCAACTCGACAACCGCTTCGGGGGAGCGGCGCCACACAACACGATCTTTCATCTAGCGATGTATGCCGAGAATTGCCATATCGATACTGATTGTGGCCTCACGACCGAGACGCTCACACTGGGATTTGACGTCGACACCAACTGTCGCAACGTTCGCGGCTTGACCGATGACGGCAAGCAGCTGGCACAGGAAATGATCGACCGCGGGATGCTGCTCGATGCGGCCCACCTGTCCGAGCAGAGTGTGCGCGACTTGAAGGACATTGCCTTCGCCAACGACTACTACCCGATCTACATGTCTCACGCCCACTTCCGCGACATCATGCTGCCGGCCAAAGCGGCCGAGGAGAAGACGACTCCGACCTGGGTCATCGAAGTGATTCGGCAAAGCGGGGGTATGATCGGGCTCCGAACCGCCCACGAAGAAACCAATACCTACGACCACTCGGCAGTCGCCAACTCGTGTCACGGTTCGAGCCGCTCGTTTGCACAGGCCTACGACTTTGGCCGCCTCGGCCTCAAGGTTCCCATGGGCCTCGGTTCGGATCTCAATGGGTTTATCCAGCAGACACGCCCGCGCTTCGGCCCCGATGCCTGCTCCGCTTCGTTTCCCGAAGAGGCCCAATGCCAAGCTCGAGACGAGCGCAACAGCGGGCCTCCCAAACTCGGAACGGCCTTCGACGAGGCTGGCCTTGGGAACATGGGTGTACTGACATCTTTACTCGACGATCTCGATGCCCTCGGCAGCGATTCAACCTCGTTGCGTAACTCCGCGGATGTGTTCGTCAAAATGTGGGAGCGTGCCGAGTCGTCGACACGCGAGGGCCCGGCCGACCCGGCCGACGATATTGATGCCTCGGGTGTGACGATCCTGCCCTCGCATGTCCTGCGCAAGCAGGACATGCCAAAAGAGTGCGGTGACGCCTACTGTCCGGGAGGACTCCTTTCCGGGACGGAGTGTCGGTTCAACGTTGAGTGCGAAAGCGGCGTGTGTGCCGGCTCGGGGGAGTGCGGCAATCCCATGGGTATCTGTGAGTAGGCAACGATTCGACCCGCGCCACACGACGGAACCTGTGTGAGACTCGCTCGGACGTGGAACCTCAGCGCAATGAGCCCGAGGGTGAAGTCGTGGACGACAGTTTGTGGCGCCCGCGTATAGGGATTTGTCTTCAAGCGCTCGCTCGGGTTGTCAGCGGCCCACCGACCCCGAACCGGTATCGCCTTGTACGTACACTGATTACCCGTCTCCTCGGAGTCATCTACATCGCGACCTTTGCGGGGGCCGTGCTTCAGATCGTCCCTCTCATCGGTGAGAACGGGCTTCTCCCCGTCGACCTCTACCTCTCGCAGGTACACGGGGCTGTCGGCGATGGGGCATGGTTCGAGCTTCCGACCGTTTTTTGGTGGGACCACAGCGACACGGCTCTCCTCACCATCAGTAGCATCGGACTCGTTCTCGGCTGCCTCCTACTCATCGGTATCGAGAGCGCCCCAGTTCTCCTACTTTTGTGGCTGATACAACTTTCGCTGCTCCATGTCGGCCAGCGGTTTTACAGTTTTGGGTGGGAAACCCAGTTACTCGAGACGACGCTACTCACGGCGTTGATGTGTTCGTGGACCCGTTTCCGTCCATCTGCGATGGGGGCCGACGATCCGCCTCGGATCGCCATTGTGCTGATGCGCTGGCTCGCGTTTCGAATCATGCTCGGGGCCGGCCTCATCAAACTTCGCGGCGACCCCTGCTGGACCGACTTGACCTGTCTCGAGTTTCACTTTGAAACACAACCAAACCCGCATCCTGGAAGCTGGCTATTTCATCAGTTTCCCGCATGGGTACACCGGGGTGGAGTTCTGTTCAACCATCTCGCAGAGGTCGTACTCGCGTTTTTTGTGTTTGGACCACGGCGCCTGAGAAACATTACAGGAGTGGTTTTGGTGCTGTTCCAGGCGACCCTGATCATCAGCGGCAACCTCTCGTTTCTCAACTGGTTGACCATCGTTCCGTGCCTCGCCTGTTTCGACGACCAGTTTCTCAGCAAGGTGGTGCCCGAACGTTGGCGTGCGCGACTCGAACTTGACGGAGCACCGTCGACGCCTGCCCGCGCACGCAGTCTGCTCGCGTGGGGGTTTGCCATTCTCGTCGCGTTTCGCAGCATCGAAGTCGTCGGCAATCTCCTGTCGCCGGAACAGGCTATGAACCGTTCGTTTGACCGCCTCCATCTCGTCAACACCTATGGCGCATTTGGTTCGATCACGCGCGAGCGCTTCGAATTGATCATCGAGGGGACTTCCGCCACGAGGATCGATGAACATACACGTTGGGAGGCCTACGAGTTTCCTTGCAAACCGGGGGATCCTGCCCGGCGTCCATGTTGGATCACGCCCTACCACCTGCGTGCCGACTGGCTGATGTGGTTTGCCGCCCTCGAAGTTCAGGGCAGCGGAGCACTGCGTCGCGACGAATGGGTGGTGCACCTCGTATACAAGCTTCTCGCCGGCGATCCGACAGTCGCGCCCCTATTTTCCCATGACCCGTTTCCCGGCGTTCCACCACAGTTCATCCGGGTTGAAGTCTACCGCTACCATTTTGCCAACCCCGGTGCGGATGTCTGGTGGGAACGCCAGAGGGTCGGAACCTTGGTCCGACCTGTCGCAGTAGACAGCCCACAACTCCTGGCACTCCTGCGTACTCGAGGATGGCTGCGTGAATAGGGTTCGTGGAAAATCCGGACTAGCCTGAAGTATTTGCCTGCACAAACAATGAAAATGGGAAGTTCCCCTCAGCACCGTTGAAGGTAGCTTCGGGCACATCAATCGAGAAGACGTGCTCACCTGCGGGCAACGATCCAACCTCAAAAATACGGATGTCAATCACATCGCCTGGGCACCAGTTGCTAAACGACTGCCACTGGGCGTCGGTCTTTGGACTCGGACCGTAGATCCCATTCCCCTGGGTATTGTAGACCCGAAACGGCTCACACGTCTCGCGCCCAGGGGTAAAGTAACTAAGGAGAAATCCATCGATATACACCTTGTGTTGTCGACGAATGTACTCTTCACCACCTTGATTGGCCCCGTGATTCGAAATGATCACCACGAGTTGTACAGTTGCATCTGCATCGAGTATAAAGGGACGGGTCTTGACAGTCGTCCCGACCGCATCACTCGCCCCCTCGGCGTAGTTGTTAAACGCCTCCTTGGCGGCGATCGGAATGAGGACATCGAACGTCTGGGGCGACTGAGAGCTGTCGGTCGTCCATGAGACGGATCCGCGAAACACGTCGTTGCGACCGGCACACCCAGCGACCTCGTCGTTGGCCGCATACGGGACACCAAAGACATCGAGTTCGACCCACATGTCATAGGTCGCCCGCAGCGATTCGCTGCGCAAAATCGGAATCACGTGGTTGAGTTCGAACGCGTACGGCACTTCATCCGGCTGTTTGTTCATGTCCATGAATGGGGTGATGAATCGACCAAGCTCCAATCGGGTGACCGTATCGGCGTCGTAGGTCCCAGAGCCTTTGTCGACGAGCGCGAGGTTGACGGAGCCGATCCGGTCGTAGTTATCGCACAGTGCCCCTATCACCACATCCATGTGGAGGGTCTTTTGCAGCGCGTCGAGCTCATCGTCGCTGAGCTTGCGCGTATACAACGAATTTTTGAGTCGTTGGAGCCCTTCCGGCACAGGTTCATCGACGAGGCCAGCATAGCCATCGTAAAAGATGGCCTCGTCGTACAGTTGCATCGTCACAGGATCAGGTTCCGGTTCAGGCTCTGGTTCCGGTTCAGGCTCGCTCGTTTCGCCCGTAGGCTCCGTCTCGCCTGTCGACTCCGTTTCGCCCGTCGTTTCCGTTTCCGTTTCCGTCCCCGGCCCGGCCGTGGTCTGATCCGTCTCGGCTGTCGACTCGGTCGTGTTCGCCTGTGTGGCAGAAGTCTCCGCGTCCTCACCACAAGCTGCGAGCGTCAACGCGAAAATAAAAACCAATGCGCGATGATGTCCCATGGTTCTTCCCCGGAAGAGCCTAACACGAGTGTTGGATTTGACGCGCGACTCAATCGGCTTCGAACGTGAGTCGTCTGAAGCAGACCGGTGAAGCCAAACGACCTTTCATGTCTATACACATCTCCTTTCCTTCGCGCCGTCATTCGGCTCTCACCCGTTGTGGACACACCCTCGTAAGCCGCGGTACCGGTACCGTCGCCTACTTAATTCTCTTGTATCATCACCCTATTGAGCTCAAGGGGCGGCGGTCAGAGTAGAATGCCGATCCAGCGACTTCGCACGCCCCTGTGGCTGGTTTCACGCACAGTTCAAGCAGGATTCTCCTCGCCAATCAGCCTGCTTCGGCGTATAAAGAGCGCTCCGCTAGAGGTGACCATGTCGACGAACCAATTTTTGGCAGCTATCGCCCGCAATACGTTTTTTACAGAAAATGGCGCTGTTTCAAATGCGACAACCGGCAGCGCCCTGCTCAACTACTTTTCAAAATGCGGCACGTATCGCGACCGCAACCAAGAAGAAGTCGACAAACAATTCAAGCAGTTGTGGGCAGAATCCCCGCGACTCTCACTGATGTTGATGTTCTACACGCGGATAGTCACCCGCAAATCCGAAGGATTCCTAAACTCGGAGACGGTCCAAAAAGGCCAAGGCGCACGCGACGAGTTCCGCAAGTCACTTCACTGGTTGGCGCGAACCCATCCCAAGGCGCTCGCTACCAATCTGTGGTTGGTTCCGCTCGCCGGGCGTTGGTCTGATCTCTGGCATGTCGATGTAATTGATGTATTACCAAGAAAATCTGTATTTCAGCTGGTGCGTCGCGGCATCCAAGACCCATACAACCGCCCGCTGATCGCCAAATATTTGCCGCGGTTGCGCAGTCCGAGCCAAACGTTCAACGATCGTCACCGCAAGCTCAATGCTTGGGCCCAGGAATTCGCCGCGTTCAACGGTTGGACACGGGCGCAGTACCGTCGCTTCAAGTCCAACCCCGAGCACCGCGCCCACCAATTTCAACGCATGATGTGTGCCGGACTTTGGGATCAACTCGACTTCCGCTCAATCTCGGGTCGGGCATTGTTCTCGCTCGTCGGTCACCGCGGCCGCGATGGCAAGACCACACTCGAGCGTCACGGCCTCACCGAGCGTTACGACGCTTGGATCATGCAGCAACCAGTCGCCAAATTTACAGGATACCCCTACGAGCTGTATCAGGCAGCCCGCAAGGGTCGGCTCACGCGGTCCCAAATACTGACGTTTGGCCGCCAATTTGAAGGTCTTGTTCAACGGGCCAAGGAAGACCGCGGGGGAATCACTGAAAACCTGTGGTGTGCCCTCGACACCTCCGGTTCGATGGGAGCACAGGTCGTACCAGGTGTATCTGCACTCGATATTTGCCTCGGGCTCGGCCTGTACTTTTCGGCCCTGAACGAAGGGACATTTCAAAATCACGTAGTGATGTTTGACTCCACCTCGCGACTGCTTCAGCTCAAGGGCTCGTTTTGCGAGCGGGTACGTCAGTTGCACAGCACGACCACGGCCTGGGGCTCGACCAACTTTCAGTCCGTGATCGATCTAATCTGCCAAGTCCGTAGACAAAAGCCCAACATCCCCGTGTCGGAGTTTCCGACCACCCTGCTGGTCGTGAGCGACATGCAGTTCAATCCGGTGGGTGGAAATACCGAGACCAACTACAAAGCTGCGATGAAGAAACTTGCCGCAGTCGGTCTCCCGCATATCAAAATCGTGTGGTGGTGGGTGACGGGCCGCGGTGGAGACTTCCCGTCGACGATTAATGATCGCGGCGTGACGATGATCGGTGGGTTTGACGGGGCGATCCTCGAGCTTCTACTCGGCGGGGAACAACCGCAACAACAGGTCCAAGGCCCAAACGGCACCCCCGCTCCGAGTCAAAAGACCCCCTACGACCAAATGCTGACGGCGCTCGACCAAGAACTCCTGCGTCAAGTATCTGTGTAGCAGCAACCATGTCGACAATCAATCAGCCACTCGGGGACGACCGATTTTCGGTGGTGCCCCATGTGCTCGATACAAAGGTCCTCCGTGAACCACACCCGCTGACCATCCGGCGTAAAGATTTTCGCCAACAACATTTGTTTCTACTCCGGGATGTCCTCTCCGACGAGGAATGCCGCGACCTGATCGCTGTGGCCCGCAACATCGGGTTTCAACCGGCAGGCCTCGCCACCGGTGACGATGGCTACCGAGTCAAGGACAAGACTCGCAACAACCTCCGGGTGATGTTTGAAGATACAAATTTATCTGACGGGTTGTGGAAACGGGTCGGTACGCACGTCGAGCAACGGTTTCAAAATCATGTCGCGGTCGCCTTGAACTGGCGATTTCGCCTCTACGAATACCCTCCGGGCACGACCTTTGCTCCCCACGTCGACAACCGAACATCCCTCCCGGGTGATCGGGTCACCCTGTTTTCGCTGATGATCTACCTCAACGAATCCTTTACCGGCGGCGAGACGACGTTTTTTGCTCGTCGGCGTCGCGGTCAGAAAAACGTGACGGTCGAACGCAGGATCCGCCCACGGACCGGGATGGCCTTGGTATTCGATCACCTGCTGTTTCACGAGGGGTCGGTCGTTCACTCGGGGGTCAAATACGCGCTGCGCACGGATGTTATCTACCAACGAAAATAATTGTATCCGCATGTTCATGCGAATCCGTCCCACCCCCCCGAGCTATTGGGCGCTATCTCGCGTAGATTTTTCGCGACTTCAGGGCTTCTGGCACAAATGCACGGTCGCAAACATGTAGTGTCATTCATTGACCCCTCCTCTTGTCACACCCGGGCATTTGACCCGCGTGCCCCAGCCCCCCCATTCTCGATGGGATGACATACGCACCACCGAACACCGAAGGCTCCTTGGTCCACTTCAAGTCCCGTTACGCAAACTACATCGGCGGGGAATGGGTGGCTCCGGCAAAAGGCAACTACTTCGAAAACCCGACGCCCGTGACAGGTCAGAACTTTTGCGAGATTCCTCGGTCGACTGCCGAGGACATCGACAAAGCTCTCGATGCGGCCCACGGTGCGCGCGAGTCTTGGGGCAAGACTGCGGTGGCCGAACGGGCAGGTATCCTCAATAAGATCGCCGATCGGATCGAGCAAAACCTCGAAATGCTCGCCGTCGCCGAAACCTGGGACAACGGCAAGGCAGTCCGCGAAACACTGGCTGCCGACCTCCCGCTGACCGTCGATCACTTTCGTTACTTCGCCAGCTGCATCCGCGCTCAGGAGGGCACACAGGGCGAGCTCGACAACGACACGGTGTCCTACCAGTTCAAAGAACCACTCGGTGTCGTCGGCCAGATCATCCCGTGGAATTTCCCCCTGCTGATGGCCGCTTGGAAAGTCGCACCTGCCCTCGCAGCGGGCAACTGTGTGGTCCTCAAGCCAGCTGAACAAACGCCGGCCAGTATCCTGTTGTTGCTCGAGTTGGTCGGCGACCTGCTCCCGCCGGGTGTCCTCAACGTCGTCAACGGCTTTGGCCTCGAGGCCGGAAAACCCCTCGCCAGCAGCCCACGGATCGCCAAGGTAGCGTTCACCGGCGAGACCACGACCGGACGCTTGATTATGCAATATGCGTCGGAAAATCTGATTCCGGTGACGCTCGAGCTCGGCGGCAAATCGCCCAACGTGTTTTTCGGCGACGTCTGGGAAAAGGACGACGACTTCCGACAAAAGGCGCTCGAGGGGTTTGTGATGTTCGCCCTCAACCAGGGCGAAGTGTGCACCTGCCCGTCGCGGGCGTTGGTCGATGACGAAATTTTCGGCGATTTCATGCAGGCTGCGGTCGCCCGAACCCAGGCGATCAAGATGGGCAACCCCCTCGACCCAAGCACAATGATGGGTGCCCAAGCATCGCGCGACCAACTCGAAAAAATCCTCTCGTACATCGACATCGGCAAGCAGGAGGGGGCTGAATTGCTCACCGGTGGCAAACGGGCCGAACACGGTGGAGACCTCGCAGGGGGCTTCTACGTCGAGCCTACGATTTTCAGCGGCAACAACAAGATGCGCATCTTCCAAGAGGAAATCTTTGGCCCGGTTGTGTCCGTCACCAAGTTCGCGGGATTCGATCAGGCGATGGACATCGCCAACGATACGCTCTACGGACTCGGTGCTGGAGTTTGGAGCCGCAACATCAACACTGCCTACCGGGCTGGTCGTGCGATACAAGCCGGGCGCGTGTGGACCAATTGCTACCATCTGTACCCGGCCCACGCGGCCTTCGGCGGGTACAAGCAGTCGGGTATCGGGCGTGAGACCCACGAAATGATGCTCGACCACTACCAACAAACCAAAAATCTGCTGATCAGCTACAGCGAAAAGCCGATGGGTTTCTTCTAATGAGTGCATCTACACCGAGCCAGCCACGGGTGACCGCCACCGATGCAGCCCGTGAGCTGATCGCCGAACTCGAGCGTCAACACGGCCCCCTGATGTTTCACCAGTCCGGGGGCTGCTGTGACGGGAGCGCACCGATGTGCTATCCAGCCGGCGAATTCAAAATAGGACAGCGAGATGTGCTGCTCGGCAAAATTGCAGGATGCGAGTTCTATATCGGCGGTGATCAGTTCGAGCGTTGGAAGCACACCCAGTTGATCATCGATGTGGTCCCCGGCCGCGGCAGTGGATTTTCACTCGAGGCACCCGAAGGTGTTCGCTTTTTGACACGTTCGCGACTGTTCACAACCGACGAAATCGCGGTTCTCGGAGAACCTCGACGCGGGCCAGCCGATTGAGAATCCTCGTACTGTCGACACATTGATAGGACCAAGTACAAACAAAGCTCCCGGGGTCTGCCCAGGAGCTTTGTTTATCGACTGGCCTTGGGTTACCGACCCGCTTCAGCAGCCGCACACACGGTCTCGACCATCCTCCGGGCGACGACATACGGATCGCAGTTGGCATTGGGTCGTCGGTCCTCGATGTATCCCTTTTTCTCGGCGGCGACCTGCCACGGGATGCGAACCGAAGCTGTTCGATCGGACACTCCGTAAGAGAAAGTGTCCCAACGCTGGGTCTCGTGACTTCCGGTGAGACGTTCCTCGACCCCGTGGCCATAGCTGCGGATGTGCTCGACGGCCCGTTCTTTGAGTGCCTCGCAGGCTGCGATACAGGCGTCGTAGGACTCGCGCATCTGCTTGGTCGAGAAGTTGGTGTGACACCCTGCTCCGTTCCAGTCGCCGCGGACCGGCTTGGGGTGGAAGGTTGCATCACAATCGTGATCTTCGGCGATTCGGCACAGCAACCAGCGGGCGAGCGTCAGCTGATCCCCGACTTCGACGGGACCCAAAGGCCCGACCTGAAACTCCCATTGCCCCGGCATCACCTCGGCATTGATCCCCGAGAGCAGGAGCCCAGCTTGTAGACAGACGTCGAGGTGATCTTCGACCACATCTCGACCGAAGATCTGGCTCCCACCGACACCGCAGTAATAGGGGCCCTGGGGCGCCGGATACCCGTTGGGCGGAAAGCCGAGCGGGTGTCCATCGGTCCGCAGGAACGTGTACTCCTGCTCGAGCCCAAACAGGCACTCGTACTTGGCGTACTTCTCGGCCACCGGACGCAGCTTGGCGCGGTTGTTGGTCGAGTGCGGCGTCATGTCGGTGTTGAGCACTTCGCACAGTACAAGCTTGTGATCGTCCCCTCGAATTGGATCGTGCGTGACAAACACAGGATCGAGCACACAGTCGGAAGAGTGGCCGTCAGCCTGATTCGTCGACGAACCGTCGTAACCCCAGACCGGCGGCTTCGTACCGGCGGGAACGATTTTTGTTTTCGAACGCATCAGCGCGGTGGGCTGCGTTCCGTCGAGCCAAATGTACTCTGCTTTGTAGAATTTCATGGTCAGCTCCTCGTGGTCAGGTAACTTGCCTTTTCCCGCGGTTCGCGCACTCCGTGGCGATGATTGCTCTGTGGATGCCCGACTTGCCGCGAGGACGTGGGCGATTTTCACCAAATTTTGCCCGGGATTTCCAGCACAGCGGAGGCCAAAAAATCGCCGGATCATCACATCCCACGGAGTTGTTACAAGTTCGCGACGATAGGACACGAACGACCGTATAATGTATCTACATATTTATTTCTTACCAGGCTGTGAAGGCTCGACCCTTTCGGGACGCTGCCCGAGGAGGTCGAGGGTCCGCTGCGGGAGGCCACTAAAATCAAATTGGATGGCCCCCTCCCCAACCGCGGCAGACGCCTCACCAGGGTCGTCGAGCGAGTCGCTGAAGGCGAGCATCAGCGATGCACGATCGTCTGACTGTTGCTCGGCGAGCAATCGCGGCAGGTCCTGTTTGAGGCCGCGATATGCCTTTTCGTACAGATAGACCCCGTCGTAGCCATCGGACAGGCCACTCTCCCGCAACACGGCCCGCCCCGTTTGGCCGTCAAACAGTATCCTCGCAGCACAGACGTCAGGCAGACAATCATCGTCGACCCCCTCGCACTCGAGTTTCCCGACCAAAAACAAGCTGTCTGCGAAGTCGGGTTCTCGACTCCGCGCCAGTGCGAGTTGTCGCCTCACACCCGATGGCAGTAGGGATCTGATCGCTTCTGAATCTTGTATCTCGGCCATGGCCCAAGCGACCGTCACTCGCAACCCGAGCGCCTCCTCGCAAAAAACTTGGAACACCTCGCTCCAACCGGAGCAACTCCGGGCGTAAACTTCGCGAAGCTCGGGAGTGGCGGCCCAGCGGCGAAATCGATTCATCCATCCGAGGTTGTGCGGATTCGTGCGGTTGCCGGGGTCATCGAGCTCTAGCTCGTCGAACATTTGGGCCATCTGTGCAAGCTGGAAGGCTGCCCGCTCGAGCGCCTGGATACGTTCGGGTCGCGTCTCGCCGCTCCCCGCCAGTTGACTGAGGTCTGCCGCCTGAAACCGATTCTCTACCTTTCTCGCCAGGTGCACACGCAACCCCTGAACCCATTGACCAAACTCGGCGAAGCTCATCCCGTCGCCGACATCTGTATGTACAATCGAGTCGACCATATGGGCTCCCAAGGCGCGGTAGACCTCGAACTGCGACTCATCGAACATTTGATCCCCGGTCGATTGATGGGGAAAACTCGGATGGCGTTCGCGGTACTCGTTCATGACCGCATCCTCGTCGCCGGTGAGAGATGATTTGAAATACAACAAATATCCCGTCTCAGCGGCGAACTCGACGGTCTCCGGGTAGTGGATCACGCCCAGCGCAGCGTGACGTCGCGAATGACCCTTACCGTCGCGTTGGAAGTTGTCCAAGTCCATGTCGATCTCAATCCCGAGATCGACGCGGGCAAACAACATCAGCGTCGCCAGGCCCGAGTGGGTCATCGCCGCATCCTCGCTGGCGTCGCTGACAATCACGTATTTGCAGCGACGCCGCAACAACTCATAGCCAGCGGTGTTCTCGATGTGTCCGCCGTCGCTGACATTGACCAGTGTTCCGTGGGTGTCGAGGCGGCTGAACATCTCCCGCACCAACGCTCGCGCGTCCGGTTGGTACCGCCGGATGTCGAGCAGCCGCGAAACCATCCCTCGCTCATCCGCCGCGCGTCCGGAGAAGCGGGCGTTGAGCTGTTTTGGATTTGGCAGCCACACCCCCTGGCGAATGTTGAGCAGGGTCATCAACATCACCGCGGGCCGCGTCGTAAACGTCCCCATGTTCGGCGAGGCGGCCGCTCCGGAGATCGCCATCGCTGTCCCAAGCGTCATATTTGGAAAGACCGACTCCATCAACCCGGTCGTGCAGTACCCCGTGCTCGGACTTCCGATAAAGTATTTGGTGAACGAGAAGAAATCACAGCTGCGACCGCGTAGCCCCAAATCCTTGGAGGCCTGGCGGTTGAGCGCCGCGTTGATGATGTGTACCGGGGCGAGCGAACCGGGAGGTGACAGTTCAGATAGCCGCAAGTCGTCGTTGCTGTTGACGCCACCACGTTTGTCGCAGGTGAGAAGGAACGCACCGCTCAGGCGGTCCCGGGAGTAGTTGTGGAGCCCTGAGAAGTTGACGTCAATCAGACCGGCGAACATCACCCATGACACCAATACGATCCAAACCATCGGAGGGTACAGTGTCGGGTCGACCATCGCCCAGCCAGCCCCAGCTTGCAATGAATATACAAATAGATCTGCACACACAAAGAACACCACAGCAGGTACCAACATGCCCAGTACCGCCGCAAACGACAGGCCGGCAAGTCGCTTGATCCCCGGCGACGTAGCAAGCTTCGAGCCGAGGAGTGAGCCCGCAACTGCCCCCGTGCCGGTCAATGCCGAAGTGATCGACGCAACACTGTCGCCACCATCCGCGACCGCGTGGTGAAACCACGCGAGTGCAAGTGGCAATGACTCCACCGCTGCGACGACCGACGTGACCACGAGCCCGAGCCCGAGGGCACGCTCAAGCGTATCCCGACGCGCGAGCAACCGGCCTCGGCGTTTTGGGAGTTTGCGACCCGGTTGACCGAAGGCACGAGAAAGTGCCGACGCGAACAGGCAAAACGCCAGCGCAACCGCTGCGACCCACGGTGTGACCAAAAAGACATCTATGCTGTTGTAGGACCCTGGTGCAGCGGACCAATCGCGCAGGAAGTCTCCGTACACGACCGCGACGACCACTGCAAGTACAGCCGGGGCCGGTACGAGGATCAGGGCGTTGGTCAGAATCCCGGAAATCAAAACGCCCGTGACCCGGGCGTAGTCGATAAATCCGTTGGTAGCGGCGTAGTTTGAGTGATCGCGCAAATGTTCGAGAGCTGGAGCCTCGACCCCGCCCTCGTCGATACGAAAAGGAAATCCACCACGCGACCCGTCCGCTGCCACCGGCGTCGCCATCAACGAACTCAGCGAGGACCCGATAAATCCTCCACCAGAAACCGTCGATAGATAGTCGACATGGCGTAGCAACCCGTAGCGTTCGAGTCCCTGCAAAATCCCGAGGTTAACTGTGGCCGATCGGACACCTCCCCCGGAAAATGCGAGTCCGACCATTTCCGCTGCGGTGAGGCGATACCGCTGCGCACCCTCTGCCCGTCCCTCGCGTTCGACGAGCGATTCGATAGTGTCTGGAATCAATCGCTGCTGGCGGTCAAACTGAGCATCGACGAGCTCGCGTCGCCGCCGAATATCCTCCCACTCCGCCTTCAGCTGCATCAGGGTCGTGCTGTGATCGATCCGGCGCCCGTCCATCCAAACACTCACTTCGCAATCGAGCCTTCAACACGATGGCGACGCAAGGTTTGCGACCTCCACTCGAATCGAGCTCGGCGGTTGATGGTACCGCATCCAATCTTTTTACAGGACCTAAAACACATGTTTATTTGAACATGTTTGATATACAGTGACAGCCGCGTAGGAGACAGCGATGAGCGATTTTAGCGAGACACTCAAGCAGTTTGCGAAGGCGACCGCCGGCACTGTGTTGCCGCTCGAGACCATCCAAAACGTCCAACACTCCCTCGGTGACTCGCGCAAAGCGAGACGCATCCGTGCGGCAAAACGGAAGAACCCGAGCCACAGCGCAACCGGACGACTGGTGTTCGCCGCGACGGTCGATCAACCCAAACCCCGCCCGCTCCCGTTTATGAAGGTCGAGCTGTGGGACCGCGATCCACTTGGACCCGACGACTTTCTCGGATCGGGACTGAGCGATGCACAAGGTCGATTCGAAATCACCTACGATCCGGCCGACGCCGGTCGTTTCGACAAGCCCGACCTCGATCTACGGATCATCGACGAGTACGCGGGACGTGAAAATCTGCTCGCAGTGATCGAAGGCCCCGATGATGTCGAAGAGCAAGTGTTCGACTTCGGCAATGTCCCCGTCGTCTATTACGAATATCACCCTGACATTCCCCTACCGCACCTGTACACGCTGGAATTCGGCAAGCAGGAATTTGATGCGATGCCGCAGGAATACGCCGTTGGGCGCAAACTGGCGTTGGCGAAGGTTGCACGTGCAACCATGGGGATCCGCCTGTCCCATTACACATACGATCGAGAGGTCGAGCTCTCGCAGATCCAAGCCGACTATCGCGGTAAAACCCCCTACAAGCCACCGGTCACGCTAGGATCCGATGCCAGCGCGGATGAACACTTTGTCGACAAGCTGCTCAACGGTGCCTGTCCGACCGAGTTTACTCGAGGCCCCGAGGGACTCCTTCACGTGATCCGAACCTGGGACAGCTACGAACACGACGGTACCCACGAGTTACCCAACGTCCACGCCGTGTTTCGCGAACACGAACAAACGCTCGTCCCTGTCGAAATCACGATCCAAGGCCGGATCGACAACGCAAAACAAGCCAACGCCCCACTCGCAGAGGCCCAGACATGTCGACCCGGCGACACGGGCTGGGAACGGGCAAAACATGTGTTTGAATGTGTGAACTACATGTACACACAGGTTTCAAACCACCTTGCACGTGGTCATTTCAACGCCGAGCAATATGCGCTTGCAACATTCCGAAATTTCCGTCGCAACCCCCTGCGCGAACTACTTGTGCCCCACCTCAAAGAAGTCATGATCATCAACGTCGAGGGGGAACGGGCGATTTTTGGCCCAGACGGGCTGATCACAAAAAACGGTGCGCTCACCGAAAACTCGCTGGTCGAGGCCATCTGTGACAGCGCCAGCGGAATCGACTGGTATGGTTGGTCTCCGCGAGTCCCCATCGGGCCCGGTCACCGCTATGCCCATGTCGCCAACTTGATGTGGGAGGCGCTCACGGAGCACGTCGATAAATTTTTCTCCGCCAACTTGCAGGGGATCCTAGACCACTGGAACGAAGTCCGTGGTTTCAGCGAGGATCTCGTCGCCCACAGTGTTCCCTACCGCCCAGCCGACCTCGCCGAAGGGCATCAACCAGCCGATCCGCGAGAAGTCGCCGACCCCCAGGCACCGCGTGTCGAGGTTGGAGGAAAACTCCGGGTCGTCTCGCCGCTTGTGCGAGCTCCGGCCGCGGACGCAGATGCGGCACCAAGTGAGGAGGAGCTCAAGAACCTCGCTCAAGTGTGCCGCTACGCCATTTTCCACGCGACGTTTTTTCACTCGTGGGTCAACGACACGAGCGATGCCCTTGAGGCCAGCTACTCACAATACAACCCCGTCGATCGGTCGACGCCACGCGAGTTGACCAATCATATCAGTTTAAACCTAACACTTTCACAAACCCGCTACGGCATGATTATGCGGAACGAGGATGGTGACATTCCTGACTCATTGCTCGAGGCCCTGCGCACCCGAGCAGAGGCATTTGCCAATCTCCAATACGACGTTCGCAAGATCCGTGCACGGATCAACATCTGAGGCTTGCCATGTTCGACAAATTCGGCCTCCACCTCCACCGACTTTTTCTGACAACTCTGTTCGCCGCGGGTGCGCGCAAAAAAAAGGGACGAGCGACCCACAAGATAGGAGTCGGAGGTCGCGGGAAACTCCACGTCCAAGATGACCTCGATCTCCCCGAACACGAGTTCTGGCGACCTGGTCGAAGTTTCACCTGTGTGATTCGCCATGCCAACCTCAACAACGAGGACGATCTGTCGGCCGACTATCGCGGTGCGGCCCTGCGCCTACTCGACGAGTCGGGTCGCCAGCAACTCGATATCCTGATGAACACGGGCGACGTTACTGTGTGGTGCAACGTCGCCATGTTTTGCGAACGCATGTGGCTCACGTTGCGCAAACGATTGCCCGAGTTCTACGAACGCTATCCCGACGCCCTCGACCGCTACTGGGGTGGCCTCCGACGAGCACCCGACAACTACGAGTCCTTGGCGTACTACAGCAAGCTCACAGGTATGTACATCGATCGGGCGGGAAAGCAATGGGGTTGTCGCTACCGCTTGATTCCGCAGGAGTGGAGCGGACAAGACAGCGGCCAACCCACACAGCGCGACTTCGATGGAGGTGTACTTGAAACGTCTCGCTGGCCCGAAGAGAAGCGACCGCTCGATACCCTGCGAAAGGCCTACCACGCACGCCTGACGCAAGCTCCGGTCGCCTACAGACTCCAGCTCGCTGTCCGCGAAGCGGTCGCCGATCATCGCCATACAATGTTCGATCCGTGTCAAGCGTGGGATGAAGATGCCTATCCTTGGCACGACCTCGCCACGCTACAGATCGTCGAACCAATGCCGGCTGCGGAACTAGAGTCGATGGCTCTTAATATTGTAAATGCACCTGATTCCCTTGGAGTGTTTCCAGCTGAGTCGTCGCGTGACTACACATCGATTGGTTGGCTGCGCACAACCCTATACGCAGCGGCTGCAAAGCGTCGACCGCGGTAGCACCGGGCGGAAGAGAAGAGAGAAGGAGAAGGAGGAGGATGATGGACGGTGGCAACAACGACGAACTCAACCTCTTACTTTCCTATGCCGATGACCACAAACCTGTACTCGAAGACAGCCTTCCTACGGAAAGTGCAGGCGAACAAGACCCCGAGTCAGCGGGAGAAAATGGATTTGAGAGCTTCTTCGATGCAGGTGCAGCGGGAAACGACCTCGCAGCTCAAGGTTGGGGGGTGATCGCGCCCGAGGGAAAACGCGGCGATGAGTTGCTCGGACGGATCAAACGGCTGATCGATTGGCGCAACGACCAGCTCGAAGACCCCGTCAAGATCTATCGAGTCCCCTCGCGCATGACCCCCGAAGAGGCGATGAAGTGGCGCAACGATGTCTACAACAACGACGACCCCGACTTTATCCCCCGCTATCAACTGATTTTAGGCGACCTCCACGAAGTCCCGTTTGAACTCCAGGCAGTGCAGTCAAGTGAAGGCTATGTCGGACGACTCGCATTTTCTGATCGTGAAGGGTACGAGTCGTATGTCGACAAAGTACTGATGTGGGAGCAGTCTCCATCGCCGTTGGAGCAGGGAAACTCGCTGTTTTATACGGTCCACGATGGGACAGCTGCGACCCAAGCAGGCTACCGCGGTCTCATTACGCCTGTCGTGGAACGAGCCCGCGCGATGAAGGATTCAGGGCGCTTCGCCGCCGGTAACATCCTCGAAGCTGGCGACGAGGACCCAACTCCAGAGGAACTCCTCGAAGCAGCGGCGGAGTTGGAGGCGGGCGTCCTATTTACGATGAGCCACGGCTGCGGTGCACCCCGCAAGGGTTGGTCGTCGGCACGTGCACAGCTCAAAGAGCAGGGAGCGATGAGCTTCGGAGTCGAAGGAAACCTCCCCGGGCGCGACCTCGAACACCAAGTGTTTGTCCCGGGAGGGATCTGGTTTATGTTCGCCTGTTTTGGTGCAGGTACACCGAGTCGAAGTAAATTTCGTCATTGGCTCGAGCATCTCAAGCGCGAAAAACAGTTTCGCGGACGACCTGACTCGGTCCTCAAAAGCCTCCCAAACGAGAATCAACGACCGTTCATCGCAGCCCTTCCACAGGCCGCACTCGCCAGCGCCGACGGGCCACTCGCGTTCGTCGGTCATCTCGACCTCGCGTGGACCTACAGCTTTTCGGAGCTCGATGGCGGGAAACAAAAAGGTAGCCCAGACAAGTTCTACAACATCCTCAAGTCGCTATTCCGCGGGAATCGAGCAGGAGTCGCCTTGCTCGAGTTGATGCGGTTTTACGTCGACAAAAACCAGCAACTGACCGAGCTCTACGACCTCGCCTCCGAGGCAAAGATGTCTGGAAAACCATCTCCCGTGAGCAAGACAAAACTCGGCCATCTGTGGATGACACGCCAAGACCTGTCCGGATACATCCTGTTGGGGGACCCCGCCGTCAAACTCCCGTTGTCGCCAGCCAAAAAATCCGCGAAAAAATCCCACCCTACACACCTTCGAACCGCGATGGTTGTCCGCTCCCGCGCGGAAGACGAGACCGCGAAGCCCACCGAGGAGCCCTCGTCATTCTCGACGCAGAACGACCCCATCCATGAAGTTAAGCAGCCTGCTGACGGGGAAGGAACCGCCCCCCACGAGGAGCACACTGACACAGCGGGGGGCGCAGACGAGACCACTCACCCTGCCGAGACAAACATCGACCCTGAGACAGCTCCTACGCCCGCAGCCGCTACCGATGCGGCAGCTGTGCCGGATGCGCCCTTGTCCCTCGATCTGAAAACAGATGCACCCCCTATGGAAACACCTGCCAACAAGAGCATCGTCGATGACACGGAGCCACCTGTAAAACATGAAGATACAATCAACACCCTAAAACCCAACCCAACCGACGACCCGAAGCTCAATGCAAATGCAAACATAAATTCGAATCATGGCAAATCGATGCATGATGATGTAGTTGCATCGATACCAGAAATTGGAAATCTCGATATGCCTGATGATACAACGAGCTCCGAAGGTCGAACGTCGGACAGGGCGACCGCTCCTCTCCCGCAGGTTCCTGAGAAATCACCTCGTACGCGCAGCGGCGAAGTCGGAGCCGAGGCGGTAATCGATGAGGGAGGCGAAACGGACCCCGAGCGACCGATCCGGGTGCGCTGGCGCTTCTCCTGGAAGTTCGAGTGAGCGCCAATCTCACTCGATCCCGATCGTCGTGAGCGCGCCATCTGGTCGCACCATGATGAGCTGGCCCTCGGCAAGCGCTGTGTCGCTCATCTCGCGAACCGAAATATCTGTCTGTTTCGACATCCGCGCTGCAAGATCCCGGAGCGTTTGTGCTTGGTAGCTCCACAACCCATCTGCAGCCTGCCAGTCTTCTCGGTAAAGCGTGCGGAGGATAATCGTTTCGGACACACCCGCAAGGGTTCGAAGATTTGCGAAGAATCGCGCGTGGTGGGTCAGCGAATCTTCCGCATTCGACAAGTAGATTGTGCGAACCGGTATTCCTCTCTCGCGCGCATCTCTGGCAATCGCACCGATCGTAGTAACACCTTGTAGGTTGCCGGGAACAATTGTTATCCGCTGCGCGGAAAAAAGACCACGTACATGCTGATACATGTGCTGTTCGGAAAGCCATGTGGGATAGTTGCGCTTTGCTACAGCGTGGAGATGCCGGTGCATGTCGCGCCTGACCGAGCGAAAGAATTTGATTCGCTCGGCAACATCGTGCTCACGTGCAAGTAGTGCTTCGGTGTCTCCTGCGGCATGCTCCGAGAATCGCCCGATAAACTCCGCGGGAGTGCCCGACGCGACGACAAGGAGCGCAAATAGTCGGTGCAGTTCGAGCACGCGGCCGTCTATGTCCATGATGTACGCCTGCTCGGCCTGGGCTGCGGCGATCAGCGAGTAGTTTTGCTCAGACCCAATGCCTATATACGCCCCACCACGGTCGCGAATATACATGTAAAAAAGGTCATGCCGGAATTCGTTACCGATGAGGAAGTGGCGATCTGTGGGCTCTAGAGGGTCATACCGATCATCGAGGCTACCTCGACTCGGTTTTGTGACACGCATCGCAGCCCCTTCGAACACATGTTCGGGCGAGCAGTTGATGAGCGCCAAAGAGACCCACGCATACATCAGTGCGGTGCGAAATAACGGAGGTTCGGTCGTATTGGCACGTGTAGACACAGTTTGGCCAGCGCGCGGGCAATCAAACTATCTTCCCGACTGTCTCGTTTTAGTTGTATCCTAAAACATGTCTCTTCGGAAATATTTTAGCGCATTCCGGAGATAACCCCGCGTAACGCTTGGACCCCATGTATGAAGAAGGTCGAACGATAGGCATGCCAACCGACTCGGCTCCCCAAACTCGCGGTCGCCTGTCGCGGCAAACGAGACCCGTGTCGCGATGTGTCACCGCAGTGGCCTCCATCATCGGAATCCTCGCTGCGAGCAATGTCTCAGCAACTCAAGTGGCGGCGACCAGCGAGGCGGCACCGGACGTATCCGGAACCTCGGAGCCTGGAAGTTCAGCGACCGAACAAACCGGTGGCCCGGCTGTGGAACCGTCGCGCACACACGCACCAGACAACACAAACGCCAAGCCCGTCGCACCCAAGTCTGACCTTTTCCGTCTTCGGCCGACACGCAACATGGTCGAGATCGGCGTCTACACAGGTACGCTCGTCACGACCGAGGACCACGAGCTCTACGACTACAACAGCGATTGGGAACGCTACCGCCCAGGTGTTGCCATCGGGGTTCGAGGAGGATTTTATCCCCTCGGCTCTGTCGGGATTGAGGGCGAGGCGGGTGTGTCGCCGCTGCGAACCGGCTCCGGGCAACGGGCAACTCTATATAACGTCCGAGGGCACGCAGTCGCCCAACTGCCGCTGTACAGTGTCGCTCCATTTGCAGTCTTCGGCGGGGGCGTTGTCGGAACCACTGGGGCCCAGGGTTCCGATGTCGATCCAGCACTTCACTTCGGTGGTGGAATCAAGGTGTTCATGAACCGATGGTTCGGCTTTCGTGTGGAGGGGCGTGGCCTCATTATGCCTGCACATACACGCGAGGCGAATCGTACCATCCACGGCGAATTTCTGTTCAACGTTATCATTACACTCAACCGGCGGTTCATCGATACCGACGGGGATGGATTTCCCGATCCAGGTCAGCGATCGAAGCGAGAAGATGCATGTCCAATGATTCCGGGAATTTCTGCTCTACGGGGTTGTCCAGACCTCGATCGAGATGGCCTAACAGACAGTAAGGATGTCTGCCCGAGTGAACCGGGACCCAAGGAGCGCCAAGGCTGCCCCGGCCTGCTCGACAGCGACCACGACGGTTTTTTTGACCCGCGCCAACACGCCATCCCCGACGGGAAGGAAGATGCGTGTCCAGGCGTTGCCGGTGTCCCCGAGTACGCGGGATGTCCGGTCCCCGATACCGACGGAGATGGCCTTGACGACCTCCACGACGCGTGTATCGAACAACCGGAAAATATCAACGGCTACGAGGATGAGGACGGCTGTCCCGACAGCGTCCCCCTACCAGTACGCAAGATTCTCGGTACGATCCAGGGTATCCACTTCAACTTCCTGAGTGCGGCGCTGACCGAAGATTCAAAGCCGATCATCGGACGCGCAGCTACGGTGCTCGCGGAGTATCCCGAGCTTCGATTGGAGATTCAGGGGCATACCGACAGCGACGGCGACCCAGCATTCAACCACGAACTATCGCGCAAGCGTGCTGAGTCTGTCCGCAGCGAGTTGATCAAATCCGGAGTCGACAAAGCTCGGATCAACGCAGTCGGCTACGGAGGAACCAAACCAAAGGCCAGCAACGAGACCGAGGAAGGACGGGCCACGAACCGACGAATCGAGTTCAGGTTGCTCGACAAAAACGGGCGGGCACTCGAGGTCGACAGAGGAGAAAACGAGTGAAGACAACATGGTTAGAACTCGAACTCGAGCGAGAGGGACAAACCGTCCTGGTTTCGGCGCGTGGCAGTCGTGGAGAACGCGTCGCCCCATTTGAGCTCACGCCTGTCAATATGGGTCGATTGACAGGGCTCACCAGTGGTGTCCGACGTTCGGTTGTCGCCGGTAAACCTCTGGCCGATCGGGTCGTCGATGGTGCCAGGGAGCTCTACTCCGCAGTGTTTCGCGATGCCCTGCGCGACGTCGTGGGGTCGCTCGGCGAAGTTGCCCGGAGCAACAAACAACGCCTCGTTGTCCGGCTCATGACCCACAACGACGACCTCCAACGAATCCCGTGGGAAATCATGTGTAAACCGGAGTCGGCCCGCGAGTTTATCGGTCTGAGTCCGGAGCTCTACGTCGCGCGTGGCGTCAACTCAACCCACCCCTATGAGTCCCGCGAAGTACGCGGCGAAATCCGAATTCTGGCCATCTCACCGCTGGGCGAAGAGGACAAGCTCGCGGCATTAAAAAACGCACTCCACGAATCGATCGATGCCGGAGAACTCCGCTGGCTCGACCCAATCGTCGGCGAGCAGACCTCGGGAGTGCATCTGTTCGACCGACTTCGCCGTTGCGAACCTCCCCATATCATTCACTGGATCGGCCACGGCGGAGCTGATGAAAGCGGCAACCCGCGATTGATGCTTCCCGATGATACATATGGCGAACAACAGTGGATCCTCGCCGAAACACTCGCTCAAGAACTCCGTACAAGCCTAGGTGTCGACCTTCGACTGATTGTACTCGAAGCCTGTAGCGGTGCACGTCCCGGTGCATTTGCAAGTGCTGCCGAACTCCTCGCCCGCGATGGAGCAGATGCCGTCCTCGCCCATCTCTGGCCCGTCAAAGCAGATGTTGCACGCGATATCTCATCGGTGTTTTACCGTTCTCTCACCGGCGCAGGTGACACCCAAGGCGACGTTGCTGCGAGTCTGCAGGCAACCCGAAGAACCTTTATTGAGCGTGGCGCCGAGGTTTTCTCCCCCGTCTTGTATCTGCGTGGTACCGGTGCGCGACTCTTCGATTTTCGCCGGCGCCGGATCGTCAAACGTCCCCAGCTCACAAAAGCCGAAGGAGATTCTGACCCCGTTCTCAATCAGCTCCTGAGTGAACCATACTCGCTGGTGATGGGTACGAATTGGACAGGGATTCCAGGACAAAAAGAACTCCTCGAAAACCTTCGCAAACACCTTATCGAACTCGGGGACGACCCGATTGAAGTACAAAGACTCGGCGTCAGTACCCTTGCCGAGCACTTTTCGCTCCGTCGTGGGAAAGGTCGCCTCAGTCGGGTGTTTCAAAAGGTTTTCGGCACCATTGCTGATACACCCGTTCACCCGGTCTCGCGCACTCTCGCCAGCTCGATTCGTCCTGGTGCACATACAACATTAATGTGGCTTCCCGTCGTCGAGCAGGCGCTTGCCGAGCTCCACCCCGATCGCACAATCTACGCAATTCAACCTCCTCCCCCGGGAACAGGCGAGAACCGTCTCGTCATGGTCCGACGTGCCGGTGCGAAGGAGTGGGAAGAAGAGGATTTCCCGCAGCCCGATATCGACCTGACCCAAGACTTCATGCTGCTGCGCCTCTATGGCGGCTACTCACCGGAAGCCCAACCTGTGTTGACCACCCCAAGGATCACCGAAGACGACCACATCGAAGGACTCATCACATTACGAGACATGTTCCCACGCGATTGGGAGTGCCAGTTTGTCGGCTGGATGCGTTCCCATCCATTATTGTGTGTCGGACTCTCTGTCTTCGAGTGGCGCCACCGCATGCTTCTGAGATGGTTCCTTGATGACCGCCCCCCATCGCGGGTGAGCGTGGCAGTGATCGACCCCCAAAGTGGAGAGAAAGAGCTCTGGAACAGCGGAGCCGGTGGCCTGTTTGGACGGGGAACAATCCACGCAGTTGGCCTCAATATCCGCGGACTCGCAAGCACAATCGAGGAGGTCCTCGGTGACAAGTAATGCAAACAAACGGGCTGAAACAATCGTACAGCGCCGCCGGGATCCCAAAGCGCTTGCGACCATCCTTATCGGACAGCTGATGGCCTACCGCTGCTCGACTGTCTATGCCCCATCGACCACGAGAATCAATAATTTCCTATCGGAAGAGGTGTTTCCCCGGCTCGAGGAGCAATTTGATATCCGCAAAATCATTGTCGAAAAGTGGCAAAAACCCGGTCCGACGGTGGAGCAACTCGTCGACGAAATCCATCGCCAACTCGACATTGAGCCTACAACGGAGTCACTCAACCCCCTCGCGGCACTCGAACGAGTCCTACGCCGGGCCGAGCGACGATCCGATCGACCCATTTTAATGGTGCTGTACCGACTCGACGAACTGCTCGATGACGATCATTTACCCGTCAAAGTGATGAAATTTGTCGACGCACTCTCTCGTTTGGCCGCCATGCCAATCCACGGATTTCAATTGATCCTCGGCGTCAAAGAAGAGTCACTCGGGGCATTTCGTGAGCTTCTCCGCGGATGTTGGCGGCTTCTCGCCAACGATATCCGGATCCGCCCATCGGGGAAAAAATGGTTGATTCCGCTTCCCATCGGTGCCACGACTGCAGTTACCTCCCCTGCGGCAGCCGGTGCAATCGCCTCTGGGGGTAAAGCTGGAATCGCGGCTCTCACAGGTCTTCTCGGGCTCGGAGTGGGAGCTGCGATTGGAGCCACGCTCCTCG
>CAZUPD010000040.1:0-30810 GCA_964621785.1 uncultured Nannocystaceae bacterium
CCATTGGGCGAAAAGGACAAACGATTGATCGCGTTGTCGTGTCCTTTGAGCGTGGTGATACGCATGTCGGATCGGACATCCCAAATACGAGTCGTTTTGTCGGCCGCAGCCGTGGCGATACGAGAGCCATCGGGTGCGTAGGCGAGTCCGACGAGCGTGTGCGCATGACCATGAAGTGTCGCCAGGAGTTGCCCGGACGCCGGGTCCCAGATCCGTGCCGTTTTATCAAAGCCTGCCGTCGCTATACGAGATCCATCCGGAGAGTAGGCAAGAGCGTAGACCGTATTCTCATGACCTCGAAGTGTGGCAAGCTGCTGTCCCGAATCGACATCCCAAATACAAGCTGTTTTATCGCGGGAACCGGTCGCAATCCGGGAACCATCTGGCGAAAAAGCCAGGGTGTAGATCGTGTTGTCGTGGCCTTGAAAGGTCGCCAAGAGCTTTCCAGAACGTGTATCCCAGATACTCATCGTCTTGTCGTGACTTGCGTTGGCGAAGCGGGTGCCGTCTGGCGAAAAGGCCAGTGCGTCAAAAGGGCTGTGTTGGCCTGGGACAGTTGTGAGGTGCTCACCAGACGTCGCATCCCAAACGCGGGCAGTTTGGTCGAGCGATGCAGTGGCGATACGAGACCCGTCGGGCGAATAAACGACGGTGTAGATGGAGTCTTCGTGGCCCCGCAACGCGAAGAGGGGCTCACCCGAGCGTGCGTCCCAGACGCGAGCGGTCCCATCATAACTCGCAGTTGCGATATGCGCTCCATCTGGCGAGTAAGCCAGCTTCCAGATCGTGTGCTCATGACCTCGGAGTGTCGCAACGAGGGCACCAGAACGGACATCCCAAACACGCGCCGTTCGGTCCCACGAGCCGGTCGCTAGATGTGAACCATCCGGCGAGTAGGCAAGCGATTTGACCTTCCCTTCGTGCCGAACCGTGACGAGGAGTTCACCGGAGTTCGCATCCCAAATCCGAGCTGTCTGATCGTAGCTGGCAGTGGCAATACGCGATCCGTTGGGCGAGTAGGCGAGTGCCCAGATCGTTGCGTCGTGACCCGAAAGCGTCATGGTCGGTTCGACAATCGCAGCATCGTCGGCGAGTACGTGCTCGAGGGCATCGGTCGCCTCCTGGGGAGGCGCCCGTTCCCAGCCTGGGCCATAGGTCCCAACCGCCAGCACCGCGAGTTTTAGTGCTTCCCCCTCGCTATTTTCAGGAATCAACATTCTTGCTCGTAGACCCCGTTGTATACTCAACGAATACTGATTCTCGATATTTCGCTCCTCGAGCGTAGCGACACTTTCTTCGAGCTGCGCCTGCGTCTTGATCGCGACTGTACGAGCTGTTTCGGCCGCGTTCCGCTGGGCCACTGCGACGGCTCCGAGTCCTGCCATGAGCAATAAGCCGAGGGAGAGCCCTGCCACCAGCGCCCGCGAGCGCACCCGCTGTTCCCGAGCTTCAATCGTCTCGAGCATCACCCGAACGGACTCATAGCGTTTGTTGCGATCGACATGGAGTGCCCGCTCGAGCACCCGACGTAGCCATCCAGGAACGTTACTGTCTGAAGGCGCAGGTAGTCGTTGTCCGGATGTCACTGCGGTACTGAGTGCATGGAATGTATCTCCGGCAAATGGCCGCTGGTGGTAGAGAGCCTCCCATAGTGTGACCGCGAGCGAGAATTCGTCGGTGCGCTCGTCGGCCCTCAGCCCAAGGAATTGCTCTGGGGCCATATAGGCCGGTGTCCCCATGATCGCCCCCGCTGCCGTCAGCTCGACACAAAGTGCGGTACGCCGCTCGTCGTGCTCGTGGACTTGCTCTTCCGCTCTTGCCAAGCCGAAGTCCATCACACGCACGCGTCCATCGTCACCCACCATAATGTTGTCGGGTTTGATATCGCGGTGAAGCAAACCTTCAGCATGGGCCGCAGCAAGCCCACGTGCCGCTTGTTTTATGACTGAAAGTACATGTTTCCATCGCGGCTTTTTCTGCCGGACCCATTCACCCAGCGTTTCGCCGACCACGAACTCCATCGCCACCCACACTTGCCCCTGATGGGTGCCCACGTCGTGTACCGCGACGACATTCGGGTGAGATAGTTTTGCCAGCGCCTGGGCCTCGCGATACAAACGCGCACGTGCAGCCGCGCTGTCATTGCCGCGGAGCAACTTGACGGCGACCTCTCGATCGAGTTCCGGATCGTAGGCAGCGTAAACCACCCCCATGCCCCCCGCACCGAGCGTGCGGAGGATCTTCAATCGGCCGATAAACGTGTCAGGCGCCAGAACGTGTCGGCGGCTTGCGAACGTCGCGGCAATCGTTTGATTCCGGTCAACACCTGCGGCGTCGAACACATCCTGATGGTCTTCCGCTGTCGCCTCACGCTTTATGGTGTCCCCGAGAGCAATTTCATGACCACGAACGCTGCCATCACGACCAGGTATTGCCTCAATCGTTTTGGAAGTGTGCCCGTCGGGGGACAGACGCGTTCGCTCGAGCCAAACTGGATGATCGAGGCCGATTGTTTCTGCAGTCGCGTCGAAGCGATCCGTCGAAGCGATCGTGTCATCAAGCACTCCCGCGTCATCAGGTGTGGAGGCGAGCGTGTCATCAAGCGTCCCTGCATCCTCAGGAGTGGAAGCGAATGTGTCCTCAAGTGCATCCACATGGTTTTGCGAAGCGACTTCCCTTGAGACGTCGGGTCGAGGTGCCGGTGTTTGGTCGGCGATATGCTTCCCACGACCCATCCCAGCGAGTGTCTCATGGGACACAAAAAACTGGAATGCGCGCGCGTCACATCATTCGCCGAACGAGTACACAGTCGCGCCGTTCGAACGAAAGACGCGTTTTTGCGATGTCCCGAACAACAACCCAAAATCCGGACAGTTTCTATCAGCGCACGAGCTCACCTGTGCGATGAAGCATCTGCCGGGGCGGCTCGCGAAACAATATTTGCATGCGCAAACTTTGCTGCGAGTGTACCAAATGCATGTCCGGTGTCCCCCAGGCGGGCCTCACAAAATGCATCTGCGACCTCATTTGGCGCATAGCGGATCATCAACGAGGCTTGGTAGGCGAGGGCGAGACACTCAACAAGTATCCGCGCGCGGGACTCGAGATGCTCCCGCTTCCCGAGTCGCTCCTTTAGATTTGCCACGAACTCGTCGAACACTCGGCTCTGCCCAAGCGCGAGTCCAATCTCACTCAGGAACGCCGGTAGTGCATCGGGCTCACGTGCCATCGCACGCAGGACGTCGAGACACATCACATTTCCTGAGCCTTCCCAAATCGAGCTCAAAGGCGCCTCGCGGTACAACCGCGGTAAGATCGATTCTTCGACGTACCCCGCTCCCCCGTGACACTCGAGCGCCTCTCCGACCATCACCGGGGCGCGCTTACACACCCAGTATTTACTGATCGCAGTAGCGATTCGTGCAAATACACGTTGAGTAGTGTCGTCGTAGGCGCGTGCGAGGTCAAATGCTGTGAGCGCGGCGGCTTCAGTCTCGAGCGCCAAATCGGCCAATACGTTTTGCATAAGAGGTTGTTCATACAATGTTTTTCCAAACGCACGTCGGTGCCGTGCGTGGTGTACCGCTTGAACAAACGCTTGACGCATGACACTCGCCGAGCCGACGACACAGTCGAGTCTCGTGTGATTCACCATCTCGATAATTGTTGGGATTCCACGACCTTCGGGCCCCACCATTTGCCCCCAGGTATCGTCGTATTCGACCTCACTCGAGGCGTTGGAACGATTACCCAGTTTGTCCTTGAGCCGCTGGAGGCGGAACCGATTACGGGTGCCGTCGGGTAAAAAACGTGGAACGAGGAAACACGAAAGCCCTTTCTCTGTATATGCAAGAGTGAGAAAAATGTCACACATCGGGGCTGAGCAAAACCACTTATGGCCGGTCAGCAGATAGGCCTCGCCCGGACCCTCTTTGCCGGTCGGGCGCGCACGCGTCGTGTTGGCCCGAACATCCGATCCACCTTGCTTTTCGGTCATCGCCATCCCCATGAGGCATCCGGTTTTTTCACCGGCCGGCAAAAACCTCTGGTCGTAGTCCAGGGACGTAAGAAGCGGGATCCACTGCGCGGCGACATCTGGTTGTTGGCGCAGCGCCGGCACCCCAGCAAACGTCATCGTCAACGGGCAACCCACGCCAGCCTCCGCTTGCGTCAGCATATAGTGCGCTGCAACCCGAGCTACGTGAGCACCCCTTCGAGCACCATTTCGCCAGGGAAGGGCGTGGACACCCGCGCGTACACCCGCGGCGAGTACCTCGTGCCAAGCGGGATGAAATTCAACCTCATCGATCCGGTGACCGTATCGGTCATGCGTATGCAACTTCGGGGGATGCTGATTGGCCAATCGCCCGAGGTCGAAAAAGTGTGACGTGCCCACTTGTGCGCCAAACGCTGTCAGTTGCTCTGCCGCCCACGACCCGTCCCCACGGGTAACGGCGTCGCGCATGACGACGTCGCTCGTGTAAAGGTTGTAATCGAGCAGTGGAGGGGGCTGGTTGAGGACCTGATGGGTGTCGGGCACGGGCCGAAGCTATCACAACTGCACGACCGCGGACTCACTGACGGCGTATTTTTCATGCCCGAGGTTACGAACACCAAGTAATCGTGGAAATGCTCATCGGCCTAGGAACGGAGCTGAGTCTACCTCCTTAGCGAACGATCGACCTGTTCATCCGATGTGCTCGGTAAAATATATGTATCTTCAATTATTCGTGGTTCCCGCTCTCCGGGCCTAGCAGAATTGGGCATGCTCATTGTATCAGCATCTACAGATGCGCAGAACAGTCTCTATTCCCAACATTTCCATCAAAAGCAATATGACTGGACATGTTCGAGAACTTCACCAAGCGAAAAATGTACCACGGGTCGAGGCCGCTTCATGCGCCAACAGATGTATCTTCATATGTGGTTTATACAAATAACACCTAACTCTAGGCGCCAATAGGCGGCTGCGCTGTTCTCGACTGGCAAGGGTTGTGGATCGAACTACAGTTACCGTATGAAGTCATCCGCCAACTTCCTTGTGCCGTGCATTTGGCTCGCTGTTGTTTGTACCCCCGCAGCGGCTCTTGCTGGGTTTGCTCCCGGTGACTCTACAGCATTTCCCAGCGTCCTCGGAAGTCCGGAACAACCACCGCTCGAGGTCGTGGCTCCACTCCCGGGTGCCCACTGCGAAACCCATCTCGTCGATACCGGCGTCGACAAGTGGATCCCGACCGAGACCGATTACCTGCCGCACGTGATCCAGTGTGAAAACGGCGGCGCCAATCTCGAGGCCCTCAAAGCCCAAGCGATTGCCGCCCGCTCGGTGCTCTACTATGCAATGGAAACAAGCGGACATATTTGCGATAGCCAAGGTTGCCAAGTCTATAGCTGCAACGCAAACCCCAACGCGCTACAACTTCAGGCAGTTGAAGAAACCGCGGGTATTTACATGATGTACAACGATACGCTAACCTACGGCTTTTATGTAGCTGGCGATTCGAGCGTGCAGCCCCCTCAATGTATCGGCAATGATAACAATGCGGGTACCGAAAAATTTGTCACCTACAACGAGGGGAAAACCGGCACGAGTGTCACCCAGACCACACTCGGCTTTGTCTTCGATCCAGATGATTTCGGATACGGGCAAAACCGCGGCTGCATGGGTCAGTGGGCAGCCCGTTGTCTCGAAAACAACAACGGTTATAACTACGTCGATATCCTCAAATTCTTCTACGGCGATGACATTATCCTCGTTCAAGCGGAGGGGGCATGTGTCCCAGAGGCCAATCACCAACCTGTGGGGTCGCTCGATGGTGTGAACTGTGGAACCATCGAAGGCTGGGCTCAGGACCCGGATGCCCCGGACACCCCCATCGATGTCCACCTCTACTTCAATGGCCCCGCAGGAGACCCAAATACCACGAGTATCGCACTCACGGCCAACGAGTACCGCGACGATTTGTGTGAACAGCTGATGTCCTGTGAGCACGGATTTTCGTTACTCTCACCACTGAGTCTCCACGATGGCGAACTCCATCCAATCTACGCCTACGGTATCGACACCGAGGGTGGAGATAACCCCCAGCTTAGCGCGAGTCCCATCGACCTCAGTTGCACGCCCGTCGTCCCGGACGGAGTGCGTCGTCACATCATCACCACCGAAAGCTTTGCCTCCTGGGCCTTTTCCGATTTTTGGTCGTTGTTACCGATTTCCGATGCCCAGATAGCTGCCATCGAGCAGGGCCCTGACGTACCACAAAGCCCTTGGCTCGTGCGTGGCGAGGGGGATACCGCGGTCTACCTCATTGACGGTGCCATTCGCCGACACGTGTCCTCGCCCAGCGTGATGGAGGCGTGGAACTTCGACTGGGATGCGATCGAAACATGGCCACTCGAACAGGTCGAACAAGTCCCCGAGGGCCCGAGCGTTCGACCACGACCTGTGATTGTGCGCGATAGCTTGAGTGGTGCGGTCTACCTCATCGACGATAGTTGGATGGTCGATGAGCCAGGTACGACGGGGACCGATACGGATGCGACGAGTACCGATACCAACACAGCCACGGACGGGGACAGCGAAACGACCGGTGGCAACGATTCTGAGCAATCGACATCGGGGGATGAGACGATGGGGACAGGCCCCGCACTTCCCCCCTCTGCGGGCTCGGACACATCGAGCGAAGATGGGGATGAAGGGTGTGGTTGCCGCGCGGACGATAGCCAGCTTCCGGCCTCTGCGTTGCTCATGGGCGCACTCTTGTTCCGTCGTCGCCGAACGCAGTAACAACACCTGACATCGGTTAAAAATGAACGGCCGAGTTTGTCTCGGCCGGAATTCAAGGCGTCCAAACAGCGAAGTCTACGCGGGGGTGCTCCCATCACTGTCGTCGTCTCCGGTTTCGATGCTGAGCATCTCTTCGAGCACCTGAATCGCACCTGAGATTCGCAAGACGGTTGCTTGGACATCGGTTTTGCGTGCTTCGAGATCGGCGAGGAGTTTCTTCCCCGACTCGAGCTCCTGCTTGAGGTTCTCTAATCGTGCTTGAAGCCTATCTTTCATGACGTTCTACCTTGCGTGTTCATGGCTGGGCGCCCATCGCCCCGGAGCGGGTCTACCACAAAACCGGGTTCAAAAAAAGATGCACGAGCAAGTATTAACGCGCAATCGCGTGCGGACACTTTTGAACATCGCGTATTTCTGGTCATCAACGCACATATGTCAGAAAATGTCTTTTTCGACATGTCCTATTGACATTTTTTTATCATCACGATAAATCGTGACAGCCTGATACTTCAAAAAGGGACCATCTGCGCGCGACTTTAACCTGTGCGGATACAAGAGAGCGTCTATGTTACATGACCTCGATCAGACTCTCCGAGCGTTATTGGAGTCGGAGCTCCCCGCGGATCTTCGCGCCCAGACGAGTATTACCTTTGCGACTCCTGATAATCAGTTTCCGCCCTCATCCGTCACACTTCCGGCGATCAACCTGTTTCTCTACGACGTGGTCGAAAACCGAGAGCTACGCGAAAGTACGCGTGGTTGGGTTCCCGCGGGCGATGCTCGGTTTGTTCGCCACTTTGAACCAATTTTTGTCAGCTGCCACTATTTGGTGACGGCCTGGGCACGGGATGAAGCTCCCAACCCCGAGCAGGATGAGCACCGAATCCTCGGAGCCGCCCTTTTGGCACTGTGCCGCCATCGTGTCCTACCAACATCGGTTTTGCGCGGTTCGATATCGTCGAACGAACACGTGATACGGGCACGTCCGCTCGAACCCGGCCGACTCGGCAGTCCTGGTGAATTCTGGCAAGCGTTGGGCGGGAAGCCTCGCCCTTTCTTTAATTATGAAGTGAGCGTCTCGACCGAACTCTTTGCACCAGAAATCTCCACGCAGGGCGTCAGTGGTGTCCAAGTCAACGTAGGCCGAACGTCACCAGAAGAGATTCAAAAACGTAATTCGGGGGACTAGTCCTCCACCTTCGTAAAAACTTGGCGGTCATCCAAGGGGCCAACACACGCACAAACATTCCCAAGAGGAGAGCTAGTCATGCCATCGTACTTTTCACCCGGAGTCTACGTTGAAGAGGTTCCATCGGGGTCGGCACCAATCGCCGGCGTCGGAACAAGCACTGCTGGATTCATCGGACTTGTCCCCGACGACGTAGAAATGCCAAAACTGCCGGATGGCACTTCGTATACACTGGCGCCCGTTGGCGAACCCCAGTTACTGACGAACTTCGGCGAGTTCACACGTAAGTTTGGCGAGGTCAGCAGCCGATCTGATTCGTCGAGTGTGCTCGGACATGCTGTCCGGGGTTTCTTTCTCAATGGAGGGACTCGCTGCTGGGTCACCCGCGTGACCACGCTCGCTCCGGGTGAAAACAGCGACCCCATCGACGAAGCACTCAATGGGTTTGAAGCTGTCGACGAGATTGCGCTCGTGTCCGCCCCGATCAAGCCACCGGAAGGAATCGACGCAGTACGGATGAGTGCGATTCGCGAAAAGTTGCTGAGTCACTGCGAGAAGCTGCAGGACCGGTTTGCGCTGCTCGATTCGGCCGAAGAGGTCGCCGGCCTCACCGCAGAGCACATCAACACCGCGCGCGAGTCTACCTACGGTGCGCTGTACTTCCCGTGGATCGACATCAGTGGAAAGGGCACATTTGTACCCCCCTGTGGCCATATCGCTGGAATGTATGCACGCGTCGATGCGACTCGTGGTGTCCACAAAGCTCCTGCCAACGAGGTGATTCGCGGCGCCCTCGACCTGCGCTATCGGATTGGTCGACCAATCCAAGATGGGCTAAATCCCCAAGGCGTGAACGCGTTACGGATGTTTGGCAATACCGTCAAGGTCTGGGGGGCACGCACCCTCAAGAAAAACAACGAGTTCACCTATATCAACATCCGTCGGCTGTTCAACTACCTCCGCGAGTCGATCGAAGAAGGTCTGCAGTGGGCGGTTTTTGAGCCCAACGACACCGACCTCTGGTCAAAAATAAACCGAAATGTCGGTGCATTTCTGAACAACGTTTGGAGTTCGGGTGCACTTTTTGGGAACAACCCCGAAGAGGCGTTTTTCGTCAAATGCGATGATGAAACAAATCCGCCCGAAGTCCGTGACCTCGGTCAGGTCGTGACGGAGATTGGCGTTGCAGTGACCAAACCCGCCGAGTTTGTCATCTTCCGGTTGAGCCAGAAAACCCAGTCTGGCTAAACGCCTCTTCCAGTCGAGCGCCAATGCCTACTTGGGACAAGATGACCCCCGGTATCTACCGGGAAATCGTGCGCGAGGTACCCGATGTGGTCCTCCGTACAGGTAGCCCTGTATTTCTGGGGGTCATGTCGAGTCAGTCGAAGCTCGACTCCAAACCGATCCACCTCTATCGATGGACCCAGTTTCAACAGAGTGTTGATGCGCCTTTGGATGGTGGATATCTTGCGGATGCGGTCCGAGGTTTTTTCGACAACGGGGGCCGCCACTGCGTGATTCTTCCGACTCGATGCCGTGGGGAATCTGCCCGCGACGTTTCGTCCGAGGAACTCCTCACGTGCTTGCGTGAATCGCTGCCGGAGATTGAGAGTATTGAAGAATCCGATCTTCTGTGTGTACCGGATCTGATGCTCGCTGCGAGTAACACCGACGATACCGAAGCAGTTCTCGAGTATCAAGTCGACCTCATCTCCCACGCACACCGTGCTGGCTACCACTTCTCGATCCTCGATATTCCACACTTTCAGTCGACAGAACAATCGGACATTCTCGCGGCTGCAAATACCTACTGTACGCAATTGTTCGAGAAGATTCGTAACCACAATACCAGTTGGTTGCGCGATGTTGCCGTCTACTTCCCCTGGATTCGGACCACCCGTTCCCGAGGGAACTCACGATTTATTCCGAGCTCCGGACACATATCTGGTGTATATGCACGAACAGATGCCCAACACGGGGTCTACCGCGCACCGGCTGGCATGGGGCTCGAAGATGTTTGCGACCTCGGAGCGAATCTCGATAGCGCGGCCCAAGCTGCGCTGATGGACATCGGCCTCAACAGTATCCGTGCGTTTCGCGGACGCGGGATCCGGATCTGGGGCGCTCGCACACTGAGTCGCCAGGACCCCTGGCGATTCATCAGTGTCCGACGGTTGTTTCAAACAGTCGCGCGTTGGATCGAACTACGCTTATCCGATATCACACTCGAACCAAACAATCCTCTGTTGTGGAATCGGGTCAGCCGAGAAATAGGGGCATACCTCAGCGACCTCCACGCCCGCGGTGCACTCAAAGGTAGCGTCCCGACCGAGGCCTACTACGTCAAATGTGATGAAGAGACCAACCCGCCCGAAGTTCGAGATGCCGGGATGATGATCACTGAAATCGGTCTCGCACCACTCGCCCCCCAAGAATTCATAGCTGTACGCCTTGTACAACGAAGTGAAGGCTTGAGCCTCACCGAGGCGACAGCAGATTGAGCAAGCTGCAACCCAATGACAAGCTAGGAGAACACAGACATGTCTGACAGGAAAGACCCATTCAGCGGATTTAATTTCATGGTCGAGCTCGATAGCCTGACACGCGCGGGCTTCAAAGAGTGTTCCGGCTTGGATTCCACCGTGCAGGTCACCGACTACCGCGAAGGCACAGATCCGGGGAACATCTCCCGCAAGCTGCCAGGACAACGCCAAGCAGCCAACATCACCCTCCGCCGCGGAATCACCAATGATCGCGCATTGTGGGATTGGCACAATAAGGCGGCAAGCGGGAATGTCGAGCGCCATACTATTTCGATCATTCTTCGCGATGAGACCGGACGAGAGCAAATTCGTTGGAATGTCAAGAATGCGTGGCCGACAACGTGGAATGGTCCATCACTCGACGCCGGAGGCTCCGATGTAGCGATCGAATCGATCGAACTCGTGCACGAGGGTCTTGAGGTTCAAAAATGGTAGAAGTGCAGACTCCGTCTGCTCCGCCTATCACAACATTCCCATTTACCCTGCCGCACGGCATCGTCGATGGGAATGGTGACCTCCATCGTGATGGCATCATGCGGATGGCCACCGCCTTTGATGAAATCGCGCCGCTCAAGGATCCGCGCGTTCAATCGAACCCGGGCTATATCGTCGTCATCTTACTTTCGCGCGTCATCACGCAGCTCGGTGGGCTCGATTACATCAACCCGAAAGTGATTGAGAACATGTTTGCGTGTGACTTGGCCTATCTCCAGGACCTCTATCAACGACTCAATCACAGTGGGCACAATCGCTTGCTCGTCGCATGTCCTCACTGCAATGGTGAGTTCGAGGTTGAGGGGTCTGTGCCGGGAAAATGATGCGCTACCCCACGGACCGTCTGCACGAGGAGGTAGCGTACCTTTCCTATTATTTTCACTGGCCCTACAATCAGGTCATGAGTCTCGATCACCACGAGCGACGGCGCTGGGTCGAGCATGTTGCACGAATCAACCTCGAGCGAAACGCCCAGAGCGAATCACTGAACGGGGGATAACCACAGGAGAGACCAATGTTCGGACTCAACGCGCTATTCGCATTTGGAGGTGCCGCGGTGGGGCGGCGACTCGACCCCTATTTCGGTTTCAACTACCTGATCGAGATCGACGGTCTACTGACTGGTGGTTTTAATCGGGTCGATGGACTCTCGAGCTCGGTTCAGGTCGAGGAGTTTCACGAGGGTGGGGACTTGGTCGGTGCTCGGCATATCATCGGTCCAACGAAATGGACCAACCTCAAGTTTACCCACGGCGTAGCCGAAATCGACACACTCTGGAACTGGTACAAAGCGACCGCACGGGGCGTGATCAAGCGTAAAAACGGTACGATCATCATGCTCGATCGGAAGCAGTATCCCGTGACAATGTGGACCTTCCGCGACGCAATTCCAGTCCAATGGACCGGCCCGTCCTTTGATGGGTCTTCCAACGAGATTGCGGTCGAATCCCTCGAACTTGCCCACCGCGGACTCGAGAAACCGAGCTGGATGCAAGCAGCCGGTTTTGCCCGGATGACAGCTCGACTGATCACGGGCAAGGAGGGTCTATAGTCTGTGACTGACGTAGCCCAGTCACCGGAATCAACCACCGGAGCGGACGAGCTCATTGCGCGTCTTCTCCGGCCACTGCAATTCCAGCTGCGGTTTGAAAAGCGGTGGGTCGGGCACCTGCTCGCGCGTGGCGAAATACTCAAATCGCGCCATACGATGCTACTCGCCTGGAATCAGCGGTGGGGTGGGGATGAGGACGAAAAGTACGGAGAACTCCCGATTGTCCATGCGCTCGTTCAGCCACGTGCGCTCACGGTCGGGGTCTATGCATCTATCCAAAAAACCTATCCGATTGTACAGCCACAAAAAATACGTGTCGTGTCCTCCACCATGCAGATGCATACACGCGTTGAAAGTAAAAGTGTACATACAGATAGCACCACCCGTGAGTTGCAGACAATGGCCGTCGAAGGTGTGCGAGAGTCCATAGGCACGACTCGCAGCGAGGTCGTACATCATGCGAGTGAGATGGCGTTGCCGCACGAACACGTGCAACCTAGCGAGAGTCTACGAGCCGGTTCCCAAGGGCCCGTTGCAGCTTCGACCCAATCATCACTAGCCCATCCGAGTCGGCAGCTCGAACCAGAGCACGCGCCAGAGCACGCGCCAACGGTGCATACGCAAAAACACCCGATTGTCGAAGTTGACTCTACCGAGCTTGCTCATACACCAAGCTCTCCAGCAACGCGACCCGGGGCTGAGACTCGCACGACCGGCCACCTTACGGCTGCACATTCCGTTTCCCCTGTACCTTCGCATCAGCGTTCACCCTCGCGAGAGATATCAAGGGAATCTGTCTGGCGCCCGAAGGGACAGGAGTTGATGCATCGACCTCGACAAACGCATCAACCACGCACCGAGCGTGGCCATTTCGATGAAGTAGAGACATCGAAGACACGAAGGCATCCTTCCCGAAGCATTGCAGAGTCCCAAGCAAGCGCTCCAAACGCGATATCACAGGGCCCAAGAGAGCATCCGCGCAGGGCACTACCTCGAGTACAGGCTCGGTTGGTCCATCGTGATCTCGAGCGAACAACCGCAGTTATACACGTTTCGCGACCGCTTGCGGTACGTGGAGAAAGACGCTTCGTCGATGAGACCGTTGACGAGAACCGACCTGTCGTTCAGCACCGAGCACGACGATCAATTGCATACACAACTGAAACACCACAGCCGGTCGACGCGACACACGATCTTCGTGTGCACGCCCAGCAAGTGCAATCGTCGCTGACGTCGGCTCGTACACAGCAAGCCCTGCCCCATCTCGACAACGGACACTCGGGCCCTTCGGGCCTGCGAGCCCAAACAGGTACGAACCATCGATACGGGCATGACCCAAAGAACACCCAGATTCCGGTTCAGGTCGTAAAACCTGCCGCGGTTGCTCCCTCGCAACCCAACGTCCAATCATCGCAGTCACCTCTGCACCACACACAACAGTCATTGCCCGAGCTCGATATCGACAAGCTTGCGTCCACGGTCCAAAAGCGACTGCTGCGCGAATTGAAGTGGGACCGTGAAGGTCGGAGAGGTATCCGATGAACAATTCACAAACAAATGATTGTGAGGCCAAACCATGCTGATGGAAGACTATGGACGCTCCGTCCTCGGTGGCCTGCTGTCGTCCGTCGGCCTGCCCAGTATCCTGTCGTCGAGCTCTCCGACAAAGTTAGCGATTCACTACGAGACATTTCGTAAGGGCTATTTTGACGGGCAAATCAAGGCACTGTTTAATCCCAGCTCCTTGTCGACGAGCAGTTCGGTTGACTGGCGTACGGTCAATCTCGCAGCTTCGATTGACGGTCGCTCGTTTATGCTCAAGTTCACGACTGCCTCCGTCAAACCTCCGACACTATCGATGGAGCTCCTGTTCGACACCTACGAGGGAGATCCAGACGGCGGCGGGTGGGGGAGCCTCATTTCACTCCCAAACCCACTGGCGATCCACACCTTTTCGTCGGCGAGTGGTGTCAACGTACTTTCACATACAGCGAAAATTTTTGAGCTCACGCAAATTAACCGTGAGTTGCACCGACCGCCGCACTGCCAAGTTTGGTGGGGACGTGTCCAGTTGATCACAGGCCCACTGACCAGTCTGACACAAAATTTTACCCGGTTCTTGCCCGATGGGACCCCGGTTCGCGCCAAACTCAATTGTACATTCACGGTTTCCTCCGCGGTCGGAGGGCGCGAACTACGATCGGCAGACGTCACAAAAACCCACACCGTCAAGCTCGGGGACACGCTCCAGCTGATCGCTCACCAATACTACGAAGATGCCAGCTTGTGGCGAGAAATCGCCCTTGCCAACGGGATCGACGACCCCCGTCGACTCGAACCTGGTGCACTCCTCACGATCCCCAAACTCAAGTAAGATGCCACTATTCGGAGAAATTACGGAGGAAACAGCGCTTGCGGAGGTGGTTATCGATGTCGATACAACCACTATTTCCGGCGCCGCAGGCCACGATGAGGCCCCGATTCGCTCGGTTGAAGTCCGCCTTGAAGTCGACCGACCGAGCTCGGCGGTCATCCGTTCCGCCGACGTCGACGAAGACAGCTTCGATTGGATCGACGGCGGTAAGATCCAAGAAGGCTTTCCGCTTACGGTGAGTATGGGGTACTCGAAGTCAACAACCCCTGTTTTCTACGGGGAAGTCACCGGGCTCGAACTCGAGTTGTCTCCCGAGGCAGCCCCGAGGACCACGATCCGTGGACATGACCTACTCCACAGACTTTTGCGCAACTATCCGACCGTCGTCTACTCTAAGAAAAAAGACAGCGACATCGTCTCCGATATCGCCAAACGTAACGGACTCTCCTTCTCTGGCTCAACGACAACGATTCAACACGAGTACATTCTGCAAAATGGCCAGTCCGACCTCGAGTTTGTCGCCGCCCGAGCGAAGGCACTTGGGTTCGAGTTTTTGATGGAAGAGCAGAAACTGCTCTTCCGTCCGAGAAACATCAAAGCAAGCCCTTCGATCGAGATCAGTCGTACTGGTGAGAAGCTCGACCTCTATGTCCGGACGAGCATCCTCGGGCAAGTCGGCGCAGTTTCGGTGCGAGGGTGGGACCCGACGACACAAAAGCCGATCGAGGCAGAGGCTCCAGTTGCCAAGGTCACTGCACTGATGGGGGGAAAAAAGCTCGGGGCAAAGCTTGCAGACGAAACCCTCGGTGCCGCCATCGGGACTGCATCCGGTGCGATCACAACCCAAGCCGTCGCGGACCAAATCGCCCGCTCGCAGCTCGAGGAGGGTCTTCTGAAGTATATTACCTGCGAGGCGACGATCGTTGGAACACCGACCCTTCGGGCCGGGATGACCGTCGAGCTAAAAGAAATCGGGTCGAGACTTTCAGGCACGTATTACTTGCAACGGGTGATTCACACATTCGAAGATGGTGAATACTCCACACAAATACTCGGGAGGAGGTCGGCAACATGAGTGATTTTGACGTACTTGAAGATGGTCCGGCACAACTCGCGGGAACCATGCCGACGATAATTGTCGGAAAAGTAACCAATATCCAGGACCCCGAAAAACTTGGTCGCGTAAAAATACAACTACCGGAACTCTCGCAAACAGCCGAAACGTTCTGGGCCCGCGTCGTGCGTCCTGCCGGCGGCGAGACCCATGGAATCCACTTCCCGTTCGAGGTCGGAGACGAGGTATTGGTGTCGTTTGCAGGCGGATTCCCCGAGCAGGCGTTTGTCTTGGGCGCCCTGTGGAGCAAGAAGGTACCTCCCCCCGTTGAAGAGGCAAAACGACCCGACCAGCGCACAATTATCTCGCGTAGTGGCCATACGATCTGCCTGGACGACACTGCCGACGGCGAGCGGATCGACATCCTCGATTCTACCAAGCAAAATATGATCTCAATCGACACCGCGAACGGGACAATCACAATCTCCGCTGAGAAGCAGCTCGTACTCAAAGCTGGTGAAGGTGTCACAATCGACACAACAAATGGTGCATACAAACTCACCGCAAAAACATTCGAAGCTTCGGGGGCGGACTCCGTTACTTTCGCCTCTGACGGAGCTATTTCAATCGAGACCGCGGATGCAATCACTATCAAAGGTCCGTCTGGGGTTACGGTGAATGACGGCGCACTGGAGGTCAAATAATGGGCGCTGAAATTGTTGTAGAAGGCAGTGTTGTCGAATGTCCCCATAAGGGGAGTGCAATGCCCACGATGAAAAGCACAAGGGTGAAAATCGACGGTAAAGCGGTGATTCCCCAGGGAGGCGCATGGTCTGTTTCGGGCTGTACCTATCCCCCCAATTCAGGACCTCCTGATACGACGATTGCGTTCACAACGGGCTCCACCCGGGTCAAGGTCGAGGGGCAGCCAGTACTTCTCGCCACAAGTCAGGGCCAATGTGCGGCGACCGGCGGCCCCGCAACCCTTTCGAATGCCGGACAAACCCGAGTGAAAGGCCTCTAACGATGGAAAGCAAGTTTCTCGGAACAGGTTGGTTTTCACCGACAAAGTTTGACGCATCGGGGCAACTTGTTTTGGCCACACACGAGCAATGTGTCGAACAATCGTTATGGGCAATCCTCGAAACGGCACCGGGGGAGCGTGTCATGCGTCCAGAGTTTGGCTGTGCGATTCATAACCTCTTATTCGCCAATCCTGGAGCCGAAATTATTGGGCAGATCAGTGTTGCCGTCTATCAAGCAATTATGCGCTGGGAGCCGCGGGTCGAGGTTCTCGGTGTCGAGGTGATTGCAGATGAGGAGCAGATCAACCTTCTCAAGATCGAAATTGACTATCGTCTACGTACTGTGAACAGTCGATTTAATCTTGTGTATCCATTCTACCTTGATAGTGGGGTCCTCGATGTCGAGTGATGAAGTCAAGACACCCCTCATTGATAGTCGAGATCTCGAACAGGTCATCGACGAGACATCCGCGCTCGTAGAAGGGTTGACAGCCCAGGTGGGCGGGCAAGGTTGGGTGCGCACAGGTCCCAAGCTCGATGCTCTTGGGGCCTTGGTCGAACTTGTCTCTGAGATTTCGAAGCAGACCATCGACTCAGTGAATGCTATCCCCGGAGCTGGTTTTGCTGCCTATCTCGATCTGATCGGGGCAAGGCCAGCAGCTCCGATGCCGGCCCGCGTACCACTCACTTTTTATCTCGTCGACAAGAGTCCAGAGGACGCGCTCGTGCCTGGCGAGACCCAAGTCGGAGCAACACCAGATCCCGATTCGGGGGTGACGGATGAGCTTATTTTTGAAACGGAAGAAGCTCTCAATGTCACCCGCGCCAGTATCAAGGCAGTCATCGTCCATGACCCCACCCGCGATACGGTCGACAATGTTTCAATGATCGCGCAGGGTCTCGTGGATGCAAGCTATCATGCATTTTCTGGTCATGAGCCAGGTGAACATGACCTGTATCTCGCGTGCGACGAAGTCTTCTCACTCGAGGGTCTCACACATCTAGAGGCTCGTATCGAGCTCGCAAAACCACATCCGCTCGGGCGATTTCCGCTGCAATGGGCCTACTTTGACGGTGTATCCTGGCAGGAACTCGACGCGGAGACGCAGGTTTCTGGACGGAACCACATCGTCACTTTCGCGGATTCATCTGCACGAATTCAGTCAACCGTCCTCGGTCGAGATGGCTACTGGCTGCGCGCCCGTCTCGACACGACGGTGATTCCGCAGGATTGGGAGAGTCGTGATCCAAACCGACTGATTCGAGAACTCCCCAACATCAAGAGAATCTCGATTCACAGCACCTCAAAGATAGAGGGGTTCAAACCCGAGGTGCTACTCCACGGCAACGGTGCACTCGACGACTCCGCTGACTTTTTTCCATTCGGCGAAGTACCGCAGCTCGGAGAAGTGTTCTATCTCGATTGCGGCACGCCACTTGCCCAACCAACGGGGTCTACAATCGCCCTTGTGGTCGAGCTCGGGGAAGCGGCTGAGGATCGACCTCCAAGAGCTTCACAAGAGCTACGGCTGACGTGGGAGGTGATGCAACCCGAGGGGGGCTGGACAACTGTTGGCCGGAGTTCAGGTTCGCAAACATTCGCCCCATTGAAAAACGAGCTGAACCAACACCAGTTTATCGATCAAACGCTCGCACTCACAAAGTCGGGGCGAATCGAATTTAAGCTTCCACACCGAGTCGAACGTGGAAAAGTCGGCCAACGTCGCGGGCGTTGGCTACGTGTACGCATTACCCGTGGAGACTATGGCGGCTTTGAGCAGGTTACGTTCAACAGTGACTCACAGAGGTATGAGGTCACACCGCCGACCTTAGCGCCACCGATTCTCTCGCGGATACACATCGGTTGTGAACATACAATTGCTGGCGCACCTCTCAATCAATGTATTTCAAGCGATCTCGGTTATACGCGTTCCCATGATGTAGGGGCAAACTCCCAGGCATTCTCGGCATTTCGCATCAACCCTGCGCAGAGTAAACATCCGAGCCTTTATCTTTGTCTCGACCGGCCCTTTACGCGAAGTACGGTCAGTTTTTTTGTCGAGGTTCTTCCGCCCGAACCGAGTAAGTCGACACCGGATAACTACCACGCCAAGCCAAAGCAAGCACCCGAATTACGATGGGATTACTTGGCAACGGATGGATGGCAACGCCTCGCAGTACGCGATACAACGAGTACATTCCGAGAGCGTGGGACGATCCGCTTCATCGGTCCGACCGACGAAGTTCGGTCACAAGAGTTTGGAATTTCGGGCTACTGGTTACGTGTACAATGGACCCGGGGAGGCTTCCGCCATCTACCTCGACTCTCCAAAGTATTGCTCAATACGGTATGGGCGTCGCACTGTGTCACGCGGCGCAATGAAATCCTCGGATCGGGGCTCGCCGAGGAGAATCTGACCCTCAACAGTGGGGCAACTCCTGTCTTGGCGGATACTGAACTCGATGTGTGTGAGTTGCTCCATCCTTCGGCAGAAGAATATGCCGAGGTACTCAATGAAGTACCCGCGCAACGGCTCACGGTGATTCGCGATGCGAGCGACCGAGTCCAGCAAGTCTGGGTTCGCTGGGAACCGGTCACTCACTTTCACGAGTCGGGTCCCCGCGATCGACATTACACACTCGACGCGACCCTCGGCCGTTTTACCTTCGGAGACGGGACCTACGGTATGATGGTCCCGCGCGGCCAGGGAAATGTTCGACTCACGCGCTACCGCACGGGTGGAGGGGTTCATGGAAATCGCCCCAGCGGTGCTGTCTCGGAGCTCAAGACGTCCGTTCCCTATGTCGATTCCGTGACAAACCACGTCGCGGCATCAGGTGGTACCTCGAGTGAGAGCCCCGAACGCGTTCGTGTTCGTGGGCCGATGAAGCTCCGCCACCGGGATCGGGCAGTCACCCCGGGCGACTACGAGGATCTCGCGCTCGAAGCTGCCCCCGAGGTTCTCCGTGCACATGCACTCACAACACCCTTCAACCCGATCGATCTGGTTGTCGATCTATCCGATTTAGATTCCGAGGGTGGTGCATTCACCAATCAGGTCGGACGCATCGTACTCCCTGATATTCCGGAAGATGTCGACAGTATGAGTCGGCAGGCATCGACGGTGCATGTCGTGATTGTTCCAAATAGCAGTGCGAATCAGCCGGCCCCGTCACTCGGTTTGCTAGAGCGCGTCGAGTCATTTCTACGTGCGCGTTCGGGCCCAGCAGTCAATTTGCAGGTGTCGGGACCGCGTTGGATCAAGGTGACAGTGACCGCCACCATCGTCCCTGAGTCTGACATTGACCCGGATGGGCTTGTCACCGAAGTTGAGCAGACAATCCAGCGATATCTTCACCCCCTGACAGGAGGTGACAGTGGAGATGGCTGGTCATTTGGACGGGCCCCCCAGCGCTCGCACCTGTTCCGGTTGCTCGACAAGCTTCCCGGAGTCCATCACGTTCGATACCTGCTTCTCGAGACAGACCCTCCGCAACCCGAGGGCGGGGACTCGTTTACAGCGGATGAGCTCGAAGCCCTTCGTGGTGCACTGATCTATTCTGGAATGCACGATATCTCACTCGCACCAGGAGCCTATGAGGAGGACAACCAATGACAACGGGGCTGCCAGGCGTCCGCCAACTCGTGTTTGACGACCTCGTCAAACAAGCGCGTTCCCACATCCCACAACTCTGCGAAGAATGGACGCATCACGGTCCCACCGACCCGGGGATCACGATGATTGAGCTTGTGGCGTCGTTTGCCGAAATGCTGACCTATCGCGCGAGTCGGCAGACGGATGCAATTACACGTACATTTCTGGAACTTCTCTCAGGTGAAGAGTCCTCACGCTCGGGTGAAGAGTTAGAAGATACGCTGCATCGCACGCTAGCAGAGCTATGGACCCGCTATCGGGCCGCGACGCTCGAAGACTACCGGTACCTCGCCCTCGAAGAGTGGCCAAAAACGAGTGATGCAAGGAACCTTGGCGACGACGGGCTGATCCATCGGGTTCATTGCCTCGGCGAACGCAACCTAGCGAACAAAAACCCGCTGTCACCGGCACCCGGTCGTGTCAGTATTATCGTCGTCCCGAAGCACGCCGACCAACCGACACAGTCCCTCAAAAATCGCCTGTGGAACTTCTTTGAACCGCGTCGTCTGCTGACAACACGTCACCACGTTGTCGGGCCGCAGTATGTCGATCTTACGATCCATGCCCAGGTTTATCTGCTCGATGGGGCATCTCGTTCGGCGGTTGTTGAACAAGCAGCAACGGTCCTGACCAAGTGGCTCGATCCCCACGAAGGTGGAGAGTCCGGTCATGGTTGGCCCTTCGGGGGGAATGTCTACTTTTCGTCAATCTACCGCGAGCTCGACAAGATTTCGGGGGTGGATTTTGTGAAGCACGTCGCTGTGCAGGGGCCACACCCATCGCGTGACCTCAAAAACACCGACGGAGATTCGATTGGGATTCGTATCGACCCCCATGAGCTCGTGCGCCTGACATTCGACAATATTTCCGTTTCACTGTTTGAGTTTGCTGCTGGAGAGTGGAGAGAGGTGACTGTATGAGCCGTTACGTCGAGTCACTTCCGGCATGGTTACGTGCAGATCCTGTAATCTGTGCGATCACGGCAGCGTTTGAGAGGATCTTGAGCGGACTCCCGCAGCCGCTCGATGATGTCCAGGAACCGGAAATGCCGGGCCTTGAGGATATCCTTGAACGTGTTCATACATATTTTCGCCCGGGACCTGGTGAGCCGGCTACGGCCCGAACCCCGGCACATTTCCTTCCGTGGCTCGCCCGATTCGTCGCGGCCATGTTGCGCGAGGATTGGGATGAAGAAACAAAACGCAGAATGATCGCGCAGGCGATTCCTTTGTATCGACTTCGCGGGACACCCGAAGGGTTGCGGAGGATGATCGAGATCTACGTCGGTATTAGCGATACCTGTACGATCTACGAATTTGAAAACATTCCGCACTTTTTTCAGGTCGAGATCACGTTGCCCCAACGAGATCCTGATGTGCTCGCGCGGACGGACCGGGCAGTTCGAGCCCTGATCTCCCAAGAGAAACCTGCACATACATTCTACGGTTTGAGATTCTATTTCCCTTCAATCCAGATCGTCAACGAACCTGCATCCGAGCACGATGGTATCTATGTGGGTGTCAACACGTTGCTCGGAAATCAGGCACATGGTTAAAGGAAAGGGTGAGTAAGACATGTCCGATGGTATCGACTACACTCTTTACCCAGATGCGCACGTGGAAGAGCGCGTCCGCTATTTTAGCGGGCAGTTCCTCGACGTTCAGGACTTCGTCGACGAGCAGCGGTATATCCTCGACCGCCTCCGCCGATCCCTCCACGGACTGGCCGCTAGCGGGGTCGCTACGGGTCTCGAAGTCACGTCTCCCACGAAAGGGAAGTTGCGCGTCGCGGCCGGAACGGCGATGGACGGTAGCGGTCGTCAGCTGGTGCTCGCTCAAAACCGGGAAGCGATCGACATCCCAGATGCCCTCAAAGGAAAGACGATCGACGTCCGGATCTATTATCGCGAAGTCGAGGCTCGTCCCCAAGGTGGAGAAAATGGGGGCCCAACGCGCATTCATGAAAGTCCCGGGATCGAACTCATTCAGGTAGGTACCCAACCCAAGGAAGTCTCCGGAGTTCCACTTGCACGGATTCAAGTCCGGCAGGATGGTGTATGCACATTTCACGAGCCCGACCCGGTTCGGAAGTATGCAGGAATCTCGTTTCCAACCTCATCTCAGGAACATCCCGTGTTGCGCTCGGGAGCACCGGCACGGCCAGACACGCTTGATCTAAGCTCCTCACTGAGTATCGAGAAATCCCTCGGAATCGGTACACAGTCACCAGAAACGGCCCTCGACGTGCGTGGGTTGGCAAAATTTGAGCACCTTCATGTTCGCCACAAAACGTTCAAGGTCGCTGGTGATGCCACCCAGTTCTATCCGGTCGTTTTTGAGGACCTCGGTTGGGCCTCGGGCGCGATGATTCTCGAGATCAGTCGTCCAGACAAAAATATGGATGCGGAGGGGGCAGGCTCGTTGTTGGCGAGGTTTACCTGCCACGCTTCTGCGGGCCATGGGTCGGAGTTTGCACATACAGAGCTCCACCAGTCGCACCGGTTCATCGCCCGAATCCGTCTGCTCCCAAACAGTCGCTTTTTTATCGCGTGGTTGCGAGGTGAACGGACCTATCACTGGCGTACCAACCACGAATCGAAACTTATCAATCACCAGGCGAAACAGAAGAAGTACGCAAATGTCGTCCTCAAGCCCCTGACTCAAGTCGATGGATCACTCAACCGCGACCGCCTGATCTCGACAACACCGGTCTACCGACCGACTGTGTACGGCCCGCTTACCGTCGAGGGGGATATTAACTACACAGGTTTCCTTAACAAACTCGATACTCGAGAAACAGACCAGGCAATTGTTCGCAGCAAGGAGTTCCTCTTGGGGCACTCGAGTCAGCGGGGCACGCCAGGGAAAGCACTCGTCGACCAGAAATCCGTACTTGTGGTTAATGCAGGCAATGAGTGGTCACAAACACGAATTGAAGGGCAGTATACACATGTCAAGGGTCGGCTTCATATCAACGCCGGAAATATTGACACGAGTATTGCCGACTCTGCACTCACAACGATCTCGGCTGACCAGAACCATGCACTACTCGCGCGACCACAAAGTGGCAAGGGTGGACGTCGCCTGTTCCTCGAGTTGCGCCAAGAGGATACAAACAAGAAGACCGTCCCCGAGGTGAGCACCTGTATTCGGTTTCACCATGAGTACCGTTATTGGCATCGAATCGAGGCGAACTCGGGTGGGTTCCATCTACGCGATGGCGACCTCGGCAATGAGAAATATGTCCCCCTGTTCTCCGGCAACCTCAAGGTGACTGGAAGTGCAGAGGTCACTGGAAACACGACCGTTACGGGGAATCTAGAAGTTAAAGGTACATCCACGTTTTCAAAGAATGTCACGGCGTCAGCTAATTTGAATGTACAAGGAACGATTTCCGCCACACGCCTCGAACTGACGAGCTCATCCGAGCACCTACGGCTGCGGCGGGTGAACTCGGAGAAAAACGGGGGGCGGGTCCTGTTCCTCGAGTTGCACCAAGACGACACCAACAAGAAGAAGGTTCCGGAGACACAACCATCCATTCGATTTACACACGCGCACCGCTACTCCCATCGAATTGAGGCTCGATCCGGCGGCTTTTACTTTCTCAGTGGTGACCTCAACCAAGATTCACAGTGGAGATCTGTGTATACGGGGAACCTCAACGTCAATGGGTCGATCTCGACAGCCGATCACGGGGCGACGGTCCTTCGTTGCGCCGATTTTAAGATGGGACATAAAGACCGCCGCGGTTCCCCTGGGCGTGCACTCGTCGACATCAAAAGTGGAAACACGACCCAACTCCACGTCAACTACAACGGAGATTGGAGTCAACTCCACCTCGGAGGTAAGGTCTATGCCCCCAAGGAGACCTACATCGGCGGGAAACCTGCCGTCGCAGGCCTCGCCGAGACGGGCTTACGGGTCATTCGCGGAACCGTGGATGCCTCTGGGAAACGTATCGCGGGCTCTGGGTTCTCGGTTGGCAAAGAGGGCAATAAGTGGAAAATCTCGTTCAACCCAGATTTTGGCTCGACGCCGACAGTGATTGCGACCCAGCAACACCCCGACAACAATACTTCGAAAGATGGTGGAAACACGCGTGATAATGCCGTTGTCGTCGCTGTCAATAAAGCTTGGGCCTATATCAAAACAGGTGATGGTGGCGGAGACCATAGTTGGCGACGTTTCCACTTTATCGCCATTAGCACGTAGGTACAGGAGTCGGAGATATGTCGCGCGATACCACAGACTACAGAGTCTACCCAGAGGCGGAGATCGAACATCGCGTCAATTTCTTTGACGGGATGTTCCTCAGCGTCCAGGATTTTATCGACCAACAGCGGCACCGTGTGGATCGAATCCGACGTGCACTCGATCATCTCTCGATTTCGGGAATTGTCCGTGGCTTGGAACTATCGAGCGCGCGTCCCGGTTACTTGATTGTTGGCCCTGGAACCGCCGTCGATGCGGTCGGGCGCCAGATCTCAATCGCCGATTCACTCGAGGACATCGAAATCCCGCAGCCGTGGCGGGGACGTGTGGCCTCCATCTCGATTGTCTACCACGAGACCGAAGAGCGGGTGATGGGCGGGTCGGCCAACGAGCAGGGCGCACGTGGGGCCACCCGTGTCCGTGAACAAGCCCGTATCGAATTTCATTCGCAAGGGAGTACAGCACCGTCACAACATGCGGTTTGCCTTGGGAATGTTACGATCGCTGAGGATGGGAATTGTATATTCACCGAGAACGATCCTGCTCGTGTGTACTCCGGGCTGCGATTCCCCGGAACATCCGGTGAATTGTATGTGCGGGCACTGGCACCCGTACAACCGAATATGCTCTCAGTGAACGGATCTGTTTCGGTCGGTGACGCACTGGGGATCCGGGTGGCAATTCCGGAAGCAAGGCTCGACGTCAATGGACTCACGCGCCTTGACGACGCTCATATTCGCAGTCATGGTTTCAAGGTCGAGGGTGGTGTCAATACGTTTTATCCCGTCGTGTTTAAGAACACGGGGTGGGCCTCCGGCATGTTCGACCTCGAAGTTGTACGTTCAAACAGCCATACAGACGGACAGGCAAGTGGTTCACTTGTCTTGCGTTGTCGGGGTCATTCAGGGGTCCACAAGGCACTCTCGTCACTCTCGGTTGATATCCACCAATCGAAACGGTTTGTCGCGTCCACGCAGTTCCTCGACCACGATGGGGGATACATTGTGCTATGGCTGATGGGGGGCCGTAGCTATGTGTGGCGGGCGACCCATGAGATGCAATTACATGTGATCGGGGGAAAACAGGGCACCACGGTCGCGGGGGTCGACCTCGCCGTCAAGACTGCTGTCGAAGATCGCTACAACCGCGAGTATGTCCAGATCGCTCCGTCGTGGTTTCAACTGACGGCCCTCGAACTGGTTTCCCTCGAAGGTGATTCGGATTACTCCGGGACGCTCAACCGCTTGGATGTACGTGACACGCCCGTTGCAATGGTACGTGCGAAGTCGTTATTGCTCGGTCACTCGAGTCAGCGCGGCGGGCCGGCGAGTGCTCTGCTCGATGCAAAACAAGCACTTGTTGTGAATCCCGGAGCCGGGTGGCCACAGCTACAACTCGGCGGGTTGACCACGCATCGAAAAGGGTACCTCGCGGTCGATACCGACGACCTCAATCTCAATCGTACCAAAGCGTTTTTGACCTCGGTTGTCGCGGACTCCGAGCACTTCGCACTTGTTCGCCCCGTGTCGAACGCGGGGGGAACGAAGCTCTTCCTCGATCTGCAACAGAGCGATCAAAAGAAAAAGAGGGTCCCCGAAGTCCAGTCACAAATCCGTTTTCACCACCAACACCGTTACGATGTGCGGCTCGAAGCTGGCTCGAGTGGATTTCGCCTCCGCAGCGGCGACAACAAGAATTCCATTTCACTGTCGACAGGCGACCTCAAGGTCACCGGAGCACTCGAAACGACGGCCAAGCTGGTTGCTGGCTCACTGGCGGGTTCGACCGCGAAACTTGAAAAAGACGCTCAAGCGCCTGCGCTCACGGTTGTAGGTACAATTTTTGGGAAACAATTCTTCAATCAACTCCCTGTTCGCCTGGTTCGTTCGGGGTCTGAATCCACCGGGGGGGCGATTTCCTTTCTCGACCTCGCCCAGGATGATTCGAGTAAGAAGCGGGTGCCCGAGGTGCGGGCCAACATCCGGTTCCACCACGGGTACCGGTTTTGGCACGGTATCGAAGCGAGTGGGGAAGGGCTTTCGTTTCGACATGGAGACCTCAACAGCAACGATTTTGTGACTGTCCATACGGGAAGCGTACATATCAATGGCGCACTTTCGATGACGGATCAGGCCGCCGCGACGATTCGCTGTTTCGACTTCAAAATCGGGCACAAGGGCCGTCGCGGTGAGCCAGCCCGTGCGCTCGTGGACGGCAAGGACAAGTTCCATCTCAATTTCTCTGGCGATTGGTCGGAGCTGCGATTGAATGGGAAGGTCTACGCGTCTACGAATATGTATGCTGGAGGCAAGCCGATAATCTCGGGTTTGGCAGAAACCGGCCTTCGCTTGATTCGCGGCACTGTCAAGGGTGATGGAAACATTGAGTCCGGATCGGGATTTACCGTCGAGCGCGAGGGGAACAAGTGGAAAGTGAACTTCTCCCCTGCATTCTCAGTGGTTCCTTCAGTCGTCGCCCAAATCCAATACCCGGATAACAATACCTCGAAAAACGGCGGTGATACCCGCGACAATGCTGTGATTGTGGCGGTCGACAAACGCTGGGCCTATGTCAAGACGGGCGATAATGACGGTGACGGGAAACAACGCCGGTTCCACTTTCTCGCGGCAGGGAGATAGCTTGTGAGTGACGACACCACGGAAGTTCAGGTACAGCCATTTTCGAGTGACCTCGAATTTTTGCATGATCAACTGGTCGAGCTCGACCTGTTGCTGTTTCGGTTTGCGGTGCGGACACGTCAGCTCACCGGTGGAGATCCGGGGCAACGTGGCCTGTATGTCAACGATGAGGAATTCACCCAATTGCTCGGTCGGGTGCCCTGTGAGCCTCTGTGGCAAGTGGGCCGTGAGGACCCCGAATCCGATCAACTCGAACATATTTCCGAATTGTTGCAGAAGCATCGAATGGCCGTTGAGCAACGCCTCCAACTGACACTCGATCGGGGCTATATGCCGCGGTTGGTGGCGTTGGCCCGGCAATTCGATCTTTCGCTCTTCGATCACAGTGTGTTGCTGATGGCGACCGCTTCGGCACTCGACCTGCGATACGAACGTGTGTTTGGCTGGTTACATGACGATCTGACGCGACGCCGCCCAAGTGTGCAACTCACCCTCGATCTCTTTGCTCCCGGGTTGCCTCAACGAATGGATGGGATCGAGCGATTGCAGTCGGGGCCGCTGGCACGCTTTCGTCTAATCGATGTACAAGCAACAGGAAAGCAACAAGGGTTCTTACGCCACGAAATTTCGTTGGGGCAGGGGATCATGTCATGGCTCAGCGGGCGGATGGTCTCGGTGGCGAGCTTTGACTGCGTTCAGACCGAGCGTCCGAACCCCGAGCTCGTCGACCAGCTCCTGCTCGACGACGAGCAACGCGAACGCATCACCCACCTCAGTAGGGGAGAGCAGGGGGGGTTATTCTACCTTCGGGGGACAACCGGGAGTGGGCGCAAGAGCTTTGCTCGTGCCCTTTGCGGGGTGCGTGGGCAGCCACTGGTGATCGTTGACGGCCAACGTGCGCGCCTGTTGCCGGAAATCGAGTTTAAACAACTGTTGGAGGTTCTCGACCGGAGCCAGCGACTCGACGGGAGTGCCATTTGTTGGACAGAGATCGATGGTTTTGAAGGCAACGATTTGGCGACACGTCGCGCGCGGATCATGTCGATGTACCATCAATGGCGTGGACTCGCATTTTGGACAGGTCGCGTTGCGATCCACGAGAGTGAGCATGATTCACGCGGCCTGCCGACCTACGAAGAAATCCACCTGACTGCCCCCGGACGTGAACAACGAGCTGCACTTTGGAAGCGCGAGCTCGGGGACGCGGTGCCGGACTCGGCCCACGAAGCGGCGACCAACGTGTTTCGGTTTACGCCTGGGAAAATTCACGCTGCTTCTGCCACCGCCTGGCTACGTGCACGTACCCGCGGCGCAGAGGCTCCCGACGAGCACGACGTCTTGGCGGCGGCTCGACGCCACGCGACCCCGCGCCTCGGTCAACTCGCACAGGCTGTCAGCACGCCACACAGTTGGGATGAGTTGATGTTGCCGCCAACGCAGCGCGCCCAACTTCACGAGATTGTGCGTCGACAACGGCAAAAGGGCACCGTGCTCGAGCAGTGGGGCTTTGGCCGCAAAATGTCTGGGAGTCATGGTGTATCTGCACTGTTTTTTGGCCCCCCCGGCACGGGAAAGACGATGGGGGCCGCAGTTGTTGCCCGCGAGGTCTCCCAAGATCTGTACCGGATCGACCTGTCCCAGGTTGTCAGCAAGTATATCGGTGAGACCGAAAAGCACTTGGAGAAGGTGTTCTCCGAAGCCGAGGCAGCCGATGCTGCGCTACTGTTCGATGAGGCAGATGCGTTGTTTGGCAAACGAGGTGATATCCAGGCCGCCGACGACCGCTACGCGAATATCGAAGTGGGGTATTTATTGCAGCGGATTGAAGCATTCCCAGGTCTGATGATTCTGGCGACCAACCTACGCCGTAACATGGACCAAGCGTTCCTGCGCCGGCTGCAGGTCATTGTCGAGTTTCCGCTGCCTGATCGCAATAGCCGGGTGAAAATCTGGTCAGGAATCTGGCCCGCAGAGGCTCCGGTCGAACCTTCGGTCGACCCCGAGGTCCTGGCAGAGAGGTTTGAGCTCAGCGGGGGCCACATCCGAAACATTGCACTTGCAGCCGCCTATGCAGCCGCAGAAGAGGGCTGTCGGATTGGCATGATACACGTCCTCGAGGCCGCTCGCCGCGAGTATCGCAAGCTCAACAAGCTGATCGACTCGGAGAAGTTTGAGCTTCCACGGTAGCTCGGACCTTGCGTAGCTCCCGATCGCAAGTGCAAGCAGCTTGATGGTGAGCTGCCAGTGGATCTGTGCGGGCACTATGTGTTAGAGAGTTCTCTAGCCCGTTCTCGCTGGCGTCACTCAATGACAATCTGTTCCACCGGTCACGTGCCACATCTTCGGCTTTCCTCCAAGTCGGTCGCAGAGCTTCGGGAGTGCTCGCTTTCCACGGTCGCGCATCCGGCCGCTCTGCGCCATCTGGCGAGTGACTTGGAAACTGTCCGTCATGAAGTCGAGCGGGGGCGCCGGTTTTGCGTGCTGGAACTAGGCGACGATTGGCCGGTTCATACAATCCCGTCGGCAATCGCTATCATCGCGGGGCGATTGGGCGATGTCCTGCCGCAGGACAGCCAAGGCACCCGAGGTATCTACGTCTGGGACCGTGATGAAACCCGAAAAATGGCGGATGGAGCCCGTTATCATCAAACCCATGAGGGGGGCTCGATCCACACCGATAACGTCAATCAACCCAGGATATGGGACTACCTTGTGTTTGGTTGTATCGCGGGATCGTATGCCGGCGGAGAAACCATCTTGGTCGACGCCCGCGATGTGCATGACGTTTTGCAGACGAAATATCCGGATGCTCTCAACGTTCTTCGCGGGGACTTTGTCTGGGAGTACCGAGGTATCAAGGACGATCTCTATGTGGCTCCTGTGATCACCTACAGCGATCGTGGCGAATGCCAGTTTCGGTACCTGCGACCCTATCTGGAGTCTGCACACCAGAAGGCACGGACCCCCCTCACACATGCCCAGGTTCGTGCGCTGGACCTACTCGACGCTGTGCTGCAACTCAGCACGCTCCAAATTCGCTTCACCCTGACGCCGGGGCAGATTCTCATCACCCGAGACTGCCAAGTATTGCATGGACGTACACCGTTTGTTGATGCACCGGATGCCGTCTCCATCGATGAAGCCCAACCAAACATGCCGCTGAAACGGACGCTCGTGCGATATTGGGTGGCGAAGAACGCTGAAAGAGAAGAAGCATGACAATGGGACCTGCACACGCGGATCTGACCGACCGTTACCAACGCCAACGCCTAAAACTCTCGGAAGAGATGTATGGTGAGGGCTTTCAGTCCACGGGAGGGACGAAGTTGTTGCGACGAGCGGTCTCACGCATGTCCCTCCAGACAGGCGATCGCGTCCTTGATCTGGGGTGTGGTACGGGTGGAGCACTGCGCTTCATGGCCGAGCAGTACGGTGTAGGAGGAACTGGACTGGACGGCTCCGCAGATTGTATCGCTCTGGCAAACGAGACCTCTGCTACGCACTTGGGGCTAGACTTTGTCCAGGCTGACTTTCGGGATCTACCTCTGGAAGGCACCTACGATGCCTTCTGGACCTGCCAAGCAGTGTGCTACTTCCCGGACAAGGTCTCGCTTTTTCGGCGGATTCTCCCTCATCTCGCGCCAGAACGAGTGAGTGTGCTGGTCGATTACTTTGTGGGGACTCCATCTCCATCGTTTCATGCGTACGCAAAGGACTGTGGTTTTGCTCTCTTGTCGGAAGAAGAGTTTGTACAAACTCTTACAGGAGCAGGTTTTGTCG